>NZ_CP017916.1:1978996-2638662 GCF_002119525.1 Vibrio syngnathi | reverse complement strand
GGTCCGCACTGACCTTAGCGGTATTAACATTACCCGTTGTTATTGTAACAACGGAAGAGGGCTTAACGCGCATCCCTAGCTCCGTGAGGCACGGTTCATTAGCGCTTGGTGCTACTCAATTCGAGACGCTTTGGCGCATTGTTTTACCTATGGCAAGCCCTGCGATTATCACCGGTTTGATTTTGGCAATCGCGAGAGCTGCGGGGGAGGTTGCCCCATTAATGCTGGTGGGTGTGGTGAAACTCGCATCAAGCTTGCCTGTGGATGGTCAGTTCCCATACCTGCATTTAGACAGAAAGTTCATGCATTTAGGTTTTCATATCTATGATGTTGGGTTTCAAACCTCTAATATCGAAGCGGCACGACCTTTAGTGTATGCGACTTCATTTTTACTGGTTACTGTGATTGTTGGATTGAATTTAACGGCCATCAATATCCGTAATAACTTGCGTGAAAAATACCGAACCTTAGGACAAGATTAGATGTTCTCGATTAATGAAACCTTGGGTTACCAAGCACCACTTGATGTTCACAATTTGAAGGATGAGCAAATTGCTATCTCGATTGAAGGGCTGAATCTTTATTATAAAGAGAGCCAAGCACTTGATGATATTTCAATGCAAATCCCAAAGGGACAGGTGACCGCGTTTATTGGCCCATCAGGGTGTGGTAAGTCGACTCTACTGCGCTGCATTAATCGCATGAACGATCTTGTTGAAGGTTGTAAGGTTTCCGGAAAAGTGAAGCTTCATGGCAAGAACGTCTATCACCCTAAGGTGGATGTCGCGACCTTACGACGTCGTGTCGGCATGGTGTTTCAACGCCCTAATCCTTTCCCTAAATCCATTTATGAGAATGTGGTTTATGGATTGAGGCTGCAAGGCGTGAGCAACAGCCGAGATCTTGATGATGCAGTTGAGCGCTCTTTGCGTGCAGCCGCGCTATGGGATGAAGTGAAAGACCGATTGCATGAGAACGCTTTTGGTTTATCGGGTGGTCAACAGCAGCGTTTAGTTATCGCTCGTGCGGTTGCCATCGAACCTGAAGTGCTGTTATTGGATGAGCCAACATCGGCACTCGATCCGATTTCTACTCTGACGATTGAAGAGCTGATCAACGATCTAAAAACGCAATACACAGTGGTGATTGTTACCCACAACATGCAACAAGCCGCGCGTGTAAGTGACCATACTGCCTTTATTCATATGGGAAAATTGATCGAGTACTCAGATACCGATTCGATATTTACTTCGCCATTGAAAAATCAAACGGAAGACTACATTACTGGTAGGTATGGCTAGCGTTTAAGTTCGTGCCATCTAGAGCTAAGTCACTCTGAAATAAACGGCTTTATTCATTTCTTTTAAGGAGCTGACATGCATTTTGGTCGCCACATCTCAGGACAGTTTAATGTCGAATTAGAATCTATCCGTACACACGTATTAACTATGGGTGGATTGGTAGAGCAGCAGTTGTCCTTTGCGATGCAAGCTCTGCATAAAGATGACGCGGAACTGGCCAAGAAAGTGATTCGTGACGACCATAAAGTGAATGCGATGGAAGTGTCGATTGATGAGGCGTGTACTCGCATCATTGCCAAGCGTCAGCCGACAGCGAAAGATCTGCGATTGATTATGGCGATAATTAAAACGATTACCGATCTAGAGCGTATTGGTGATGTTGCTTCTAAAATAGCTCAAGGTGCAATAGAGATCCCTTCGACCAAAGAACAAAAATTCCATGTTTCGTTGGAACCCCTTTGTCGTCAGGCTATCACCATGCTTCACCAAGTATTAGATGCTTTTGCTCGTATGGATGTCGATGCTGCGGCAGAAGTTCACAAACTTGATGATAAGTTGGATGCGGAATACGAGGCAGTCATTCGTCAGTTAATGACGTATATGATGGAAGATCCTAAGAACATCCCAAATATTTTACAGGTGATGTGGTCAGCTCGTGCGATTGAGCGAGTGGGAGACCGTTGCCAAAATATCTGCGAATACATTATTTACTTTGTGAAGGGTAAAGATGTACGTCACCTAGGCGATCAAAGCCTTGATGACGCACTTAAGTAGGTATTAACCTTAGAAGCTAATTATTGCACCAAGGTAAAGGTTGATCGTTGTATCGTAAGGCACAAAGGTCTTGTTGTGATCAAAAATATTCATATCAACACCAGCACGCAATCCAAGATCTGATGTTGCTTGGTAAACGTAGGCTCCACCAAGACTTAATCCATGTGCTGTCTTCTCTTAAATTTCGCCGTTGCGCGTTTTTGTTCCGTCATAACGCGCTACACCAATCTCTGCCTGAAAGCCGTGGTTCTGGTTTCTTCCAAACATATTTTGAATACCAACGCGGTACGCATCGACATTTTCATCGTATCGGTCGCTGTCATACCAAAGGTGAGAATAGCTCAGATAAACCGCACCTAGATTCGCCACATCAGTAATACCTGCTTGCATTCCAAAGCCATGATAAGAACCAATCTTTAGTTCAGGAGATAAGTGAAGACCATTTGAAAGTGCAGAGGTTGAGAATAAAGCTGAAGCTAAAAGAAGTGTTTTAAATTTCATGGTACCACCGAAGTAATTTTGCGCCCTCCTTAGCATTAGGTCGATCCATGCGTGAATCCAGTGAAATCACTGGCTAACGGTGATCATTATATGGGCTTTGAAAGAGCAGGCTAATTCGCATTGGTTATCTCTGTGATAATGCCTGCTTATCAGCAGGAGTGATCATTACACGTGATCTTTGGGTCTTACGTAGCCTTACAAAACGAGCTTGATAGAAGTGTCTAAACATAAGCTGATGTTTTGTAATGTATTTGTTTAAGGCACATGAGAAAAATAACGATAGTATCGATATAGCTCATTGATGCTCGCTATATTCTTACTTATCTTTAATTTATTCTTCTACTGAATTTTTCCCTTACATTTATTTTTAGGTAGATATCAGTATGAAGAAGTTTCTTTTCGTTGTGACTCCTCTTTTCGCGTTAACTGCGTGCGGCAGCGTTGCCATCATGGACAAATCAGATGCGGTTAATCAGCAGCCAGAACTCATGGTTAAAACCGATGGTGATTTTTGGGGGTTAGGACAAGAAGGGACGTTTGATATTGCAGGTATGTACCAAGGTAAATACAGCCGAAATTCATCAGGTTCAACATGGTTTGAGACTGTTTCATTTAAAGAGGGTGAGCTGGCTGCTGAAATCACTAGAGTCGATAATGGCCAAGTGTGGAACTTAGTCTGTTCTGGCGGTGGCACTTCAGTTAACTATATGGGTGTTGATTTTGGTGGCAATAAACCTTACCGCTGTTCTGTATCTCAAAGCAATGAGAATATAGGAGAGTTCGTTTTAGAGCCTCAATCTGGGATGATCAGTGTTAGCTTAGAAAAGAAAGAAGCTGGCTATATCCGAGTTGGGGCGAATAAATATGACGTAGAAACTGTCCATTCAAGTAAAGACCTTTTAATGTCGGTGGAAAAACCACTAGGGTATAGCTTTAAACACGCTTCGCAAGAAGTCGCGGCTGCACAGACAAATGGAATGATAACGCTACAGATGTTACCTGAACTTAGTGACGCTGAAAAAGACACACTAGTTATCGGCACTATCGCGAGCGCACTGAGCTGGCGTCCTGAAGAGTAAGATTCAATCTATCATTTTTAGCTGAACTTATTCAGGGAAAGCGGTGGGTTGTAACCCACCGTGGACTTTAAATACTGAATTTACTGAATTTACTGAATTTACTGAATTTACTAGGCGCGTAATATCAGTGTTTAGTTGGCTCAGGGAGTCTATCTACTTATCTAGGGCTGTTCTCAGTTCTTTAATCTTTTGACTACTAGTGACCGGGATTAAGTAATCGTTCACGTCTTCGTGTCCCATCTGAGCCTGGGATGCTTGTGTCATTAGACTTGGCCTTGTTGATTTTGCAGACAGGTGCAGAGCCTGAACCTTGGCATGCTTAAGAATTTCAAGACCATTGTCAGCGGTCACACCTGCCCCAGCCATGATATCCAATCGTCCTTGGCTGAGTGATACCATATCTTTAAGAATGTCTTTCCCTTGCCCTGCGTTACTCGCGAGTCCAGACGTCAAGACACGCTCACAACCAAGCTCAATAATCTGCTCTAATGCGACTCGGTAATCCTGAAGTTGGTCGATTGCACGGTGGAAGGTGATTGCAAGTTTGAGTTGGTGAGCCTTGCTTGAGAGAATTTGCATTGCAGACATATCAATCTCACCATCAGGTGTTAGTACACCCAGAACGACGCCATTCAACCCTGCTCTCGCACAAGCTTCAATATCTTCCAGCATGCAGAGTATATCGTCATAATCGAATATGAAGTCACCTTGTCTCGGTCGTATCATGGCATAAACTGGTACGGACGAAATTTTTGCCGCTTGCTTCATCATTCCGAAGCTTGGAGTTAACCCGCCAAGTGCTAATGAAGAGCAAAGCTCAATTCGATTCGCGCCACCAGATAGTGCGTTATATAGAGATTCTAAGTTATCGATACAGACTTCAATTTCGGTGTTCATCGTATTTATCCGTTCAAAAAGATACGGACGAAATCATAACAATCTAGATAAGGATATGAATAGGTGGTAGCAGAGGAAAATAGGGGTAAAGTTTGTTTATGTAACTGCCTCTATTAAATGGTGCAGAGGCGATTTAGGGCAAGTGAATGGTCGTTGGATAGATATGAAAAAAGCCCGAAGCGTTAACTTCGGGCTTTTAATAGGACTTTACTTCTTAACTGATTGGCGGTGCGCTTTGCGCTATTAGCTTATGCTTTATTTCTCTTTATAGAGAGTCTTCCAACCATTAACCCGCGTTGAGTTCGGGCTTAAGAGGTAATTACTTGCTTAGGTCGTCAGCGTGCTCAGATAGGAATGCTGCAACACCTTGTGGAGATGCGTCCATACCTGATTTACCTTCTTCCCATTGTGCAGGACAAACTTCACCGTTCTTCTCGTGGAAGTTTAGTGCATCTACCATGCGTAGCATTTCGTCGATGTTACGACCTAGTGGAAGATCGTTAACTACTTGGTGACGTACAAGGCCGTCTGCGTCGATTAGGAAAGAACCACGGAAAGCAACGCCTGCTTCTGGGTGCTCAACATCGTATGCTTTGCAGATCTCGTGCTTAACGTCAGCAATTAGAGGGTATTTAACTTGACCGATACCGCCATCAGCGATAGCAGTGTTACGCCATGCGTTGTGAGAGAATTGTGAATCGATAGAAACACCGATTACTTCAACGCCTTTAGCTTGGAAATCTTCTAGACGGTTGTCGAAAGCGATTAGCTCTGAAGGACAAACGAAAGTGAAGTCTAGTGGGTAGAAGAAAACTACAGCTTTCTTACCTTTAGTGAATTCTGCGAAGTTGAAGTTATCAACGATCTCACCGTTACCTAGAACAGCTGCTGCAGTAAAGTCAGGGGCTTGACGACCTACTAGTACCATTTGGAATCTCCTAAAAAATTAGTTGGCCCAACACATCTTTGTTTGGGCTCCGTTTCTACGGGACAAACTATAGTACAATCGGTACTATAGAAAAAAGCGAATTAAATAGATTAAGTTAATCGAAAAAAGCGATAAGCTTATTCTTTGTCCGTTCCCTTAGGTCAAATGACCTTTACCTAAATTATCCTAGTCATATTACAAAGTAATTTCATGAATAAATGGCCAAGTCTTAAGCAACTTCACTATCTTGTTACTCTTCACGAAACTCGCCACTTTAGCGACGCTGCGGATCGCTGCTTCGTGAGTCAATCGACACTAAGTAAAGGCATTCAAAACCTGGAAGAACTCATTGGTTGTCCTCTTTATGAGAAGAAAGATAAAAAAAGCCCATTGGTTTTCACTCAAGCGGGTGAGCTGGTGGTTAAGCATGGTCGAGAGCTATTGGCGAAAGGGCAAGACCTTGTCGAGCTTGGAAATCTATGTAATGGGGATGCGATGCAAGGGCAACTGCGAGTGGGGTGTATTCCTACCATTGCGCCATTCCTTTTGTGTGATTTGGTCCAAGAAGCCAACCATCGTTTTCCACAATTGAACTTACTGTTACGTGAAGACACGACGACTAACTTATTGGCTGCACTGCGTCATGGTGAATTAGATGTGCTGATTCTGGCCCTGCCTGTTGACATCGACAACATGGAGAGCAAAGTTGTTGGGCAAGATCCTTTCAGAATGGTGATCAGTCGCAACCAAGCTGACGGTATCCGTGTTCCGATTAAATACGATGATCTGCCAGACGAATCTGTATTTCTACTAGAAAATGAACACTGTTTAACAGAGCACGCGGTATCGGCTTGTAAGTTAACAGACAAAGAGAAGATCAACCCGTTCACCGCGACAAGCCTACATACATTAGTGCAAATGGTGGCGAATGGCCTTGGTACTACTTTTATTCCGCAGATGGCTATCGACCATGGTTTGTTGCAAAATCAGAATTTAGTGGTGATTGACCCGCCAGGTCAACAAGCATACCGAGACATAGGCCTTGTATGGCGACCAAGCTCGTCACGTCTTGAAACATTTCATCAATTAGCGGATGTAGTTTCGGAATTGCTTTAAAAAGCTGAGCAATAAAATAAAAAGAGCAGCTATTTGGCTGCTCTTTTTGTTTGTTCATTTGAAAAGAAAAACGCCACAAATAGTGGCGTTAGAAGCTTATTTATCTATTTTACTATAACGTTAGATTTTGAAAAAACTCAGCAAGTCTTTTTGCTTAACAGCTAATGAAGAGAGTTCTTCACTTGCCTGTTTGCTCTGCTCAATTCCTGAAACATTTTGATGAACAATATCAAAGGTCAGAGAAACATTTTGTGAAATATCTTGTGTTACGCCTGATTGTTCTTCAGACGCTGTGGCTACTTGTGTGTTCATATCAGATATTAGTTGTACAGAGTCAGTGATAGAAGCGAATGCAGCACGAAGCTGTTCGCTATACTGTCTAGATTCTTCTGCTAACGAAAGGTTGGATTGCATAAATTGGTTCGCATCTTTCGCTTGAGCCTGAAGGCGAGATATTATTTCTTGAATATCGACCGTTGATTGTTGTGTTTTAGCGGCAAGAGAACGAACTTCATCTGCAACTACCGCAAAGCCTCGGCCTTGCTCTCCCGCTCGAGCGGCTTCAATGGCTGCATTTAACGCAAGTAAGTTAGTTTGCTCAGAAATTGAATTGATCACTTCAATAACACTACCGATCTCTACCGAGTACTCTTGCAATTGATTAACGATGTTTGATGTTTCTTCGATCGAGTCTTCAACTTTTCGTGATATATCATCTGATGCATCGAGTGAAACACTGCCATCTTTGACATTTGTCGTTGCCCCAGTTGCAGCGCTCTCTGCGCTAGCTGCATTCTGGCTAACCTCACTCGCAGTACTAGAAAGTTCATTGATAGCAGTTGCGATTTGCTCCATTTGACTCAGTTCTTGTTGAGCATTTCCTTCTGTTTGGCTCATCACTGCGGTTAGCTCAACGGAGGCTGCTGAAACATTATCTGAAATTTGGTGGAAACCATCGATGATTCGACGTAGTTCTTGGCGCATCTCCAAAATGTTTGCGTATATACCGGTTTCTTTACCCGTAATTGGAATCTGCTTTGAAAGATCACCAGCGGCGACTTCGGCAACAATTGCTTGGATGTCACTTGGCTCTCCTCCAACGACTTTCCATACACTGCGGTAAATCGAAACGGCAATGCTAAGAGAAGCAGCGACAACGAGAATTGAAAGAACGCCAAGTACAAATTGCGCGTTAGAGAATCGCTCGACCATATTAGGCCCGACAAAGTCTTGCTCTGACTTTGTTGATAGCTTTATCTCTTCAATTGTTTTTGCTGCATTAACACCAGCAAGATCAAGAGTCCCTGAAATGATGCCATTTCGCGTGTTTATAGTGTCAACGATCTTTGAAAATGTGTTGCGGTAAATTTTGAAGGCACTAGTGAAATCGTTTAAGTAGTTGATTTGTTCCATCGACATGAGTTGAGATTCGATTGTTTCTGCAAGTAGTGCGGCAGATACGAACTCTTTTTCAGCACGCTGAGCATCTTCTGTTTTATTGCTCGTCAGAAATTTAGAAGCGTACAATCTTGATAGCAATACATGCTGCTGAAGCTGCCCTGAACTGACAGCAACTTCTAAATCTTCTTCAGCTGAAGCCTGGGTCATTAGGTTAGTCACTGCCTCACGCATATTGACCCCTGATGGGTCTAAGGCCTCTTGAACTAGGTTGTTTCGAGTATTGACCAGTTGAACTACTTGGTTAAAGCCTTGGCTATATTGATTAAGCAGGCCTTCTATAGCTAGGAATTCATTTTTGTGTAGGTCGTCAATATGAGAGTCTAATATGTCATCGATCAATTGATTTGATGCGGTGATACGTCTATTCAGTTCAGAAGCATGTGACGGAGTAGGGTTCTTAATATATTTAAGTGCAGATAAACGAGCCTCCAGTATATTGGCTTGGATTCGACCCGTTGAGACGCTTGTTAATGCAAGGGAGCGGTAGGTGTTAAACCCATCACTCGATTGATAAAAGCGTAATGAAGCAACGACTGAAATAACCAAAATTAGCGCGAGAATCACGCCAAAACCTAAGGTCAGTAATTTCTTTAAACTCATAAATATCATTCCTAGTAAGGCAGCTTGTGTCTATTCTTAACAAATTCTTACATGATTCTAACGATAAATATATCAATAAATAGTATGTATCCACTATATTTTGATGTCTAAGAATGATGGGTAAATAGGTTGTTGATATTATTGGATTTTGCTTGTTATTCGTCTGGTTTCATATCAGTTGAGAGTTATTGCTTGGGCCTCTTCCGTATTATTAACGCATCTTTAATTTGTATTACAAAGTCATGGAGTAGGAAAGTTCGGTTTGGTATAGCCTAATAGCTTGATTATTAGGCTATCTATATTGTTGGGTTAAAGCTTATTTAGGGATGTGAGTAGCTTTCTTTTCTCTGGTAAAGTGGTCATTGCGCCTTTCTGTGTTGTTGCTAATGCCCCGCAGCCATTGCCCCACATTACTGCTTGTCGAATGATTTCAGGTTGATGCCATTCCTCGTATTGTGAGAGGTAGGCGAGTAGACCTGCGACAAAGGCATCTCCCGCACCAGTAGTATCAATAGCTTGAACTTTTTGACTAGCAATGTGCTCTCGTTGTCCATCTACTATCATCAACGAACCCGTAGCACCTAAGGTGACCAAAGTGACTGGGATTTTCAATTGGTCTAGTGCTGTTAGTCCTGATTCTAAAGTGTTGCTTTCTGTAAGAAAAAGCAGTTCTTCTTCTGAAAACTTAACCACATCAGCTAAGGCGATGGCTTGCATAACGATAGGACGAATCTCTTCAGGGATTCGCCAAACCTCTTCTCTTAGGTTGGGGTCAAAGCTAACAAATCCTCCTTTTGATTTGATTGCTTTAAGCGCTTTCAGCGTAGTACTTCTGCTTGGCTCATTTGCTAATGCGATTGAACAGCAGTGTAGCCACTCACCTTGATTAAAGGTGGGGATATCATCTTCTGTAATGAACTGATCTGCACTGGGTTTTACCATGAAGGTAAAAGTTCGTTCGCCATCTTGGTCAAGATCGACCAGCACGGTTGATGTTCTGTGTTTTTCATCAAGTTTGAGTTGGGAAGTATCAACCCCTTGCTCTTGGAGAACCTCTGACATAAAACGACCAAGTGGATCATTACCAACTCGGCCAAAAAAACTAGCTTGGCCTGATAAACGAGCAATACCAACCGCAACGTTTGCGGGGGCGCCGCCTGGACATTTTAAGTAGGTAGAGTCGCTCTCAGGAATTAAATCCACCACAGCATCGCCAGTTAACCATACCTTATTCATCATTATTTCCTCATATAGAAGCCCACCTGAGCATAAGTAGGTGGGAAATGGGTGACTTGCCTAGGGGGAAGCAAATCACCCAAAGTTGATTAAGCGCTTTTAACTGGGTTATAGATGCGAGTCAGCATAAATGCTGTGGCAAATGCACTAGCAATAACGGTTAGGTAACCAATGACCGCCGAAAGTGATTGCGAATAAAGAAGAATACCTGGAATAAAGGTAATGCCCATACCGGTTGCACTGATGTTGAGTAAGTAAGTAACAAGCCCACCTACAGCACCGCCTACCATTCCAAAGACAAAGACTTTTCCATATTGTAAGTTCACACCAAACAGAAGTGGCTCTGTAATACCAAATAGTGTGGAGATCGAAGCACTGTAGGCATTACCTTTTTTCAGTTTATCTTTGAGTAGAGTCGCGACGGCTATCGCAGCGCCAAATTGACCTGCCATTGAAGCAGTACCAAGAGGTTGCAGTGGGTTAACACCAGTTTCATTTAATAAGCCAATCTCAATGACACCAAGAGCATGGTGTAGACCGGTGATCACGATCATTTGCTGAACGGCACCATAAAGGATGTAACCAATACCAAGAGGTAGGTCGAGCGCCATACGTACTAGAGAAGTACAGCCGTGTTCAATGCTTTGTAGAATCGGACCAAAGCCAAACAAGATGACAAATACGGCAATCGTAATGGTTAAAAATGGAGTGAAGACTAGGTCCATACTTGCTGGAATGAAGCGGCGTAGATTACGCTCCAAGTAAGAGACAAACCAACCTGCGAATATTGCTGGGAGTACAGTGCCTTGGTAGCCCACTAATGGGAAGTTGATTCCCAATAAGTTGACCATCATCGGGTCGGCACCGCCAGAGGCTACCACCCAAGCATTAGGTAATTGTGGGGCGACCATCATCAAACCAACAACGATGGCAATAATAGCATTGCCACCGAATTTCTTTGCCGCAGAATAAGCGATTAAAACGGGTAAGAAGGCAAAGGCAGTGTCGGTTAGCATACTAAATAGGGCAAGCGTTTCTGGTGAGAAACTCATGCCAGAATGCAGCATCATGCCACGCAAACCCATCAACAAGCCGGTGGTCACTAGAGCTGGGATCAGTGGGATCAAAATATCGGCGAGAGTGCGAACCACTTTTTGACTTATGGTCATATCTGCGAAGGCATCTTCTTTAAAATCTGAGTTATCAAGCTCTCCGCCTAATGCGCGCTTTAATGAGTCATAAACGTGAGAGACTGTACCAGTGCCAATAATAAATTGGTGTTGACCTGATTGATAAAAGTAGCCGCTGATCTGTTTAATTTCTTTTGCTTTTTCCGAATCAACTTTTTCGTTGTCTTTTAGGATGAGGCGCAAGCGGGTGGCGCAGTGTTCTGCGTTGCGGATATTCTCTATGCCCCCGATACTCTCGAGTATCTCGTTTACGGTAGCGTCATAATTCATTTTGTTCACCATTTTATTATATTGTAAGGTAGTTAAGTTTGATATCCATATCGGTATCTTCTTTTTGTAATATATTTAATCTGTGTTCTTCATTTTCAGGGAAAAACAAACAAGTAAATACATCTCGTCCATTGTTGAGGTATATCTCAATGATGCTTTGGTCACATATAAATTTGATATCCGTTATGTCATAATTTGTTCTGTGATGTCTTATGCTTCCAAATTCCCAATCTTCTGGATGGTGGTTATATTGGCTTCGATCTAAGTGAATATCTCTGTCTTTAATAGAGAATAACAATTTCTTATTTTTAGTTTCGATGGATATTTTTATATTTCCATTGAACTCATTTACATCGAGTGAAAATGAAAGTTGCTCTAACTTAATGGGTATATTGGTTTTATTTATTTCCAATGGACGCTTATTAAAAGAGTAAGATTGCAAAATCTTCGGTTGTTGGTATAAGCGACGATTAAGAATTGATAGTGTTCTCGGCAATGTTAAACAGTTAATCCAGCCAAATTGGCGACTTGGTAGTTCTTCATCGGTCCCTGCCCATGCAATAAGAGTTTGCTCATCTGGGGTGTTCGCCATAGTTTGTGGGGCATAAAAATCAAACCCACGGTCCAATTCATCCCAGTGTTCAACTTCAAAGGTCAGTTTTTCGAAGTTGATGCTGCCTAAACAATAGATAACGTTGAATCGGTTATGGAATCGACTTCCGTTTGCCTTGCTACCTTGCGGTGAAAAAATTAAAACGTCATGGCCGTCAACGTTTAATAGATCAGGACATTCGAACATGTAACCGGTTAAGAATTCCCCTGAGAACTGAAGATCTAATTCTCCTTTGAATTCCCAACTGAGCAAATCATCCGATTGATATATGATGATTGCCCCTGATAGATCGGCTTCTCGCTGCGCACCGAGCAACATGTAATAGTGCTCATTGTGTTTAACGATTTTGGGATCTCGTACATGCCCGGTATACCCCTTGGGAACCGACTTAATCACTGGATTCGGACTATACTTGGTGACGGCATTAGTGTTATCGAGTAATGCTAAACATTGGTTTGCATCTCGAGATGAGCCTTTTTTAATGTTTCCTGTATAAAATAAATAAGCGTTATTATTTTCTACAAAAGCACTGCCGGAATATGCTCCGTGAGATTCGTAATTTTCTTTCGGTGTTATTTTAGAACCATGCCTCTTCCAATTTAATAGGTCATTAGAAGTTAAATGCATCCAATGCTTCATTCCATGGTAGGTATCGAATGGAAACCATTGGTAAAATAAATGGTATTGATTATTGAAAAAACAAAAACCATTTGGATCATTTAATAAACCATGGGGAGGCGTAATATGAAATAAAGGTCTCATTTCTAATGATCTTTCTATTTCAGTAAACTTAGTTATTTCACTAGCCGTTGCTAAATTGATTGTTTTGTATTTTTGTTTTTGCACGATGGCTTACCTAATCATGTTGCTTGGTTTAAATCATAGGTAGGGTGACGACTTGATAAAATAGTGAGGACGAATTCTCCAGCAGTTCTGAGTGAATATTGGCTAAATCTGTAGTCGTTTGTGATGTAACACCAAGTCTTGTTACATGTTTTTGGTTAATGTATTGGGTTGGTAGATTGTTAAAGAGAATGAGTGAACATGACCATTAGGGATGTTGCTAAACGTGCGGGTGTATCAATCGCGACAGTATCAAGGGTGCTAAATGGTAGTGAGCGTGTCTCAGAGCAAGCAAAGCTGTCTGTGATTAGTACGATGGAAGCTCTGAACTATCAGAAACCGCCTGCGAAGCGTAAAAAGCCAACTAAGCTGTTTGCTGTCATTGTGCGAAATATGTCGAATCCTTTCTTTACTCAGCTAGTAGATGTTCTTGAGGAAGAGGCCTACAAGCATGGCCGAAGCATACTGTTGTTTAATAGCCGGAATAATTTACAGTTAGAGAAGACGTTTCTTTCGGAGTGCATCAACCATAAGGTTGATGGTGTTTTTCTAATCCCTCGCTCGTTGAAAAAAGAACATCTAGAGCCATTAGGTGAGCTACCGTTTCCTGTCGTATTGTTGACAGCGACAGACCCTACTGTTGCGAGTATAGGTACTCATCACCAGCACGGGGGTGAGCAAGTTGCCTGTTATTTTGCTAAGCGAGGGTATCGTCGTATTGGCTTTATTGGAGCCAGTGATATTCAATCGGATCGTTTTATTGGTTTTCAAACAGAACTAAAGTCTCGCGATATCCTGTTGGATAAAAAACATGTGTTAGCTCCCTATACTACGGAGTTGTTGACAGAATATATCCAACACTTGATCGTCGATAATTCTTCGCCACTGGAAGCTGTATTTTGTTCAGATGATATATCGGCTAGTCATCTGTTTAACGGGTTAAAATCAGTAGACAGTCAACTGCTTGAAAGGGTTGATATTGTAGGGTTTGATGACACATTTATTGCCCAGTCATTGGGCTTTTCAAGTGTTAAGCAACCCATACATCAAATTGCGCTGTTAGGTTTTGATATGATGATGGAGTTGATTCAAACCGGAGAGTCTTTTCCAAAAGCTATGTTGCTAGAACCGACAGTCGTTATCCGACATACACCTAAAGTTCCGTCTATTTCACGTAGCCCTGAAATTCTTCGTAATAACGTACCGCAACGCTAAGGATCCGCTCTCTTTCCTTAGCGTGTCTATTGGTGAAGAGTGGTTAATTTACCTCTTCCGGTTCCGCTTCTTCTTGTAGCTCTAGCAGGTTAATGGCTATCGTAACGAAATCGCTGTCTGTAATGATGCCCACGAGTTCGTGGTTCTCTACGACAGGCAAACAGCCCACTTTGTGTTTCTGCATATAAACAGCCGACTCTTTTAATCCTGCTCGTGGTTCTACAGACATTACGCTTTTGTGCATGATGTCGTTGAGCGGTGTAGCAAGAGTAAAGGATTGAGCTTGTGGGATGTTTTGCAGGCTAGACTCTTGAGCAGCAAGAACGTCTCGCTGTGTGACGACGCCAAGCAGTTGTCTGTCGGCATCAACAACCGGTATATGGCGGATATCAAGCGCTTCCATCATGTGCTTAGCATCGGCCAGTGAGTGTGAGCGCAATAGGGTATGAGGGTTGCGAGTCATCATATCTTCAACCTTGATCATACGGACCTCCTTCTTTTTTATCTGTTGTTATTACTATAGTTTTTTCTCCCAAAAATAACTGAGATCTGGCGCATTTTTGGATGAGTTTCATGCAACTAATTTTTCAGTTTTAGGCGGTGAATCAGTAGCATTATTTTACGCCTCTTTACAATAATCCAATGTTGTAAACCTTGCTATTGCGGCTCGTGTGCCTATACTAGCCCACTGCGAAATTTTTAGTCATGTCTGCGATGTGTTTCTGGTAATGATTTACTTACCGAAACGATTGTTCGGCAACTTCGACTTATTATTCGTCAACGGCACAAATATCATCAACTAAGACAAGACTCGACACATGCAAGTTTCAGATTTTCACTTTGACCTACCAGATGAACTCATTGCTCGCTACCCTCAAGAGGAGCGCACAGCAAGCCGCCTGCTTAAATTAGATGGCAACAATGGCAACTTAGCAGATGGTTCGTTTAAAGACGTTTTAGACTTGGTTGAACCAGGCGATCTTGTTGTTTTCAATAACACTCGCGTGATTCCTGCTCGTGTATTTGGTCGTAAGGCATCTGGCGGCAAGCTTGAAGTGCTGGTTGAGCGTATGCTCGATGAGAAAAGCATTCTGGCGCATGTTCGCTGTTCTAAATCACCAAAGCCGGGCACTAAGCTGTTTCTTGGGGAGAATGACGAATATGAAGCTGAAATGGTGGCGCGTCACGATGCGTTATTTGAAATCCATTTCACTTCTGATCAAAGCGTATTAGAAATTCTTAACAGCGTTGGTCACATGCCACTGCCACCTTACATCGATCGCCCTGATGAAGATGCCGATAAAGAGCGCTACCAAACTGTCTATAATGAAAAGCCGGGTGCAGTTGCTGCGCCAACAGCAGGCCTTCACTTTGATGACAAGCTCATGGCCGGCATGAAAGAAAAAGGTGTTGAGTTTGCTTACGTGACGCTTCATGTAGGCGCGGGTACGTTCCAGCCGGTAAAAGTCGATAACATTAATGACCACCACATGCATGCTGAGTACGTTGAAGTACCGCAAGAAGTGGTGGATGCCGTTGCAGCTGCAAAAGCTCGTGGCGGACGCATCATTGCAGTTGGTACCACCTCTGTGCGTTCACTAGAAAGTGCGGCTCAAGATGCATTGAAAAATGGTACTGAGTTAGTTCCTTTCTTTGGTGATACAGAAATTTTCATCTTCCCTGGTTATGAATACCAACTGGTGGATTGCTTGATTACCAACTTCCACTTACCAGAATCAACGCTGATTATGTTGGTGAGTGCATTTGCTGGCTACGACCATGTGATGGGCGCATACGATCACGCAGTGAAGAGCGAATATCGTTTCTTTAGCTACGGCGATGCGATGTTCATCAATAAGAAAACGAGCTAATTTAAGCTGGTTATAAACGATATAAACATAATTTACGGGTGCTAGCAGTAGGCTAGGAGTCGGGCAGGGTGTCTGTCTAATCTCTCGCAAGGAATACGCGACCGCTCCTCATAGAACTGACTAGACTGAACTTATGTTTGATCTAAGGTTCTGAATTAACAGTCAGATTGTTTCTCTGGCATATTGGAGGCTTCGTGAAATTAAAATACGAACTTAAAAAAACTAATAGCGGCGCACGTCGTGGTCAACTTCAGTTTGAACGCGGTACCGTTGAAACCCCAGCATTCATGCCTGTAGGTACTTACGGTACCGTTAAAGGTATGACGCCTGAAGAAGTAAAAGACACAGGTGCTGAAATCCTATTAGGTAATACATTCCACCTATGGCTACGCCCTGGTCAAGAAATCATGAAACTTCACGGTGATTTGCACGATTTCATGAACTGGAAAGGTCCTATCTTGACTGATTCAGGTGGCTTCCAAGTATTCAGCCTAGGTGCAACGCGTAAAATCACTGAAGAAGGTGTTCACTTCCGTAACCCTGTAAACGGTGACAAGATCTTCATGGACGCTGAGAAGTCGATGGAAATCCAAAAGGATCTAGGCTCAGACATCGTAATGATTTTTGACGAATGTACGCCTTACCCTGCGACGCATAAAGAAGCTAAAGACTCAATGGAGATGTCTCTTCGTTGGGCTCAGCGTTCACGCAATCACTTTGACAAGCAAGAAAACCCGAACTCACTATTCGGTATCGTTCAAGGTGGCGTATACGAAGACCTTCGTGACGTATCCGTTAAAGGCCTAACAGAAATTGGTTTTGATGGTTACGCTGTTGGCGGCCTAGCAGTAGGCGAACCAAAAGAAGACATGCACCGTATTCTTGAGCACACATGCCCTCAACTGCCTGAAGATAAGCCACGTTACCTAATGGGCGTAGGCAAACCTGAAGACTTAGTTGAAGGTGTTCGTCGCGGTATCGACATGTTTGACTGTGTAATGCCAACGCGAAATGCACGTAATGGCCACCTGTTTGTCACTGAAGGTGTGATCAAGATCCGTAATGCGAAGCATAAAACGGATACAACACCACTAGATTCAGATTGTGACTGTTACACTTGTAAGAACTACAGCAAGTCGTACTTGCATCATTTGGATCGTTGTAACGAAATCCTAGGTGCTCGACTGAACACGATTCATAACCTGCGTTTCTACCAACGAATTATGTCAGACATTCGTCAATCTATTGATGAAGACCGTTTTGAAGAGTTCGTTGCTGAGTTCTACGCAAGAATGGGGCGTGAAGTGCCACCGTTAGGTAAAGAATCTTAGTATTTCTTTTTTTGCGAGCCCCATCTCTCTTCCGAGAGTTGGGGCTTGAAAATAAAGGGATACAACCCAATTAGACAAACAATTACCAAAATATAATAGAGGATGTTTTTAATGTTTATTTCTCAAGCTCACGCAGCAGCAGAAGGTGCACCAGCAGGCGGCGGTTTTGAAATGCTTATCATGCTAGGTATGTTCGCTGTGATCTTCTACTTCATGATCTACCGTCCACAAGCTAAGCGTGTTAAAGAGCACAAGAACCTTATGTCTTCTATGGGCAAAGGGGATGAAGTTCTTACAAGCGGCGGCCTAATCGGCAAGATCACTAAGATTGCTGAAGACAGCGACTACGTTGCTATCGAACTGAACGCAAATAACGAAGTCGTTATCAAGAAAGACTTCGTTACAGCAGTGCTACCAAAAGGTACTCTGAAATCACTATAAACAGCTAGAGGATCCTCGCTGTGCTAAACCGTTATCCGTTATGGAAGTACTTGATGGTGGTGTTTGCCATCGCTATCGCTGCGTTGTACGCACTTCCAAATATATACGGTGAAGATCCGGCAGTTCAAGTTACAGGGGCGCGTGGCGCCTCTGTAGATCTGTCTACGCTGGATGCTGTCACCAATGCTCTTGAAGCAGAAAACCTTTCTACTAAATCCGTTGCTCTTGAAAACGGTTCTATTCTTGTTCGCTTTAACGATACAGATACGCAAATTAGTGCCCGTGATATCATCACAGAAGCACTAGGTGATGACGTTATCGTTGCTTTAAACTTAGCGGCTTCAACTCCTGATTGGCTTGAATCTATTGGTGCTGCACCAATGAAACTGGGTCTTGATTTACGTGGTGGTGTGCACTTCTTAATGGAAGTGGATATGGACGCTGCGATGCAAAAACTGGTTGGCCAACAAGAAGAAGCGTTCCGCAGCGAACTTCGTGAAGAGAAAATCCGCTACCGTGCTATTCGCCCATCGGGTAAAGATGCGGTTGAAGTGATTCTACGTAATGAAGAGCAGCTTGCTGAAGCTAAATCGCTACTGCAATCTAAGCACCAAGATATGACGTTTGTAGATTCAGAATCTAACGGCCGTTTCTCTTTGGTTGCAAGCTTTACAGATGCTCGTCTTCAAGAGATTCGCAACTACGCAGTAGAGCAAAATATTACCATTCTACGTAACCGTGTTAACGAACTTGGTGTTGCTGAGCCTTTGGTTCAACGTCAAGGTGCTAGCCGTATCGTAGTGGAATTGCCAGGTGTTCAAGACACGGCTCGTGCTAAAGAAATTTTAGGCGCAACCGCGACTCTTGAATTCCGTGAAGTGGACAGCAGTGCCGATTTGGCCGCTGCAGCTTCTGGCCGTGCTCCTGCTGGTAGTGAAATTAAGCAAGACCGTGATGGTCGCCCTGTGGTACTTAAGAAGCGCGTTATCTTAGGCGGTTCTAGCATTACAGATGCAAGCTCAAGTGTTGATGAATATGGTCGCCCACAAGTTAACATCTCGCTAGACAGCGAAGGTGGTAGCAAGATGTCTACATTCTCTCGTCAAAATATCGGTAAGCTAATGGCAACCGTATTTGCAGAGTATAAAGACAGCGGTCGTAAAACACCTGAAGGCAGAGTGATCCTAAGTAAGCACGAAGAAGTGATCAACCAAGCGACGATTCAATCTGCGCTTGGCCGTAACTTCCGTATTACAGGTATCGACTCAACGTCTGAAGCTCATAACTTGGCACTTCTACTACGTGCAGGTGCATTGATTGCGCCTATCTCGATTGTAGAAGAACGTACGATTGGTCCATCTATGGGTCAACAAAACATCGATATGGGTATCATGGCGATGGTTTGGGGTATGGCTGCAGTAATGTTATTTACTCTGCTTTACTACCGTACTTTCGGTTTGATTGCGAACGTTGCTCTGATGGCTAACTTGGTGTTGATTATCGGTGTGATGTCGATGATTCCGGGGGCTACTATGACTCTGCCAGGTATTGCCGGTATCGTATTGACGGTCGGTATGGCGGTCGATGCCAACGTACTTATCTTTGAACGTATACGTGAAGAACTTCGAGATGGACGTAGTCCACAACAAGCAATTCACCAAGGTTATGCAAACGCATTTAGCACTATCGCCGATGCCAATATCACCACACTACTGACAGCAATCATTCTATTTGCTGTAGGTACAGGTGCAATTAAAGGCTTCGCGGTAACGCTGTCTATCGGTATCTTAACTTCAATGTTTACAGCTATTGTCGGAACACGTTGTATCGTGAATCTGATGTATGGCGGCAAACGCGTTAAGAAACTGTCGATCTAAGGCTAGGAATTAATATGTTTCAGATTCTAAAAGCAGAAAAAATGATCGACTTTATGCGTTGGTCAAAGGTTGCCTTTGTATTCTCAATCTTGATGATTGGTACTGCCATCTTTACCTTAACAACGAAATCGTTGAACTGGGGTCTAGATTTTACCGGTGGTACTCTGATTGAAGTGGGTTTTGAGCAACCAGCAAACTTACCTGATATTCGTAGTGCACTAGAAGCGGAAGGCTTCGGTGATGCAACGGTACAGAACTTTGGTTCTGCACGTGAGGTAATGGTTCGTTTACGTCCACGTGACGGTGTTGCTGGCGAAACGCTTGGTAACCAGATCCTGTCTGCAATTAAAGATGGTACTGGTGAGCAAGTTGAGATGCGTCGTATCGAGTTCGTTGGTCCTAATGTGGGTGACGAGCTAACAGAAGCGGGTGGCCTGGCTATCCTTGTTTCTCTGATTTGTATCTTGATCTATGTGTCAGTGCGATTCGAATGGCGCTTGGCTGCGGGTGCGGTATTAGCACTGGCGCACGACGTTATCATCACACTGGGTGTGTTCTCTCTAATGCAAATTGAGGTGGATCTTACCATCGTAGCAGCTTTGCTAACGGTAGTCGGTTACTCCCTCAACGATACCATAGTCGTATTTGACCGTATTCGTGAGAACTTCCGTAAGATGCGTAAGGGTGAAGCGCCTGAAGTGCTGAACAGCTCAATTACACAAACATTGAGCCGTACATTGATTACTTCTGGTACAACGTTGTTCGTAGTTATCGCGCTGTTCGCTCAGGGCGGTGCTATGATTCACGGCTTCGCGACTGCACTTCTATTGGGTATTACGGTTGGTACTTACTCTTCTATCTACGTTGCATCAGCACTAGCTATGAAGTTGGGTATCACGCGTGAGCATCTAATGCCACCACAAGTGGATAAAGAAGGTGAAGAGTTTGACGAAATGCCTTAAGCCTTGGCTTAACCTGTTTCGCTGAACCAAAAAAACCGCTGGGCAACTAGCGGTTTTTTTATGTCTGTACTTCATCGATAAGCTTCTATTCTCGAAGGGGCTTTGCAGTATGTATCATTCCGTAAATGCCGCTTGAGTGGTGACTCAAATGCAACTTACGGGATAAGTGTTCACTTTAACTAACCGCCATCTTGCTCGTATCTCGTATCGCAGATACAAAAAAGCCCCGCAATAGCGAGGCTTTGAAAATCTTCAGCTCTTAACTAAAGAGCATTAACGTGAGGTCTGAATTACTTCAGCATACCTTCGTTAGAGTTCTCACGAACGTGCTTAAGAATAGACTTAACACCACGTGCGCTTGAAGCAACAACATTACCAGACGTCATGTAATCAGTACCGCCAGCAAAGTCAGTCATGATAGCACCAGCTTCACGAGCGATTAGATCGCCAGCAGCTAGATCCCATGGCTTAAGGCCTAGTTCTAGGTAACCGTCAACACGGCCAGCCGCTAGGTAACATAGGTCAAGAGCTGGAGAACCAGTACGACGGAAATCAGCACAATCAACGAATAGACCAGAGATGATCTTCATGAAAGATTCAGAGTGTTGTTTTTGCTTGAATGGGAAACCAGTCGCTAGAACAGTACCTTGAAGGTCTTTAAGTTGAGTAACACGCATACGAGCGTTGTTAAGTTGAGCGCCAGCGCCACGTTGAGCTGTGAATAGCTCGTTTAGCATTGGGTCATAAACACAAGCAACTTCTGTACGACCGTTCATGCGAACAGCGATAGATACAGAGAAGTGAGGGAAACCTTTTACAAAGTTGTTGGTGCCATCTAGTGGGTCAACGATCCATTGTACGTCAGAATCTTTACCTTCAGTTAGGCCTGACTCTTCAGAAATAATGCTGTGCTCTGGGTAAGATGATTTGATTGTCTCAATAATCATGTACTCAGCTTCTTGAGCAATGTTAGTAACGTAATCGTTGTTACCTTTTAGAGACGATTCGATCTTATCAGTTGTTTCTAGAGATTTAGCAATATGGTTGCCAGCTTTACGCGCAGCGCGTATCGCAATGTTTAGCATTGGATGCATATGGTTTTTCCCACAAGATGTTAAAGAACAGTTTAAAGCGGCGGCGAGTATACCAAAGTTTCCCCAAAATGGAAGTGGTTATTTTTTGAACTCTTGATTTCACATTCCGAGAAGGGTCTGACCATTTTACTTAGCTATGTGTTAATATCTCGCGATTATTTTTAAAGTGGTGTCATATAGCATGTTAGACAATGTAAAAGTCGTTCTGGTTGGTACGTCTCATTCGGGAAATATCGGATCAGCAGCTCGCGCAATGAAAGTGATGGGTTTGAGTCAGTTAGTTCTTGTAGACCCTCAATGTGAAGTTGACGAGCAGACCTTAGCACTGGCTGCGGGTGCAGGTGACATCGCAGAAAACGCGACCATCGTTTCTACACTGGATGAAGCAGTAAAAGACTGTGGTTTGGTGGTTGGTTCGAGTGCTCGCTCTCGAACGCTTGAGTGGCCAATGCTTGAGCCGCGTGAATGTGGACAAAAATTTGCTGTTGAAGGTCAAAAGCACCCTGTAGCATTAGTGTTCGGCCGTGAGCGTACAGGCTTAACCAATGATGAGCTTCAGAAGTGTCATTTCCATGTATGTATTCCTGCGAACCCTGAATACAGCTCGCTAAACCTAGCAATGGCGGTACAGACTCTTAGCTATGAAGTACGTGTGGCACACCTTGATATGGTAGCGAGCCAATACCAGCCGCAGCAACAAGATGAGTACCCTCGTCACGAAGAACTAGAAATGTTCTATGAGCACCTTGAAAAAGTGATCATTGATACCCAATTTATCTCTAAGGATAAGCCGGGTCAGGTGATGAATAAGCTACGTCGTCTGTTCAGCCGAGCTCGTCCAGAGCTGCAAGAGATCAACACTCTACGCGGCATTTTGACTTCAATTGAGAAGAGCAAAAACGACAAATAAAACCCATACAAACCCTAAGGGTGAATACCTGACTAAAATAGTCAACTAAATACTTGACCAATTTAGTCGGGTATGGGAAGATTCCAACCACATAAACAATGTGGATACGGTGTGATATGAAACTTACATCTAAAGGAAGATATGCGGTAACAGCTATGCTAGATGTAGCACTGCATTCGCAAAAGAGCCCAGTTCCTCTGGCTGATATTTCAGAGCGACAAGGCATCTCGTTATCTTACTTAGAGCAGCTATTTTCTAAGTTACGTAAAGCTGGCTTGGTTGCTAGTGTTCGCGGTCCTGGTGGTGGTTACCGCCTAGGTGCAGAAGCGGGCGACATCGCTGTCGGAACTGTTATTGCAGCAGTAGACGAATCAGTGGATGCAACTAAGTGTCACGGTCGAGCAGATTGCCAAGGTGGTAGTCGTTGTTTAACTCACACTTTATGGCGTGACTTAAGCTCCCGAATCAGCAGCTTCTTAAACGACATTACGCTCGGTGAGCTGATGAAAGATAACGAAGTTTTACAGATTTCTGATCGTCAAGATATCGATCTTGCGGTTAATAATGGTTTTGCACATAAAAATACGAGCACTACAACGATTAGTGCAGCACCTCACGGTGTTAATGCCCGCTCTTAGCGGTCAGTTTTTACATTGGAGTAGAAAATGAAACTGCCTATTTACTTTGACTATTCAGCTACATGCCCAGTCGATCCACGTGTTGCTGAAAAAATGGTTCAGTGTATGACGATGGACGGTAACTTCGGTAACCCTGCATCTCGTTCACACCGTTACGGCTGGCAGGCAGAAGAATCAGTAGATAATGCTCGTGAGCAAATTGCCGATCTACTAAATGCAGACCCACGTGAAATTGTTTTCACGTCAGGTGCTACAGAGTCAGACAACCTTGCTATCAAAGGTGCAGCGCACTTTTACGAGAAGAAAGGTAAGCACGTAATCACGTGTAAAACAGAACACAAAGCGGTTCTTGATCCATGTCGCCAACTAGAGCGTGAAGGTTTTGAGGTAACTTACCTTGAGCCAGAAGCAAACGGCATCATTGATCTAGACAAGCTACAAGCTGCAATGCGTGAAGATACTGTTTTAGTTTCTATCATGCACGTTAACAACGAGATTGGTGTAATCCAAGATATCGGTGCAATCGGCGAGTTATGTCGCTCACGCAAGATTATCTTTCACGTTGATGCGGCGCAGTCTGCGGGTAAAATCCCACTAGACGTTAAAGAGATGAAAGTTGACCTTATCTCTCTTTCTGCGCACAAAGCATACGGCCCTAAAGGCATCGGCGCTTTGTACGTTCGTCGTAAGCCACGTATTCGCCTTGAAGCGCAAATGCACGGTGGCGGTCATGAACGTGGTTTCCGTTCTGGTACGCTTGCTACTCACCAAATCGTGGGTATGGGCGAAGCGTTTGCTATCGCTAAGCAAGACATGCAGAAAGATTACGATCACGCACTAGCACTTCGTGAGCGCCTACTTAAAGGTGTTCAAGATCTAGAAGCAGTAACCGTAAACGGCGACTTAGACCAACGTGTACCACACAACCTAAACGTGAGCTTCGCTTTCGTTGAAGGTGAGTCTCTGCTTATGTCTCTAAAAGACCTAGCAGTATCATCAGGTTCAGCATGTACATCAGCAAGCCTAGAGCCTTCATACGTTCTGCGTGCTCTTGGTCTAAACGATGAACTGGCACACAGCTCTGTACGTTTCTCATTCGGCCGTTTTACAACGGAAGAAGAAATCGACTACGCGATTGCACAAATTCGTGTAGCGGTAAATAAATTACGCGACATGTCTCCTCTATGGGATATGTATAAAGAAGGGATTGATTTGAACACTGTTGAGTGGGCTCATCACTAATCTCACGGAAATAGAGGATTCGAGGTAACTATCATGGCATATAGCGAAAAAGTAATTGATCACTACGAAAACCCACGTAACGTAGGTTCGTTTGATAAAGAAGACCCAAGTGTAGGTAGCGGCATGGTTGGCGCTCCAGCTTGTGGTGACGTAATGAAACTGCAAATCAAAGTATCTGCAGAAGGCATTATTGAAGACGCAAAATTCAAGACTTACGGTTGCGGTAGCGCAATCGCTTCTAGCTCACTAGTAACCGAGTGGGTTAAAGGTAAAAGTATTGATGAAGCAGCTGCAATCAAAAACTCTGAAATCGCAGAAGAGCTTGAATTGCCACCAGTGAAAGTTCACTGTTCAATTCTTGCTGAAGATGCAATCAAAGCAGCGGTTGCGGATTACAAAAAGAAGCACTAATCGCTTCAATAACGTAATCACGTCGAAAAAATAAGTAATATTTGGGAGCATCCTTTGTGCTCCCCCTGAGTTCTCAATTTATATAAAACACAAGGTTGTAGTATGGCCATCACCATGACAGATACGGCAGCAAGCCGAGTTCAAGCTTTCCTAGATAACCGTGGTAAAGGTCTCGGGTTACGCTTAGCAGTAAAAACTACTGGCTGTTCGGGTATGGCGTATGTACTGGAATTCGTTGACGAGCTTAACGAAGAAGACGAAGTGTTTGAGCATTCAGGTGTTAAGGTCATCATTGATCCAAAGAGCCTAGTATACCTAGACGGTACTGAGCTTGATTATGTAAAAGAAGGCCTAAACGAAGGTTTTGAATTCAACAACCCTAACGCGAAAGGCGAATGTGGTTGTGGTGAGAGCTTCAATGTTTAAACGCTTTTATCGTTAAGCGTTGTAAGCGAAGAATAAAATTAGGCTCTGAACAAAGAGCCTAAACTTAGGACCACCTTTACATGAATCATTTCGAATTATTTGGGCTACCACTTCAGTTTCAACTGGATGGTAGCCTTCTTTCTTCTCAGTTTAGAGATCTGCAACGCCAATTCCATCCTGATAAATTTGCGATAGCTTCTGAGCGTGACCGCTTATTGGCCGTGCAAAAAGCGGCACAAATCAATGATGCGTACCAGGTATTGAAGAATCCAATCAGCCGAGCAGAATACCTGTTGGTTCAACACGGAGAAGACATTCGTGGTGAACAACAAACCATGCAAGATCCTATGTTCCTGATGGAGCAAATGGAACTGCGTGAAGAGCTGGAAGACATCGCAGACAGTTCTGATCCTGAAGATGCGCTATTTGCATTTGAAGGCAAGGTTAGCAAAATGTATAAACAACAATTAAGCGCTATCCAACAAGAACTCGAAAGCGAAGCTTGGCTAGAAGCAGCAGACCGAGTAAGAAAGCTTAAGTTTATTGCAAAATTAAAGAATGAAATCGAATTAGTTGAAGATCGTTTGATCGGCTAGTTTGTATAACAAGGACACATCCATGGCACTACTTCAGATTGCAGAACCAGGGCAAAGCGCCGCTCCTCACCAGCACAAGCTTGCAGTGGGTATTGATTTAGGTACAACAAACTCGTTGGTTGCTGCAGTACGCAGTGGCGAGGCGAGCACACTTGTTGATCAACAAGGTCGAAGCATTTTACCTTCAGTTGTTCACTACCAGTCGGAATCTTATACGACTGGCGATGAAGCTCGTGCTAACGCGCAGACTGACCCTAAAAATACCATTATCTCAGTAAAGCGATTAATTGGTCGCTCACTGTCGGATATTCAACAGCGCTACCCGTCTCTGCCATATCAGTTTGAAGAAAGTGATAATGGTCTACCTGTGATCCGTACAGAACAAGGCAACAAGAACCCAATCCAGGTTTCTGCTGATATTCTACGAGCGCTTGGCCAACGTGCCGAGTCTACGCTAGGCGGTGAATTATCTGGCGCCGTGATTACGGTTCCTGCGTATTTTGATGATGCACAACGTGCTGGTACGAAAGACGCGGCTCAACTTGCTGGTCTTCACGTGTTACGTCTTCTTAATGAACCTACAGCGGCAGCGATTGCTTACGGTTTGGATTCAGGTAAAGAAGGTGTGATTGCGGTTTATGACCTTGGCGGTGGCACGTTTGATATCTCTATCCTACGCCTATCTAAAGGTGTCTTTGAAGTTCTAGCAACGGGTGGTGACTCTGCATTAGGTGGTGATGATTTTGACCATTTGATTGCAGAACATTTCCAAGCGCAAATGGGCTTATCAGAGCTAACGGCCGAACAGAACCGTATTCTTCTAGATACCGCGACGGAAGCGAAGATTAGCTTATCTGAAGCTGAAAGCGTTGATGTTGAAGCGCTGGGTTGGTCTGGTGCTTTAACTCGTGAAGAGTTCGAAGAGATCATCAAGCCTCTGGTTAAGAAAACCTTGCTTTCGTGCCGCCGTGCACTGAAAGATGCGGAAGTTGACGCGGATGAAGTTCTAGAAGTCGTGATGGTCGGTGGTTCAACTCGTACCTTACTTGTACGTGAAATGGTCGGTGACTTCTTTGGTCGTACACCACTAACCAGCATTAACCCTGATGAAGTGGTTGCGATTGGTGCGTCGATTCAAGCGGATATCTTAGTCGGCAACAAGCCTGACTCTGAAATGCTGCTACTGGACGTTATCCCTCTGTCTCTTGGCATCGAAACCATGGGTGGTTTGGTCGAAAAGATCATCCCTCGTAACACCACGATCCCAGTTGCTCGCGCACAAGAATTTACCACGTTCAAAGACGGTCAAACTGCAATGACGGTTCACACCGTGCAAGGCGAACGTGAGATGGTTGATGACTGTCGTTCATTGGCTCGATTTGCTCTGAAAGGCATTCCGCCAATGACAGCAGGTGCTGCGCATATTCGTGTGACTTACCAAGTGGATGCGGATGGCCTGCTATCGGTTACCGCAATGGAGAAGAGCACTGGCGTTCAAGCTGAAATCCAAGTTAAGCCTTCTTACGGCCTAAGCGATAACGAAGTGGCTAGCATGCTGAAAGATTCGATGACGTTTGCAAAAGAAGACATGCAAGCGCGTGCTCTTGCTGAGCAACGTGTAGAAGCGGATCGCGTTATTGAAGGGCTAATTGCTGCAATGCAAGCCGATGGTGACGAGCTGCTTGATGAGCAAGGCAAACAACAACTTGTTCAAGCGATTGAAGCACTGATTGAAGTGCGCAATGGTGACAATGCTGATGCCATTGAACTAGAAATTAAGAATACCGACAAAGCGAGCCAAGACTTTGCTTCTCGTCGTATGGATAAATCAATTCGAGCTGCACTGTCAGGTCAGTCAGTCGATAATATTTAATAGTTAGAGAATAGATAAACATGCCAAAGATTATTGTTTTACCTCACGAAGATCTATGTCCAGAAGGCGCTGTTTTAGAAGCAAAAACTGGTGAGACGGTTCTTGATGTTGCACTGAAGGCCGGTATTGGTATTGAACACGCATGTGAAAAGTCGTGTGCATGTACTACATGTCACGTTGTGATTCGTGAAGGTTTCGACTCATTAGAAGAGAGTGATGATCTAGAAGACGACATGCTAGATAAAGCATGGGGCTTAGAGATGGAATCTCGCCTTGGTTGCCAAGCTAAAGTGGCGGATACTGACCTTGTTGTTGAGATTCCAAAGTACACATTGAACCTAGCTTCTGAAGAGCATTAAGAATTCAGCTCGACTAAACGTGTTAGTAAAGCTGGCATAGAATATAAGTCACTAAGATGACAAATCGTCGCTGATAAAGATAAGGAAATGTTATGAGTTTGAAATGGATTGATTCGCGAGATATTGCGATTGAACTATGTGATTTATACCCAGATACCGATCCTAAAACAGTACGCTTCACGGACTTGCATCAATGGGTGCTAGATCTTGAAGATTTTGATGATGAGCCGAATCATTCGAATGAGAAAATTCTAGAGGCCATTATATTGTGCTGGATGGATGAGATGGATTAATCCTCTTGTCTAATCACTTGGTCGCGGGTTGGTATCAGTCCAATGTAAAACGCAGCCAAGTTAACAATTCTTACTAAAAAAAGCGGACCTTATGGTTCGTTTTTTTATCAAAATGACATTTTCCTCCTACATAATGCTAACATCAGTACGCTAATAAAAAACAATCAGAATCACATACTCAAAGTGGTTCATGACAAGGAGAAATCATGTCTATACAGATGTCAGTATTTTTAAGTCAAGAAGCTGCCCAGCCTCAGTGGGGAGCAAGAGCTATTTTGTCGTTCTCAGAAGCGGGAGCGACAATTCACATTGGTGAAGGCCACGATCTAGGTGCGGTTCAACGTGCGGGTCGTACGCTTGACGGACAAGGTATCGCATTGGTTGCACTTAGCGGTGAAGGCTGGGATTTAGAAAGCGTTTGGGCTTTCTACCAAGGCTATCGTGGACCAAAGAAAAAGAATGCATTGGAATGGGATGCGCTTTCAGAAGCCGATCAAACCGAGCTTGAAGCTCGAATTCGCGCGACTGACTGGACGCGTGACATTATCAATAAAACCGCTGAAGAAGTGGCACCTCGTCAACTCGCGACAATGGCTGCGGAATACATCAAGTCAGTGGCTCCTGCGGGCACAGTTAAAGCGAAAATCGTTAAAGACAAAGACCTACTAACCGAAGGTTGGGAAGGCATCTACGCGGTAGGCCGCGGCTCTGAGCGTACTTCTGCAATGCTTCAACTGGACTTCAACCCTACCGGCGACGAAGACGCACCTGTATTTGCTTGTTTGGTTGGTAAAGGTATCACTTTCGACTCAGGCGGTTACAGCATCAAGCCAGGTCAATTCATGACAGCAATGAAGGCTGACATGGGTGGCGCGGCGACTATTACTGGTGGTTTAGGTCTAGCGATTGAACGCGGCCTGAACAAGCGTATTAAGCTTATTCTATGTTGTGCAGAGAACATGATCTCGGGTCGTGCATTGAAGCTTGGCGACATCATTACTTACAAAAATGGTAAGACGGTTGAGATCATGAATACCGATGCGGAAGGTCGCTTGGTTCTTGCTGATGGTTTGATGTACGCAAGTGCACAAAACCCTGAGCTGATCATCGACTGTGCAACGCTAACCGGCGCGGCTAAAAATGCATTAGGTAACGACTACCACGCGCTATTGAGCTTCGATGATGAGTTATCTCACCAAGCACTAACGGCGGCAAACCAAGAGAAAGAAGGCCTATGGCCATTGCCTCTTGCTGATTTCCACCGTGGCATGTTGCCTTCAAATTTTGCTGATCTATCAAACATCAGCTCTGGTGATTACACTCCGGGTGCAAGTACCGCTGCTGCGTTCCTGTCTTACTTTGTAGATGACTACAAAAAAGGTTGGATTCACATGGACTGCGCGGGTACTTACCGTAAGTCATCAAGTGATAAATGGGCTGCAGGCGCGACTGGTATGGGTGTTCGTACACTGGCTCGTCTTCTTATCGACCAAGCAAAATAATAATAAGAGTGAGCGGTATTTCGATACCGCTTATTCATAAACTCAGATCGAATGATCTCAGTAATTTCAGTATTTAATAACAAAAAAATGAAGTGAAGGAACCCCTATGGCTCTAGAAAGAACGTTCTCAATTGTTAAGCCGGATGCAGTTAAGCGTAACCTTGTTGGTGAAATCTACCACCGCATTGAAAAAGCAGGCCTACAGATTATTGCCGCTAAGATGGTTCGTCTTACTGAAGAGCAAGCGAGTGGCTTCTACGCAGAACACGAAGGCAAAGAGTTCTTCCCAGCTCTTAAAGAGTTTATGACTTCTGGTCCTATCATGGTTCAAGTGCTTGAAGGCGAAAACGCGATTGCTCGTTACCGTGAACTTATGGGCAAAACAAATCCAGAAGAAGCGGCATGCGGCACTATCCGTGCTGACTACGCAATCAGCATGCGTTACAACTCAGTACACGGCAGCGACAGCCCTGAATCGGCGGCTCGCGAAATCGAATTCTTCTTCCCAGAATCTGAAATTTGCCCGCGTCCAGCTGAATAAGCAGACCACAGCAAGTCTCAATAAAGGCTTCACTTCGGTGAGGCCTTTTTTGTCAGTGGATTTTACGTTATTCGTGACCTTACGGTGATAAATGGCAAGTCGCTGATGAATACCGACGTCATTCCCGATAGTACGAAGGAGCGTCATCGGGAGTCTCTGTTGAGTTGTTGGAGATTCCAGATACTTCGTTCCTCAGTTCTGGAATGACGGGCTTTGAGGAGTTCATAACCAAATAGCGATGAATGACGGAGAGTTTTTGTGTCACACCCTCGTGGTCAGTATTGGCGATCTTTTAGTGATTATTTACTTCATTCCCGAGAGCGACGTAGGAGTGTAATCGGGAATCTCTGTTAGTTGTTGGAGATTCCAGATACTTCGTTCCTCAGTTCTGGAATGACGGGCTTTGAGGGGTTCATGACCTAATAGCGATGAATGACGGAGAGTTTTTGTGTCACACCCTCGTGGTCAGTATTGGCGAGCTGTTGATTATTATTTACGTCATTCCCGAAAGCGACGGAGGAGCGTAATCGGGAATCTCTGTTGAGTTGTTGGAGATTCCAGATACTTCGTTCCTCAGTTCTGGAATGACGGGCTTTGAGGAATTCATAACCTGATGGCGATGAATAGCGAGAGCCACAACCTCGTGCTAAGTATTGTTGAACTGTTGGAGATTATTTACGTCATTCCCGAAAGCGACGGAGGAGCGTAATCGGGAATCTCGCTTTGCATTGGCCAAACTTAAGCCGGTCAATTTCATTGTGTAAATTTTAATCGCTTAACTTTGAATGTCTTAATAAACACAGGGTTTTACAGTGCTTGTTGAAGTTGCGTAAAGCCTGTACAATTCGCGCCCTTAATTATTGTTCCGTCATTGAGAGGCATCATGACCACAGCTAAAGTCAATCTACTCGATTTTGATCGTAAAGGTCTTCGTAAATTTTTCACAGAAGAACTGAATGAGAAAGCGTTTCGAGCAGAGCAAGTGATGAAGTGGATTTATCACTTCGGTGTCGATGACTTCGAACAAATGAACAACATCAACAAAAAATTACGCGAGAAACTGCTGCATCGCTGTGAGATTGTTGCCCCTATCGTTTCTGAAGCTCAGCACTCAGCAGATGGCACAATTAAGTGGGCGATGAGCGTTGGTGACCAAGACGTTGAAACGGTATACATCCCAGATGGTGACCGTGCGACGCTATGTGTATCTTCGCAAGTAGGCTGTGCGCTTGAATGTAAATTTTGCTCTACGGCTCAACAAGGCTTCAACCGTAATTTGAAGGTTTCAGAGATCGTTGGCCAAATCTGGCGTGCTGCACGTGAAATCGGTTTAGAGAAAGAAACGGGTCGTCGTCCAATTACTAATGTCGTAATGATGGGTATGGGTGAGCCTCTGCTAAACATGAAGAACCTAATTCCATCATTAGAGCTGATGCTTGATGATCTGGGTTTCTCACTGTCTAAGCGTCGTGTAACGGTATCAACATCTGGTGTTGTTTCTGGTCTTGATCAGATGACAGATAACATCGATGTCGCTCTAGCTATTTCTCTACATGCACCAAACGATGCACTACGTAGCCAAATCATGCCGATCAACGACCGTTGGGATATTCAAGATTTCCTAGCGTCGGTTCGTCGCTACATTGCTTCTTCAAATGCTAACCGCGGTAAAGTAACGGTTGAGTACGTTCTGTTGGATCATGTGAATGATGATATGGACCACGCTCGTGAACTTGCTGAGCTAATGAAAGATACGCCTTGTAAGATCAACTTGATTCCATTTAACCCTTATCCGGGTTCGCCTTACAAGAAGCCAAGTAACTCTCGTATTGATCGCTTCCAAAAAACGCTGATGGAATACAACTACACAGTAACGGTTCGTAAAACTCGTGGTGATGATATTGATGCCGCATGTGGTCAGCTGGTTGGTGATGTTATTGATAGAACCAAGCGTACTAAAATGCTGAAAGCCGCCTCTGAAGCTAACTTGATCGCAGGTGATGTGATTCAAGTAAAAGCGGTTTAAATACCATTTAGAACTAAACAAGCCAGAAGGATTCCTTCTGGCTTGTTGCTTTTCTGGAAGGTGAATTTCCAAAGAATTGGATTTTTTCCCACGCTTTCTTACATTTTTCGTTAAATTTTGGACAAAACCATGAGCTGACGGTAAATTTTGTTTAAAGTGTTTTTGCCTTGCAATGGCATTAGCTTATGATTAACTCATCTTAAATTAATTTAAGTGCTCGCTTGTTACCCGATAATCGTCAATGTGTCTATTTAGGTTGGCTACTTGATAAACTAGCTTCCTGAGAAGGTCATCCATAATCAATGGGTGATGTTCGTCTTTAAGGGTTGATGATTTAGATAACAGGAAAAATTCCACATAAAGTGGGTTGTTAGATTGAGCTTAAACGACAATAAAAATGCTCTCATCAACCTGCGATAATACTTTAGAAGTTCACTCTCTATGAACACAGAACACGAAACACAAACGAATGAAACTGTCGCTCCGGTAATTGAAGCGGGAACGCTCCTTAAAAACAAACGAGAATCTCTTGGTTTAACACAAAAGCAGATTTCTGATCGTTTGAAGCTGCGCGTTACGCTGATCCAACAAATTGAAGAAAACCAATTCGAATCAGATCAAGTGGCTACGTTTATGCGCGGTTACATTCGCTCATACGCGAAATACGTCAATCTTGACGAAAAGGTCGTATTGAGTGCGCTGCATCATGCCGGTGATGCTCAACACCAAGAGCAAGAAATGCTGAGCTTTTCTCGTAAGACAAAAACAGAGAAGCACAATAGCCGTATTATGATCCTTACTTGGAGCATTTTTGCGGTAATTGCGGGTATCTCATCACTGTGGTGGTGGCAGAACCAACAACAAGACACCCTATCTCAATCTTTAGCGAATACTGAAAGCTCAGAAGAGCTCGCTGTAGAAGAATCACTTGATCCTGATCTGACTTCACTCGAAGTGATTGAAGCAGAACAAAACACAGAAACATCTCCTGTTACTGAAAATTCTGATGAGCTTACTGAAGTGAGTTCAGCTGAAGATTCAGTAACTCTTGACCCTGTTGAAGTCCTTGAAGAAACACCAGAAGCAGCAGACGTTGCTTCGGTTACTGCGGAATCAGAGACTGTAGCGCCTGAAGCTGTGGTTAACGAGCTAGTGATGCAGTTCTCTGCTGATTGCTGGATCCAAGTGAAAGATGCTTCGGGCAAAACGTTATCTACTGGCATTAAAAAAGCAGGCCAGACATTAAATCTTTCTGGAACTGCACCATATAAAGTGATTCTGGGTGCGCCTGAAGGCGTATCGATGACATTTGCAAGTGAACCTGTCGACCTTTCTGGGTATACTTCAGGCAAAGTAGCTAGAATAACCTTACCTTAGAGTTAATATGCAACACGAATCTCCTATTATTCGTCGCAAATCAACCCGTATTTATGTGGGTGATGTGCCGATCGGTGATGGTGCACCAATTGCTGTGCAATCCATGACCAACACAAGAACAACAGATGTCGCCGCGACCGTCGCTCAAATTCGAGCTTTGGAAAAAGTGGGGGCAGATATCGTTCGCGTATCTGTACCGACTATGGAGGCCGCTGAAGCCTTTAAGCTAATTAAGCAGCAGGTCTCTGTTCCTTTGGTTGCTGATATTCACTTCGACTACCGTATTGCCCTTAAAGTGGCAGAGTACGGCGTTGACTGTCTGCGTATCAACCCAGGAAACATCGGTAACGAAAGCCGTATCCGCTCAGTTGTTGATTGTGCACGTGATATGAATATTCCGATTCGTATTGGTGTTAACGGCGGCTCTCTTGAGAAAGAGATCCAAGAGAAATACACAGAACCTACAGCAGAAGCGCTTGTTGAATCTGCAATGCGCCACGTAGATATCTTAGATCGTCTGAACTTTGATCAATTCAAAGTCAGCGTTAAGGCTTCTGATGTATTCCTAGCTGTCGGTTCTTACCGTTTGCTTGCTAAGCAGATTGATCAACCTCTTCACCTTGGCATTACCGAAGCGGGTGGTGCACGTGCTGGCTCTGTGAAATCAGCGGTAGGTTTGGGCATGCTGCTTTCTGAAGGTATCGGCGATACGCTGCGTATCTCGCTAGCGGCGGATCCTGTTGAAGAGATCAAAGTTGGCTTTGATATTCTTAAATCTTTGCGCATTCGCTCGCGTGGCATTAACTTCATTGCGTGTCCGAGCTGTTCTCGCCAAGAATTCGATGTTATCAACACCGTTAACGCCCTTGAAGAACGCTTAGAAGACATAGTGACTCCAATGGATGTCTCTATCATCGGTTGTGTCGTTAACGGCCCAGGTGAAGCTGAAGTGTCTCACTTAGGCCTTGCGGGTAGTGCACGTAAGAGTGCCTTCTATGAAGACGGTAAGCGTCAGAAAGAGCGTTTTGACAACGATGACCTTGTCGACAAACTTGAAGCTAAGATTCGCGCAAAAGCGTCAGTGCTTGATAAAGCAAATCGCATTGATGTAGAAAACTTAGAAGATTAATACAACGCGATGGGGTGTGATTGTCTATTCGCACTGATACCTGGTCGTGAGAAATTACGGAATAAATACTGTGGCTAAAAATATCCAAGCAATTCGAGGCATGAACGACTGCCTTCCAACTCAATCACCACTGTGGCAGAAAGTAGAAAGCGCAGTTAAAAGTGTGGTGAGCGCATACGGTTACAACGAAGTACGTATGCCTATCGTTGAAGAGACGAACCTATTTAGCCGTGCGGTTGGTGAAGAGACAGACGTTGTTTCTAAAGAGATGTACACCTTTGATGACCGTAATGGTGACAGCCTAACGCTGCGTCCAGAAGGCACTGCAGGTTGTGTACGTTCATGTATTCAAAACAGCCTTATTAACCGTGATGAACAGCGTCTATGGTACATGGGCCCAATGTTCCGTCACGAGCGTCCTCAAAAAGGTCGTTACCGTCAATTCCACCAATGTGGTGTGGAAGTATTTGGCCTAGACGGTCCAGACGTTGACGCAGAACTTATTATGATGACAGCACGTCTATGGCGTGAGCTAGGTATCGATAAACACGTTCGTCTTGAATTGAACTCAATCGGTTCTCAAGAAGATCGCGTAAGCTACCGTACTGCGTTAGTGGCTTTCCTTGAGCAACACATTGATGTGCTAGATGAAGACTGCAAACGTCGCATGCACACTAACCCTCTACGTGTTCTGGATACTAAGAACCCGGATGTTCAAGCTATCTTAGGTGACGCACCTCGACTATCTGAATATTTGGGTGAAGAATCGAAGCAACATTTTGCTGGTTTGTGTGAACTTCTTGACGCTGTTGGTATCGAATACCAAGTTAACGAGCGTCTAGTGCGCGGTCTAGATTATTACAACCGCACCGTATTTGAGTGGATCACTGACAGCCTTGGTGCTCAAGGTACAGTATGTGGCGGTGGCCGTTACGATGGTCTTGTTGAACAACTAGGCGGCAAAGCAACGAATGCTGTTGGCTTCGCTATGGGTCTAGAACGTCTAGTCCTTATGATGGAAACGCTAGAGCTTACAGAAGTTCGCCGTAGTGTTGACGTATACATGGTTGCTGCTGGCGAAGGTACTATGATCGCGGGCATGCAGTTAGCGAATCAATTACGCGATAACGTTGAAGGCGTACGTGTTATGAACCACTTCGGTGGTGGTAACTTTAAGAAGCAATTCAAACGTGCTGACAAAGTAGGTGCTGTTGTGGCGTTAGTACTTGGTGAGAACGAAGTTGCTGACAATACAGTTGTGCTAAAAGATTTGGTTGGCGGCGAGCAACAAACCGTGTCTCAAACGGAAGTTGCAGAAAAAGTTGCGGCGTTAATCTAAGCCATTGAGCAAACGCTCATCATGAATATCAACGTCAGCACTATGCTGGCGTTTAAAGAATTAAAGAGGACAGGAAGTGGAACTTTACGATAGCGAAGAGCAACAAGTTGAAGCCATTAAAGATTGGTGGAAAGAGAACGGTAAAGCCGTAATCTTCGGTGCGGTTATTGGTTTAGGTGGTCTATTTGGTTGGCGCTATTACCAAGATTCAGTCGTTGAAGCGCGTGAAGCCGCTTCAGAAAGCTACACCTCTGCAATTTCAGCGCTAGATGATAAAGGCGTTGATGCTCAATCTGATATTCAAGCTTTTATCGACGCTAACAAAGACGCTGAATACTCAGTACTTGCTGCTATGCAATTAGCAAAAGTGCAAGTTCAAGCGGGTGAGCTTGCAGCAGCACTTGAACAGCTTGAGTGGGCACAATCGGCAACTAAGGATGCGGCACTTACGCCACTACTTACTTACCGTGCAGCACGTATCAAAGCAGAGCAGGGTGAATTTGACGCTGCATTGATTGATCTTGAAGCGATGACTGACGAATCTTGGAAAGGTCGTGTTGCTGAACTGCGAGGTGATATCTCACTTCGTAAAGGCGACACAGATGCGGCTTACAGTGCTTACTCTGAAGCACAACAAGCAGCTGATGCGAGCCAAACGCTTCAAATCAAACTTGACGACCTAGCTAAATAAGGCGCTTTGAATGAAGAAGATGTTTCCAAAAGCGGCGTTGTGTGCGATTGCTCTTGGCCTGCTAGCGGGCTGTGCAAGTGAAGAAGACACCGTCATCATGGCGCCAGTACCAACAGTAAACAGCGAATTCACTCCTAGTCAGGAATGGTCTACGTCGGTTGGTGATGGTGTTGGTCACTACTTTTCAAAACTAACGCCAGAATTGGCTTACGACAAAGTATTTGTTGCGAGTCGTGAAGGTATGGTTAAGGCGCTTGATCCTGAAACAGGTAAAGAGCTTTGGAAAGTCGATCTTGAGAAAGAAGTACTGGCTCGTTTATCGGGTGGCTTAACGGCAGCTTACGGTAAGGTATTTGTTGGTTCTGAAAATGGCGAAGTGATCGCGATGGACGAATCAACTGGTGAAGAGCTGTGGCGTGTCTCAGTGAATGGTGAGGTGCTTGCATCCCCAGCAACTGAAAGCAACATGGTTATTGTTCATACCAGTCGCGGCATGCTGACCGCGTTAGATCAAGAAAGTGGTGAGCAAAAATGGACCATCAGTACTGAAGTACCAAGCCTAACACTTCGTGGCGATAGCTCACCTGTAGCTGTTTCTGGTGGAGTATTCTGGGGTACGGCGAATGGTCGTTTAGCTGCAGCTATCGTTGATCGTGGTCAGCTTATTTGGCAACAACCAGTAGGTACACCAAAAGGCGCAACGGAAATTGATCGTTTGGTTGATGTTGATGCATCACCGGTTGTTCTTGGCGGAACCCTGTATACCGTCGGTATCAATGGTCAGCTAATCGCTATCGATCTTCGTTCTGGTAAGCCAGTTTGGAAACGTAATTACTCGTCAGCGATTGATTTAGCAAGTGATGGCAGCCGTTTATTCGCTGTGACTGACAAAGACCATGTGGTTGCGGTTGATGCGCGTAGTGGTACTGAACTTTGGAGCACTCCATTGTTAGAAAACCGCTTACTGACGGCACCTGCTATTATTAATGGTTATGTAGTTGTTGGTGATACGGAAGGTTACCTGCATTGGTTAGATCGTTCATCAGGTGAGTTTGTAGCTCAACAGTTGGTCGATGATAGCGGCTTTGCGGTTGCGCCAATTGAAATGCCTGAAGGCTACTTAGTGACGACTCGCAATGGCGATGTAAAGAAACTAACGATTAGCCAATAAAAGCGTGATATAATTCACAGTCGGCTCCTGGTTGGTAACAGCTAGGAGCCGTTTTGTTGTTATAAATTAATAAACCGTGTGGTTATAGGTAAGAGTTTAAACTTGCGATCAAGTGCTTACCTATAACTACATTTAGAGAAGAAATTGTAGAGGTTGTTATGGTACCTGTTGTTGCTCTAGTAGGGCGTCCGAACGTAGGTAAATCTACGTTATTTAACCGATTGACTCGAACTCGTGATGCATTGGTTGCGGATTTCCCTGGCTTAACGCGTGACCGTAAATACGGTCATGCTCATTTTAGCGAGCATGACTTTATTGTTATCGACACTGGTGGTATCGACGGTACCGAAGAAGGTGTTGAAACAAAAATGGCTGAACAGTCGCTAGCGGCGATTGATGAAGCTGATGTCGTTCTATTTATGGTAGATGGCCGTGCGGGTCTAACACCTTCAGACGTGGCGATTGCTAAGCACCTTCGTCAACTAGAAAAACCTTCAATGCTAGTCGTAAACAAGGTTGATGGTATCGACCCTGATGCTGCAAGTGCTGATTTCTGGCAACTAGGCGTAGAAGACATGTACCAAATCGCTGCAGCGCACGGTCGTGGTGTAACTGCACTGATTGACCTTGCACTTAACCCATTCGCAGAAGCGTTAAAAGCTGAGAGTGGCGAAGTAAGCGATTTAACTGAATTTGAAGACGAAGAAGAAGAGCAAGTTGATTTCACTGAAGAAGAAGCGGAAGAAGAATTCAAGCGCCTTCAAGATCAACCAATTAAGCTAGCGATCATTGGTCGTCCTAACGTAGGTAAATCAACACTAACTAACCGTATTCTTGGTGAAGAGCGTGTTGTTGTTTACGATATGCCAGGTACCACTCGTGACTCTATCTACATTCCGATGCAGCGTGATGAGCGTGAGTATGTTCTGATTGATACTGCTGGTGTTCGTCGTCGTAAAAATATCAACGAAACAGTTGAGAAGTTCTCAGTGGTTAAAACACTGAAAGCGATTGAAGATGCTAACGTTGTATTACTGCTTATCGATGCTCGCGAGAACATCTCAGATCAAGATCTAAGCTTGTTAGGCTTTGCGTTGAATGCTGGTCGTTCAATTGTTATTGCAGTAAACAAGTGGGATGGCCTAGATAACGACGTTAAAGATCGTGTTAAGAAAGAACTAGACCGTCGTTTAGGTTTTGTTGATTTCGCACGTATTCACTTTATCTCTGCACTTCACGGTACAGGTGTTGGTCACTTGTTTGAGTCTGTTCAAGAAGCTTATAAGTCAGCAACGACTCGTGTTGGTACTTCTGTACTTACTCGTATCATGAAAATGGCGACTGATGATCACCAACCACCTATGGTTCGTGGCCGTCGTGTTAAATTGAAATACGCGCACGCTGGTGGCTACAACCCACCGATTATCGTTATCCACGGTAACCAAGTACGTAACTTGCCAGATTCATACAAACGATTCTTGATGAACTACTACCGTCGTTCACTAGAAATTATGGGTACACCTATTCGCATTCAATTCCAGAACAGCGAGAACCCATTTGAAGCTAAGACAACCAAGCTGACAATTTCTCAAGAACGTAAACGTAAGCGTATGATGAGCATGGTTAAAGGTCGTAAGTAAACCTTTCCAATAGATTTGATACCCGAGCCTGTCTCGGGTATTTTTTTAAGCAAAATTCACGTTAAGCCATAACTGCACCTTTTCGTATCGCTATGGCTTAACGAATCAGACTAGATTCCAAAAGAAGAATGATATGGCCATTAGCGATTTGAATACACCTGCGACATCCATGAAACCAACAATAGTCATCACACCAACCATCACTCAATTTTGTCATCAAACTTGGCTGCTCAATGCAAAAGCGGTGTACGTTGAAAGTGACGACAGCAAAACTTACCTGATCACCGACGTGACACCTTTCCACCCAGTGAGCCATATTTGGCCCGATCACCCTGCAGACCGAGGTTTTGTCAGCGTAAATGGTGAACAGTATATTGTTGAAGATTGCCTTGTTGGTGCAATAGAACAATCCACTGGTAAACTTTATATCGCAGCAGATATTCCTGTTAAGCGTGATACGGAAGGGTGGGCGTTTGTGGTTGTTCACCAACTACCTGCATCAGCTTCTATGATTAACATTGGCGATGAAGTCGAGTTGTCGGTTGATAAAGAGCACCAAGCCAGTTTGAGCCGCGGTCATAGTGCCGGACATATTGCTTTCTTAGCCTTGAATAAAGTATTGGCTGAGAGTTACTGGCGTAAAGATGCAGACAGAAAAGATCCACTTGGCAGCTATGACTTCAATAGCTACGCTCAAGTCACTAGCTTCGTTACTCCTGATCTATGTACAGACAAGTACCGCTTGGGTAAAACCTTGAAGAAACGCGGCTTGAACGTTGCAGACATGCTAGCAAACCTTGAAGGTATTGAAGCCGACATCAACCAGATGATTGCGGCCTGGCTTGCAGAGTCGACGTCAGTCGCGATGAGACTGGAAGGTGAGGCGTTAACAGAGTCTCGCTACTGGGAATGGCAGCTAGATGACGAGACTTTAGTTTCTATTCCGTGTGGTGGTACTCACATCAATAATACGTCAGAACTTAAGGCATTATCGGTTAAGTTAACCCAATTAGATGATCAACATATCGAAATGCAGACGTGTGTATCTCGATGATCTCAATTAAAGATCAGAAATAGATTGTTCTAGCTTATCTGTATTTTTATTTTATATTTAGTTTTATATATTACTAAAAATTGAAATGCAGCATATGTAACTTATGCTTTCGGTGTGTGGTGATATAAATATTCTTTTTGGGGTAGATCGCTGATCAAAGTAGATAAAGCAAAAGATCAACCTATGATCTTCGGTGGTGTGTTGTGACAATTTAGTGTGTTAATATTGACCAGTATAGAGGCTTGCATAAGAACAAGCTGTTCCCACCATATAATTGAAAGCTTTAGTGAATGAAACAACAATTTTTATTAGAAGGTCACCGAGCAGTAAACAGTTTGCTTCGAAAGCTTGCCCTTGGGTTGGATCGCAAAGAATTAAATCGCAAGATCATTCAACTCACCGAGCAGATTTTTGGTCAAAGGATGGCCTCTATCTTATTGCTAAACCCCGAATCGAATACATTACATTTAGAATATGCTCCAAACTTGCCTGATTTTTATAACCAGCAGATAGAAGGGGTGGGAGTTGGTGCCGGAATTGGTTCTTGTGGCGAAGCGGCGGCACTTAAGAAAGCTGTCATGGTCTCCAATATTAATGCACACCCGAATTGGACTCCTTTCTTAGCCTTAACCAATCAGGCCAATCTTCATGCATGTTGGTCAGTGCCAATCATCTCTTCACATGGTCACGTATTAGGTACCTTCGCAATTTACAGTCAGTACATCTCTGAACCTCATGAGTTTGAACTTGAGCTCTTAGAGTTATTGGCTTCTCTGTATTCAGTCGCGCTTGAGAAGTATGAGTTAGAGAATCAACTCAACTTTTTTGCCAATCGGGATTCCCTAACACACAGTTTGAATCGCCGAGCATTGCTGAGAGAAGCCGAGCAGGTGTTAACTAACCGCTGTTTTACTGAAAAAGTGATGGCATGCCTGTTTGTTGATGTCGATAAATTTAAGTCAATAAACGATACGTTTGGCCACAGCTTTGGTGATGATGTGTTGTTAGCCGTTGCAAAAGTGCTTGATGAGGCAACGACTGCCTGTGCCAAGATAGGGCGCTATGGGGGCGATGAGTTTGTCGTGTTCTCTTGCTTTGATGATCAAGAAAGTGTGCTGAACTTTTATCGAAGCTTAGAAAGAACCTTGGAACAAGCGCTCTATATCGATGGCACTCAGTTTTCTGTCAGCGTTGGACTTTCTTATGATAAAGATCCTGAGTCATTGGAAGGCTTGATCGCACAAGCTGATAAGAACATGTACCAAATCAAGCAAGCTAAGTCTTAGCAGTAGTAGATTGTAAAAAAAGTAGTGATTTAGGAAATGCTAATGAGTGAAAATATCTGCCCTAAGTGCCAATCAGAGCTAGGTTGGGATGGAAAGTATCACTGTGAAAGTTGTCAGGCACACTTTACTAAGGTTGGGTTTTGTCCTGAGTGCAGCAGCCAACTTGAGAAGCTTCAAGCCTGTGGTGCAGCGAGCTATTTTTGTAATGGTGAGTGTAATGAGCTTAAATCTAAATCGAGAGTAAAGTTCGAATTCCAACCAGCGGAATAGCCTTAAATTATTTGGTTTGAACGACAATCGGTGATGTTATACCAGAGACTCAATACCAAAGTGTTGGGTCTTTTTTGTATCTAATGAACCTAGAGCTCGCTCTTGGCGACTCTTGTTGTCACTTGCGACTCAATCACACCGTCTTCAACTTGAGTGGTGATCACTTCGCCTACTTCGACGTCGTTAATCGATGACACGGTCTTGCTCGATGCTGAATGGGTAATACTGTAGCCACGTTTTAGGGTTGCTAATGGACTTACTGTTTCTAACTTCTCGGCAGCCATGGCTAGTTGGTGGCGAGTAGTTAGTAGTGTTTTATCCATTGCATCCAATAGCTTTTGCTCTGAACGTTGTAGATGCAGTTTCTGTTCACCAAGGCGTTTCACTGGCGAGTTCAGCTGAAGTTGGTGCTGCTTACGTTCAACACGCTGCGCATGCTGCTTTAGGTATTGAGTCATACCACGACGCAAACGCATGTCTAAGTCATCAAGCTGCTGACTCTGCTTTTGCAGTTGGTAGCTCGGGTGTTGTTTCTCTAAGCGGTATTTCAACGTTTGAGTTGATTGCGCTTGTTTGATTAACACATGACGAATCGCACTCACTAAACGAGCACGTTTAGACGCATAAGCTTGCTCTTTATGACTGTTGTCACGGCTAACTAATTCAGCGGCTGCTGATGGCGTTGGAGCACGCATATCTGCGACGAAATCCGCGATAGTGACATCGATTTCATGCCCAACGGCACTGATAATCGGGATCTGGCTTGCTGCAATGGTGCGAGCTACAATCTCGTTATTGAAGCACCATAGATCTTCCAACGAACCGCCACCACGGCCAACGATCAATACATCACACTCATTGCGTTCATTGGCACGCCCAATTGCTTGAGCAATCTGAATCGCCGCGTCTTCGCCCTGAACCATGGTTGGGTAAACCACAACTGGCAATGAAGGATCGCGTCTTTTCAGTACATCGAGAATATCGAAGAGGGCTGCGCCTGTTTTAGAGGTGATAACGCCAACGCACTTAGGATGTTCTGGAAGTATTTGTTTACTGGACTGAGCAAATAAGCCTTCCGCTGCCAAATTCATCTTCAGTTTTTCAAACTCTTGCTGAAGCTTACCGTCACCTTCTGGCTGCATGCTTTCGATGATCAGTTGATAGTCACCACGTGGCTCATAAAGAGAAAGACGAGCTTTGACTAGAACTTGATTACCGTTCTGAGGCTTAAACGTTACACGGCGGTTATTGCCACGAAACATAGCGCACTTAACTTGAGCGCGAGAGTCTTTAAGCGTGAGGTACCAGTGACCAGAGACAGGTGCAGAGAAATTTGAGATTTCACCAACGAGCCAGACTATTCCCATTTCGTTTTCTAATAGGAGACGAACCTCTGAATTGAGGCGAGAAACAGTAAAGATGTTTGGATTGGTCATAGAAGCGCTATCTATCCTTGAAGGAAGGTCTTTCTCTTGGAATCTCACTGGGCGTGAGTATGGAAGATAGCGGCAATATAATACATAGCAAGGGGGTAAATGCAAATTAAAAGTATAAAAATGTGTAGCCAAGCGATTTCGTTGGCCGTATAATCCGTCCGCAATATCTAATCCAAATGCAGTTTGATTTTCCTTAATTGGCTGCCCTCATTAGGCGAAACGATGAGATTGGATTGTTTCTTTTTACTCCTATTATTGTGAGATATTGCAAATGCTAAGAATTGCCAAAGAAGCGCTGACATTCGACGACGTACTGCTAGTGCCAGCACACTCCACCGTTCTCCCTAATACAGCTGATCTTCGCACTCAGCTGACGAAGAATATTTCCCTAAACATCCCAATGATCTCTGCATCGATGGATACTGTGACAGAAGCTCGCCTAGCGATTGCACTGGCACAAGAAGGCGGAATAGGCTTCATTCATAAGAACATGTCTATTGAACAGCAAGCTGAAATGGTTCGCCAGGTTAAAATTTACGAAGCAGGTGTGGTTTCTCACCCTGTTACTGTAAACCCTGACGCGACAATCGCTGATGTTGTAGCTCTTACTCAAAAACACGGCTTCGCCGGTTTCCCTGTTGTTACTGAAACAAACGAACTTGTTGGTATTATTACTGGCCGTGACGTTCGCTTTGTTACTGACCTTTCTAAGAAAGTTGACGTAGTAATGACGCCTAAAGCTCGCCTTGCTTCTGTTAAAGAAGGTGCAACTCGTGAAGAAGTTCAAGAGAAAATGCATGAAGCGCGTGTTGAAAAAGTTCTTGTTGTAAATGATGACTTCCAACTAACTGGAATGATCACTGCGAAAGATTTCCATAAAGCAGAACGTAAACCAAACGCTTGTAAAGATGAGCGCGGCAGCCTACGCGTAGGTGCTGCTGTTGGTGCTGGTGCAGGTAACGAAGAGCGCGTTGCTGCTCTAGTTGAAGCTGGCGTAGACGTTCTACTTATCGACTCTTCACACGGTCACTCTGAAGGCGTACTTAACCGTATCCGCGACACACGCGCAGCATACCCTGATCTACAAATCATCGGTGGTAACGTAGCAACTGGCTCTGGCGCTCGTGCTCTTATTGAAGCGGGTGTTAGTGCGGTTAAAGTAGGTATCGGCCCGGGTTCAATCTGTACAACTCGTATAGTTACTGGTGTTGGTGTTCCTCAAGTAACAGCAATTGCAGACGCAGCTGAAGTAGCAAACGAATACGGTATTCCAGTCATCGCAGATGGCGGCATCCGCTTCTCTGGCGATATCTGTAAAGCTATCGTTGCTGGCGCATCTTGTGTGATGGTTGGTTCAATGTTCGCGGGTACTGAAGAAGCACCGGGTGAAGTTATCCTTTACAACGGTCGTTCTTACAAGTCTTACCGTGGTATGGGTTCTCTTGGGGCTATGTCTCAAGGTTCTTCTGACCGTTACTTCCAATCTGACAACGCTGCAGACAAGCTTGTTCCAGAAGGTATTGAAGGTCGTATCGCATACAAAGGTCGTCTAAAAGAGATCGTTCACCAACAGATGGGCGGTCTACGCTCAAGCATGGGCCTAACAGGTTCTGCAACTGTTGAAGACATGCGTACTAAAGCTGAGTTTGTTCGTATCTCTGGTGCGGGCATGAAAGAATCTCACGTACACGATGTTCAAATCACGAAAGAAGCACCTAACTACCGTTTAGGTTAATAATACGTCCAAACGTTTGAATAATGTGCTGATTTAATCGGCACATTGTTATACCAATCGTAGTAAATAACTGGTCATCCTAGCTTGTTAAAAACCTCGATAACTTCGTTAGAATTTTTGATTGTAGAATAACTACTTATCAGAACTCTTTGTCGGATAGAGCTGCCTTGTTCTCAAGCTTTTTTCCAGCGCTACTACTGAACACTTACTGTGATTGGTATTATATCTACCGCCTGTTTTGTTTAGAGAGTGATTCTCACAAAACATCGCCTTACAGATAATCAACGAAAACGTTTGCTTTATTTCTTGAAGAGTTAATCAGAGGTGAGTAAACTCGCCTCCGTTTTATCACATAGCCAATAAGACTGCTTACAATGACTAAAAATATTCATGACCAACGTATTCTAATTCTGGACTTCGGTTCTCAATACACACAGCTAGTAGCTCGTCGTATTCGTGAGATCGGTGTTTACTGTGAACTTTGGAGCTGGGACGTAGAAGAAGCGGATATTCGTGAATTCAATCCAGACGGCATTATCCTATCTGGTGGCCCTGAAAGTGTAACGGAAGAGAATTCTCCACGTGCACCTCAGTACGTATTTGATTCAGGTGTTCCTGTCTTCGGTATCTGCTACGGCATGCAAACTATGGCTGAGCAACTTGGCGGTAAAGTAGCTACGTCTACTGAGCGTGAGTTCGGCTACGCAGCGGTACAAGTAACGGGTGAATCTGCACTTTTCGCTGACCTTGAAACGACTCAAGATGTTTGGATGAGCCACGGTGATAAAGTGGTTGAAATCCCTGCTGATTTCACAAAAATCGCAGAGACAGACACTTGCCCATACGCAGCAATGGCAAACGAAGATAAGAAATACTACGGTGTTCAATTCCACCCAGAAGTAACGCACACTAAAAACGGCCTGAAAATGCTTGAGAACTTCGTTCTTAACGCGTGTGGTTGTGAAGGTCTGTGGACTTCAGCATCTATCATTGAAGATGCAGTTGCACGAATTAAAGAGCAAGTAGGTGACGATGAAGTTATCCTTGGTCTTTCTGGTGGTGTTGATTCATCAGTAGTAGCAATGCTTGCTCACCGTGCTATCGGCGACAAACTAACATGTGTATTTGTTGATAACGGTCTTCTTCGTTTAAACGAAGGCGAGCAGGTTATGGAGATGTTTGGTGATCAATTCGGCCTAAACATCATTAAAGTTGATGCTGAAGATCGTTTCCTTGACGCTCTGGAAGGCGAAGCTGAACCAGAAGCTAAACGTAAGATCATCGGTCACGTATTCGTAGATATCTTCGATGAAGAGTCTAAGAAACTGAAGAATGCTAAATGGCTTGCTCAGGGTACTATCTACCCAGACGTAATCGAGTCTGCTGCATCTAAGACAGGTAAAGCACACGTAATCAAATCTCACCACAACGTTGGTGGCCTTCCTGATGATATGGAAATGGGCCTTGTTGAGCCTCTACGTGAGTTATTCAAAGATGAAGTACGTAAGATCGGTCTAGAGCTTGGTCTTCCATACAACATGCTTTACCGCCACCCATTCCCGGGTCCAGGTCTAGGTGTTCGTGTACTTGGTGAAGTGAAGAAAGAGTACTGTGACTTACTGCGTCGTGCTGATGCTATCTTCATTGAAGAGCTTCACGCTGCTGACCTTTACCACAAAGTATCTCAAGCATTCACGGTATTCCTACCTGTACGTTCAGTTGGCGTAATGGGCGATGGCCGTAAGTACGATTGGGTTGTATCTCTACGTGCTGTAGAAACTATCGACTTCATGACTGCTCACTGGGCACACCTACCATACGACTTCCTAGGTAAGGTATCTAACCGTATTATCAACGAAGTTAACGGCATTTCACGTGTTGTTTACGATATTTCTGGTAAGCCACCAGCAACTATCGAGTGGGAATAATCTCTTAGAGATTTAACCTGCGTTGATTAAGCTACTATTTGATTAAGCCCTTAAGCCTCGAACTTTGTTCGAGGCTTTTTTTTGAACCAGAGGAAGAATAACTGATAGCGATAAACTAAACCGGTTAGAAACTAGATATTGCCTCAAGAAACAATGAGACACTTTGTTGTGTTGAGCGATACATAAAAGTGTCACTCGCACTTTTTATAAATTCACATGGTAACGACTGGCTCATTTCCCATGCGCCACATACTCTTTGATGGACTTATTAAGGACAGATAAGAGAATCCATCATGTTAAAAATCAAATATTTGGCGACATTAGTTGGCTGCACGTTAGCAGCACACAGTTACGCGTCTTTGAACATTCAACCTGATCCGCAAAACCCGAATGGCTACCTTGTTGAAAAGTCGGCATTACAAGCTGCTGAACAAGCGAAAACATCCGATCCTATGTATGCGATCTGGTCACAAGCATTACAAACTCGTCCCAATAGTATTGTTGAAGCGATTGAGCCGGGTTTAGCCTCGAACCCTGAAAACGTGAAACGAGTGGAGCGTGTATTCCCTCAATCTGAATGGGACTTCCTCACTCAGATGGCGGCGCCAGAATACACATACACCCGTTTCTTACGTGCGATTGGTAAATTCCCAGCCTTTTGTGGAGAGTACACCGATGGTCGTGATTCCGACGCCATCTGTAAAAAATCCATCATCACTGCCTTTGCTCATTTCGCTCAAGAAACTGGCGGACATATAGCAAAAGATAATACTTGGGATAATCCATTAGCATTAGAAGAGTGGCAACAAGCTTTAGTACATGTTCGTGAAATGGGCTGGTCAGAAGGTCAAGAAGGTTACACCACGGGATGCGGCCAGAACGACTGGCAAAATGCACGCTGGCCTTGTGCGGCTGGGCAGGGTTACTTCGGACGTGGTGCTAAACAGCTTTCTTACCATTTTAACTACGGCGCGTTCTCGGAAGTGATGTTTGATGGTGATGCGACGGTTCTATTGAATAATCCGGGCTTGGTTGCTGATTCTTGGTTGAACTTGGCTTCTGCTATCTGGTTCTTCCTTACGCCTCAAGCTCCTAAACCTGCCATGCTGCACGTTATCGACCGCACTTGGACGCCATCTCAACGCGAATTGGATGCGGGCATTGGTTATGGGTTTGGTACCACGATCAATGTGATAAATGGTGGTATTGAATGTGGTGAGCAGAACAAAGATAAAGGCCAACCCGTTAACCGTATTCGTTACTGGGAAGGGCTAGCGGCGCACTATCAAATTCCTGTAGAAGCGGATGAAGCCAATACATGTTGGCAGCAAACCCCTTATGGAAGCCTGAACCTCAATGGTGCAACGGATGTGTTGTACACCAACTGGGATGGAAACTGGAAATACTACGCAGACCGCCCAGAAGGCTACTCATTTGAATGTGAGTTGGTTGGTTTCCAAACTGCTTATTCCGCATTGGTGGCCGGAGATTACGAGAAGTGTGTGACCAATTTTTATGGATCACATGCGAGCTGGCCTGAAGTGAAAGTGGTCGATAAGCTTGAACCGGTCGACCCAGGTACTAACCCCGGTGGTAATGGTTGGAATGCGAGTAAAGTTTACAACGCTGGCGACCAAGTCACTCACAACGGCACGACTTACCAAGCCAAATGGTGGACTCAAGGCGATGATCCTGCCAATGGTGGTCCTTGGAAATTAGTGGCGGGTGAGCCAACACCACCTGTAGTGACTAATCCAGCACCAGTCGAACCTACGCCAGTTGATCCTGCTCCGGTAGACCCAATACCGGTTGAACCACCTGTGACTGAGCCTGATCCAGCAGTATTTATCACATGGCAAGCGGGTGTTAGCCAAGTGAGCAATGGCGACAAGGTGACACATAATGGCAAGTGTTTCATTGCAAAAAATGGCCCCGGTATATGGGAAAGCCCAGTTCAATCGAATTGGTTTTGGGATGAAATTAGCTGTAAGTAACTAGATTGACTCTTTGCTTAACAAGCCGAGCGCAACAGCCTCGGCTTCTTTGTTATTCTTGGTATTCTTTCCCCTCATCTGCGGTTTGCTACAGCGAAGTGCGAGCGTAGTTGGGGCCACCTGAGGTCAGATGGTGCTGAATAATGTCGGAATAGGTTCCAGATATCTCGCCCTTCAGTTTTGGAATGACGATTCAATGAACAAATACGGGATGCGAGTAAACGAGTAACGAAAAGCTCGCTCGTTATCTATCTATTTATTGTTCTTCATTTGATACCTCACATCTCACTTACTTCAATCTCAACACGCTCTTCGTGTTCCGCATCTCGTATCTACGTAAACTTCGTCATTCCCTACAGTGAGGAACGAACGCGATAGGGAATCTGTTTATTGATAGTTTCGGTGAATTGAATAGGTTCGTTATGAAACTGATTTTCCATAAGATCATTTGTACAATCTTAGTTTTCGATAACTGGATTACCTAGTTGTACGGTTTATAGATTAAAATTTTCTGATAATTTTTATCGTTTTTTTTTAATCAACCACTTTAATAAGGTAAATTCGCAATGTCGACCAAACTAGCTAACCCAGCGCCACTAGGCTTAATGGGTTTCGGTATGACCACTATTCTTCTTAATATCCACAACGCAGGTTTCTTCCCAATCGATTCTATGATTCTTGCGATGGGTATTTTTTACGGTGGTTTGAGCCAAGTTATCGTGGGCACAATGTGTTTCAAACGTGGTGACACGTTCGGCACAACTGCGTTTACTTCTTACGGCCTATTCTGGTTGTCTTTGGTTGGTTTAATCGTGATGCCTTACATGGGCCTACCTGCAAGCCCTGCTGCATTCATGGGTTGGTACCTACTACTATGGGGCATCTTTACAGGCTTCATGTTCATCGGTTCTCTATGCTACCCAGTAGCGAAACAAGTAGTATTCGGTTCACTTACTATTTTGTTCTTCCTACTAGCCGCTCGTGATTTCACTGGCAGCGAACTGATCGGTACTATCGCTGGTTTTGAAGGTATCTTCTGTGGTGCGTCAGCTATCTACTTTGCAATGGCACAAGTAATCAACAACGAATATGGCCGCACAGTACTGCCAATCGGTGAGAAAAAAGCGCCTCAAATGACGGCTCAAGAGATTGCTGCTTAACGCTCTAGCTTGGGAACAGTTAGTTTGTTATAAGCCGTGAGTTCGTTATAAGTAATGAGCTCGTTATAAACTGCGATTTTTATGAACAAAACAAAAGGGGTTAGCCGAAATGGCTAACCCCTTTTTTATGCGTTATTAATAGCGCGAGTTAAAGCGATCTATTTGCTAAGGCAAGCTTAAGCTGAAGGTTGCTCTACAGGTTTAGTGTCTGCAGCTTCTGCTTCAGGAGACTTGCCTGTTTTACGCTTGTACTTCTCTTCCCAGTAAGTTGCACCTTTAATGCCTAGTTTTACAGGGTTGAATGTGTACTCAGTCACACCTTGTTTCTGCTGTTCTTCGTAGTCTGCAAGAGCTTTAAGCGCAGGCTTAGACATGAAGAAGATGATCAGAATACCAACGATGTTTAACCATGCCATCAAGCCAACACCCACATCACCCATTGCCCATGCAAGGTTTGCTGTTTTAACTGTGCCATAGAAAACGGCACTAATAAGAACAAGCTTAAGTACGAACATCATGCCAGGGATCTTGATGGTACGACGTAGGTAAGCAATATTCGTTTCTGCGATGTAGTAGTAAGCAAGAATAGTTGTAAATGCGAAGAAGAACAGAGCAAATGCGATGAACGGCTTACCAATGCCTGGCAGTGCACTTTCAATAGCAAGCTGTGTAAATACAGGACCATTCGCACCGATGTTTGCTGCTAGGTTCTGAACAAGGAATACACCTTCAGCGCCGCCGTGAACGTTGTAAGCACCAGTGATGATGATCATGAACGCTGTAGCAGAACATACTAGAAGAGTATCAATGTAGATAGAGAACGCTTGAACCAAACCTTGCTGAGCTGGGTGATCAACACTTGCCGCAGCTGCCGCGTGAGGACCAGTACCTTGACCTGCTTCGTTTGAGTAAACACCACGTTTAACACCCCAACCGATTGCAGCACCAAAGCCTGCCATAGGAGTGAATGCATCCCCCAGAATCATTCCGAAAACAACAGGAACTTGGCTGATGTTTAGTAGGATGATAACGAATGCGATGATGATGTAAGCCAACGCCATGAATGGAACGACAATTTGTGTGAAGTTCGCGATACGTTTAACACCACCAAAGATGATGAAAGCAAGGATGATAGCAACAACAGTACCAGTGAAAATTTTAGCGAAACTGAATGTACCGATAGCTGTTTCAATCATATCACCTGAGCCAAACGCAGCTTCTACAGCATTACCTATACTGTTTGACTGAACACCTGGAAGCAAAATACCACATGCAAAAATAGTTGAGATAGCGAAGATCCATGCGTACCACTTCTGGCCCATCGCTTTTTCAATGTAGTAAGCCGGACCACCACGGAACTGGCCTTCATCTTCTTCTTTATAGATTTGCGCTAGCGTAGATTCTGCGTAAGCAGTCGCGGCGCCAAAGAAGGCCACAACCCACATCCAGAATACTGCACCCGGACCACCGAAACCGATAGCGGCAGCAACACCAGCAATGTTACCTGTACCTACACGGCCAGATAGCGAAACGGCAAGAGCTTGGAAAGACGAGATGCCTTTTGATGAGCTTTTACCCGAAAGTAGCAAGCGCCACATTTCAAAGAAGTGACGGATTTGAACAAATCGAGTCATGATGGAGTAGAACAAACCTGCACCTAAACATAGGTAGATAAGTACTGGGCTCCAGATTATTCCATTCAAAAAATCAACGAATGACTGCATGAGTATTTTCCCTGTTAGTTTTGCTTATGATTGTTTTTCGAACAACACAATACTTCACTTGTAACCCGAGTGTTAAATTATTTAACTGCGCATTAGGATTACTGTGACATAAAGCAAGTTATAGAGGGTGTTTGTTAATGCTTAGTGCTAATTCGATAATCGTTCCATTTAACTCGTTATGCAACTGGTTTTTATTTGTAGTGTTTTGCAAAATGAATAAATAGTGATTAATACAAAACGGAAGATTTGAGGTGCGCATAGGAAGCGAAATTGAAAAAAAGCAGTGACCAAAGCCGCTTAGCATAAACGGCTGATAGAGGCGTGGTGGGATAGAGGGAGTTGGAACATATAACCTGCATTGTGTGAACAAATAGGTCTAAGAGGCGGTTTTTTTTTGAAGGTTCGATAATCAAGGCTTTAATATTTACCTAGTGAAAGCTGCTAATTTGATGCCTGTTTCAAACAACCACGAACCCTCGCGCCTGTAATTCTTGAGCGAACTCCGACTGAGTATTTGGCTCGCCGTGAATCAAATGCACTTCTCTTGGTGGAACTGAAATTCCTGCTATAAATCGGTTGAGATCCTCTTTATCGGCATGAGCCGAGTAGCCAGACATACCATGAATTTGAGCATTAACCTCAACGTCTTTGTTATCAATGAAAACCTGTGTTTTACCTTGTTGCAACTCGCGCCCGAGCGTTCCGTGTGCTTGATAGCCCGCTAAAATCACATCCGTCCGTTTATCGGGAAGCAAAGCGGATAAGTAGTTCATTATCCTGCCGCCCTGACACATTCCAGAAGCTGCGACCACAATTGCGGGTTCACCTGTCGACTTAAGGCGATTAACGATTTTCTTGTGCATTCTATGCCCATCAACCGTAATGCATTGTTCGAAAGCGAGTGGGTGACGTTTCAGTTCAAGACGTTGCTTTGCTTCTTGCCCCCATAACTCTTTAAAGCGTCGGTAGGATCGCGTCACCTTTTCTGCCATAGGCGAATCGAGGATGATAGGAATATCGCTGCTGAGTTGATGCTCAAAGATCAGCTGTTCGATATCAAATAGCAGTTCCTGTGTTCGACCGATGCTAAAAGCCGGAATTAGAATAACGCCGCCATCAAGTAACGAACGATCAATGATTGCTTTGAGGCGTTCAGAGCGTGAAGCAATATCGTCGTGCGTGCTAGTGCCGTAAGTCGACTCAATAAACAGATAGTCGGCTTGTTGTGGTGGTTTAGGATCCGGCAGCAGTGGCGTGTTACTAGGGCCCAAGTCGCCTGAAAAGACCACTACCTCTTGGTTGGGTAACTTAATCTCTATATAGGCCGAACCTAAGATATGCCCTGCAGGTTGAAAGCGAGCATACAGAGTATTTGGCCTATGATGATCCTTTCCGTCGTTTTGCTGTTTAGAGACAATTGGAAACCATTCCCCATAAGGCTTAGGAGCAATCAACGAATGAATTTTTTTAAGGATGAGTTTGGATTGTTTATGACTGAGCCCTTGCAGTTTTAAGCCGTCTTCAATCATTAAAGGGGCGAGTTCAGCTGTCGCCTGAGTACAATAAATTGGTTGGTTAAAGCCACAGGCGAGTAACCAAGGTAATCGTCCGATATGATCAATGTGAGTGTGGGTCAGCAGCAGAGCGTTAAGGTGGGACGTTTCAAATTCAATATCAAGAGGGCGTGCATCTTCACCTTGAAGCTTTTTACCTTGAAGATCTAAACCTTGGGACTCTTTACCTTGAAAAAGGCCACAATCGATGAGCACCGCTTGGCCTGAATCTCTTAATTCGTGACAAGATCCTGTAACGGTATGTTTGCCGCCATGGTGAATCACTTCCATCGTTTACTCCCATTGCTCTATAAAGCCATTAACGCCTGTTTTTATTTTGCGGATAAGCACCAGCAAGTAAAACAAGAACAATGAGAGTTGCGATCGTTGAGTGCCTTTTTAAGTAACTGAGCAATGACTCTGTGGGTTCGTTGCGAGTTAGTTCTTGTTCCTTCTGTAACTACCTTGTTAGCGCGCGGAAGAACCGTCTGAATCCAGTTCTGGATTTTGTTGCGCCTCTAAACGAGCTACTTCGGCATCAAGCTCTGCTATTTTTTCTGCCATGATTGCGTGACAGTGATTGGCCAGCTCTCTCGCATTGTTGAGCTTGTATCCAGACACATCGATAGGCTCAAGCATTTCGGTGATCACAATGCCATTATTAACTCGGTTGAGGTCAATCTTATTGTGTGTGGTGCTGGTACACATCGGGGTGATAGGCACGCCGGCTTCAATCGCAATTCGGAAAGCGCCCGTTTTGAATGGTAGTAGTCCACGCCCTTTACTGCGCGTTCCTTCAGGATAAACCCAAACAGACAGATCTCTCTGATTAATTGCTTCCGCCACTTGCTTGATGGTATCTCGTGCTTTGGACTTATCTTCGCGGTTAATCATGATGTTACCGGTGATCCAATACAGCAGCCCAAAGAAAGGCACATACAACAAATCGCGCTTGCCTAAAGAAACTGTACGAGGCCTTAGCATCCCAGGGTCAGTCACAAAGTCTAATATGCTTTGGTGGTTAGAGATATAGACGCTTTTTTCTGACGTCGGCGCATTCTCTAGGCCGCGCTGCACCAGTTTTACACCGACGATCTTTTGTAGTTGATTGAACCAACGGCAGAAAACGTACACATGCTTAGGGTTCTTGGGGCTAAACAAGCAGTAAACAAAAGCACATAGAGTGGTGAAAATAATAAACACCGTAGCCAAAATAATACGAAGAACAGCAAGCACAATTCACTCCTTACTCACCGCAAGATTGCAGTGATTAAATAGTTTTAGATGCTTGAAGTTTTCACTCTATTTAACCGAATTGCAACAATTAACTGTTGTAGGGTGTGATTTTTAGATCTTTATATAAAACAAGGACTAACAATGGGTGTTTGATACGGTTATCGAGCTTACACGTGTTCACCAGTAATGGTTAATGATCACCAATATTGTTTATTTGGGTCCAATTTTTCTACCCATTCCAGGTCTTGTCGTGACTCTAAGTAGAGCTGTAGGCCGTTATAAGACATGAAAGCTGCTGGGCCACCAAGATGCTCGAAATAGTCAAAATAATCATCTTCGAGCGCGCAAAGGTGAGCTAAATCTTTAACGTTATTCATCATTGCCCATTGAATTGCGAACACTGGAGCCGTCGAACCTGAAATGCTGACCTCTTCGACATTTGGGTTGAACAGTGAATTGGCTTGCTCAAGCTGTATCTCTTCTTGCTCAGACTCTTGCTGTAACACCTCTTCGATGATCTCTGAGCGTTTGGTATTAGAGACATTCTTGTTCAGCTTCGCGATTCGAAGCGCGTAGCTAAAACGGTCTGTTGAAACGATATCGACAAGTTGCGATAGCAGTTCTTTGTCTACGCCCGCAGCCTTGGTGAAATAGTCGATACATGAATTGATTGATGCGTAACGAGTACCGTCAAACTCAAAGCCACTGGTTTCGTCGTATACCTCAAGTGGGATGTCATCAACCGACAAAGGCCAGCCTTTATAATCGACTCGTTGTTTGGCTATTTGATACATCTTCCAAGCACTACGCCCAAACCCGCCGAGCGTCGAGCCCGAGAAATCAGAATCAATAAGCTCTTGCTCCGTCCAGTTCTCACCAATACCTAAGTGCTTTGCGTATTTATCGATGAGTGCGTGTTTTATCTGATCGCGCACAGCCCAAATCGAAGTTAGATCTTTTGCATACCTAACACTCGCGCACTCCTTACAAGCTGGCAGTGCAATCGGTGAATAGTCTATCTTGGCAATAGCTTGTGCAGTCTTAGGGAATTCAACAACATCATTGGAAGGTTCACCACAAAACCAACAGGTGTGGCGCAGGTTGAACGGGGTATCTATGTGTGAGTATGTGGTCATTAGTCTTTTATCGGCTGGGTGCTTGAGCTTGGTTTAATTATCAAAACAATTATCCCTGTTCAGACTTGTCCTTGCACGTTGTTATTGGATGCTCTGACTATATTTAACCAACGACAATAATAAAATCAACGCAATTCGGAGGCTGTGTATGTTGTTTATTCTCGTTTTGCTCTGCATCTTTCTGGTCGGATATCTCGCCCAAACTACCGGCCTTTGTATGGTTCGGGGCGTTAAAGAGGCGACAAGCGGGTCACCAATGCTGATTGTCGCGATTGTGTTTAGTGGCTCATTGGCTTGGGTGTTTATGGCATTAGGATCGGCAGTGGAAGGACGAGCGTTATCTTCTGCGTTTTGGCCGAGCCTGTTTTCCCTGTTTGGTGGTTTTCTGTTTGGTATTGGAGCGGCAATTAATAGTGGTTGCGGGGTATCTACCGTAAGCCGCTTAGCTCGTGGTGAACTGGTTATGCTGGCGACCATATTAGGGTGGTTCGTTGCTTGGTTGGTGTTTGCTCCAGTTTTGCCTTCGGAGTTGAAAGGATCTAGGTTAGTACTGTCTGACTTTTCCAGATACATATTTCTTGGAAGTATCTCGCTCACAATTGTGGTGAGTTGCTACTTCATGAATGCGGTAAATCGCAAGTTATGGTTCTCAATGTTGGGGATTGGGTTAATGGCAGGCTTTGTTTTCTTGTATGAGCCACACTGGACGCCAAGTGGGTTGTTGAAATCTATGGGGACTTCACTTTGGCACGGAAGATCTGAAGATTGGCCAAGCAGCGAGCGTTTTATATTGATGATCTCACTGTTAGTTGGAATGGTTAGCGCCGCGTTATTTACTGGGTCGTTTTCTTTGAGGTTGAGCTCTATACGTCGATTGGGCAAACACTTAGTTGCTGGTGTACTTATGGGCTTTGGAGCCGTAATGGCTGGTGGCGGGAACGATACTCAGCTGTTAGTGGCGATGCCAGTGCTGTCGTTGGCGGGTGTTTTTTCTGTGTTGAGTATCATTGTGGGTATATATACCGGAGTTAAGTTGATTCAAAGCCGATAGTTAGCGACAGTACGTAAATTACATGGGCACGTAATTTGAGAACACAATGAAATACATCGGAATTGATGGCTGTAAGGCCGGTTGGATCGCTTGGATTGTCTCTGGCAATAAGATACCTACGTTTAAAGTGGTAAACACCCTCGATGAGTTGGTTGATGAATTTGCAGGTTCGACGACGTTAATAGATATGCCGATTGGTTTTAGCGATTCACAGACTCCGGATAGATTATGCGATAAAGCGGCAAGACGTTTTCTTACCAGTAAGCGTGGCTCTTCCGTTTTTCCTGTTCCGTGTCGTGAGGCGGTTTACCAAACCGATTACATTACGGCGTGTAATGCCAATGTGGGGAAGCTTGATAAGAAGTTTGCTAAGCAGACCTGGGGAATTGTGCCCAAGATCCGCGAGCTTGATGAGCTCATTGAAACTCATCCCAATCTTTCTATCAGGGAATCACATCCTGAGGTGGTGTTTGCAGCATTGAAAGACGAACCGCTGACGTTTTCCAAACGAACACAAGAAGGCAAAGAGGAACGACTTTCTATTATTCAGCAACTTGCCCCTCAATGGTGTGACGGCTTGTCGTTGGCCATTTCAAATACCAAGCGAAAAGACGTCGCGATAGATGATATTTACGATGCTTTCGTGCTGATGTTGATTGCCTATTGCGCTCCGCAATTATCGACCTTACCTGAGCCTTCTAATGTTGATGGAGAAGCGGATGTCGACCAGAACGGACGAGTTCGAGAGATTGTCTATTGGAATAAAACACGCTAACAAATCGAGCGCTCAACTTGGCTTAATATGCTATTTTCCAACTTCTGCTACTTTTCACTCTTACTATTTTTGAGTCTTTGATATGAAACGTTTTATTGTCGGCTGGCTGGCCACTGTGCTCAGTGTTGCGAGTTATGCCCAAGTTGCCCCTATATCTCAATGGCAATGCGACATGATGAAAAAGAACAATGTTTTGAGTAGTGGTGCGCCTGTTGGTTGTGAGCGACTATCTAAGGTGGATTTCGATTTCATTAATTTCAAAGGGGAAATGCAACAGGGCAATATGATTGTGCTTGATGTTATTGCGCCTGCTGTTGAACAAATCTTTTCAGAGCTTAAACAGCGCAATTTCCCTCTTCATTCCGCTCGCCTAATGCGTGAATTCAGAGGTGACGATAACGCCTCTATGGATGCGAACAACAGCAGCGCGTTTAATGCTCGTCCTATTACAGGCGGGGGAGGTTGGTCGAAACATGCCTATGGTGTGGCAATCGACATCAACCCAGTTCAAAACCCTTTCTTAGAGTTCGATAGCAACGGACGAATCACGGTAAAGCCTTCACAATCTGCGACTCGCTATGTGAATCGTACTCGTTTTCGCGCGCGTGATGAAATTGAACGCAGTGGCATGGCAGAAGATGTGGTTGAGCTGTTTGCCCATCACGGATTTATGATCTGGGGAGGGGATTGGAACAGCCCAATCGATACTCAGCATTTTGAGGTCGGCTCAAAAAAATTCGTTAACCAACTGCTTTCTAAACCGCAATCTGAAGCTAAAGTGCTATTTGAGCGTTACATCGAATCTTATCGCCAATGTTTTAATAAGAATAATAGTTATTCAAAAAATAAAGGTGAGGATGCAGAAAAAGCTCGAGCTATCTGTGCAAAGAAAACAGTCGGGACTTTTTAGTGCTATGTTTATCTAGAACCGTTTGTGTTTTAGCAAGTTAAACTCGCTTCAGGTGTGTTTTGAATAGCTAAGGTCAGCGCTCGTCGTTGGCTTTTTTGTATTCATTTCTTCAATAGAACACTGAGCATTGAAAAGGTTATTGGGTATCCATTAGTCAATAATCGATAAGGTTTTACTCTGCAAAGTCATCGGTTTGTCATTGAAATACACATAGCGTTAACGTTATGTGAGAACCAGTGCTGGTAAGGGAACTTTTCACCAAAACGCCAGTATTATTAGTGAACTGATCACAACGGACCAACTAATGAAAAAGATACCTTTGGCTCTAACTCTTCTAAGTACGTTACTTTTTTCACAATACACTTTGGCTACTGACACTTCACCCACCACTCAAAATCCCACTTACGAACTCGATGGTAAGTCGGTATTAGGTCGCACTGAGAACGTGTACCTATCTAATGTTCAAGGGCTAAAAGATATTCCTTTCATTGGTAAAATCGATACTGGTGCAGAAACCACCTCTATGCATGCAGAAGACATTCACGTGAAAAGCTCAAATGCCGACTACAAAAATCTTAAAGACAAAGAGTTGATGGCGGCGTTAACCGAAGATCTGCTGAACAATTCTGATGTTGATTACGATGATTGGGATGGCAGCACCTTTGCGAAATATGAAGCTGTGGTCTCTTTTAAGGTTCAAAACCCACGCACGGGAGGTATGGTATTAATCGAAGCACCTTTAGAGCGAGTCAGCATAATACGCAGCCGTACCAGCAGCACGCCTTTACTTCGTCCTACCGTAAAAATGTCACTCACCATTGCGGATCAAGAATTAAAAACAGACGTTAACCTTACCGACAGAAGCCATTTTTCAGCACCAGTGCTGATTGGCAAAACTTTTCTTGCTGATAACGCTTTAGTGTTTGCGGGCTATGACTACTTGCAAGAGCAGGAAAATGCGACAGTAGTAGGTCGAAAAGAGGTAGTGTCTATCTCGGGAATGGCGATGAATGCGACCTTCTCTTTAAAGAATCGTTACAGCATTTTGCATTCAAAAAATATTGATGTAGACAAGAAAAACAGCGAAGTCACGTTTGATATGGTCGACAACGACGGCAAGCAAAAAGAAATGACGCTGCCATTAGTTCGTATGTTGAGTGTGGGCGGTAAGAAGAGACCTTTAGTGTATGTGCCAGTTCAACTCGATGAGAACACGACTAAAGATGTTCTGGTGTACCTACGTGAGCGCTCGAGTAGTGAGTCGCAGTTGAGATTTGGTACCAGTACCGCCAGTGAACTCTTCATGATTGATACCAATGCAGAAAATATTCTTTCTAAAGGCTCAGAAAGTTTTAGTGATGTCGCTAAAAAGAGTGAACCTTTGGTTATTTCTCCAGAAGAGGACATCACCCTTGATGACTTCCCACTCAAGGCCGTTGCCTCTTTCACGGTCAACACGCCTTTGTTGAAGGTCGACAGTTTTGAAATGACAGGTAAAGGCAAAGATGCATTCGTTGTATTTTATCTTACGGATGTAAATGGTGAGAAGCAGAAGGTGACCAAGCCAATTATTAAGAAGCTTAAAGTCGGTGATGATACTCGTCCGGTAGTGAGTGGTGATTTTGCGGTCTCTGGTAAAGTTCGCCAACAAGAGTTTGCTATCGATGTGCTCAATACGAATGAGAAAGAAGCGTACTTTATTTTAGGTAAGAAGATGGCAAAAGACGGTGTGTACATAAACACTCGCTCTGACTATCTGTTGAAAGCTGAACCACTGTTTAAAGTAGGACACATCGAAGTGGTTGAAGTCAACGGCATGAAGTTCCCAGCCAAGTTGGATACTGGCGCGGATGTGAGCTCAATGAACGCAGTCAACATCAAACGATTTAAGAAAGATGGCCAAGACATGGTGAGTTTCACCTATCAAAACAACCAAGGCGATAAGCAAGATTTCACTAAGCCAGTGATTGATGTAATGCGCATTAAAGCTAAGAAAGGCGAGAAGGTGAACATTCGCCCAGTGGTCGAAATGAAGGTTAAGCTCGGAGACTTAGAGAAAGAGGTGAGAGTAAACCTTCAAGATCGCTCACGCTTTGAATACAGCATGATTCTAGGTAAGAACTTCTTAAAGCACGGCGCGGTAGTGAGTAGCGATGAAGATTATGTACTGGGTGATATGGAGTAACACCTAAACTTATCTAAGTTCGTATCAGAACAGTTCTAAACAGCCACACATTTCAGTATTGGGATGTGTGGTTTTTTATTGAGTGTCTGGTTTTATTGTTGGTGTGCTAATGGTAACTCATTGTTAGCAATGTGATTTGTCATATTGTGGCAAGTAAAATAAAGATAAAAAAAGGGCCAACTCTTTCGAGTTGGCCCTTTCCAAACGTTTGGTGGAGCTGGCGGGAGTTGAACCCGCGTCCAAAAATCATTCATCATTGGTACTACATGCTTAGTCGATCTTTAATTTCACCAGCAACCTGCGAACCGACACGCTAGTTAAAGGCTAACCTGAATTGTTATTCGCGCTTTTCCTCTCAGGTGGGAGAATCCGCGCTAGCTAGTTTGGGTTTGATCTCTTATTGGTCCCCGTCTTACGAGCGGAAGCTAGGGTAAGAGAGCTCTGAGCAGGTTATTAAGCTGCTAGTGCGTAGTTTTCGTCGTTTGCGACTATTTTTTTGCGGCTTTTAACGTGGCCAACCGCCCCACGGCATGCACCTCAGACTTCAAAATTCCTGTCGAATCCTAAATCAGCCCCAAGTGTTATTTGCATAGTACCAGAAAAGCATTGCCTGTCTAGCACTGTGCGTTTAAGTGCTTAAAATTAACGCAAATTACTCTTCATAATTCGTGCTTTATCTCTCGCCCAGTCTTTTTCTTTCATATCAGTACGTTTATCGTGCAGCTTTTTACCTTTCGCTACACCAACTTTAATCTTCGCCCAAGAGCGAGACCAGTAAAGTGCGGTTGCGACAAGTGTCATGCCTTCACGGTTAATACGACCGATAAGGTTATCGAGTTCTTTTCTCGACATTAGTAGTTTACGGATGCGTGTTGGGTTCGCCACGATATGAGTACTCGCTTGAGTTAGCGGAGTGATCGTCATACCACTGATGAATGCTTCGCCGTCTCGGATGTAGACGTAGCTTTCTGCGATATTGGTTTTGCCTTCACGTAGGGATTTTACTTCCCAGCCTTGTAGCTCAAGCCCCGCTTCTATCTCATCATCGATGAAATATTCGTGGCGAGCTTTCTTATTAAGCGCAATGGTATTGCTACCAGCTTTTGATTTTGATTTATTCTTTGCCATAATGGCCTCATTATACGGATTGCACCCTAGTTGGGGAATCCTTTTTATTTGCGCTCTGGCCCAATACAATTAAAATTGCAGTTTGTGTTAATGTAACGCTGTCTTTAACAGGAGTCTATATGCCAAAGGTTACTCGTTCAGCATTAGTGTCGTTTAGTGCCGACCAGATGTTCAGCTTGGTCAATGATGTTGCTCGTTATCACGAGTTTTTGCCAGGGTGTTCTGGTTCACGTGTGATCGAATCTTCAGATTCAACTATGGTAGCTTCGGTTGATGTCTCTAAAGCAGGTATCAGCAAAACATTTACCACATCGAACCGCTTAGCGGATGGCGCTGAGATCTTGATGGAGCTGGTGGACGGCCCGTTTAAAAAGCTACAGGGCGGTTGGTATTTTACTCCGCTCGATGAGCAAGCGTGTAAGGTTGAGCTTAAGTTAGAGTTTGAATTCTCTAGCCGAATGATTGAAATGGCATTTGGTAAGGTTTTCAATGAGCTGACGAGTAATATGGTCAGTGCTTTTACTCAACGCGCGAAACAGGTCTACTAAGCCATGACTATTGAATCGGATATGATCCACGTAGAGGTTGTGTTTGCACTTCCGCATGAACAGCGTGTGTTTACTTTAGTAGTAAACAAGCACGCGACCGTTGAAGAGATCATTGCGCAGTCTGGTGTTTTGGAACTGTATCCAGAAATCGACTTAGCGAAAAACAAGGTCGGCGTATTCAGCCGCAACGTTAAGCTAGATGCGACGGTTCGCGATAAAGATCGTATCGAAATCTACCGAGCACTATTGGCCGATCCAAAAGAGATTCGCCGTAAGCGTGCTGAACAAGCAAAAGCAGCAGCTAAATCGTAATGCTAAACAAGTTCGACTAAGAAGATAGCTCGCTATGTTGGCGAGCTTTTTTGTGCCTGTTGGTTAGACAACGCACTTAATTTGTTAGCGGATATTAAAAAGCCTGCTCGTGAGCAGGCTTTTGCGATTCATACTTTGTCGACTGATAGTTTTGTCGACAGATAGCTTTATTGGCTGAGATCTTTGTTGACTGGAAAGCTTTGTTGATTGAAAACTAGCGAAGGCTTTCGAAGAACTCATCACTGGCTTCAAAATCACCATTGATCGTGACTAGAGTGCCAGTGGCATCAAAGTTCACGACAAGGTTTTTCTGAATAGGGTCTTCATGGCCTTTTTGATGGTGGTAAATGTAGTACCAAGTATCTGGATAGCCGTTTTCGATAAGCATAGGTGAACCCATAACGTAACGAACTTGTGTTTTTGTCATGCCAAACTTGAGCTGGTCAACAGCTTCTTGCTCAACATAGTTACCCTGATTGATGTCAATTCGATAAACCAACTTCTCTAGTAGAGAGCAACCGGTCAACATTGTTAGTGCTAGTGGGACTGCAACTAACCACTTTTTAATTCGCATAGTCTGAGATCTTTCTTCGCTAAAATACTGCCTGATAATAAACAAGCTCCAGCAAGAAGTAAAAAGCTCCTTGCGCTTTGAGCTTGTTATGACTGGCAATTTTGAATTAAGTTGCAAAATTGCCAAGAATTTTCGGTAAATTATCAGAAAGTTGCCGAATATGTAACCTAAGCTGCGATTAATAACTCTTTTGCGTTGGCCAGTGTCGACTCGGTTATTTGGCTGCCACCAAGCAGTCGAGCAAGCTCTGAAACGCGTTGTTGTTCATCAAGCGTGTGCATTTGAGTCTCGGTTTTACCTGATTTCGTGTTCTTCGCAACAAACAGCTGTTGGTGACCGCAACCGGCAACTTGAGGCAAATGCGTCACACACATCACTTGCGTAGATTCGCCCAGTTTTCGAAGCATTTTTCCGACAACTGCAGCGGTTGGTCCACTGATACCCACATCGACTTCATCGAAAATCAGGCTTGGTGTATCCACTTTTTGCGCTGTGATCACCTGAATCGCTAGTGATATTCGTGATAACTCACCACCAGAGGCCACTTTAGCAATGGGCTGCATTGGTTGGCCAGGGTTGGTCGAAACAATGAAGGTCACGTTATCCATACCCAGTGGAGAAGGGTGTGTGTTGGTGTTGTTCACTTCAATGGCAAACTGTGCTTTTTCCATACTCAGTTCGTGCATGCTTTGCGTGATCAGCTTGTTAAGCTCTTTTGCGTAACGAGTTCGAGATTTATGAAGCTTCTCTGATTTAGCCACGAACGACTGGTATTGGTTTTCTACCTCGTTTGCTAATTCTTCCAACTTTTCATCTGAGCAATCCAGCGCTTCAACTTGTTGTAGCAAGTCTTGATGGTGCTTATAAAGCTCTTCTGGCAACACGTGGTGTTTACGAGACATCGACATCACTTTTGAAAAACGCTCTTCAACGTAAGCCATACGACCGGGATCGACATCAATACCATCTAGGTATGTTCTTAACTCGTTATTGGTCTCTTCAATCTGAATAATGGCTTCAGACAGTAAGCTCGGTAACTCAGCCAATCTTTCGTCTAGCTCAGCTAACTGAATTAAGGAGTTATTGGCCGATTGCAGAATACCAAGCGCATTAACTTCTTCGCCTTCATAAATAAGCTCGATAGCTTGTTGGCAGGTTGTGGCCAGTTCTCCGCTATTGGAGAGGCGCTTATGCTCTTGTTCGAGGTCTTCATATTCTTCCTCCCCAATAGACAGCTCATTTAACTCTTTGATTTGGTATTCAAGAAGTTGTTTCTGAGCTTGGTTTTGCTGGCTATTTTCACGTAACTCTTTTAAGTGGTTATCGGCTTGTCGCCAGGCTTGGTAAGCATTACGTGTCGATTTCAATAGGTTCAAGTGACCTGCGTATTGATCAAGCATGGCCATTTGGTAGTCGCTTTTCATCAATTGATGGTGCGCGTGTTGACCATGAATGTTGATCAGCAGTTGGCCTAGAGACTTTAATTGTGAAAGAGGGACAGGGCTGCCGTTGATGAATGCGCGAGAACGACCTTCTTTAGAGATAGTTCTGCGTAGGATGCATTCACCGCCATCAAGCAGTTCATTGTCTTCTAACCAGCGGGTAGCATGCAGATTGTTCTCAAGTAAAAAAGCGGCACTGACTTCGGTTTTTTCTTCACCTTGTCGAACCATTCCTGCATCAGATCTTCCACCAAGACACAAGCTTAAAGCGTCGATAGCGATAGATTTACCCGCACCCGTTTCTCCGGTGATTGTTGTCATGCCTTTAGAGAGTTCTAGCTGTAAAGACTTAACAATAGCGAAATTATTAACACTTAGATGAGCCAGCATTTTTATTTACCTGTATAACTGAACAATACTGTATATAAGCTCAGTATATACTGTTTCTTTATACAGTAAAGTCGACAGGTGAAAATTTTTTGTGACCGATCTCAGAATTGAGCGCGTCCGTAGATCACTGAAACCGCTATAGATTCCCAACTCAGTCGTTCCTCCCTCTTGGGAATGACGGTATAAGGAATTGAAGAGAAGCTAGAGCTGACGGGCTTTTTACTGGCAATAAAAAAGGCTGACGAATGTCGTCAGCCTTTCAAATTTTGGTTATTACTAAAGTCGCTTTTCTTTTAGAACAGCTTACTCGACCAGCCTAGTTTGTTACGTAGAACATGGTAGTAATTGTAGTCTTTAGGGTGGATCAGCTTGAGCACATTCGGGCTTTGGTAAATGTGGATCTCATCGCCAGGGGAAACCGGTAGTGAGATTTGACCATCGCAACTGACTTCCTGAGTTCCGCGGTTATCAGGCGATACGATCAGCTTGATACGACGTTTTCCATCCACTACCAGTGGGCGGCTTGAAAGGGTGTGCGGGAACATCGGTACTAATGAAATTGCATTTAAGCTTGATGACAGGATAGGGCCACCACCAGAAAGCGAATAGGCGGTTGAACCTGTCGGTGTTGAGACGATCAAGCCATCAGAACGCTGTGAGAAGGCGAAGCTGTCATCGATATACACTTCGAACTCGATCATATGTGCGACTTGACCGGGGTGAAGTACTGCTTCGTTGAGTGCGGCGTTGTGGCTTTTTATTTGGCCATGACGATGAATTTCAGTTTCAAGTAAGAAGCGCTCTTCTTCCATGAATTCACCCTTGAGTACATCAGTAAGCGCACTCTGGAAGTTTTCAGGATTAAGATCGGTAAGGAAACCTAGGTTACCTCGGTTTACGCCAATCACTGAAATATCGAAACGTGACAAGATTCTAGCGGCACCGAGCATATTTCCGTCACCACCCACCACAATGGCGAGATCGGCGCGTTTACCTAATTCAATTAGGCTAGAAAAATGTTCTTGTGGGATATCGTCTAAAATTGTAGCGAGTCTGTCATCCACAAACACTTGATAACCCTCAGTACTTAACCACTGATAGAGCTCTCTATGAGTCTGAATTGCTTGCTGATCTCGAGGTTTACCAATAATGGCGATGACTTCAAATGGCTTTTTCATAACGTTTCCAAACGAATTAGGCTTGAATCAAAATTCTTCATCCCCATAATAAAGGCAAGTTGAACGTCTATGCGAGTGTTTTATATCAATTTGGGGTGCAAACACACCTGTCACTTGCATTGAAAACGAATTCTGGAGAGATCATGAGCAACGAAGAAAACAAAGTAACGGAAGAAGAGCTAGATCAAATCATTGCTGAAGCTGAGAAAGTTGAAGAAGCTGAGCTAAATGAAGAGTCTGTTGATGAGCAAGAAGCAAAAATCGCTCAACTAGAAGCTGCACTACTTTCTAGCGAATCTAAAGTGAAAGAGCAGCAAGATTCTGTTCTTCGCGCAAAAGCTGAAGTTGAAAACATGCGTCGCCGTAGCGAGCAAGAAATTGATAAGGCGCGTAAATTCGCTTTGAACAAGTTTGCTGAAGGTCTACTTCCTGTCATCGACAACCTAGAGCGTGCAATGCAAGCGGCAGATGCTGAAAACGAAGTGGTTAAGCCACTGTTTGAAGGTGTTGAGCTAACGCACAAAACGTTCGTAGACACAGTTGCTAAGTTTGGTCTTAAAGAGATCAACCCTGAAGGTGAAGTGTTCAATCCTGAATTCCACCAAGCGATGTCTATCCAAGAAAGTCCAGATCACGAATCAAACACGGTTATGTTCGTAATGCAAAAAGGTTACGAGTTAAACGGTCGTGTGGTTCGCCCTGCGATGGTTATGGTTGCTAAGTAATGACGTGTTGCGCTGCCAAGTGATTGAGTCGCGCATTGACTGAGTAAGTCGCGGCGACAAAATAAATCACTGGTTTACGTAAAATGAAAAGAGAGGCATATGCCTCTCTTTTTTTGTGCCTATAACTTGAGAACCCACGTAAATAGTCATCAAAACCGCATTAAGAATGTTGTTCTTTTTATATTACCCAGAACAATGATTTAGAGTTTTATATTATGAAACTGGTTGTTAATGAAGAAATGTTTTGATGTCACACTTGTAATGTTTTTGTAAATAAATGCTTTTAATTGTTATCTTTGTATGTAAAATCCACTGCGATATAGCGATTTGACTCGCATATATAACTATAAAAGTACAAATTTCAAACACAACAAACTGGAGAAGAACGATGGACAAATCGCTCTCAAGTAAGATTTTTGTAGGCTTGTTTGCCGGCCTACTTATTGGTACTGCTATTCAGTACCTATTCAACGGTATTGCAGTATTTGATACTTACCTGCTAGGTCTAGCAGAAGGTGTCGGTGGTATGTTTGTCTCTTTGATCAAACTATTGGTTGTTCCACTGGTATACGTATCTATCGTTTGCGGAATTGTTGAATTGAAAGACATCCGTTCTTTCGGTCGCCTAGGTGGTAAAACTTTTGCTCTTTACATTATCAACACCATCATCGCGATTTCTGCAGCCCTAACTGTTGGCCTTATTTTCCAACCGGGTGCTGGCGCAGATTTAGCTGGAACTATCTCTGAGACAGTTCAACTAACAACAACTGAAACTCCAGATATCTTCTCTCTTGTTGTGAACATCGTTCCTAGCAACCCAGTTCAGGCGTTTGCAAGCGGTGACATGTTACAGATCATCTTCATGGCGATTTTGACTGGTCTTGCTATTCAAGCGCTTGATTCACGTGGCGGTCCAGCGATCAAAACGTTCAAGATGGCTAACGAAATTATGATGAAGCTTATCGGCCTAGTAATGAGCTTGGCGCCATTTGGTGTATTCGCTCTGATGATTCAACTAGGTGCGACACTGAACGCTGAGACACTTATGTCTGTAGCGGGCTACGTAGCGCTTGTTGTTGCGATGCTAGTGTTCTGGATTTTCTTCTTCTACCCAATGATGGTTGGTATCGCGACAGGTATTACGCCTAAGCAATTCCTACGTGCAACTCGTGAGCAAATCCTTTTCTCACTATCGACGGCAAGTTCGAACGCGACTATCCCAGTAACAATGCGCACTCTAACTGAAAAGCTTGGTGTATCAAGATCTGTGGCAGGCTTCGGTGTACCGCTAGGCGCTACAATGAACATGTCAGGTGTCTCTATCTACATCGCACTAGCGACAATGTTCGTAGCAAACGCATTCGGTCAGCCAATCAATACTGCTGACATCTTTACTCTAGGTCTAACTATCTTGCTACTGTCTATCGGTGCTGGTGGTGTTCCTGGTGGCGGTGTTGTTATGGTCGGTGTTCTATTACACCAACTAGGTTTGCCACCAGAAGGTCTAGCGATTGTTGCTGCTGTTGACCGTATCTGTGACATGTTCTGTACTTCTTCTAACGTTGTTGGTGATACTGCGGTTAACACTATCGTTGCTAAGTCTGAAGGCGCAATCGGCGTTGAAAAGAACGAAGAAACTGAACTACAGAAAGCAGAAGCTTAATACCTAATTAAGATTCGATAATTAGAAGCCCCGCTCAATGAGAGCGGGGCTTTTTTGTTTCTGCTGAGAAGTGCTTTGAGTTATCTGATTACTTGGTCTAAAAATCGTTGGTTGGTACTAAGTCTCATTTTTTCTTTTTACTCGTGCCGAATTAGCCATCAGTTTTCAATCTTTAATATAGATCACATATAATAATACAATATTATTTTATTGTTCTGGCAACCTACATTATGACGACATAAAGGAAACCCAATAATGAAGCTGTCTTACCTTAGCCTACTGACTGCCAGCCTTTTAGCCGCTCCCGTTCTTGCTTCTAATCACGATATTGGTCAACAGTTCAATCTTGACCCTGCAAAAGCGCCTGCACAAAACTTTGATTTATCTAAATGGAAAATTAACTTACCTGAGTTAACGACCGAAGGATCTAGAAAAGGCAAAACGCTAGAGATAGGCAAGAAGGAACTATCGAATGTAGACACGCCTTACGTTCACCCTAAATGGTTCTACACTGATGCCGAATCTGGGGCGATGGTATTTGTGGCTCCGAATACGGCACCAACGACACCAAACAGTAAGAACACTCGTAGTGAGCTAAGAGCAATGCTAGCGGATAGTTACTCAGCTCCGAGTAACAACTTTGCTATTTCGAGCCATAAGAATGCAGAAGAGTTTGGCTCTATTGGCGGCCAAATGACGGCGACGCTTTCTGTCGACCAGGTGAGTACCAGTGGTAACTACAATAAAACAGGCGCATTTTCAGTCGTCATCGGGCAAATTCACGGCTCGGACAATGAACCTCTTAAAATTGTTTACCGTAAACTACCAGAGCATGAGCATGGTTCATTAACATGGAACTACGAGCTCAACCCGCCGAAAGAATTGAAAAACGCGAAAGATGAAAATGGAAAGAAACTTCGTAAAGACATTCGCCATGATGTATTTGGTCAATACAATTTGAAAAAGGGCAGTTCTGACCCTAGCGATGGCATTAAGTTAGGTGAGGTTTTTTCATATGATGTAAATATTAAAGATAACATCATGCACTTGACGTTTACTAAGAATCCAAACTCGTCGGATCCAATTGTGAAGACATATGATGTTGATCTGGCGAAAGGTAAATATCAAGGACACGACGTTGATCTTGGCTATGGTCAAGATTGGATGTACTTCAAAGCGGGTGCATACAATCAATGTAACACTAAGAAGTCGAGTTCGGCATGTGAGTGGCGTGGTATGGAAGCGGGTGACTACACACAAGCGAGCTTCTACCAGTTAATTCTCAATCAATAATATTGCGAATTCATAACTAACTGAACAAGCGTTATTTGAAAAAGACCTTCCTAGTGAATAATGCCGTTCGGATAAGCATTACTGCTTGAATCTGAACGGATATTTGGCTGGGACAAAGAGGACTGAACGTGGAAACGTTCGGTCCTTTCTTTTATCTGGAAGAATGAAGTGACTCAAACTTTCTCTCATCCTTTTCAGTTTTACAGGTAAAGTTCCGTCTGGACTTAAAGCTAACCAACGTAATTGCGCATCAATAAGGTTAATTGCGGCGGTAAAACTGACCCTAGTCGCTCGAACCCCGGCTTCTGAAGCTATCTTAACCATCTCTAATCGCACTAAGTTATAGGCAAGTAATACGCCCCAAAGCTCTTGCTTCACACCGGCAGAAAAACGACTTCGTAAAGTGACGTGACTTTGAAGTTGAGTCTGTTTAATTTCACCATAACCCTCTTCAATCTCCCAGCGTTGCCAATAAATACGCAGCAGGCTTTCTAGCGAGTATTTGCTAGGGTCTGTAAGTGAAGTAATAAAACCTTTTATCTCACCTTTTGGCTCTTGATATAGGACTAATCTGGCTTCCCAACGTGCGGGTAGATTCGGATTCTGCCGTTGAGCTTGAGGAGAGATAGGCATTGAGATAAGCATGTCGTTCTCCGCATATTTCTCCAACACTTCATAGCGTAGTTTACGTTTTGCAGGCATTAACCAGTGGGCATTTTCAGCACTCTCTTGCCAGGACAGTAAAAGGTCTGCCGAGAAATAACAACGATCAAATAAGGTCAATGAGTGTGCGGGGATGTCATTGAATAGGCGCTTAGCTAAGGTCGTTTCACCGACATGACAACCATCAAAAGCCGCCCCCATAATCATTCGAGTTTCTGTTGACATCAAAGCGACTAAACGAAGTTGAGGGTAAGGTTTCAATTTTTTGGAGATGAACCCAAATTCTTCAGCGTTCTCTGGGGAATCTTGGCACCGAAATGTTGTTCCATCGACAGCAAGAACATTAAGTTCTAAGTCTTTGTCTTGTTGAAGGATATCTCCGTTCCAAGCCTTTACCGTTGTGTGAAACAGAGCCGCTAACGGACTCTCATCTAGACGTCGGCGTGAATCAGTTAGGACACTGGGTGCAACACGAGACCAGCTATCTTCAGGTTTAGGCTGAAGTGCAATGTCTAATGAACTGCATACCTCTTTGATAGACATGTTGCGTTGCAGCCCCATCCAAATAACTAACCAGACAGCTTGCTGAGCGGGAAGTCGGCGTCGTCTTATGCTCGCTTTATTGGTTTCAAGAAGAGCTTGTTCTATCCACTCAATCTGAATGGCGTCGACGACAGATTCATAATTGTCGGCATCTTCAATGGTCTCGTGTGCCATTGCTAATTCTTGTTCAAGCATAAAAAATCCCCATCAACGTTGTTGATGGGGATTATCTGCTAACTGCAAGATCGTTCAAGTCTTCTTAAACGATCGGCATTATTCCTAGTGAAGGTCTTTTTTTATGTGAAATAGAATAGGGCGACTATTTTATTGCTGAAGGTGAACGCATGAATGTGTCAACTTTGGCGCCTTAAACCGTAAGGGATGAGCTACTTTTTCTTCTTAAGCAGAAAGATAGGGAAAAAATCAGATTTTTTTTTACTTTTTCCCTTGAAAACCAGTTTGCAGCCCTTATCTATGGTGCATACGAAAGCAAATTACATTTGCACTTTAATTTTGTGTATTAGGGTTGATTCCCTGATTACCACCCCCACATATGTGGGTATAGCAAAAAACTAAATAATATATATTCGGAGATGGCCTGATGGGTAAAATCATTGGTATTGATTTAGGTACTACTAACTCTTGTGTTGCTGTTCTTGACGGCGACAAACCACGCGTACTAGAGAATGCTGAAGGCGAACGCACAACAGCATCGGTAATCGCATACACTGAAGGCGAGACGCTAGTTGGTCAACCTGCAAAACGTCAAGCTGTTACTAACCCTCAAAACACACTGTTCGCTATTAAGCGTCTAATCGGTCGTCGTTTTGAAGATGAAGAAGTTCAACGCGATATCGAAATCATGCCTTTCAACATTGTTAAGGCTGACAACGGTGATGCATGGGTTGAAGCGCAAGGCCAAAAAATGGCTGCTCCTCAAGTATCTGCTGAAGTTCTTAAGAAAATGAAGAAAACAGCTGAAGACTTCCTAGGTGAAGAAGTAACTGGTGCAGTTGTAACTGTTCCTGCTTACTTCAACGATGCTCAACGTCAAGCAACGAAAGATGCTGGTCGTATCGCTGGTCTAGATGTTAAACGTATTATCAACGAACCTACTGCTGCTGCTCTGGCTTACGGCCTAGACAAGCAAGGTGGTGATCGCACTATCGCTGTATACGACCTTGGTGGTGGTACATTCGATATCTCTATCATCGAAATCGATGAAGTAGAAGGCGAGAAGACTTTCGAAGTTCTTTCAACTAACGGTGATACTCACCTTGGTGGTGAAGATTTCGATAACCGCATGATCAACTACCTAGTAGATGAGTTCAAGAAAGAGCAAGGTATCAACCTTAAATCTGATCCACTAGCAATGCAGCGTGTTAAAGAAGCAGCAGAAAAAGCAAAAATCGAGCTTTCTTCTACTACTCAAACTGACGTAAACCTACCTTACGTTACTGCTGATGCAACTGGTCCTAAGCACATGAACATCAAAGTGACTCGTGCGAAGCTTGAGTCTCTAGTTGAAGACTTAGTTCAACGTTCTCTAGAGCCACTAAAAGTAGCTCTAGCAGATGCTGACCTATCTGTAGGCGAAATCACTGACGTTATCCTAGTTGGTGGTCAGACTCGTATGCCTATGGTTCAAGCTAAAGTAACTGAATTCTTCGGTAAAGAGCCACGTAAAGACGTGAACCCTGACGAAGCTGTTGCAATGGGTGCTGCTGTTCAAGGTGGTGTACTAGCTGGTGAAGTTAAAGACGTTCTTCTTCTAGACGTTACTCCTCTATCTTTCGGTATCGAAACGATGGGCGGCGTAATGACTAAGCTTATCGAGAAAAACACAACTATCCCTACTAAAGCGGATCAAGTGTTCTCTACAGCTGAAGACAACCAAAGCGCAGTAACTATCCACGTTCTTCAAGGTGAGCGTAAGCAAGCGACTTACAACAAGTCTCTTGGTCAGTTCAACCTAGAAGGTATCCAACCAGCACCACGTGGCATGCCACAAGTTGAAGTAACATTCGACCTAGATGCTGATGGTATCCTGAACGTATCTGCTAAAGATAAAGCGACAGGTAAAGAGCAGAAGATCACTATCCAAGCATCAGGCGGTTTGTCTGAGGAAGAGATCGAAGCAATGGTTCAAGAAGCTGAAGCTAACAAAGAAGCTGACAAGAAGTTCGAAGAGCTAGTAACTGCACGTAACCAAGCTGACCAAATGATTCACGGCACTAAGAAGCAAGTAGAAGAAGCTGGTGAAGCTCTACCTGCAGACGAGAAAGCTAAAATCGAAGCAGCTATCGAAGCTCTAGAATCAGTTAAGTCTGGTGACGACAAAGAAGCTATCGACGCTAAAGTTCAAGAACTTATGCAAGCAGCTCAAAAGCTAATGGAAATTGCTCAACAGAAAGCTCAAGCTGAACAAGCTGGTGCTGACGCTGGTGAACAACCTAAGCAAGACGACGATGTGGTAGACGCAGAGTTTGAAGAAGTTAAAGACGATAAAAAATAATTTCGTCGCAGAGTAGCCTGATTTCGTTGTCGGAAGTGCTCACCTACTAGCGTAGGCTCCGCGCTTCCTCCTAGAACTCAAGCTATCTGCTTAGAAATTCATTGTCTCAAAGACTTATTAATACGGGCGTCAGAGGTAACTCTCACGCCCGTAAATTTGTATTTAGACTTGTCTATCTAGATAATAGCTTTATTCGGTATTTCAGCCGACAGAACTTTTATCTAGATTGATACACAGACTACTGAAGTGATCATTCGGTAGTAGCAATTATTTTGGTGACCTAGAACATGTCAAAACGTGATTTTTACGAAGTATTAGGCGTAAGCCGCGATGCATCAGAGCGCGATATTAAAAAAGCGTACAAACGCTTAGCGATGAAGTTTCACCCGGATCGTAACCAAGGTGACGATACTGCGCCAGAGAAGTTTAAAGAAGTAAAAGTAGCGTACGAGATCCTGACCGATCCACAAAAGAAAGCAGCTTATGACCAATACGGTCATGCCGCTTTTGAACAAGGCGGTATGGGCGGCGGCGGCGGTTTCGGCGGCGGTGGTCAAGGTGATTTCGGCGATATTTTCGGTGACGTATTTGGCGATATCTTCGGCGGCGGTCGTCGTGGTGGTGGTCAAGCGCGTGCACAACGTGGTTCAGATTTACGTTACAACATGGAGCTTTCTCTAGAAGAAGCGGTTCGTGGTGTTTCTAAAGAAATCGAAGTACCAACACTTGTTGAGTGTGATATTTGTGATGGTAGCGGCGCGAAAGCGGGTTCTTCTGCACAAACGTGTGGCACTTGTCATGGCCACGGCCAAGTACAAATGCGCCAAGGTTTCTTTGCGGTTCAACAGACTTGTCCTACTTGTAATGGTAAAGGCAAGATCATCAAAGACCCATGTAACTCATGTCATGGTCAAGGTCGCAAACAGAAGACGAAAACGCTTAACGTTAAGATCCCTGCAGGTGTTGATACTGGTGATCGCATTCGTCTATCTGGCGAAGGCGAAGCAGGAGAGCACGGCGCTCCAGCTGGCGACTTGTACGTACAAGTTCACGTAAAAGAGCACAATATCTTTGAGCGTGACGGCAACAACCTTTACTGCGAAGTGCCAGTAAGCTTCTCTATGGCTGCTTTAGGTGGTGAAGTTGAAGTTCCAACACTCGATGGCCGTGTAAACCTTAAAGTGCCAGAAGAAACACAAACGGGCCGTATGTTCCGTATGCGTGGCAAAGGCGTGAAAGGCGTTCGTGGCGGCGGTGTGGGTGACCTAATCGTTAAACTAGTGGTTGAAACTCCGGTTAAGCTAAGCTCTCGTCAAAAAGAACTACTACGTGAATTTGAAGAAACATGTTGTGGTGAAGCTGCAAGCAAGCATAAGCCAAAATCTGAAGGTTTCTTCAGCGGCGTGAAAAACTTCTTTGATGACCTAACTAAGTAATCAGTTCAGTGATTTGGTAGCTTAAGTTACTAATAAAAATAAAACCTGCTCATGTAGCAGGTTTTTTTGTGTCTGAAGATAGTGTTTTCAAAGTGATGTTAAACCTTTGGCTTCAGATTTTACGGGGCTCCTGATTTCTACATTACTTCCAACACGCTTGAGGCTCTGAAACACCTGAGTGATGTAACTCCAGAATATCAGTCGGTGAGCCTAAGCAGTCATCATTTGTCTGTGGTGCGTGTGGCTCTGCTTGAATGGAGTATGAGGTACTGCTAGCCGAAATTGTTAGTGTGTACCTGCTTGTATCGGTATCGCAAAACGAGCACGTCCCTCCAGAAACTATGTTTCCAGCAGCCGTGGCATAATTTCCGGCGTAAGCACTCTCAAGTTCAAGTTGAATTTTTGCCATATCTCCTATCGCTGTCATCCGATGCGATTTTAAAACATGGCTTGTGTAGCTTGGATAAGCTATTGCACTGAGTACTCCTACAATGGCAACAGCGATCAATAATTCGATCAGTGTCATTCCTTTCATACTTAAATTGTTGTTGTTACATCTTTTTATTCGAATCTTCACGAGTAGTTTCCTTTCATAACCCTGTCCATTTTTCTCGGGTGGTAGCATCGGTGCAAGATTAAATATGCTTACGCACCTGATTACATAGGAATTTGGGAAATGACTCGCGGGTTTACTTTATTAGAGCTGTTAATAACGGTGTCGATACTGTCGATATTGGTAGCGACGGCTGCTCCGAGTTTTAGTTCAGTCACCCAAACAGTCAAGATACAGCGCGTTGCTGGGGAGTTGAATGGTTTCTTAGTACAGGCAAAGTCTGAGTCTGTGAAAAGAAATCAAAAACTCTGGGTACATTTCTCGACGGCTAAAAATGAAGAGCAATCTACGGGGGAGTGGACAGTATGGTTGAAGCCTACGGAAGATCTGTCTGGTGATACATTGCTGATGTTGTCGGGAGAACCGTTTCGAGATTTATCGTTTTCTCATAACTATACAGGCTCAAAAATCAGCTTTGAAAGTGTAAGAGGAAGGCCGGCGAGAGGTACGATTTACCTGGCTCCAAAAAGAGCTTCAACCGACCGGCTTTTGATTAAACTATCCAGCCCTCCGGGGCGAATTAAAGTGTGCGGCGAATCAGGCGCTCAGTATGGCTACTATGCTTGCTAAGCCTGGCAGCAGAAGCTTGCGAAAGCAAAAGGGCGCATCACTCATTGAACTGATGGTCGCCTCCGTTATTGGTGTATTCGCGATTGCTATTATCGGCAGCGTATTTATTACGGGACACAGAATAGCCAAAGATAAAGGTATTGAATTATTGCTGTTGCAAAACCTTACGAGCACCATGCAGGTAATGAAAGAAGATATTCAACGAGCAGGCTACGATGGTTCAAATGGTGAATCCCTGAAGCTGTTAGGTGCCGCTAACACTATTAATGTTAGCGGTGGTGTTGAGGTGGGGTTCGTCTATTTCAAAGAGGGATCAACTGACGGAAAAAACTACAGGAATATCGTGTATAAAAAGGAGGGGACTCGATTGAAAATTTGTGAAAAGGGCGTTCTTACTCCAAGGAACATTTTAGCTCATGATCAAGTTACCTCATGCTACTCACTTTTTGACGATAGCATTATCTCCGTCGACGATTTATCAATATCCTCGCAAGTGTTGAGCAAAAATGGGGTGAGCACTACGCTCACTGATCTGAATATTGTTGCTTCAATTCCGAGTGCAGGGATCTCTAAAGGCGTCGCTATAACCATTAAGCAAAGGAATTGGCAATGACCTCGGTAAAGCAGCAATCTGGAGTGGCTACGTTGTTAATCACATCTGTTTTAGTGTTGAGTGCTTTAATTGTTACTTTGGGTACCTATCGCAGTGTTTTTCATCAAATTAAGGTCGCGCAAAATGAAGTTCAAGCCCGTAAAGCTCATTGGAACGCCGAGGCTGGATTGGAGTGTGGTTTTACCTATATAGCTGAAAATGATCTCACGGCTATTCCCAATGATTTAATGAATCACTGTCAGCAGTCGAAAGTCCTTACATTGAACTCAGATAACCTAACGCCGAATATACTGGTGTCGGGTGCACACTCTTTATCTTTGAGCAAAGAGATAAGCTTTAACAATTCGTCGGGGCTAGGGGCGATGCAAACCAATTCGAGTTTGGAGTTTATTTCTGATCACAATATCGATATCACCCCTGATATTAGTCTTACAGCGGTCGGTGGTATTAACGAATGTGTGTCTGTTCGGTTCTTAGATAGTGTGATCTATAAAAACCAAGGCGGCGGGCGTTTAAAGACAATCACACCTACGGGCGGTCTCCCTCCTTTCCCTACCTTTGAGTCTTGCCAACCGACAACCGATATTAACCGCAATGCAACTATTGATTCCGTTGGGTCATTGCCTTCAAATGCTTTTCAATCAGATTTCAAGTTTGACCCAGCCATCGATACTTTCTCTAATTACTTTGGGGTACCTAAAACGCCAGAGAATATTGACCAGATTAAGGGTGATTATCATGTGATAGACCTTATTGACAGGACGGTATCTCCCCCCAAACATACTGATTTGGTCAATGGAAAGTATCAAGGAAATAAGTGTAGCCAAGCGATTAATAATGCCTTTGCTAGTGGTAAAGATAAGGTATGGGTGATAGGTGATTGCGTGGTTTATCACCCACCAATTAATGTGGTAGAACCTATCCCCGGAGTTATTACGCCACGTTCACTGGTGATTCAAGATGGCATCGTTGCGAACGGTAATGCAAGTGTGTTTGATGGATCCTTTTATCACCTAAATGATATGAGCATATACGATGAGCCAGCCTCTCCTGATGTTGATACGGATCTGTTGAGCGGCTTATGGACCAAAGTTCCAAATACGATACCTATCGCCGGCTTAGTGCAGAGCAATTCGGTTTATATTGGATTTGCTTCTTTTTTCCCCAAGGGAGGAATGTTCTTTGATTCAGTTGGCGGGCTATCGACAATTCAAGGTTCGATAAACTTAGATTACACAGGGGAATACAACCCCCATGGTGTTCCTTTGAAAGCCAAATGGAAAAAGGGATCATGGAATGACTTATAAAAATTCAGGTTTTAGCTTGATAGAGGTCCTGATCTCTTTCCTATTGATCGGTATTGCTTCGCTAGGGCTGGTTAAACTGCAGGTCTATGCAGAGCAAAAGTCGGATTACGCGCTGCACAGTGTAGAAGCGCTTCACTTTGCTGAAAGGCAGATGGAGTATTATCGAACTCGTGTGTCGGATGTGGGGGGATCTGTAGGATTAATCCTTTTTACGGATCTCAATCAGGCGGACCACTGTCGCAATGCGACAAGTTCGGATCCTTTATCTGGTTTGTCAGGCTCTGGGTATACGATGACCTGTGAAGTGACAAATGCCAGTGGTGCCTTGTCTCATGCTTTGAAAAACATTACGGTGACTGTTGCATGGCAAGATCGCATGAACCGTGCACAAAGCATTTACCTCGAAACTATGCTCTCCAAATACAGTGAGTTTGATTGATCTATTAAGCAAACGTTTACTGCATGCCAAGCCCTACGCTTCTCCCTTCTGATAGTTTGTCACTCCTCGGACATTGTTTACGTGCCAGTTAAAACTCTGTATATGGAATGGTGTTTTTTGTGTTTTTATATTGTTGCTGTTGTACAGTATTTTTGCAAAATATGTCTCCATTTATGGAAAATGATGTGGAACCTTGTGCTTTTTAACAGCGACTTTAATAGAATATGTGCTGCACCAATAGGCCATGGTCAAAACTTATATTAGGCCTAAACAAACAACATCACATATGGAGTTACAATGAGTAACCAAGCCGTAAAAAAAGCACCATCGACTGAGAAGATCAGTGGTATGGACCGCTTTCTAAACTTCATTGAACGCGCCGGCAACAAAATTCCAGATCCAGCGATCCTGTTCTTCTGGGCTCTAGTTATTGTATGGGTAGCATCTGCACTTTTGTCGAACCTTTCATTCGACCTAATCAACCCTCAAACGGGTGCTGCTCTAGAAGTTAACAACCTACTCACTGGTGAAGCGCTTGCTAGCTTCCTCGCGAATATGGTTACCACGTTCACAGGCTTCGCCCCTCTAGGCATCGTACTTGTTGCTATGCTAGGTGTTGGCGTTGCTGACTCTTCAGGCTTCATTACGACTGGCCTTAAGAAGATGCTTAACTTCACGCCAGCTAAGCTACTAACGCCAATGTTAATCTTGGTTGCTATCGTGTCTCACACAGCAGCTGATGCAGGTTACGTTCTAGTAATCCCTCTTGGCGGTATCATCTTCCACGCTGCGGGTCGTCACCCTCTAGCGGGTATTGCAGCAGCGTTTGCTGGTGTATCAGGTGGTTTCTCAGCGAACTTCATTCCTTCAGGTATTGATCCGCTATTAGCAGGTTTCACTCAAACAGCGGCAAACGTTCTTGACCCTGCATACGTGGTTAACCCTCTAGCGAACATCTTCTTTACTGGTCTATCTTCAGTTCTAATCGTTGGTATCGGTTGGTACGTGACAGAGAAGATCATTGAACCTCGTCTTGCCAAAACTCCAGTAGATGAAGATGCTGAACAAGCACCTGATCTAGGTACGTTCACAGCGATTGAATCTAAAGCATTCAAATTCGCTGGTTGGGCAATGGTTGCAGGTATTGGTCTGCTTATCGCGGCTCTAATGCCTGAAAACTCAGCACTTCGTTCACCAGAAGGCGAACTAACGGCGTTCTCAGCACCAGTAATGAAGTCTATCGTTCCTCTGATCTTCATCCTGTTTATTATTCCGGGTATCGTCTACGGCCGTGTAGCGGGTACATTCAAGAATAGTAACGATGTTATCAAAGCGATGTCTGAGACAATGGCAACGATGGGCGCATACATTGTAATGTCGTTCTTTTGTGCTCAGTTCCTATCTGCATTCGCTCAATCAAACATTGGTACGATGCTGGCACTTTACGGTGCTGAAGGCTTGAAAGCGATGGACCTTCCAGGTGAAGCAACGGTTGTTGGTATGATTCTATTAACGGCTGCAGTTAACCTTCTTGTAGGTTCTGCTTCAGCTAAGTGGGCACTGATTGGTCCTATCTTAGTTCCTATGTTAATGGTTGTGGGTATCTCTCCTGAGCTATCTCAAGCGGCTTACCGTGTAGGCGATTCAGTGTCTAACATCATCTCTCCACTGATGGTGTTCTTCCCACTGGTTGTTGTTTACTGTCAACGCTACGTTAAGTCGACAGGTATTGGTACTCTAGCTTCTCTAATGATGCCATTCTCGATTGCTATGCTAATCGGTTGGTCTATCTTCTTGCTAGGTTACTGGGCTCTTGGTATCCCGCTAGGTATTCAAGCTCCTTACACTTACACAATGTAAGATAAGTAATAGAAGCAAAAGTTAGTAAGATAAAATCATCGAAGCCCGCACCGAAATGTGCGGGCTTTTTTTTCGCCATCTTTTTCCGTTTTTTTATATCCAAGATTTCTATATCCAAAACTTTCTATATCCAAAGCTTTTTATATTCAAAGTTTTTTATATTCACAATAAACGCACTCAGCTTATACTCCGGATCACGGCTAATTGTTGGCCGGTAAAATTAGGAAATCCAATCCACATGAAGATTCTGCTTTTAGTAGGGTTAATTGTTTTAAATGGTCTGTTTGCCATGTCAGAGATTGCACTGGTAGCAGCAAAAAATAGTCGGCTGAAACGCTTAGCCGAAAAACATCGCTCCGCTCAGATTGCACTTGAACTCAAAGAAAATCCAACTCGCTTCCTTTCAACTATTCAAATCGGTATTACGGTAATCGGCCTACTCAGCGGTATTGTCGGTGAAGCTACGTTATCAGCTCCACTCGCGGTTCAACTTGAGCTGTGGGGATTCGATCCAACACAAGCGAATGTATTGTCTACCACGGTAGTCGTTGTGGGTATTACTTACTTCGCGATTGTTGTAGGTGAGCTAGTGCCAAAACGTTTTGCTCAATCTCAAGCTGAAAACATTGCTGTGCTAGTCGCGCTGCCTATCTTCTGGTTATCTAAAATTGCGACGCCGTTTGTGTTTGCGTTGTCGGCTTCTACGGAAGGTATTCTCAAGTTAATGGGACGTGGTGGCGAAGAAGACAGTGTGACTGAAGATGATATTCATGCACTCGTGAAAGAAGGCTCGGAATCTGGTGTGATTGAACGTGGCGAGCAAGAGATGATTCGCAATATCTTACAGCTTGATGACCGTCTGGTGAGCTCGTTGATGACGCCACGTCGAGACGTCGACTTTCTGGATATTAGCCAACCGGTTGAGCAGATATTAAAAAAGCTGCGTAGTTCAAAGCATAGTGTGTTTCCATTGTGCCAAGATCACCTCAATAAAGTGGTCGGTACGGTGTCAGCCAAAGCCTTATTGAATCAGGCGGGCAATTTAAATATTCAAGTGTTCATGGGGCTATCTCGCTCTCCGATCTATGTTCCTGAATCGATGAAGGCTTTACGTTTGCTTGGTTATTTTAAAGAGTCGGGTACAGAGATGGCATTCATTGTTGATGAATATGGCGATGTTCAAGGCCTTGTTACTCATTACGATATCCTAGAGGCGATTGCGGGCGAACTATCAAATAACCCGAAAGACCTTTGGACAGAGCAAGTGGAAGATGGATTGCTGGTGGATGGATTGATTCCTATCAGTGAACTGAAAAACCGCTTAGAGCTGTCGGATTTTGAGGGGGAAAGTGAGAGCTTCCAAACATTGAATGGCCTAGTGACTTGGTTAATAGGGCGCTTACCTGATGCAGGTGAAATTGTTCAATACCAGCAGTGGCAGTTTGAAGTTATCTCTGTTGAGAACAATCGCATTGTGAGTATCAAAGCGACGCAAATAGTCGATGACATAGAAGGCCCCAATAACTAGCGAACCGCCTAATCAGTAAGCGGCTATTGTTCATTGTCTCTTATCTCTTTATTGTTCATTATCACGAAGATTAGGTATGCTTCCCCGCATACCTTTTTTTGTTCTTATCCTTTGTTTTCTGGAGTTCCCTTTGTCAGACCATCAATTCACCCCTCAAGATGAAATCTTCATGCGACGTGCCATCGAGGTTGCTAAGCAAGCAGAGAAAGAGGGAGAGGTTCCCGTTGGTGCTGTGTTGGTAAAAGAGGGGGAGATTATTTCTGAAGGTTGGAACCGTTCGATTGGCTGCCACGATGCAACCGCACATGCAGAAATCGAAACCTTGCGTAAAGCAGGTCAAGCTCTGGAAAACTACCGTCTACTCGATACCACTTTATACGTAACGCTCGAGCCTTGCCCAATGTGTGCAGGGGCTTTGTTACATAGCCGAGTAAAGCGCATTGTGTTTGGGGCTCCTGACTTAAAAGCGGGTGCAGCAGGTACGGTGTTAAATCTCTTTGAAAGCCAAGCCTCATACCACTATGCAGACGTGGAAAATGGTTTGTTAGAACAAGAGTGCCGTGAGCAACTGCAAGCTTTTTTCAAGCGTCGTAGAAAAGAGATAAAAGAAAAGCGAAAGCAAGACCGTCTGTTGGAAGAGCAGCGTTTAGAATCCGATAAGGCAAGTAACAAGAATAAGGTCAGCAACAAGAACAAGGTCTGTAACAAAAAATAGCAGCAAGCTTTCGGCACTCTCTATCGCAAGAGTGCTGCAGAAAGCTTACTCGGTATATTTACTCAGAAAGTATCTGCATGAAAGCACGGTTGCGCCAAATGATTTTCTTCTTATTATTTGAAAGCATACGCTTACGACGGTTGGCAGCAACGGTCTTATCAAGGCGTTTCGATTTCAGTTTGTTCTTCATCATTTCAACGATTTCCTATTTGTCGTCTGGCTTTGTAATTATGACTTCAGTTTTAATTATAGTGGTTATTTGTTTATAAGCTTTGCCACGAACTTAGCGTTGGCTTTCTGAACCACTATCGTGATGGCTAAGAGCTAAATGCAACTGAGCATTATGTCGCTTATGGTGTGACGTTATAAAGTTCGATTGTTACTGCAATATGACACACTGGATATCGCAGGCGTTTTGTTTGTTTTGGTCATTTATCGTGATGTAATAAAAAAGAGCAATGCTAAATGGCATTGCTCTTTTTCTTTTATTTGGAAGACTCAGCGTCGTTCACTGCGGATTCAGCCTCACTGATTGTTGATTCAGCATCTGAAACCTCTAGAGGTGGGATAACTACCAAATCTTCAAGGCTCGCTTCTTCCTCTTTATTACGCTTATTTACATGGCCAATAATGCTCTGATAATAACGGCGAATGTTCTCAACGTAATCCCTTGCTTCATCACCACGCGCATACCCGTAACGAGTTTTGCTGTAGTACTTCTTCTGTCTTAGCAGAGGAAGCCTGTCTTTCACATCACCCCAAGCATCAGGATCACCGCCTTGTGCTTTGGTTAAGCGACGTGCATCCATCATGTGACCATAACCTACGTTATATGAGGCGAGAGCAAACCAGATCTTTTCATGTTGGGTAATAGAGTCTGGAACTCGATTCACGATACGACGTAAATATTCAACACCGCCTTGTACCGACTGTTTCGGATCGAGACGATTGGTTACACCAACGCTCTTCGCGGTTGGTAGCGTCAACATCATCATGCCTCGAACACCGGTTGGAGAGCGTGCGACAGGATTCCAGTGTGACTCTTGGTATGCTAAAGCGGCAATCAAGCGCCAGTCAAATTCTTGAGAATATTTCTGAAATAGCGGCGACCATTTTGGCAGCTTGCTATCCAATGCGCGGATAAATGCACGAGTATCAACGTAATCAAAAGTGCCGATATGGCCGATGTATTTTTCTTCCAGTGAAGCCAGTTCACCAGACTGTTTTAGGTTACCAAAGAACTCAATCAGTAATGCATAAAGGCTTTCATCTTCAGACTTCTGTAAATACCAAGAGATAGGTTGGTCTTCTGTCAGCTCAAATGCCAAAGCGACGTCTGGGTACAAACGCTGTGCGAGTGACAACTCAATCGAGTCTGCTACCGTAAACAAGCGTTCACCAGTCGACACTTCTTTTAGCAGGTCATTGATGTCAGCATTACCTATTGCATCGTAGATAAAGTCATCGTGCTTGTTCTGGATCTGTTTTAGCGTTGGCTCAAAATGTGAGTCCTTCACTACCACCAAAGATGGCGTCAATGTTTCGGTAGATGCCGGCTCTTCTGATTCAGTTTGTGCTTTTACGAAATCAGCTTGACGCTTATTCTCGAACTTGATCAGTTGTTGAAGGTTTCTTGGGCGCCACTGGCCTTTTTTATACACCACTTGCTGGCTTACATAGTAATAGGCGGGCGCGGCGCGATAAGCGCGTGTCAGGTTATTGTTTTGCGTTAACCCTGTCGCGATAAGATCGATCTCGCCTTTCTTTAAGGCTGGAAAGAGGCCGGATAAACGGTAAGCGGGTTTAATCTCAAGCTGTACACCAAGCTCCTGCGCAAATTCACGAGCTAACTCGTAATCCAAACCAGCAGGGCCATCGGGACCAATGTAATAAGAGAGTTGGTTATTTAGGGTGCCGACGCGAAGAACGCCTCGCTCTCGTATCTGCTCAAGGACACTTTTAGGTTCTGACTCAATCTGGCATCCAGCCAACCCAATTAGGGCAATGGCAAGCAGAAGGAACTTAGACGAAAAGATGAGCGTAAATTTAGGCATCAAAATGAAATCTCGAAAAGTGGAAGCCCCTTTATACCAAACCCCGCAAGGCTGGCAAAGCAGGTTTATTTAAACAGTTGTAAAAGTGCTGATAAATGCAGCAAAAGTACCATTTACAGAGAAAGATAAAAAAAATCACGCAAACGGTTGCTTTTGGTGTTACGTCACAAAAAGAAATGCTTTATAATGCGCTCGCATTGAAGAGGTGGAATCGGCATAGGTTTGGCAACCTTCGGGAATAGCTTCGAAGAAAACAGTTAGGTTGTTCCTATAACCCACTGAATTTATTCCAATACTACCTTAATCAACTGCATAAGAGACGTAAGCACATGAGAATTTTGCGTGGCTCCCCAGCTCTATCTGAGTTTCGTGTTAACAAGCTTTTAGAGCTTTGTCGTGAATTAAGCTTACCTGTAACAGGTATTTACGCTGAGTTTGCCCACTTTGCTGATCTAACGGCAGACCTAGATGAGTCTGAAGTTGAGAAGCTAGAAAAGCTACTGACTTACGGTCCAACGATTGAAGAGCATGAACCTGAAGGTTTACTGCTGCTTGCAACGCCACGCCCGGGCACTATCTCGCCTTGGTCATCAAAATCAACAGATATCGCACACAACTGCGGACTGGCTAAAGTGTCACGTCTAGAGCGCGGTACTGCTTTCTACATTGAAACCTCTGCTGAACTTTCTGAGCTTCAACTTGTTGAGCTGAAAGCAATTCTGCACGACCGTATGATGGAAGTGGTTTTCACTGACTTCGAATCGGCAGCAGCACTATTTACCGTTGCTGAGCCTGCTCCTTATGCGGAAGTTGACCTATTAACTGGCGGACGTAAAGCGCTTGAAAAAGCAAACGTTACCCTAGGTCTTGCACTTGCAGAAGATGAGATTGATTACCTTCTTGAAAGCTTCACTGAAAAGCTAGGTCGTAACCCGACTGACATCGAACTAATGATGTTTGCACAAGCGAACTCAGAGCACTGTCGTCACAAGATCTTCAACGCTGATTGGACTATCGATGGCGTTAAGCAAGAAAAATCATTGTTCAAGATGATTAAGAACACCTTTGAAACGACACCAGAGCACGTTCTGTCTGCTTATAAAGATAACGCAGCGGTAATGACAGGTTCTGAAGTGGGTCGTTTCTTCCCAGATCCAGAAACTCGCCAGTACAACTACCACCAAGAAAAAACACACATCTTGATGAAAGTTGAAACGCACAACCACCCAACGGCAATCTCTCCATGGCCGGGTGCATCAACAGGTTCAGGCGGCGAAATCCGCGATGAAGGCGCAACGGGTATTGGCGGTAAGCCAAAAGCAGGCCTTGTTGCATTCTCTGTATCTAACCTGAAAATTCCGAACTTCGTTCAACCTTGGGAAACTGACTTTGGTAAGCCGAGCCGTATCGTTACTGCTTTGGATATCATGCTTGAAGGCCCTCTTGGTGGCGCAGCATTCAACAACGAATTTGGTCGTCCAAACCTACTAGGTTACTTCCGTACTTACGAAGAGAAAGTAAACTCTCACGCAGGTGAAGAAGTACGTGGTTACCACAAACCAATCATGCTAGCTGGTGGTCTTGGTAACATTCGTGATGATCACGTTCAGAAGAAAGAGATCCCAGTAGGTGCAAGCCTGATCGTTCTTGGCGGTCCAGCAATGAACATCGGCCTTGGTGGCGGTGCTGCATCTTCAATGGATTCTGGTTCTTCTTCTGAAGACTTAGATTTTGCTTCTGTACAACGTGAAAACCCAGAGATGGAACGTCGTTGTCAGGAAGTTATCGACCGTTGTTGGCAGCTTGGTGATGCGAACCCAATCGCATTTATCCACGATGTGGGCGCGGGCGGCATCTCGAATGCACTTCCTGAACTAGTAGACGACGGCGAGCGTGGCGGTATCTTTAACCTACGTGACGTGCCAAACGATGAGCCGGGCATGAGCCCACTTGAGATCTGGTGTAACGAATCTCAAGAGCGTTACGTTATGGCGGTTGCTGATAAAGACATGGCAACATTCGACGCGATTTGTAAGCGTGAACGCGCACCTTACGCAGTGGTTGGTAAAGCAACTGAAGAACGAGATCTTAAACTAGAAGATTCTCACTTCGACAACACGCCAATCGATATGCCAATGGACATCCTATTAGGTAAAACACCTAAGATGCACCGTGACGCGAAAACGCTAAAAGCAAACAACCCAGCGATTGACCGTTCTGGTATCGAACTAAACGAAGCGGTTGACCGTATTCTTCGCCTACCAACAGTGGCGGAGAAAACATTCCTTATCACTATCGGTGACCGCTCGGTAACAGGCCTTGTAGCTCGTGACCAAATGGTTGGCCCATGGCAGGTTCCAGTTGCTAACTGCGCAGTAACAGCAGCAAGCTACGACTCTTACCATGGTGAGGCGATGTCTCTTGGTGAGCGTACGCCAGTTGCTCTACTAGACTTCGGCGCATCAGCTCGTTTAGCGGTTGGTGAAGCGATCACTAACATTGCAGCGACCAACATCGGCGATATCAAACACATTAAACTGTCGGCTAACTGGATGTCTCCAGCAGGTCACCCAGGTGAAGATGCAGGTCTTTACGAAGCGGTTAAAGCCGTGGGTGAAGAGCTATGTCCGGCACTGGGTCTAACTATCCCTGTGGGTAAAGACTCAATGTCGATGAAGACTAAGTGGGAAGAGAACGGCGAGCAGAAAGAAGTAACGTCTCCGCTATCTCTTGTTATCACTGCATTTGCACGTGTTGAAGATGTTCGTAAGACAATTACGCCTCAGCTTCGCACCCCTGATAACCTTGAAGGACTAGGCGACACTTCACTAGTGCTTATCGACCTAGGTAATGGCAAAAACCGCATGGGTGCAACAGCACTTGCACAGGTTTACAAGCAGCTTGGTGACAAGCCAGCAGACGTAGACAATGCAGCGCAACTAAAAGGTTTCTACGAAGGCGTTCAAGCACTTGTAGCAAACGACCAAGTTGTCGCTTACCACGATAAAGGCGATGGCGGTCTGTTCGTAACGCTAGCTGAAATGGCGTTCGCAGGTCACTGTGGTGTTAATGCAAACATTGAAGCTTTAGGTGAAGACACACTAGCTGCACTATTTAACGAAGAGCTAGGTGCGGTAATCCAAGTTCGTAACGACGACCTAGACGCAGTTCTTTCTACTCTTGCAGCAAATGGTCTAGAAGCGTGTTCACACGTAATTGGTTCTGTTGAAGCATCTGATGAGCTAGTGATTAAGTCTGGTGAGTCTGTAGTGATTGAACGTAACCGTACTGAACTACGTACTATCTGGGCTGAGACGACGCACAAGATGCAAGGTCTACGTGATAACCCTATCTGTGCAGACCAAGAGCACGAAGCGAAGAAAGATAACTCAGACCCAGGTCTGAACGTGAAACTAAGCTTCGACGTAAATGAAGACATTGCTGCTCCTTACATCAACACGGGCGCTAAGCCTAAGATGGCAATTCTACGTGAGCAAGGTGTTAACTCTCACGTTGAAATGGCAGCCGCATTTGACCGTGCAGGCTTCGAAGCAACTGATATTCACATGAGCGACATCCTAACGGGTCAAGCGGTACTAGAAGAGTACAACGGCCTTGTGGCTTGTGGTGGCTTCTCTTACGGTGACGTACTAGGCGCTGGTGAAGGTTGGGCTAAGTCGGTTCTGTTTAACGACTCTACTCGTGACCAGTTTGAAAACTTCTTCAAGCGTGAAGATACCTTCTCTCTCGGTGTGTGTAACGGTTGTCAGATGCTGTCTAACCTACGTGAACTGATTCCGGGCGCTGAGTACTGGCCACGTTTCGTACGTAACGAATCTGAGCGTTTTGAAGCTCGTTTCAGCTTAGTAGAAGTTCAGAAGTCAGACTCTGTATTCTTCAACGGCATGGAAGGCTCTCGTATGCCAATCGCAGTTTCTCACGGTGAAGGCCGCGTAGAAGTGCGTGACAACGACCACCTAAACGCGATTGAAAATTCAGGTACGGTTGCTCTACGTTACGTTGATAACAACGGTAACCAAACGCAGCAATACCCGAATAACCCGAACGGTTCGCCAAACGCTATCACTGGTTTAACAACGACGGATGGCCGTGTGACTATCATGATGCCTCACCCAGAGCGTGTATTCCGTACGGTTGCTAACTCTTGGTCTCCAGAAGGTTGGGGCGAGAATGGTGCTTGGATGCGTATGTTCCAAAATGCACGTAAGAATGTGGGTTAATCTGGTACACAAAACCGAATAGTTTTAAAAACTAATAAAAGCGCAGACCTTTCGGTCTGCGCTTTTTTATTAGATTTGATGTTTCAAGAGCTAGGATCAAAAAAGCCGTTGGATTCAATCCCAACGGCTTCGTATTTTCTAGCATTTAGCATTTAGCATTTAGCATTTAGCATTTAGCATCTAGCGCTTAGATTAGTTGTTGCTGTGTAGCTCGCTGTTCAGTTCAACCGCTGACTTGTTCGCTAGACATTCAATTTGGCCAGTGATCGAGTTGCGACGGAACAGAAGATCAGAAACGCCAGCTAGGTCGCGAGCTTTAATGATTTCTACTTCGTTGCCTTCTTTATCTAGCATACGAACCTTAGTACCCGCAGTCACGTAAAGACCAGACTCAACCGTACAACGATCGCCCATTGGGAAGCCAAGACCCGCGTTTGCGCCTAGTAGACAGTTTTCGCCGATAGAGATAACCATAGTGCCGCCACCAGAAAGCGTACCCATGATAGAAGCACCGCCGCCGATATCAGAACCGTTACCTACAACCACACCCGCAGAGATACGACCTTCAACCATGCTTACGCCAGTAGTACCCGCATTGAAGTTGATGAAACCTTCGTGCATTACTGTTGTGCCTTCGCCTACGTGTGCGCCAAGACGAACACGAGAAGTGTCAGCAATACGAATACCTGTTGGTACCACGTAATCTACCATTTTAGGGAACTTGTCTACGCAATCTACAGACAGAGCGCGACCCGCTAGGCGAGCTTCGATTTGACGCTCAGCCAGCTCAGGAAGATCGATAGGGCCTTCGTTAGTCCATGCGATGTTGTGCAGTAGACCGAAGATACCGTCTAGTACCGTACCGTGTGGTTGAACTAGGCGGTTAGAGATCAGTTGCAGCTTAAGGAAGCCTTCAGCAACTGATGCTGGTTTCTCGTCAGTCGCAAGAACAACAAGAACAAGAGGTTGCTCAGATGCTGCTGCTTTTTCTGCGAAAGATGCGTTTGCTGCATCGTCGTTTGCTGCGAATGCTTTCGCTAGTTCTGCGCTTTGTGCAGCAGAGATTTCGATAGCTTGGTTGCCTTCAGTGTAACCTGCAACTTCACCAACAGCCGCAACAAGAGCGTCGCTTGGGTTTAGAAGTGGGTTAGGGAAGAACGCTTCAATGATTTTATTGTCGCGGTTTTTGGTTGCCGTACCGAAGGCTAGTGAAAAGTAAGCCATGTTGAATCTCCATGTGTTGAGTCTTGATTTTGCTACTTCATAACAACGGCTCGAATAACAAGCGCTGCCGTTAGCAAAGTTAATTTAATTGCGTTCATCATAAAGAGAGCGCCCTCGTTATGAAAGGGCGCATCGGGATAAAGTCTGTAAAATGATATTGCTTGTCTTTCTGGAGATAGTTTTCTGCAATGAGAAAATGTTGTAGAACAACAAAAATTGGCTCGTAATTTAATCAATACTCTCGTTTTAATAGTCTTCTCTAAACAAACAGCGCCTTATAAGCCTGTTCAATCCCTTCAATCAACATCTGCATACCGATAACGGCGAGTATCAATCCCATCATTCGGGTTATCACGTTCAATGCGCTTGGTCCGACAGCTTTAACAAAGCGCTCGCCGAATACAAATAAGATATAGGTTAAGGTACACAGTAGGCCGAAAGCTACAATGGTGATGATGGTTTCGTAGATACCTTCGGTACTGGCAAAGTTCATTGCAGTGGCTATGGTGCCGGGGCCGGCCAGTATCGGCATTGCCAAAGGTGATACGGCGATACTTAGTGCGGCGTCTCGCTGGGCATCTGAGTTCACTTTCTCTTTTGCTTTGGCATGTGTTGAATCGCCTTGCAGCATGTGAAAGCCAATCAAAAAGACCAAAATGCCGCCTGTGATTCGAAGTGCGTAAAGTGTGATACCAAATAGGTCAAAGATAAGTTTGCCAGAGAGTGCAAAAGTACTGACGATGATGAATGCGATAAACACTGAACGGAAAGCGATAGATTTAACTGTTTCCCTGTCATTGTCACCGGTTAATCCAAGAAAAATTGGCGTATTAGCGATTGGGTTCATGATGGCAAAAAAGCCCATGAACACAGTAATGGTATGAATGATGAGCTCTTTCATATTATTCCTTTGAAAAGATGCAGTTAAATACAAATAATTATTAGAAATAGATAGTAGAGCAAGTGTGAATAAAAAACAGCCAGCATAAGGCTGGCTGTTTGGTTTTAGTGATAGGTGTAGAGTTTTGGTCGTCTGTTATTGCTTGTTTCTCAGTTAACTGACTCTATTCTATGGATAGATCGTGGCGCTCAACGTTGTCGTTATGCGTTTTGAGATTCGCTTACTGCTACAGCCAATGCAACCGTCGCACCGACCATTGGATTGTTACCCATACCGATGAAGCCCATCATTGCCACGTGAGCAGGAACAGAAGAGCTACCTGCGAACTGAGCATCAGCGTGCATTCTACCCATAGTATCTGTCATGCCGTAAGACGCAGGGCCTGCTGCCACGTTATCTGGGTGCAATGTTCGACCTGTACCGCCGCCTGAAGCAACTGAGAAGTAAGGCAAACCTTGGCGAGTACGTTCAGCTTTGTAGATACCTGCAACAGGGTGTTGGAAGCGCGTTGGGTTAGTTGAGTTACCCGTAATACTTACATCCACTTCTTCTCTGTGCATGATTGCCACGCCTTCACGCACATCATCAGCGCCGTAACACAAGATCTCTCCGCGAGGGCCTTGTGAGAAGCGGCGACGTTCTGTTTCAACAAGTTCACCTGTTTGGTAATCGTATTGAGTGCGCACGTAAGTGAAACCGTTGATGCGAGAGATAAGATAAGCCGCATCTTTACCTAGACCGTTTAGTATTACCTTCAATGGGGTGTGACGAGATTTGTTGACGTTGAGTGCAATTTTAATTGCACCTTCTGCAGCAGCAAAAGATTCATGGCCTGCAAGGAAGGCAAAGCAGTGGCTTTCTTCATTTAGAAGACGCGCAGCTAGTGCACCGTGGCCAATACCTACTTGGCGTTGCTCTGCGACACTGCCGGGTTTGGTAAATGCTTGGAGGCCTTCACCAATAATATTAGCGGCTTGTTCTGCGCTGGTGGCTTTGCGAAATAACGCCAGTGCTGAGCCAAGGATATAAGCATCGGCAGCGCTTTCAAAAGCAATAGGTTGGGTATCCATCACTAACGCTTTTGGGTCGACTTTGTGTGATAGACAGTATTGGTTCGCTTGCTCCAAAGAGTCGAAGTTCATTTCTGCCAATACGCGAGTTATTGATTCATTAAATTGAGTGTTCATCATATCTTTCCTCTAAATTGGCAAAAATTACTGTTGGCGTGGGTTAATAGTGGTAACGGCTTCATCGAAGCGCCCATAAGTACCCGTCGCAAGGTCAGCAGCTTCATTGGCTGACACGCCTTGATTGATCGCCTTCATCATTTTGCCGAGGTTGAGATACTCGTAGCCAATCACTTCGCTGTGGTCATCAAGTGCAAGCTTGGTCACGTAACCTTCGGCAAGCTCTAGGTAACGAACGCCTTTCGCAGCAGTTGAGTAACTGGTACCCACTTGGCTGCGCTGTGTTTGACCTAAGTCTTCTAATGCGGCGCCAATTTCTAGACCGCCTTCAGAGAAAGCAGACTGAGTTCGACCATAAACAAATTGCAGAAAGATCTCGCGCATTGCTACGTTAATAGCGTCACACACTAAGTCAGTATTTAGGGCTTCAAGAATGGTTCTTCCGGTGAGGATTTCGGCTGCCATCGCGGCTGATTGAGTCATGCCTGAACAACCAATCGTTTCGATTAGCGCCTCTTCGATGATGCCGTTTTTTACGTTCAGTGTTAGTTTTGCGGCACCTTGTTGTGGTGCACAAGTGCCGACGCCATGGCTTAAGCCAGAAATAGCGATAACGTCTTTTGGACTAACCATAGCGCCTTCAACTGGAATTGGTGCTGAAGTGTGAAGATCACCCCTTTGAATAGGGCACATTGATTGAATTTCTGAAGAGTAGTGCATAATGTTTTCTCACTGTTAGGGTCATTGAAGACCTAGGGCGTTGAGAAAACAGGACGTGTTGGAAGAGGTGTGGCTAATTCACTACAGATCTTGTGTATCGATAATCCAAAGGTGTCATGGAGCTCGGTCTTAATAGACTAAGTCCATTTCAAAATGGAGGAATAGCGATACATCCAACAGTATTACCTGTTTTCGATTCTGTAGGAGTCATTAGCACTGTTCAAAAGAACGGGCGGTTGAAGCAAAAGCTTAGGTGGAACCCCATCACCTGATGACTATAGATTAGAACTTTATCACACTTTTGTGCAAGCGAATGTTTAGAGCGATTTCGACTATCAACAGAGTTCATTATATTTCGATAAGTATAAAAAAACGCCAATAACGAACTCTGATTAGAGACATTATTGACGTTTTTTAGAAAACTTCAGCTAATTAAGCGGCATCTTCTTCTGCGTCTTCAACAGCTTCAAGCTTCTTTTCTTTTTTCGGAGCTGGTTTACGCTTAGCACCTAATGCGTAAAGAACTTCTTCTTTGTTCTTCGCTAGGTACATTGCAAGCTCTTCTTGCTTGCCTTCATCTTCAACTAAATCGCTTTTGCTTAATAGTTCAAAAAGCTCATCAGCCATATCCAGCATTTTGTCGTATGCGTCAGCTTCGGCTTTAGAGGTAAAAGTCATTTTCTCTTCTCCGTTGCGTTCGACCACGTACTTGACGATAACAGCCATGGTTAATCCTCTAAGTTTGATAAATTTTACTGGCTTTTTATACAGTTTCTGATGTTAAAAGTCCAGTTGGAGCCCTAACAATGCGGCCTCAATCTTGATGTGTAGCCCAGTCTTCACAATAACTCATGAAGGATTTCAGCAGCGGGCTTTGATATTTGTCTTTATGGACCAGCATCCAGAAACGTCGTTTCATGTCGAGTGGGACATCGAGTGCTTTCACTCGGCCTGAGTCAATTGCTCGTTGCGCAGCCAGCCGTGATAAACACGCGAATCCAAGATTGGCAGAAACAGAATTGATGATCGCCTCAGTCGTGTTGAGCTCAAAGGATTCATACCAATGTTCGATGCGTGGTGCGACGGCACGCAGGAAAAACTCGCGAGTGCCTGAACCAGACTCACGTAAAATCCAATGACTATCTTCTAAATCGCTTAAAATCACTTTTTCTTTTGAATTGAGAGGGTGTTGATTACTAACAATAATACACATTTCATCGCTACTGAACTGGCTAGAGATCAACTCCGGATGGAGTGTTTTTCCTTCAATTAGCGCGATATCCAGTTCATAATCCACCAACTTTTGGCAGATCAGCGCACTGTTTGAAATGAATAAGCTCTGATCTTGATGCTGAGTTAGTTCGCGAAAGCCAGATAGAATAAACGGTGCGACCTGATTACCAATCGTGTCACTCGCGCCAACCTTTAAATTGCCACTTAAAGGCTGGTCGTCTCGGAACAAAACACCAATACCAGCAGCACGATGTAATATCTCATCCGCCAAAGGAAGAAGCTTTTGTCCCTCTTGATTGAGAATTAATCGGTTATTAACCCGGTCAAATAGAGAGTGACCCAGTTGTTTTTCCATTTCGCCTAGTGCCATGCTGACAGCAGCCTTAGATAAAAACAGTGCTTCCGATGCGGCGGTAAGCGTCGAATGTTGGGTGATGGTGACAAACACTTTGAGTTGTTTGATTGAAATATTAGCCATCAGGTTCCTAGTTTTACGCTGCTGGTGGAAAAGGTCTCGTTCAGTGTTGATGAACGCTTGTTATATATAATTGGATATTGTTTAACGAAGCGCAAGCGTATTATGGCTTCAACAAGCTGATGAGTTCACAAGTTTAGTGAATTAGGTTTAAGAGAGGCTGACATGATTCAACGTATTAAATATAGATTAACAGGAGCTCCAACTCCCATGGCAGGGTTAGCACTCGCAATTGCAAGTTTAGGCTGGTGTTGGGATGGTGTTTTAGTCGCACAAGGTATTTTGCACACACCGGGTTTGGTGCAGTGGATCAGTGCTGGCATTGCGGCGGTATTACTTCTTGTTTTAGCCGTAAAATTTTTGATTCACGGCCACTTATTACGTGAAGACCTTGCACATCCTGTTGTGGGTAGTGTTGTACCCACATTCGCGATGGGGTGTATGGTGGTGTCTGCTTCATTGGCTCCAATATCTCAATTCTTACAAGAAGCTGTGTGGCTCGCTTCGGTAGCGTTACATGTCGTGTTCTTGGTGAGCTTCTTATACCACAGAGCTAAAAACTTTGAGATTCACCACATGGTGCCAAGTTGGTTTGTGCCACCAATCGGTATTATCGTGGCAGACGTTTCTTTTTCCGGTAATCCGATCTTAGAACCCGTTGCTCACGCGACTTTAGTCTTTGGCTTATTGGTTTATGCCATAATGCTACCGCTCATGATTTACCGTTTGATCTTCTCTCATGAAGTGCCTGACGCAGCAAAACCAACCATTGCTATTATGGCGGCACCAGCAAGTCTATCTTTAGCTGGCTACCTCACGGTGACGGCAAATCCTTCGCCAGTGATCATTGGGTTACTCTTTGGCATTGCAGTGTTGATGACGTTTATTATCTACATCGCGTTTTTCAAACTACTTCGTCTGCCATTCAGCCCTGGCTATGCGGCGTTTACCTTCCCAATCGTGATTGGTGCAACGGCGTTATTCAAATTGGCGGCTTGGATGCAAACCGTTGGTGTGGAAACTCACTATGTGGATCAAGTCTTCAACCTAGCGTATCTAGAATTGATTGTGGCAACGTTTGTAGTGGGTTATGTGGCGATTCGTTATTACATGAATTACAAACCTCACCGTGTTCTAAGCGCGGTAGGCAGTAGATTGTAAGAAGCAATAGTTCAAAAGATAAACGGACCTTAAGTTTTCAGTATTTCATAAGCTTATATTCCTAATCCAAACTCGGCACTTATGCTAATCTGGCTTTATATTGTGGCAAGATTAGCGTGAGTGCACTTTGTTTACTGTTTACCATTCCAATAAAGTCGATACTTTAAAAATCCTTCTCGTTCACTTAATCAAAAGTGACCCTTTAGCCAATCCTTTCGAAAAAGAGCAGATCTTGGTTCAGAGCCCAGGTATGTCTCAATGGCTTAAGATGGAACTCGCCAAAGAGTTTGGTGTAGCAGCAAATATAGACTTTCCTCTTCCAGCAACCTTCATTTGGGATATGTTTACCCAAGTGCTTCCTGATGTACCTAAACGCAGTGCTTTTAACAAAGAAGCGATGACGTGGAAGCTGATGAGTTTGCTACCCGCTAAGCTTGACCACCCTGATTTTTTACCTCTACAACGCTACCTTGAAAACGACGAAGATGATTCGAAGTTGTACCAATTGGCAGAGAAAATTGCCGATATCTTCGATGGATACTTGGTGTATCGACCGGAGTGGATGGCGATGTGGGAAGCGGGAGAGCCCGTTGCCGAGTTAATTGATGATGAGGGGCAACAAGAACATCCTTGGCAGCCAATTTTGTGGAAGACACTCTATGAGCAAACCCTGTCTCAAGGCCAATCGAAGTATCACCGTGGTAACTTGTATCACGACTTTATTGAAGCGTTAGCCAATCAACAAGGTCAGCTACAACACTTACCTAAGCGTCTGTTTGTGTTTGGTATCTCTTCGCTGCCTCCTCGTTACATGGATGCGTTGAAAGCACTTGGCGAGCAGATTGATGTGCACTTGATGTTTACCAACCCTTGCCAGCATTACTGGGGCGATATTCGCGACCGTAAATATTTGGCAAGAGTTGAAGCGCAGCGTCGCAAGCAGTTTGCGTTGGTTGATGGTTTACCTCAACTAGAAGGCGAAGTATCACCATTGAAAGATGGCATTGAAGCCAACGTTGAAGACGAATTGCATACCAGCCAAGCCGTGGGTAATAGTTTACTTGCGTCTATGGGTAAGCTGGGCAGAGATAACCTGTTTTTACTATCCCAATCAGACAGCGAAGAGCATGAGTTCTTTATTGATGTTGAGAGGGATAACCTGCTTCATCAACTGCAAGCCGATATTCTCCAGTTAGAAGAACATCAAGACGACCACATATTAGATTCCAGCAACCATAAACAGGTGGTTGAGCTTGGCGATCGCTCTCTGACCGTACATGCGTGTCACAGCCCAATGCGCGAGGTTGAAGTCCTTCATGATCAGTTGTTGGCTATGTTTGATGCTGACCCGACCCTGAAACCACGCGATATCATTGTGATGGTGTCTGACATCAATGCCTATAGCCCAGCGATTCAGGCGGTATTTGGTAATGCTCCGGGTGAGCGTTATATCCCTTACTCTATCTCTGATAGAACGGCTGACCAAGAAAGCCCAATTCTGACCGCCTTCATGCAGTTGGTCGCGCTACCGAACACGCGCTGTTTAGCCTCTGAATTGCTAGAGCTATTAGAAATCCCAGCGATGATGGCGCGCTTTGGTATTGACGAGTTTCAATTCGAGCAAGCCAAGCAATGGGTTGAAGAAGCGGGTATCCGTTGGGGTGTCGATGCTTCAACGGCAACAGAATTTGATCTACCTGCGACCGAGCAAAATACTTGGTTATTCGGTATTCAGCGCATGCTCTTAGGATATGCGATGTCGGATTCTGCGGGTTTATTTGAAACTGAACACTCTCCGATTGCCGCTTATAACGAAGTTCAGGGTATTAACGCCGAACTTGCTGGCAAGTTAGCGCACTTTATCGATCGTATCGCCCATTACCGTCAACGCTTAACTGAAACCCAATCTATCGATATGTGGCGTGAAACCTTGCTGCAAATGATTGATGATTTCTTTGCAGTGGAGCTAGAAGGCGAGGTGGTGCTCAAATCGATTCGCGATGCACTTTCGCAACTGAACGAACAGCTTGATGATGCCTTGTACGAACAAGAACTGTCGCCAAGCATTATCTACCAGTATCTCAATAATAAGTTATCTGGCGCGCGTATTAGCCAGCGTTTCTTAGCTGGCCAAGTTAACTTTTGTACCTTGATGCCGATGCGTTCTATTCCGTTCAAAACCGTCTGTTTGTTAGGCATGAATGATGGTGTTTACCCTCGCTCAATGCCGCCAGAAGGTTTTGATTTGATGAAAGGGCGCACTCGTCCGGGTGACCGTTCTCGTCGTGATGATGACCGCTATCTATTTTTAGAGGCGATGTTGTCGGCGCAAGAGTGTTTATACATCAGCTATGTCGGCCGTTCAATTCAAGATAATACCGAGCGAGTGCCATCAGTGCTCGTTTCAGAGTTGATAGAGTACTGCCAGCAGAATTACTGTTTGAGTGACGACCAAGCCTTACCAAGTGATGATTCAGGCATCAACCTGACTCAAGCGATCAGCTTTGAACACACCATGACACCGTTCAGCCCTGCTGCGTTTTCTCAAGGTGATGCGAGCCATGTGCTGAGTTACGCCAAAGAGTGGCTTCCAGCGGCTAACCGTTCCGGTGAACGCAGTGGTGAATTTAATCGCGCCTTAGATGACTATTTGTTGGGTGCGTCGTACCCGTTAGAACTCGATTTGGTTGAGTTACAGCGTTTTTGGCGTTTGCCAGTGCAGTACTTCTTTAATCGCCGTCTAAAAGTGGTGTTTGAGCCGCCACTTCCTGTGATGGAAGACGATGAGCCATTTGTACTTAATGGTTTAGAGAGTTTCCAACTTAAGGATGCTTTGTTGCAAGTGTTACTGGACCACCCTGAAGGCGCAGACGAAGCCGTTCGATTGTTTGTCTCTGAGCAAAAAGCACAGGGCAGATTACCGGTTGGCGCCTTTGGTGATATCGAATTTGAAACCAACCGTGTTCAAGCGGAAGACTTAGCCAAAGAGATTCGATTTGTGAGCGGATCACCGCAACAAGATCTCGAAGTGAATATCGAATTTGATGTGTTAGGCGAAGGCAAACCTGTTCGTTTGATGGGTTGGTTAACTCAAAACTATCAATCGGGTCTAGTGCGTTTCCGTAGCGGTAAAATACGCTCTCAAGATTATTTGGCAGCGTGGATTGATCACCTATGTTGTGCAGTGATGGGACGCGGAAAGACGACCCATATTATTGGCTACGACAGAAAAGAGGGCGTGGTTCACCAAACGCTACAGCCTATTGGTGATGCACAGCAGGCGAAGAGTTTACTGGCTGAGTTAGTGCGACTGTTTTATCAAGGTATGACAGCGCCATTACCTTACTTCCCGAAAACGGCGTTAGCTGGTGTTGAAGCGGGCTTTAGTCGTGGTAAATGGGTCGATGACGAAGAAAAGTCACTTAAGAAAATGGCTGATACCTTTAATGACAGCTTCGCCTTTACGGGCGAGGGCAGAGATACTTACATCTCTCGAATTTGGTCTAAGTGGGATGATGAACTGGCTGCTGAGTCACGGATGTATTCAACGCTTGTGTTACAGGCGGCAAGGTTGGCTGCTGCCGATCTGGAAGATCAGGAGTAGGTGGCTGTGATCGACAAGATCAATAGCGGGATCGCTGAATTAATGAAAAACGAAAGAGAGTGGCTGGTAAACATTTGGGATGCCTGCTTTCAAGATGAAGGGAATCAAGGTGAAGAAAAGCAAGGTACAGGAAATAAAGTGGCCGCCAGTAAATCATTATTAGTGTAGGGCGTTCGCTGTACGGCCACAGGTCAGAGGGACCATTATTCTGTGGTTCAAAGTAACGCCGTAAAGTACAAAACTCGTACGCGCTCCTGAACTCGTGGGCGCATAGTAGCGAGGCGATCTGAATTGATCCGTGAGAGAGATCGCACTAACTATTAACAAATTGGCGTAGGACGTAAATTGAATGACGTTTTCTACGCTAGGTCACATTTGTAACAGACTAATTTATAAGAAGGCAGTAAGGCATGACGACCACAAGCAGTGCTCAGGTAATCGTTCCACAAACACTTGATACCATGACGTTTCCACTTCATGGCGCGCGTTTAATTGAAGCATCAGCGGGTACGGGTAAAACATTTACTATTGCTGGCTTGTATTTACGCTTACTGCTCGGGCACGGAACTGCTGCGCCGCAAGGCGATCTGACGGAAGCTACTCGACACCATGAGGAGCTAACCGTAGACCAAATATTGGTGGTGACCTTTACTGAAGCCGCAACGGCAGAGCTACGCGATCGTATCCGTGCGCGAATCCATGATGCACGTATCGCGTTTGCTCGCGGGCAAAGTGACGATCCAGTGATTTCCCCTTTGTTACAAGCTATCGATGATCATGCTGGTGCGGCGAAAACTCTGCTCAATGCTGAAAGACAAATGGATGAGGCGGCGGTATACACCATTCACGGCTTCTGTCAGCGTATGCTGACTCAAAATGCCTTTGAGTCTGGAAGCCGTTTTGATAATGAATTTGTGACCGATGAAAGTCACCTTAAAGCGCAAGTGGTAGCTGACTATTGGCGTAAGCAGTTTTACCCGCTGCCAATTCAACTGGCGGGTGAAGTGCGAAATATTTGGGGCTCTCCCGCTTCGTTATTGGCTGACGTAAATCGCTACCTGACGGGCTCTCCACTAAAGCTAACTGTGGAAGCAATGTCGGGTGACTTGCAAACTCTGCACAATCAAAACCTAGATAAAGTGAAGCAACTTAAGGCGTTGTGGTGTGAATCTGAAGCGGACTTTTTGGCTTTGATTTCAGGTTCAGATGTGAACAAGCGCAGCTACACTAAGAAGTCTTTGCCTACTTGGTTAGAAGCGGTAACAGCATGGGCGCAGAGCGACACCAATGATTACCAGTTCCCAGATAAATTGGAGAAGTTCTCACAAGCCACGTTAATTGAAAAAACACCGAAAGGCACGGCACCTCAGCACGCCGTTTTCGAAGCGATTGAGGACTTCTTAAGTTCTCCTGCAGACCTGAAAGCCCCTTTGTTGGCACATGCGATTACTCATTGTCGAACCATGTTAGCTAAGGCAAAACAGCAGAAACAGTGGTTATCGTTTGATGATTTGTTGACTCAGTTATCAGCGTCGATTGATGTGGATGAGCAATCATTGCTGGTGGAAAGGATTCGCACGCTTTACCCGGTGGCGATGATCGATGAATTCCAAGATACCGATCCGCTGCAATACAGTATTTTTAGCCGAATCTATCTCGATAATCCGCAGTGCGGCTTGTTTATGATCGGTGACCCGAAGCAGGCTATCTATGGCTTCCGTGGCGCGGATATCTTTACCTACATTAAGGCAAGAAACCAAGTTAGTGCTCACTATACGTTAGGCACTAACTGGCGTTCGAGTGCGGATATGGTCAGCGCGGTAAACCAAGTGTTTATGAATTCGGACAGCCCGTTTATCTACGACCAAGACATTCCATTCTTACCCGTTGCTGCCAGTCCATCGGCCGATAAACGCCAATGGGTGATGAACGGAGAAACTCAGCACGCACTCACCTTTTGGCTGCAAGATGCTGAAGATAAGCCCTTACCGAAAGGCGAATATCACAAGGCAATGGCTGAGGCGACGGCGAGTCAAATTCAAACCATTCTGACCGCTTCTCAAAACCAGCAAGCCTATTTTGATAACGGTAAAAAACAACATGCCGTGAATGCCGGTGATATTGCTGTCTTGGTTCGAACCGGTAGTGAAGGTCGCCTAATTAAAAATGCGTTGTCGGAACAAGGCATTGCGAGCGTGTATTTGTCTAACCGAGATAGCGTGTTCACCAGCTTGGTCGCACAAGACATTCAACGCCTACTGCAAGCGGTGCTGACGCCTGAAAATGACCGTGCATTGCGTGCGAGTTTAGCGTCAGAGTTGTTTGCTTTGGATGCCGCATCATTGGATGAACTCAACAACGATGAAGTGGTTTGGGAAAATGTCGTTAACGAATTCCGAGAATATCGTAAGTTGTGGCTGCAACGTGGCGTATTACCAATGCTTCGCAGCGTGATCAGTAAAAGGCACCTCGCGGAACGCTTACTAGAAGAAGAAAATGGTGAGCGCTCACTCACTGATTTGATGCACATTGGCGAACTGTTGCAACAAGCTAGGCAGGAGCTCGACAGCGACTATGGCTTGTTACGTTGGCTAGCAGAAGCGATATCAGATGCGCAAAATGGTTTAGGTGGAAGCGATGATGACATCCAACGCCTTGAATCAGAAAGAAACTTGGTTCAAATCGTTACGATTCATAAGTCGAAAGGTCTGGAATATGATTTAGTATTCTTGCCGTTTGTCGCGAGTTACCGTGAAGCGAGTGAAGGTAAGTTCTACGATCACGATTCAGATACCACAGTACTTGATATTACTGGTAGCGACAGTGCCTTAGCACAAGCCGACAAAGAGCGATTAGCAGAAGACCTACGTTTGATTTACGTGGCGCTGACTCGTGCTGTTTATGGATGTTTCATTGGCATGGCACCGCTGCGTAAAGGGCGTTCAACCAAAGAACCAACTGGCGTTCACTTGAGTGCTATGGGCTACTTGATTCAAAACGGACAAGAGCAAGGCATCGCCGAGTTACATCAAGCTCTGTCAGCAATTGAGGGTAAGAATCCAAGCGTGCTGCTGTCTGAAACGCCGACTGCTCACGAACAAGTCTTTGTGCAAACAGAACAAGTGAGTGACGACTTGCAGGCCAATGAACTTAAAGCTTCAATTGACCGAGCTTGGCGTATTACCAGTTACTCGGGGCTTGTAAAGCAAGGCAGTCACGGTGCGAGCCATGATGCGACCATTGAGGTGTCTGGCTTCGATATTGACTCTGCCGATGAGCACGATGAGTCAGAACTGATTGAGCCTGAACGTTCTATATTCACGTTCCCTCGCGGTGCTCGCCCTGGTACTTTCTTACACACCTTGTTTGAGGATGTTGAATTTACCGAGCCAGCAACCAGCGAACATAACACGCAAGTAATCACTCACTTATTAGAGTCGGAGCAATACGAACTAGAGTGGTTACCAGTGCTTCAACAACTGGTTGATACGGTGCTGAACACGGCTTTAGATGGAAAGAACTTAAAGCTGAGCGAGAAAGACTCAACGCAACGATTGGTTGAGATGGAATTCTTGTTGCCGATCGAAGTGCTCGCCGCATCTGAATTGAATCAAACCATTCAATATCACGATCCGCTATCAGCAAAAGCCGGTGACCTTGGCTTTCAAACCGTGCAAGGCATGTTGAAAGGCTTTATCGATTTAGTGTTTGAGCATCAAGGTAAATACTATGTGCTCGACTGGAAATCGAACCATCTAGGTGATGACGTTGCCGTCTACCATGGTGAAGCATTGAAATCGGCGATGGCAGACCACCGATACGATCTGCAATATCAAATCTATGCGTTGGCCTTACATCGCTTCTTACGCAGCCGCGTTGCGGATTACAGTTATGAACAACATTTTGGTGGGGTTTATTACTTGTTCTTAAGAGGAATGGACGGCCAATCTCAACAAGGTGTTTTCTCGGCTAAACCTACATTGGCTCTGCTCGATGAAATGGATCAATTGATTGACGGTAAAGTGATAGACAGACGTTCAGCACAATTGAATGACAATGAAACTGGACAGATGGGGCTTCTATAATGACAACGACCACTAATATCAGCACAGAGACAGTGAACTCAGTTAAGCCAGTTTCACTTATCCCTGAGCAACTCATGGATGTATTAAAGTTCCTCGCTGATAAGGGCTCAATTCGTCAGCTGGATTATCAGTTTGCCCGTTTTATTTCTCAGCAAGCGACGAGTCATTCTCAAGAGGTCGGTTTTCTCGCTGGGGTGGTGAGCCATGAACTAGGCAAGGGGCATATTTGTACTCAGCTTATACAGCTACATACGGCAGACCTTGAGCAAACGGCAGATCTAGCTCAGTTACTTGGGTTGTACGGTGAAACGGCACTGCAATTGAACCAAAAACTGTTGGGTATTGATTGGGTGACTGTTCTGCAATCATCTAACCTAGTTGGAACAACGAATGACTGCGTTAAGCCGCTAATGTTTGATGGACAGCGTGTCTACTTACAGCGTTATTGGAACTATGAAGTTGTGTTGGCTGAAACGTTAAACCGTTTAAGTAAGCCAGTAGAGTTCAATATTGAGCAGAAGAAGGCATTGACTGAAACGCTCAATCAGCTTTTTGCACGTAGTTATCACTTCCTGTTTAACGCATTAGCCAAGGCTGAAGCAAACCAACAAACCTCTCAGGTATTACGTCAGCAGTTAGTGTGTGACCATCTAGATATTGTCGATGAACAGGCTTTGGATTGGGGTTCTATCGATCAAGCGATTGTTCAAGCAAAACAAGTGACCGATTTAGATGTGCTGGATAGTCTAGTGCCGTTATCTGTCTGTTTGAATTGGCAAAAGGTCGCGGCTGCGGTGGCGTTAAGTCGTCGCTTCGCGGTGATTTCTGGTGGACCGGGTACCGGTAAAACCACCACGGTAACTAAGTTGCTTTCGGCGATGGTCGAGCAATCGCTCAGCCAAGGTAAAACACCGACGATCAAGCTGGTGGCACCGACAGGTAAAGCGGCCGCGCGTTTAACTGAATCGATTGGTAAAGCGATTGAGCAACTGCCTTTAGCGCCTGAAGTAAAAGCCAACATACCAACGGAATCGAGCACTTTACACAGATTGCTTGGCGCGATTCCTAATCGAGCGGAATTTAGGCACAACCGACGCAATCCACTTCACCTTGATATCTTGGTGGTGGATGAAGCTTCGATGGTCGATCTGTCGATGATGTATAAGCTGGTGGATGCACTTCCTGAACACGCAAGGCTGATTCTACTTGGTGATAAAGATCAGCTCGCTTCTGTTGAGGCGGGTGCAGTGTTAGGCGATATCTGCTCGTTTAATTCTGCCGGTTACAGCAGCGCGCAAGGTAACTTGATTGCGGAAATGACAGGCTTTGATGCGATTTCTAAACCAAGACAAGTCAAAACAGGCTCGATTAATCCTCCGGCAATTGCAGATAGTTTGTGTATGCTGCAGAAGAGTTACCGTTTCGATGCGCGTTCAGGTATCGGACAGTTGGCAAAAGCGATCAATAACGGGTCTGCGAATCAGGTCGATCAAGTGTTTGCTAAAGGGTTTACGGATATCGAAAATCATCCCCTATCGAGTGACAGCTATAACTTGATGCTGCGTACTTTAGTCAATGAGTATGGTGGGTATCTCAACCGAATGAATGTGCCGTTGGAAGAGTTAGAAACTCAAGAAGCGAGAGCCAAATCGGTGCTCGACTTGTTCAGCCAATGTCGATTGCTGTGTTCTATTCGTGAAGGAGATTTTGGTGTTAAAGGCCTCAACCACAGAATCGAAAGGGCACTTGCCGCAAGACGTTTGGTGAACCCGCACAACGATGAATTGTGGTATCACGGGCGACCAGTAATGGTAACGCGCAATGATCATGGCTTGGGCTTATACAATGGTGATATTGGTATCTGTATGCTTGAGGCTGATGCAAGTAGCTCTTCTTCAACTGACGATAACTCAGCCCCTCGATTAAAGGTATATTTTGAATTGCCCGATGGCAGCGTAAAAGCCGTACTACCAAGTCGAGTGCCTGATCATGAAACCGCCTATGCGATGACGATACACAAATCTCAAGGTAGTGAATTTGATCTGACTTTGATGATCTTACCGCCAGATTTCAGCCCAATTCTAACGCGAGAGCTTATCTATACGGGTATTACGCGTGCCAAGAAACGACTGATGATGTTCTGTGATACCAATGTATTGAAGCGTGGTATTAAGGTGAAAACAGATCGAGTGAGTGGTTTAGGAAGTCGCTTAACCAGCTAACAGACAGTGGTTTTAGCGAAGGTGTTGCTGGAAGTAAAACGACGAAATTGCAGGGTAAATCGTATACACAAAGCAACCATCCCTGGTTGCTTTGAACGTTATTAGGAATCCGTGCCTAAAAACGCTCGAGTAAACGATATATGGTTTATCTTGTACTTTGCTTGGCAATTCAAAATAAACTCTTTGAGGTTCTCGCTCACAGGGAACACGCAGTGTACGTCTAACCCTTCTAAGAATTGGTTATCAGCCATATCCCAAAAACTTTGCAGCGAGTTACAAACAATGGTTCTCATATCAATGTTGCTCTTTTTGCTGTTTATACTAACGAGCAGAGCTACTGCTAGCGTGCTGACCGTTAACGGGTATAGCAATCCGTGCAGTTACCATCTCAATGGTTCGATATGACTATCGAGATGGCAATTCCTATAAAAACATTTGTTAACATTATTAAAGCGCTTAAATTCTATACAATAATCAGTGTGAGTGAAAGTGCATACTTAATAAATTTCATATAGAAAACGATTGCATTTGCAATTATTTTCCTTTTGAAGTGAGATTTTAGTCCAAAACTTTATTTACACATTTAACGCTAAGATCTTTGAGTTTCTCTGATAGTTGTATAGACCCTGTTTTTCCATCGGTAATTCGTCAACACCTATCTCGTAAAAACCCTGTTCTCGGAACCAATGCAGGCTGTGTGTGGTAAGAACAAAGATCTGGTCGATATCACGAGATTTTGATTGATGGCGCATGTAATCCAGCAGTAACTGGCCACGGTTTCCATCGCGATAGTCTGGGTGGATAGCAACACAGGCCATCTCTGCCATGTGGTCTTCTGGATACGCGTATAGCGCAGCGCAACCAATAATTAAGCCGTCTTTTTCGATAATGGTAAAGCGATAGATCTCTTGCTCTAACTGCTCTCTTGAACGGCGAACTAAGATGCCTTGTTCTTCCAGTGGACGAATGAGGTCAAAGATGCCACCGATATCATCAATCTGAGCTTGTCTTACTTGCTCGGCACTTGCCATGACCACTTGGGTGCCAATACCATCAAAAGAGAACAGTTCTTGGATCAATGCGCCATCGACTTTGTAGCTGATTAAGTGACAACGAGGCACGCCTGCTCGGCAAGCTGAGATCGCTCCTTTTAAGAAACGCAGTGTTCCGGTACTCATGTCTTCGGCAGGGTTCTGAGATTCCGTTAAGCGTTCAAGAATTTGCTTAGCGTCTTTAGGGAAGAGTTCGGCGAGTACATTACCATTTTCGTCGGTTACCCCTTGCTCCGAACAAAAGCCAATCAGTTTGTCGGCTTTTAAACGGATAGCTACTTGTGTCGCAACCTCTTCCGAAAGCAGGTTGAAGCTTTCGCCGGTGACTGAACTGGCAATAGGCCCAAGAAGGACGATGGAACCTTGGTCAAGGGTGCGATTGATCCCTTCGATGTCTATTCGACGAATGCGTCCGCTGTGGCAGTAATCCGTGCCATCATCGACGCCTAAGGGTTGAGCGGTAATGAAGTTACCACTCATCACATTGAGTTGAGTTCCTGCCATTGGGGTGTTGTTCAAACTCATTGAAAGGCGAGCGGTGATCGCAAGTTGCAGTTGCCCAGCCGCTTGCATCGCTACACCTAAAGAATATTCATCTGTGACTCTAATATTTTTATGGTAAGGCGTATGACAATCTTGTTTTTCTAACAGTTGATTGATCTGTGGTCTTGCCCCATGAACGAGAACAATCTTAACCCCAAGGCTATGAAGTAGGGCTATATCATTAATAATATTACCAAAGTTTCTATCGGCAACGGCTTCACCTCCCAGCATAATGACCATGGTTTTCCCACGGTGAGCATTTACATAAGGGGTCGATTGCCTAAAGCCTTTGACTAGCGCCGTACTTCTTAATTTCACAGAATAAGCCTTGTTTGTTTATTTATTCGTTAATTTAGCATTTAAATTCAAATGTGAACAACACCTTTTTGGAATGAAGCGCAAACTATTCTCATCTAGGCTTCGTTTTATAAACTGTCTCAGTGTACAATGCGTACAGCATCCTTATGAGTCGTAAACGAATGCAAAAAAATCCAGCAAGAAAGAGTAAGATTGATGAGATCGCTAGAGGTCTCTACAGTGGAACAGAGCAGCGCAACAAACCTAAATTGAGACGTAAGGTCATTGAACGCAGTTTAATGGTTTTAGCTTTGGTGGGTTCGTTTGCCGTCGCTTCCTTGTTTGCCGATGTGTTTTATAGAGTGCAAGATGCGATAACGCCCAATAGTGAGATATATGGTACTTGGGTAGAGCAAGATGTTGCTCGTTATGCTGCAGATGAGTTTATGTTGAGTGAAAATGGTGTGTCAGTGCGAGGCTCTATTGTGTCGACTCATTTTGATTTTGATGGCAAGTACTTCGAATATAAGACTGGTAATAAAGCGTATCACTTTCGCCTAACGAATTCTGATAAGACAGAAATGATGCTTGTATCGGATAATCACTATAATCCAGTCTTTCGCCTTAAAGGTCGTATCGATAACTCAGTTCGATAGGTTATCTTATACCAATCGTAGTAAATAATTGGTCACCCTAGCTTGTTAAAAAACTCGATAACTTCGTTAGAATTTTTGATTGTAGAATAACTACTTATCAAAAAGATCTGCCTTGTTCTCAAGATTTTTTCCTACGCTATTTTGAATCACTTACTTACTGTGATTGGTATTATTGTAAACATTTACAATCTAAGATTGTGTTATCTGATCGTTTTTGTCATCCTCGATGCATAGAATATTTAGGATGACTCTTGTGATTAAAAAATGGCTTCCCTTTGTTGCTGCCTCTTTCTTATTTGGCTGTGCTCAACCCACTGATCTTGCCCAACAACACCTTGATGGTGAATTTCCCCGAACCTTAAATAAGGTCGATTTGGTTGAATCTAATAAACCAAGAGACTACACCGCATTTGCAGAGCAAGCTGAGATGGTGGTTTCTAAATCCCCTTCGATGGCTAAAATCTATGAGCCGCTTTATCAGCAACTCAATGAATGGGCGGTGCTGAGTGGAGAGCCGAGTGAACTCGCTAATTTTGGCGTTCAAACAGCTCAATTAGGTGGTGGCGATAAGCAAGGCAATGTTTTGTTTACGGGCTACTTTTCTCCTGTAATGGAATTGCGACATGAAGCAAACGAAGAATATCGATTCCCTGTTTATGGGCTTCCAGAGTGTGATAAAGAGTGTCCTACACGCGAAGAGATCTACAACGGAGCATTAGAAGGCCAAGGTCTTGAGTTAGGTTACTCTGCAAACCGTATCGACCCATTTATGATGGAAGTACAGGGCAGCGGCTTTGTGCATTTCGGAGATGATGACACGCTGCAATATTTTGCATACGCGGGTAAGAACAACAAAGCTTACGTGAGTATCGGCCGTGTTTTGATCGAGCGAGGTTTAGTGCCACGCGAAAAAATGTCATTGAAAGCTATTAAAGAGTGGGTCTTGGCAAACGATCCTGAAGTGGTAAAAGAACTGCTTGAGCAAAACCCATCTTTCGTCTTCTTTAGCGCGAGAGATGATCTATCCGTAATGGGAAGTGCTGGCATTCCTTTATTACCGATGGCGGCGGTAGCGGGCGATCGCTCTATCTTACCAATGGGAACACCTATCCTGGCTGAGGTTCCGTTACTGAATGCTGATGGTACTTGGAGCGGCGCGCACCAACTAAGACTGCTATTGGTTTTAGATACCGGTGGTGCGGTTAAGCAAAACCATTTGGATCTCTACCATGGCATGGGCCCACGAGCAGGTACTGAAGCGGGTCATTACAAGCATTTTGGTCGGGTGTGGAAGCTGGGTCTAGATGGCAGCGCAACCGAAGCGCCTTGGGCTTTACCACCTGAAAAGGTCGAGTAAGCGGCAATAAAATAGGGCATTGAAAGCGAATCGCTAATCCCCTAGACTTTTAATTCAAGAGTGCGTATAAAACGCACTCTTTTCTTTTTCTCAGAAATAAATTGGCGGCAACAATGCGTGAATTGACCACTCCAGCTTCAGAAAACTATGACCAACGATTTGGTGGCACTCGTCGCTTATATGGCAATAGTGAAGTCGACATACTTAGAGCAGCACACGTGTGTGTGATCGGTATTGGCGGTGTCGGTTCATGGGCGGTTGAAGCGCTTGCTCGTACCGGTTTAGGTGAGCTGACTTTGATCGATATGGATGATGTGTGCGTGACTAACATCAACCGTCAGATCCATGCTATGTCTGGCACGGTTGGTAAGAGCAAAATCGAAGTGATGGCGGAGCGCGTCAAACTGATTAACCCTGAGTGTAAAGTGAACCTGATTGACGATTTTATTGGCCCAGATAATCAGGCTGAATACCTATCGAAAGAGTTCGATTTTGTGTTGGATGCGATTGATAGCATGAAAGCTAAGGCTTCATTGCTTGCGTATTGCCGTAGCAACAAAATTAAGGTGATCACTACCGGTGGTGCTGGTGGCCAAATCGATCCGACTCAAATCAAAGTGGCTGATCTGACCAAGACGATTCAAGATCCGCTCGCGAAGAAACTAAAAGACACTTTGCGTCGTCATCATAATTTCCCTAAGAACCCAGCGCGTAAGTTTGGTATCGATTGTGTGTTCTCGACTGAGCAACTGAAATACCCTCAAGCCGACGGCAGTGTATGTGCTGCGAAAGCAACAGCGGAAGGTCCAAAACGCATGGACTGTGCGACGGGTTTTGGTGCGGCAACGGTTGTAACGGCTACATTTGGTTTTGTGGCTGTTTCGCGTATTGTCGAAAAGTTGATTCAAAAGCACGCTAAGTAGTTCTCTATTATCTGCTTTACAACACTAAACCTTTGTCACCTGTACATTTAGTCATAATCTATTGGATATTAAAATGATGTCATTCCCAAGCTCTCCATTTGGTACTGAAATTACCAGTGATGATATTGTCGCGAAAATGCAGACATTTAACGGTTGGGAAGATCGTTATCGCCAAGTGATTCAATGGGGTAAGAAACTGCCAACTATGCCTGATGAACTGAAAAGTGAGCAGGTGATTGTCTCTGGCTGTGAAAGCCAAGTGTGGTTAGTTTCTCAAAATATCGACGGTATTTGGCACTTTTGTGCGGATTCTGATGCGCGTATCGTGCGTGGTCTTATTGCTTTAGTGATGGCTGCGTACGACGGTAAAACATCAGAGCAGATTCAAGCGTTCGATATCGATGGATACTTTGAACAAATCGGTTTAATTACCCATCTAAGCCCATCTCGCGGTAATGGATTAAAAGCGATTGTTGAGCAAATCAAGAACCTCGCTAAATCGTAATTGTCTCCACACATTTTTATCGTAGTGCTTTAGAGAGATTCCAGATACTTCGTTCCTCAGTTCTGGAATGACGATTTCTAACTGTATTTCGTCATTCCCTAAAGCGACGAAGGAGCGTAGTAGGGAATCTCGTTTTTGGATAGCATTACTGTTAGAGATTCCAGATACTTCGTTCCTCAGTTCTGGAATGACGATTTCTCATTGTGTTTCGTCAGTTCTGGAGTGAAGGTTTCTTACTGCGTTTCGTCATTCCCTAAAGCGACGAAGGAGCGTAATAGGGAATCTCGTTTGGATGCTTTGCTATTTGAGATTCCAGATACTTCGTTCCTCAGTTTTGGAATGACAATTTCTAACTCAGTCTCGCCACTTCCTAAAGCATATCAACGGCTTTTTCTATCGCCGCAATGAGCTTTTCAACATCATCCAGATTGTTATAAATACCAAATGAGATCCGTACTGTCCCTTTGACATTGAGTGCATCCATTAATGGGTGAGCACAATGATGTCCAGCACGAACTGCGATACCTTGTTGATCCAACAAAGTTGCAATATCTTGATGGTGAACGCCATCCATCACAAAAGTAATCACACTTGCGTTGGGGTGATAACCCAATACCTGAATATCATCCAGCTTACTGAGTGCAAGGTAAGTCTCGTGCTGAAGCTGGTGGATATGATTTTCGACATCTTGCTGTGCAAAACCACTCAACCATTCTATTGCGATGCTTAATGCTATCGCGCCAGCTACATTTGGTGTTCCGGCTTCGAACTTACCAGGCAGTTCAGAAAAAGTAGTGCCAGAGAAAGAGACGCGCTCGACCATTTTGCCACCACCATGCCAAGGAGGCATCGCTTGGAGCAATTCTAGCTTGCCGTAAAGTACACCGATGCCTGCAGGGGCGTAGAGCTTGTGTCCTGAGAAAACGTAGAAATCCGCACCTAAAGCCGCAACATCAACGGGTTCATGAACAATACCTTGCGCGCCATCGACCACAACAATTGCATTCATCTTGTGTGCTTTCTCGATAACTTGTTCAATGGGCTGGCGAGAACCCGTAACATTGGTTATCTGAGCCAGAGCAACAATCTTAGTGCGTTCATTCAAAAGGGCGTCAAACGCAACAACGTCAAAGTCACAATCTGATGTCATTGGTACTTTCACGACTTTAGCACCAGTTTGTTCAGCCACAATTTGCCAAGGCACGATGTTGGCGTGATGCTCCATTTCACTGACTAAGATCTCATCGCCAGGTTGAAGCGTGCTTCTCGCGTAAGTTTGTGCAATCAGGTTAAGTGCTTCGGTTGCACCTCGAGTCCAAATAATCTCTTTTGAAGATGTCGCGCCAATAAACTGAGCGACCTTGTCTCTGGCTGCTTCAAATTGACTGGTCGCGTTCGCTGTTAAGCTATGACTACCACGGTGAACATTGGCATTTTGCTTGGAGTAATATTGGCTAATAGCATCAATAACTACCTGAGGCTTTTGTGTCGTTGCCGCGCTGTCTAAATAAATCAACGACTGTTGATTGATGGTTTGTGATAGCGCAGGGAACTGCTCTCGGATGTGATTGATATCAAGCATCTATTCTTACCTAAAATCTTGGAAATTGGTGCTAGCGTTATGCTGAGCGGTATTGTTATTTTATCGCGACTTGTTAACCGTTGCTGACTAATCTTGATGATCCCAGCTATTTTCTCGCTCTTTAACCTGAGTAAACAGCTTTTGGTTAGCGGGAACTTTGATTTGATGCTTAAGTGCTGTCTTTATCAGGTGCCCGGTAATGAAGTCGATCTCTGTTTTGCGCTCATAAAACATATCTTGCTGCATTGATGAGTTGTTCTGCGCCGTGGCTTGGATAACCTGTTTGACGCTTGCTTCCAATTCATCGGATGAACAAGCGATCCCTTGGGCTTGCATAACCTGCGTGAGCTCTTTAATGATAGAACTCAAAATATCCTCAAACCTTTTATCTGCAAGTTCGCCGTTCTTGATTTGCTCCAGCCCAGTCAGTGGGTTGATTGCACAATTTATGGCGAGTTTAGACCACAGCGCCGTTGTTATTTCTGGATTCCAACTCACAGCAGGGAAGGCATGTTCCAACACATCAACTAAAAAAGTGCACTGTTGACCCTTGAGGTTAAAAGCACCCAATTGAGTTTGTCCGAACCCTGTATGAGAAACATTATTCTTGTCGGGTTTGAATGCCGCTTGTGTGGTGGTCGCCAATACTACTGGGTGAGCATCAATTTGAGTTGCTATCTGAGCGACCGCCCCCATCCCGTTGTGCATGAACATGAGAATGGTGTCAGAGTCTAGATACTGAAGTAACGGAGTGGTGGCTTCTTCTACTTGCCAGGCTTTGACCGCGAAAATAATCAAATCACTCGCTGATAGCTTTTCGATATTGTTGTTACTGAAGGAAAGTGAAGCTTGTCCATCAAGTGATAAGTCAATTGAGTGATCCGTGGAACGACTCCACAAAGCCACATTATGACCAGCTTGAAGTAGTTTTATCGCCCATAAAGAGCCAATAGCCCCTGGTCCAACAATAGTGATGTTCACAGCAATACCGAGATAAGAAAGTGGTGCAGCAAGGATAGCGAGGCATTAAATGAAAGCAATAAAAAATGACACCCGAGGGTGCCATTTAGGAAGTTTTCTTAACTCGTTCTATTAGAACTTGTAAGTTACTGCGAAGTAGTGACCTACGCCAGACGTAGAGAACTGGCCGTATTGTGGGTTAGCGCTATCAATTTGAGCACCGTCTCTTAGACCGTATACATCTTGGTATAACTTAAGACCGTAACCTACAGCAAATTGGTCATTGTGCCAGTAAATACCATTGAACATAGCTCCGCCGTTGCTCGACTGGTTGTATGAACTATCACGACCAAACTCGTAATCGATGTAACCTTGGTAAGCAATGAATGAACCGTTATCGAAGTTTACGAATGGCTTAAACCAGTTTGTAGAAAATTGGTAACCGTTCCAGTCTTTCGCATTTAGATCGTACGTAGCGTAAAGGTTGAATTGCATTTTACCAAACCAAGGTACCATTACGTCTGAACCGATACCTGTTTTAGTTGCGTAACCACCGTCAGCTTTACCATCAATAGTTGTGTAGTTTGCTACGTATAGTTCTTGTACCGGACCAAAAGAAAGGTCTTTACCAGTCAGGCCATCGATAGACATACGAGGTGCAAATTTAACAAACAGCTGATCGTCTTTTGCTTTATCACTGCCGCTATCGTTAGTTAGATTGAATACATCAATGTAACCGTAAAGATCGAAGATACCAGAGCGTCCACCAAACTCCATTTCAAGATAAGTATGATCTTTGTCTTGAGGCTTCTCGTCGATAGTGTGCATGATATTAAACTGCATCCAGTTGTAATCATTTTTGTGAGTATCGCCGTCAGAATAATCAGCCGCCATTACTGGAGCAGAAGCTGCCGCAAGTAGGCCAAGAGTTAAAAGTGATTTACGCATAATGGAACTCTCTATGTTTGAAATAAGTAACCCGCTAATCCGTGCGTGTTTATATGTCCGAATGCCGAGCATAATAGCGATTTTGTTCTCAAATAAAAGTGAGACAGAGTGAAAACCATGATTATTATGGTGAGCGCGATCACACTAACGATCTAAATGATGGAACTTTAAAGTTGCTATGCATCTTGATGAATCCCTACTTCTATTGATTTTGTGAAATTCGATTATTTTGTGTATAAATTGGTGGAATACCGCTCTAAGCAAACGATTCTACCAAAAATCGTGACATGCATATCAAAATCAACAGTATTTCTTTCTAAGCGTTTTCTCGTGAAAAACACCTCACTCAGCGAGCTTGTCGATCCTGCCTTTGATCCATTTTCAAGCAACTCCGTACTGAAGTTTGAATCAATTGATGAACAATTCATGTGATGACTAGCCTGACTTTAAACCTGTTTGTTTTTTCATCACTGATTATATTGAGACAGTTCATTGCACTAATTTTGAGGCAACGATTAAAGATAGCTTCTGAGCTTATCTTCTGTGTGACGAGGGTGATTTAGCTAAGCTAATTCAATTTAAGCGGTGATTTAGATTACACAGTGATGGTTGTCGGTGATGCTGATGGTTCCAGCAATTCTGTTGGGGCTTTGGTTGTTACACGACCAGCCACAGGAACGGCGACAAGTTCGAGTTTGGCTGTAATAGAAAAGAGAAGAGGGTAGCTCAGTGCTACCCTCTTCTGTTTTGCTTTCTTTTTATTCGTGGTTGTTTTTGGCTTTTTCTAATAAATCAGTGAAAAAGTGGCGTAGCGAATAAAGCATGATCAAACTCGGAATCACCATTAATGACGTCAGTATAAAGAAGGTTGACCAATCATTTAGGTAATCGACGAACTCGCCACTGAATGAAGCCAGTGTTGTTCTACCGAAATTACCTAAGGATGCTAATAAGGCATATTGCGTCGCTGAGAAAGCTTGACCAGTCAGTAAGGTTAAGAAAGAGACAAATGCTACCGTCGAAAAGGCGGTTGTGAAGTTGTCGACAATGATAGTTGCCAAGAACAGAGTTTCACTAGGGCCTGCCTGAGCGATCCACGCAAACATTAGGTTGCTGGCTGCCATTGCGATGCCACCAATCATTAGTCCGCGTACAATACCGAATTTCACATTGAAGATACTGCCGAGCAAGGTGAAGAATATCGTCGCGCCCCAACCGATTAACTTAGAGTAGTGGCCAATCTGTTCATTGCTAAAGCCTATCTCTTTATAGAAGGTGATAGACATTCTACCTAAGAAGGCTTCACCTATCTTAAATAGGAACACAAACAGTAGAAGGGTGATGGCAACTTGAACCCCGTTTCGTTTGAAGAAATCGTAGAACGGTTCTAGGACTGTAACGCTGAACCACGCGACGACTTTTGAACCCACAACTTTATTGTGACGTTGTTGTGCTTGCTCTTGTAATGCTTCACGTTGTGTATTGGGTTCTCCGACAAAAAGAGTAAACAGCATTAACACGACAACCACACCAGCCATACCGTAATACACACCATTCCAACCGATTGAGTCAGCATTGATAAAAGCAAGATAACCTGGAAGAGAATAGCCCGTCCACCATCCCATCACGGCCATTGCGGATGCTTGTGGCAACTTTGATGCTTCCGATTTTGGAAATGAATCAATACGGAAGGCATCTATTGCGACATCTTGAGTTGCTGAGGCGATAGCTATTCCGAGAGCAAGCATAGAGGTGAACATCAAGTCATTGGCTGGGTTTACTCCAGCAATGAACAGGGTACAGATCAATACCAAGCTTTGGCACAAGAATATCCAACTGCGTCGTTGGCCTAATATCGCGTGTAAAACTGGCAGTTTGACTCGGTCTACCAACGGTGCCCATAAAAAGTTAATAGCATAGACAGCAAACACACTGCCGAAATAACCGATCGCAGCACGAGTTAAACCGGCATCTTTTAGCCAACCAGACATGTTGGATCCAATCAGAACCCATGGGAAGCCACTCGAACAACCGAGCATAAACACCCAAAGTAGACGTTTATCTAGGTAGCTGCGGAAAGTTTGCATCCAAGAAAGGGAGGGGGTGCCTGATGACATGGGTCGTCCTTGTATAGAAAACGCCCTTAAGAATAAGGGCGTTACATGGGATTACTTAAGAAGGGTCACTTTAGTGATGACGATTGGGTCGACAGGAATGTCTGACATGCGGCCCATTCGCTTGGTTGGAATTGTTGCCATCTTCTGAACAACGTCAAAACCATCGGTTACTTTACCAAACACAGCGTAACCTGGATTACCGCCTTTCGCGTTTAAGAAATCGTTGTCTGCAAAGTTAATGAAGAACTGGCGAGTAGCAGAATCTGGTGCATTGGTGCGAGCCATTGCGATCGTTGCAGTATCATTCTTCAGGCCATTGCTGCCTTCATTTTTGATAGGCGCATAAGTTACTAATTGCTTCATGTCTTGATCGAAGCCACCACCCTGAGCCATAAAGCCCGGGATCACACGGTGAAACTGAGTGCCTTCGTAGCTACCGTCAGCAACATATTTCAGAAAGTTATCAACACTAACCGGTGCTTGCTCTTGGTTTAGCTCGATAGTGAAGCCGCCTAATGTTGTTTCTACATTCACTTTAGGACCAGCCCAAACGCTCACGCTCACTAACATCAATGCAATAGAAGATAGAATGCGTCCCATTAGAAACGTTCCTTCATGTAAGTTTGCAGCTCTTGGTCATTGGCAATCTCTTTAAGAACTAAGTCGATAACATCGTTTAGTACCACTGCGATATCGTCATTTGATGCACTTAATGCACCTGTGCGAGTTGCTGTACCATTGAATGTCTTAACTAGCTTGCCTTCAGGCGTTTCAGCGGTTACTTCAAGTGTTACTTTACCATCCATTTGGTTTTCCATGATGGTGTGCTTGACGGTAACAAGCGCTTCTTGAATCTCTAAAACAATTGAGTTTTCACTGTTTACGCTTGCACGAAAACCTTGAGACTCCAATTGTTGAGCAATAGCGTTTTCTAGAGAAATACGCATGTTTTGCTTAGCGTGAATTGGCTGAATGTTTGAACGGCCACTATCAACCAATGCAACATATTGAGCGGCACGAACATCTTTACTGGTTAGTGTGTATGTTTTGCCTTGTACAAAGTTGCTTGAGCTTAGTGAAGCTTCTGGCATTACGTTGATCTGCTCTTTCTGAGGGGCTGAACATGCTGTCAAAGCCAAAATAGAAGCAGCCAAAATCAGTTTTTTCATTCCTTTATCCTTTCTAAATTCACACCAGGAGCTCGGTATCTTAAATTCTTGTGACGTCGTTTCTGCTTATTTATTAAAATTCGCAGGTTCTCTTGTTGCTTGTAATATCTCAAATTTCTGGTTTAGTTCAAGCGTTTCAACGTTTGCTTCACCAAATAGTCTTGCTAGTTTGACATCGTATCCGAGGTGTCGGTTACCAATAACAATTAATTTGCCTCCGTTGCTAAGAACATGCTTTGCATCACAGAACATTTGCCATGCAATGTGATCTGTAATCGCTTGTTGTTGGTGGAACGGAGGGTTACACATAACTAAGTAAGTGCTGTTTTTCTTAAAACCATCTAAACAGTTATTGGCGATGAACTGGAAATTACCTTCTTCGCCAAGGTTATCCTTAATATTTTGGCGCGCTGATTCCACTGCCATAAAGCTTTCATCAACACAGGTGATACGTGCTTGTGGGTTTAATTGCCCAGCTTTTACACTCAATACACCGTTGCCACAACCTAGGTCGATAATATGACGCAGTTCAGGATCTTGAGGGATGTGCTCTAGCATATAGCGAGCGCCTTGATCGAGTGCCTCGCCTGAGTAAACGTTCGGTAAATTTTTCAGGCGAATATCTTCACCGTCTACATCCCATTCAACAAAAGGTTCGACCGTTTGAATCGGCTGACAATTTGGTGAAGAGAAAACCAAGCGATGTTTCTTCTTCGCTAGAGAAGTTTTGGTTTCACCTAGGTACTTTTCGAAAATATTAAGTGTAGATGTGTGGATATCTTTTACTTTGTTTACACCGATGACTTGGCAGCCTTCTGGCAACGCTTGGCGTAGTTGGCTCAATTGCCATACTAGATGACGGTTTGTTTTCGGTAGTTGCATGATCACAAGATCGATACCGTGTGGAATATCATCCATCGTATTCAGGAAGTTTACACGGTTACTTTGATTGCGCTGCAAGTTTTTTAGCGCACCGCGATGAGAGATAAAAGAGTCGCTCATCATGCTGACATCATGATCTTTCGAGAACCATGCCGACAAGGCACCAAAGCTATCGTTCATGATCAGGATGTGTTTGCCCGGTTCAAGGTTCATCTCTTCAACGTGACTAATAATGTATTCGTCGCCCGCATCCCAAGCTTGAAGGGTTTCATTTGAACGGTTGGGGAAACGATGTAAGGTCAAAGTTCTATCGAGAAGAGTAAGTTCGGTTTTCATAGCTTGAGATACTTATGTAAGAAATAACAACGATATTGTCTCAAATGCAGGCTGAACAAGATAGAAAAAACTCAACCAAACCTAAGTCGTTCGCTATGAAATACTCAGACAGTCGACCAGTTAGGGTTTATACTTCCCCCACAGATAATGCCATTACGTTACTAAGGAATCATAATGATCCAAGAAGTTATCGAAACAAAATTGCACAATGAGTTTTCACCAAGTCATTTAAACGTGGTCAATGAGAGCTATATGCACAATGTTCCGGCTGGTTCTGAGAGTCATTTTAAAGTGATTGTTGTCAGCGATGCGTTTGAAGGTTTGCGTCTTATTGGTCGTCATCGTGCGGTAAATAAAGCTCTTTCAGAAGAGCTAGCGAATAATATTCACGCACTATCTATTCACACTTATACAAAAGATGAATGGATGAAGCAACTCGATAACGTGCCAGACAGCCCTATGTGTATGGGCGGTGGTAAGTAATAAAACGAACTGATAGAAGAGGTGGCGATGCCGCCTTTTTTATCGCCATGCTAATGTGTTTTTAGGGTTTATATCACTCAAATTGATGTCAAATTAGGCGCCTTTAAATACCCACAATGAGTAATGTTTTTATTAACAGTGTTTCAACATAACTCGTAAAATATTAGTTTGTGACAGAGTATTAATCTCTTGTTTAAAACGCGATTCAAAAGCCATTTTATCTGTGCGGCTCGTCAAATTTATACATATTTGAGAGTCCATATGCTTCAAATCTCACCAAATTAAGGCTGTATTCAAGTTATTGGTCATGGCATCAAGTTGTCAAAAAATGCTAGAATACGGCACCTGATAAATCTCACATAATCTTTGTGATGAGTTTATTAACGTAATGTTGCGATTTTGGTATCTCGAATTTACCAAAACCGGACACTGTAATGTCGTGTCTAAGGGCGATGTTAAAACGTCCTGAATTTACGCAATTAAAAGAATCTTTTTCCCGATAAAGTAGTGCAAGTGCGTATGATTACAATAAAGAAGGGTTTGGATCTTCCTATCGCAGGAACTCCATCCCAGGTGATTAATGATGGTAAGTCCATCACTAAAGTCGCCTTGCTTGGCGAAGAGTACGTTGGTATGCGTCCTACGATGCATGCTCGCGTTGGTGATGAAGTGAAGAAAGGCCAAGTTCTTTTTGCAGATAAAAAGAACCCAGGTGTTGTATTTACTTCTCCAGCAAGCGGTAAAGTTATTGAAGTGAACCGTGGTGCTAAGCGTGTTCTTCAATCAGTAGTGATTGAAGTAGCAGGTAATGAGCAGCTCACGTTCAATAGCTATGAAGCTAACCAACTAGCAAGTCTTGACCGTGAAACGGTTAAAACTCAGTTAGTTGAGTCTGGCGCATGGACCGCTTTGCGAACTCGTCCGTTCAGCAAGGTTCCAGCAGTTGATTCTGAAACTCAGGCTATTTTCGTTACTGCTATGGATACTAATCCGTTAGCAGCTGAGCCAGAATTAATCATTAACGAGCAGTCTGATGCTTTCGTTGCTGGTTTAGATCTTCTTTCAACTCTGACTAACGGTAAAGTGTACGTTTGTAAAAAAGGTACTAGCTTACCTCGTTCAGCTCAGTCTAACGTTGAAGAACATGTTTTTGATGGCCCACACCCTGCAGGTCTTGCAGGCACGCATATGCATTACCTATACCCGGTAAATGCACAAAACGTAGCGTGGAGCATTAACTACCAAGACGTGATCGCATTCGGTAAGCTTTTCCTTACTGGTGAGATTTACTCTGAGCGCGTTGTTTCTCTGGCTGGTCCAGTAGTTAACAACCCTCGTCTAGTTCGTACTCAAATTGGTGCTAGCCTTGAAGAGTTGACGGACAGCGAGTTGATGCCAGGTGAAGTTCGCCTGATCTCTGGTTCAGTGCTATCTGGTGTTCACGCTTCAGGTCCACATGCTTACCTTGGCCGTTACCATCAACAAGTTTCGGTTCTTCGTGAAGGTCGTGATAAAGAGCTATTCGGCTGGGCTATGCCTGGTAAGAACAAGTTCTCTGTTACTCGTTCATTCCTTGGTCACGTGTTTAAAGGTCAGTTGTTCAACATGACAACGACAACAAACGGTAGTGATCGCTCTATGGTTCCAATTGGTAACTACGAGAAAGTAATGCCATTAGATATGGAGCCTACTTTGCTGCTTCGCGATCTATGTGCTGGCGACGTTGATAGTGCACAAGCACTTGGTGCGCTAGAGCTAGATGAAGAAGATTTAGCACTGTGTACCTTTGTATGTCCTGGTAAGTACGAGTACGGTCAGTTACTTCGTGAATGCCTAGATACAATTGTGAAGGAAGGGTAATTTCATGGGCCTTAAAAAGTTTATTGAAGACATCGAGCATCATTTTGAACCAGGTGGTAAACACGAAACGTGGTTTGCGCTTTACGAAGCAGCAGCAACACTTTTCTACACACCAGGTACTGTTACAAAGAAAAGCTCGCATGTCCGTGATAGCGTTGATTTAAAACGTATCATGATCATGGTTTGGCTTGCGGTATTCCCAGCAATGTTCTGGGGTATGTACAACGCAGGTGGTCAAGCTATCGCAGCACTAAACCACATGTATTCAGGTGCAGAACTGGTTTCTATCATTGATGGTAACTGGCACTACTGGCTAACCGAAATGCTTGGAGCCTCCTTAGGGGCCGATGCAGGTTGGGGCAGTAAGATGCTCTTGGGTGCGACTTACTTCTTACCTATCTACGCAACGGTATTTATCGTTGGTGGTTTCTGGGAAGTATTGTTCTGTATGGTGCGTAAGCATGAAGTCAACGAAGGTTTCTTTGTTACTTCTATCTTATTTGCGCTTATCGTTCCGCCAACGCTTCCTCTATGGCAAGCAGCACTAGGTATTACCTTCGGTGTTGTTGTAGCTAAAGAGATCTTTGGTGGTACGGGTCGTAACTTCTTGAACCCTGCTCTTGCTGGCCGTGCGTTCCTATTCTTTGCATACCCTGCACAGATTTCAGGTGACGTAGTTTGGACTGCTGCAGATGGCTTCTCTGGTGCAACTGCTCTTAGCCAATGGGCTCAAGGCGGCGGTAGTGCACTAATGAACGTAACATCGGGTGAAGCAATCACTTGGATGGACGCATTCATTGGTAACATTCCAGGTTCTATCGGTGAAGTTTCAACGCTTGCACTTATGATTGGTGCAGCAATGATTGTTTACATGGGCATTGCTTCATGGCGCATCATTGCGGGTGTAATGATCGGTATGGTTGCGGTATCAACACTATTTAACGTGATTGGTTCTGACACTAATGCAATGTTCAGCATGCCTTGGCATTGGCACCTAGTACTAGGTGGCTTCGCATTCGGTATGTTCTTCATGGCGACTGACCCAGTATCAGCTTCATTTACCAATAAAGGTAAGTGGTGGTACGGTATCCTAATCGGCGCAATGTGTGTAATGATTCGTGTAGTTAACCCTGCATACCCAGAAGGCATGATGCTTGCGATTCTATTCGCAAACCTATTTGCTCCTCTGTTTGACCACGTTGTAATCGAGAAGAACATTAAGCGGAGACTAGCGCGCTATGGCAAGTAATAACGATAGCATTAAAAAGACGCTGTTTGTTGTTATCGCATTGAGCCTAGTGTGCTCAATCATCGTTTCAACAGCTGCAGTTGTTCTTAAACCTAAGCAACAAGCTAACGCAGTTCTGGATCAGCAAACTAAGATCCTTGAAGTTGCAGGCATTGAACTTGCGGGTAATATCCCAGCATTGTACGCAGAGAACATCGAACCTCGTCTAGTTGATTTCGCTACTGGCGATTTCGTGGACGGCGACGCTGCTGCATACGACCAACGTAAAGCGGCAAAAGATCCAGCTCAGTCAATTAAGCTTTCAGCTGAAGATGACATCGCTAAGATCATTCGTCGTGCTAACACGGGTACGGTATACCTTGTGAAAGATGGCGCTGAGACTTCTAAAGTTATCATCCCTGTTCACGGTAACGGTCTATGGTCAATGATGTACGCATTCGTTGCGGTAGAAACTGATGGCAACACAGTTTCTGGTATCACTTACTACGAGCAAGGTGAAACTCCTGGACTTGGTGGTGAAGTTGAGAACCCAACTTGGCGCGCTCAATTCGTTGGTAAGAAATTATTCGACGAAAACCACAAACCTGCTATTCAGGTTGTTAAAGGTGGCGCTCCTCAAGGTTCTGAGCACGGTGTAGATGGCCTTTCTGGTGCAACACTGACCAGCGTTGGTGTTCAACATACATTTGACTTCTGGTTAGGTGATATGGGCTTTGGTCCGTTCCTAGCAAAAGTTCGTGACGGAGGTCTGAACTAATGTCTAGTGCAAAAGAAATTAAAAAGAGCATCTTAGCGCCTGTGTTGGATAACAACCCAATCGCGCTACAGGTTCTTGGTGTGTGTTCTGCTCTTGCGGTAACCACTAAGCTAGAAACTGCATTTGTTATGACTATCGCGGTAATGTTCGTTACTGCTCTGTCTAACTTCTTCGTTTCTTTGATCCGTAACCACATTCCTAACAGTGTGCGTATCATCGTTCAGATGGCAATTATCGCATCATTAGTAATCGTGGTAGACCAAGTGCTTAAAGCATACTTATACGATATCTCTAAGCAGCTATCTGTATTCGTTGGCCTAATCATTACTAACTGTATTGTAATGGGTCGTGCTGAAGCATTCGCAATGAAGTCTGCGCCAATCCCATCTTTCATCGATGGTCTTGGTAACGGTCTTGGTTACGGTTTCGTTCTTATCACTGTTGGTTTCTTCCGTGAGCTTCTAGGCTCTGGCAAACTATTTGGTATGGAAGTACTACCTCTAGTGAGCAACGGTGGTTGGTATCAGCCAAACGGCTTGATGCTTCTAGCACCTTCTGCATTCTTCCTAATTGGTTTCTTGATTTGGGCAATTCGTGTGTTCAAACCAGAACAAGTAGAAGCGAAGGGGTAAGGTAGTCATGGAACATTATATTAGTCTGCTAGTTAAATCGATTTTCATCGAAAACATGGCGCTTTCTTTCTTCCTAGGTATGTGTACATTCCTAGCGGTTTCTAAGAAAGTTAAAACTTCTTTTGGTCTTGGTGTTGCGGTAGTTGTAGTACTTACAATCGCTGTTCCTGTAAACAACCTTGTTTACACACACATCCTAAAAGAAAATGCACTTGTTGCCGGTGTCGATTTAAGTTTCCTTAACTTCATCGCATTCATCGGTGTTATCGCTGCACTTGTACAAATCCTAGAGATGGTTCTAGACCGTTTCTTCCCACCTTTGTACAACGCACTAGGTATCTTCCTTCCATTGATCACAGTTAACTGTGCAATCTTTGGTGGTGTATCTTTCATGGTAACTCGTGACTACAACTTTGCTGAGTCTGTTGTTTACGGCTTCGGTTCTGGTGTGGGTTGGATGTTAGCTATCGTTGCTCTTGCGGGTATCCGTGAGAAGATGAAGTACTCTGACGTACCTCCAGGTCTACGTGGCCTTGGTATCACGTTCATTACTGTTGGTTTGATGGCGTTAGGCTTTATGTCTTTCTCTGGTGTTCAACTGTAGGGTAAGCACCCAGTAATAAGGAATAACAAATGCAAAGCATTATTCTTGGCGTAGCGATGTTTACCATTATTGTATTGGCTCTAGTTCTAGTGATTCTTTTCGCTAAGTCTAAGTTAGTACCATCAGGTGACATCACTATTTCAGTAAACGGCGACCCTGAAAAGGCGATCGTTACTCAACCTGGTAGCAAGCTACTTGGTGCCCTAGCTGGCGCTGGTATCTTCGTATCTTCTGCTTGTGGTGGCGGTGGCTCTTGTGGTCAGTGTCGTGTAAAAGTTAAGTCTGGTGGTGGCGACATCTTACCTACTGAACTTGATCACATCACAAAAGGTGAAGCTCGCGAAGGCGAACGTCTTGCATGTCAAGTTGCTATGAAAACTGACATGGAGATTGAACTAGACGAAGATATCTTTGGTGTTAAAAAGTGGGAATGTACTGTTATCTCGAATAACAACGAAGCTACTTTCATCAAAGAATTGGCTCTAGCTATCCCTGAAGGTGAAGAGGTTCCGTTCCGCGCGGGTGGTTACATTCAGATTGAAGCTGAACCACATCACGTGAAATACGCAGATTACGATATTCCTGAGGAATACCGTGGTGACTGGGATAAGTTCAACTTGTTCCGTTACGAGTCTATCGTTAAAGAGCATTCGATCCGTGCTTACTCTATGGCTTCATACCCAGAAGAGAAAGGCATCATCAAGCTTAACGTGCGTATCGCAACTCCGCCGCCAAACAACCCTGATGTTGCTCCTGGTGTGATGTCTTCATACATCTGGTCTCTTAAAGAAGGCGACAAATGTACTATTTCTGGTCCATTTGGTGAGTTCTTTGCTAAAGATACAGACAATGAAATGGTATTCATCGGTGGTGGTGCAGGTATGGCGCCAATGCGTTCACATATCTTCGACCAACTTAAGCGTCTTAACTCTACTCGTAAGATGTCTTACTGGTACGGTGCGCGTTCTAAGCGTGAGATGTTCTACATTGAAGACTTCGACGGCCTAGCGGCTGCAAACGAGAACTTCGTGTGGCACTGTGCACTGTCTGATCCTCAACCAGAGGACAACTGGGACGGTTACACAGGTTTCATCCACAACGTATTGTACGAAAACTACCTGAAGGATCACGAAGCTCCTGAAGACTGTGAGTACTACATGTGTGGTCCACCAATGATGAACGCTGCTGTTATCGGCATGCTGAAAGATCTTGGTGTAGAAGATGAAAACATTCTACTAGATGACTTCGGTGGTTAATCCATTTAAGTGATTGATATTATGGCTGACTCTTACGAGTCAGCCATTTGTTTTTCTAAGACTACTCGTGACAACAAACTGGCTTATATAAGAAAGAGTAAGGCATTTAAAATACCTATTTTTCACTCTTATTTTTCCTTATATAAATCCTCAACATTAGACAGGAGTAAGCAAGTGAGAATTTGGCTTGTTGCATTAACTTCTTTGATTTTTCTTGCGGGCTGTGAGCAGGCAAGAGAGCAAGTACATTTAAGTGGCCCGACAATGGGGACCAGTTATAACATTAAGTATATCAATGGCGATGAATTTCCTGAGTCTAAAGAAGTTCATACCGAGATCGATCGTCTACTTGAAGAAGTGAATGATCAAATGTCGACCTACCGTGAAGACTCAGAGCTGAGCCGTTTCAACCAACACAAAGGTGCGGATGCATTCGAAGTATCTGAACAAACCGCTATCGTTGTGAAAGAAGCGATTCGTTTGAACGGTCTTACTGAAGGTGCATTGGATGTGACGGTTGGTCCATTAGTGAACTTGTGGGGTTTTGGCCCAGAAGCGCGTCCTGAAGTGGTTCCATCGGACGAAGAGCTTGCGGCTCGCAAAGCTAAGGTAGGTATTCATCACCTAAGCATTGAAGGCAACAAACTGACTAAGGATCTGCCTAACTTGTATGTTGACCTTTCGACTATCGCAAAAGGTTGGGGTGTGGATGTGGTTGCTGATTACCTAGATTCAATTGGTATCCACAACTACATGGTTGAAGTGGGCGGTGAAATCCGCTTGAAAGGCTTAAACCGTGAAAGTGTGGGTTGGCGTATCGCGATCGAGAAGCCAAGCGTTGACGAACGCAACATTCAAGAGATCATCGAGCCTGGTGATATGGCGATCGCAACGTCTGGTGACTACCGCAACTATTTTGAGCGAGATGGTGTTCGTTACTCACACATCATCAACCCAGAAACAGGCAAGCCGCTTCATCATAAAGTGGTTTCTGTAACCGTTTTAAATCCGTCTTCAATGACTGCAGACGGTTTATCTACTGGCCTTATGGTCTTAGGTGAAGAAAAAGGACTGGAAGTCGCAAACCAACATAACATCCCTGTGTTCATGGTGGTAAAAACAGCAGATGGCTTTAAAGAAGTTGCTTCTGAAGCATTTAAGCCATACTTAGGTAAATAAGGTAAGCGAGATAATTATGAATACATTTCTGATTACATTTGGTGTTTTTCTTGCAGTAATCGCAGCGATGTCAATTGGCTATATTATCCAAAAGAAAGTTGTGAAAGGTAGCTGTGGTGGCTTAGGTGCTGTTGGTATTGATAAAGTATGTAACTGCCCTGAACCTTGTGACGCGCGTAAGAAGCGTGAAGCACGTGAAGCATACCGTGAAGAGAAACTGGCTGAGCGTCAACAAAAAGAAGCGGCTTGGAGTAAAGACCGTATCGCTTAATTGGTGACAGTCATAGAGGAATAGAGTTATCTATGCCCTTAAAATAAGAAGCTCAAGATTATCGTCTTGAGCTTTTTTAGTTTTAAGGTTTCGCCGTTTATCTTGGTATTAAAAATGGGAAAAAAACGAATTTCTACTGGTCGATTTGCATGTTGTTGCGTGCAAAGATCAGTTGGTTCCTACCTTGTTCTTTTGCAGTATAAAGCAGTTCATCTGCGGCTTTTATTTGCTCATCTAAACTGCCAACTAAGTCGGTTGCTCCGATACTCATGCTGACTTTAATCCGTTGCGAGTCATGGATAACCTCTTGGTTCTGTATCGCAACTCTCATCGATTCTAACGTGTCGACAAATTCTTCAAATGGTCTGCATGATTGAATGCAGAACTCTTCACCGCCGAAACGAACGGCTATATCATCTTTAAAATGATTTTTGATGATCTTTCCGACTTCAATGAGTACCGCATCACCACCATCATGACCGTAGGTATCGTTCACTTTTTTAAAGAAGTCGATATCCATCATGGCGATACTACGATGTTCGCAGCCTTTACATGTTTGATTGAATAGGTAGCGGCGGTTCCAAAGCCCGGTCAGAGCATCCTCATTGGCATGACGAAACAGCTCATTGGTGGCTTCTTTCATATCGAGTAGTTGATGAATACGACAGAAGAACTCTTCTTGGTTAAATGGCTTATAAAGGAAGTCGTTGGCGCCAGCTTTAAGGAAACGAGCCGTCATGGTTCTGTCGTCACTGCCAGATAGTCCTAGAATAGCGAGTTGATTGCGATCGTGGTGCACTCGGATATCACGGGTCATTGAAATGCCATCTTTGTTTGGCATGTCATGGTCGGTAACGACGAAAGTGATGTCGGGGTCGTTTTGGAGAAGATCTAGTGCTTGCTCTCCATCCTCCGCTTGAATCGTTTGAATGTATTGGTGCTCAAGAAGTTGCACTACATATCGACGAACTACAGCAGAATCATCAACAACTAAGGCTTTATGGTATCGGTTATTCGAGATTCGATTAACCAGAGGAAGTAAGTAACTGACTGACGACATGCTGTCTTTAAGGATGTAATCAATTACACCTTTCGCGAGTACTTGTTCTCGAAGTGTGTTGTTGAACATGCCGGTTAGGACTATGATTTTTTGCTGATAGTCGAGTACCAAATCAATGATCTCGCCATCTTGGCCATCGGGTAAGCAGTAATCGAGCACCGCACACAAGAAATCCGTCTCTTGCTCTAAGATAGCTTTAGCTTCAGCCACTGATTCAGCCAGTGCAACCTCATAGCCATCGTTTGTCAATTGCTGGTACAGGTAGTTTCTGAATGCTCGACTATCTTCGACTACTAGTATTTTATCACTCAAAAGTTATCCCTACTTACAGGTTAAATACTCTCTTACAATACTATCAGAATAGTAAGTGGCTAATGAAGTTAAAGCTATTTAGCTGGGCTCCAGATCATTTTAAATCTGAGAATAATTGATTATACTGTTTATAGATACAGTTGCGAGGTTGAATTATTCCTAGATGTGTAGTGCAGGTGAAGAGAAAGCAAGAAAAATAATCCATGTTGATATGGACTGTTTTTACGCTGCTGTGGAAATGAGAGATAACCCTGCCTACCGAAATCGACCACTCGCAGTAGGGGGGCATGAAAAGCAGCGTGGGGTTTTGAGTACTTGTAATTACGAAGCTCGCAAGTTTGGTATTCGCTCTGCAATGCCAACGGGAAAGGCGCTGCAGCTTTGTCCCAATCTGTTGGTTGTTCCTGGGAGAATGTCGGTTTACGTCGAGATATCGAAAAAGATCCGCGAAATTTTTTCTCGATATACATCCATCATTGAACCTCTTTCTTTAGATGAAGCTTTTCTTGATGTTACGGATTCGACGCTGTGTCGTGGCTCGGCAACACTGATTGCCGAATCAATTCGTCGCGATATTTGGAATGAACTTAACTTAACGGCTTCTGCTGGTATCGCCCCGATAAAGTTCTTGGCGAAAGTGGCCTCGGATCTGAATAAGCCCAATGGTCAATTTGTAATACCTCCACAAGACGTACAATCAGTGATAGATGAATTGCCACTTGAAAAGATTCCCGGTGTCGGTAAGGTCAGTATTGAAAAGCTCCATCAAGCTGGCTTCTTTACTTGTAAGGACATTAAGGAATCTGACTATCGAGATCTATTGCTCAGGTTTGGCCGTCAAGGCGCATCACTCTGGAAGCGCAGCCATGGTATTGATGACCGAGAAGTTATTATTGAGCGTGAACGAAAATCGGTAGGCGTGGAGCGAACTTTTACTCAGAATATTTCTACTTACGCAGAGTGTTGGCAGGTAATAGAAGACAAGCTTTTTCCTGAGCTTGAAACACGTCTAGAGAAAGCTAGCCCAAGTAAAGCGATCATCAAGCAGGGCATTAAGCTCAAGTTTGCCGATTTCCAGCAAACCACTATTGAGCACATACACGCCTCTTTAGATCGCGAACACTTCAAAGAGCTGTTAAGCGAAATACTCAAAAGGCAGCAAGGGCGAGAGATACGCCTGCTTGGTTTAAGCGTCATGCTACAACCCAAAGACCAAATGCGTCAGTTGAGTTTCTTTTAGGGAAAGGCGCTGAGAGTTTAGGTTTAGAGGTGTTGCTGGAAGTGCTAGAGTTTGAATACCGACTAGACTCCACAGCCTAGTCAGCTTCTATATCAATACATGAGATGCCCTACCTAGGGAGTTGTTTAACTCGCGCTAAGGTATCACTGAATGGTTGTTGCTCTAGCTTTCCGTACCCAACCATTTTGCTGGCTTTAAGCTTGGTTGAAAGCGGGGTGGCGATTCCGCATAGAAAACGCGTAATGGCTTCATCGGTGATCAATTGTTGACTCTTAGATACAAATTCATGAATCCATGTCATTACGGTCTCGTCGTCAACGGGTTCAACATCGACGGTTGGTAATATTGCCACTTCACCACGGCATACAGAGCAATGACCACAGTTTGTTGGTGCCTTATCATCGGCAAAGTAACTCGCTAGGCGTGAGCTTAGGCAAGTGTCTGCCTCAAAGAAGCTCAGCATTTGATTAAGGCGATTTATCTCACTGTTCTCTTTTGCCTTAAACAATTCAGTTAGACGTTCCGATAACTGCATCATCTCTTCAGAGGTGTTGTGGATCGCATACACATCTGTGATCTGCTTACTTTCCAACTCAATCCAACCTTGTTCATTGAAATAATCGATTGCCGCAATAACACGCTGACGATCAGTCTGGAAGTGTGTCCACAGCGCATCGAAGTCGACTTGGCACCAGACTCTTGCTTGAGGAGAGCATTGGAAAATCGCTTCTACAAAATGACGACGTTCGCCTTGGAACTGTTCGGTGATCTGTTGTTTCGGGCGAATGAACTTAAATTTGTAGTCAGCAAAGTAGCTGTATTTAGGCTCAATCACGCCTTCAATTTCGAGATATACCAGTAGCGTTTTTAGTGGTAACTGACGAATGTTGGACTCACGCGATAGTTGGTTGAGCATGATTTCCCATTGGTTTGCGCCAGACGCAGCAATGTTTTGGTTCTCGTATATTTCTTTTAAGACAGTTTGAATTGATATGTTGTCTGGCGTGTCGCCAAAGACGAAGTTCTCTAGTGTGCTTAGGCCGTACTTGTTAGCAAGTAATATACACTCAGAAGGTTGCCCATCTCGTCCTGCTCTGCCTATCTCTTGCGAGTAGTTTTCGATTGATTTCGGTAAGTCGAAGTGAATCACTCGGCGAATGTTGGACTTGTCGACACCCATACCAAAAGCAATGGTTGCCACGATGCAGCTCACGTCATCGTTCATGAATTGATGTTGAATAGCATCTCTATTTTCAGGCTTAAGACCAGCATGGTAAGCCACGGCATTAACGCCAGCGTTACGAAGTTGCTGAGCCACCATCTCTGCTGTTTGTTGAAGGGTGACATAAACAATAGTTGGAGCGAGAGACGCTTGGTTAACGACATTGCACAAGGTTTCTAGCTTGCTAGTTTGTTCGCAAGGTTGAATCGACAGGTCGAGATTTTGACGATAGAAGCCCGTAACCACCACACGTTCCTCATCGATAGCAAACTTCGACTTCATATCTTGGATAACTGATGTGGTCGCGGTTGCTGTCAGTAGCAGTACCTGAGGAATATTGAGCTGTTTTTGGTACTGGGGAAGCTTCAGGTAATCTGGTCTGAAGTTGTGTCCCCATTCTGAAATACAGTGCGCTTCATCGACTACCAGTAACGAGATCGGCACTTGAGATATAAACTGGCGAAAGCGTTCGTTCTTCAAGCGTTCAACTGAGATCATTAGGATTTTAGTATCGCCGTTACGTACCGACTGCATCACCTGTTGTGTGGTTTGTCTGTCTTGGCTTGATTCGATTGCAGCCGCGCTTATTCCCTTACTGTGTAAGAAGTTGAGTTGGTCTTTCATTAAGGCTAACAATGGTGATATCACCAAGGTTAAGTGCGGCAACTCTAATGCTGGCAATTGATAGCAAAGCGACTTGCCTGAGCCTGTTGGGAATATGGCGGCAGTCGAATGACCAGATAGAACATTATCAATGACTTGCTTTTGTCCATGACGCAGTGAGTCGAATCCGAATACTTGTTTTAGCTTCTGCTCAATCATTTATGTTCTACCTGAGTTATTAAGTGTCGTATTGATGCTAAAGCGGGCGCCTATTCATGATAGCGTCGCTTGATGAATCAAATGTCTTGCACCTGATTGTACCTAATTCTATTCTGTAGCTCCTATAGAAAAGCACCCCAATAGTATGAATAAGTCTGAGCTTCGCCAAATAATCATAGAGCAACTCGAATCCCGATTACGTATCGCACAATCTGCTACTCAACGCGCTATTGATGCTGCGACCGATGAAGAGACAGTACCTGAGCATAAGTACGATACATTGGCGCTAGAAGCCTCGTATCTAGCACATGGACAAGCCGTGAGAGTGCAAGAGTGTGAAGATGACATTCAGTGTTATCGTAACTTAGTGCTGCGTGATAGTGAGAAGATTACGGTGAGCAGCTATGTTGTGGTCATTGACGAGCATGATCAATATAAACACTTCTTTATGGGGCCGAGAGTCGGGGGACTGTCGGTCACGTGGAATAACAATGAAGTTGCTATCGTGACAGCAAATGCCCCTTTTGGTATGGCTTTAATGGGGAAAGAAGTTGGCGATGAGATTGAGTTTAAGGTCGCAGATAAACAGTTCTGCTATGAAGTCATGTCTGTCGACTAACTGAGTAACGGATATATATAAAACGTTTCTCTTACAAAGATGCATAAACTCAAGGTATAGTAATTGGTCAGATTAATGAGAGGATGTTATGAAGAACAATGTATTTATGAAACACGCTGTATTTATGAAAAACAGTGTGTTTACGAAAAATAGTGTATTAATCGCATCGTTAACAGCGGCTGTCGCCATTATTAGTCTGCCAGCGTCTGCGGCTCAGTGTCGAGTTGATTTGAAGAATGAATTACGAATCGATGACCAGAAAGTCGAAATCCATCAAGTGAATGGTGATACTGCCGTTTTTGATGGTAATAACGACTTATATATCCATGGTGAGAAGGTTGAGCTTGATGCTGACCAACAAGCGGCGATAGAGAAATACCGCGAAAACATGAGTGAGTACTTACCACGAGCGAAACAAATGGCTAACGATGGCTTAGCGTTAGCGAATGACGTTATTGATGACATTGCCGCTAGCCTAGATTCACCAGAATCATTTGATAATGTAAAAGAGTCAATGAAAACCTACTTTGCTGAACTAGAAGGTCGTTACTACAAAGATGGTGAATTAGTGCTGCCTGCAGACAGTTTTGATTCGATGGCGAATGGCTGGTCTGAAGATTTCGAAAAGGCTAAAGAGATCTTTAACCAAGAATTTATCTCTAGCGCTTTTAACGCGATGTCAGAAAAAATGAAACAAGATGGTGGTTTAAACCTTACCGAATTGGCTGACAGCATGGCTGCATTAAAGCTTAAAGTTGAAGAGCGCATGAAAGAACACTCTCAACAAGTACAAGAGGAAGCGAATGAGTTCTGTGATTCTCTTGATGAGATGGCAGAACAAGAGCAACAGCTGCATGAAATCATTCCGAATCTAAAAGACTATCAAGTCTTCACGATCTAACCTGGATCGACTTATTAAATAGCAAGAGCACCAGTTGGTGCTCTTTTTGTTTGTATAAATTGAACCATACGACGAGTATTTATCTCAATTTAATTCAGTGCCTTCTCTAGTCCCACATCTTGCTTTGCTGCTTATAATTAAACGATAAGACCAATGATTTGTTAATTTAATGGTTATAAATAGCGTATTTGTTGTAAAAATTAGAGAATTGCTTATTTATTAGTTGTACCTATCATTGCTTTTTATTACTGTACTTCTCAACTAGTTCACTGATTTTTGTGCGGGCGATATGGATCAACAATCTTCCTCTTCAAGAGAGCACTTTAGCTCTCGTTTGGGTTTTATTTTAGCAGCGGCGGGTGCTGCGGTTGGCTTGGGTAATATTTGGGGCTTCCCAACCCAAGTTGCCAGTAATGGCGGTGGTGCTTTTCTCTTAGTCTATTTGATTATGATCTTCGTAGTCGCTTTCCCAATGCTGGTGGTTGAGATGGCTATTGGTCGACATGGCCAAGCAAACCCTGTCGATAGCATGCGTTCTTTGACTACAAACCCGCTAGGCAAGAAAGTCGGTGAATTTGTCGGTTGGATTGGGTTGAGCGTTCCAAGTGCAGTGCTAGCGTTTTATAGCATTGTCGGTGGTTGGTTGATCTGCTTTCTCATTGGTGCTGTCACTGACCTGATTGGTCTAGAGGCTGCTGCTGATTGGTTTAAAGGCTTCAGTGTTGAGCGCAATGTTTTTGGTACCGTCGCATTTTATGTGCTGACTATCTTGATTGTTCAGGGCGGTGTTAAGCAGGGGATCGAGAAATGGTCGACCCGTTTGATGCCTGCGCTATTTGTGTTATTTGGCTTATTGTTTGTTTACATCATGACGCAATCTGGCGCGATGGAAGGCCTAAAGCACTACCTAGTTCCAGACTTTGAGAAAGTGTGGGATAGAAAACTGATTTTGGCAGCTATGGGGCAAGGCTTCTTCTCGCTCACCATTGGTGGTTGCTCGATGTTGGTTTATGGCTCTTACTTAAGTAAGAAAGAGAACCTGCCAAAAATGGCAATGAACGTTACCTTAGTTGATACCGCGGTTGCTTTTATTGCGGGTTTAGTCGTGATGCCTGCCATGTTTGTTGCGATGCAAAAAGGCGTTCAAATCTACGCAGAAGATGGCTCACTATTGAGCTCTGACACTCTTGTATTTACGGTTCTGCCGTTGATGTTTGATAGCTTAGGTATGCTTGGTCAGATTTTCGCAATTGTGTTCTTCTTATTGCTAACTATTGCTGCACTTACTTCGTCGATTTCAATGTTGGAAGCCCCTGTCGCTCTTGTTAGTGAGCGTTTCAAGACCAGACGAACGCCAACAAGTTGGGTGATTGGTGGTGTTATCGCGTTGTTCAGTGTGGTGATTGTTTACAACTTTGCCGCTATGTTTGGCATGGTTGCGATGATAGCAACTCAGTACCTTCAACCCGTCGCTGCACTGATGTTCTGTGTGTTTGGTGGTTGGGTATGGAGCCGAGCTTCAAAAATTAGAGAGCTTGAACAAGGTTGTCCTGATTTTCAACTTGGTTGGTTTGGTAAGGTTTGGCCAATGTATGTGAAGTTCGTGTGCCCAATCCTAGTTGCAACGGTTATCTGGGCTTCATTTGGATACTAGATCAATTAGCGTCTAGATCATTTAGCGTTTAGAATAATTAGCGTTTAGAACATTAGATTTCAGTTCAAGACCACTCTCAATGAGTGGTTTTTTTTACGTTTTACTTATGAACAATTGAGCTCTTCAGTTTCTTACTCTAGATAAATTCTGCTCGATTAAGATCAATCCAATCTCGCTTAAGAAGTGGCTTCATAGCGGATATCTTGCAGATTAAATCCAAGATCAATGTCGGTTTTGAGTGCAGAAACGAGCTTACAGACACGTGCCGATTCAATGTGTTCATCAAACTTCTTACGGTATTTTTTCGGTAGGTCTTCTGCTTGATATGCAGTTTCGATATCCGGGTAGGTCGTTAATATCTCTTTGGCTGCTTTTGGCCCGACACCAGGAATTCCGGGGACTTGGCTAGAGCTGACGCCTGTTAATCCCCAGTAATCCGCTAGCTGTTCAGGTTTTACGCCGAACTCTGCTTCGATAAAGGGTTTATCTAACCAACGGTGCTGGAAATAATCACGGATTTGTAGCGTTGGTGACAACAGTTGGCAGTAGCCTTTATCTGTAGAAATGATAGTCACTGTTTCACCATGGTCAGCTACTTTTTTAGCGAGTGTTGCGACCAGATCATCCGCTTCATCGCCATCAGAGAGCAGTGAATCAATCCCTAGTTCCCACCAAGCCTGTTGGATAGCATCAAGCCCTTTCATGAGTGGCTCAGGCATAGGTTTTCGGTTCTGCTTATAGGCAGGAAGAACTTCCGCGCGCCAGCCTCGATCTTGTAAATGATGATCAAATACCGCGATGATATGAGTGGGTTTGGATTCGTTTAAGATGCGGTTAAGTGTGCGAGCCGTTGTGGTAATGGTTCTTGCAATATCGGTTGGATCCGGCTGAACGGAGTGCACGCGTCGGATGAGGTTCAAGGCATCGATAATAACAAGATGGATAGACATAAGTTTCCACTAAATAGGCAATAAAAAAGGGGCTGCTAGCCCCTTATAGTAACGTATCACTTGGTGAGTTGAAACGTTGGTGACGTAAACGTCATGACTTGTTTAGCTTTACGCTTATCACCGGTTATCAATCACTTGCCGTTGTTAGCTACTAGGCATAATTTTATAGCAAGGAACGTAGTCAGTGCCGCCCGGCAGCTTCATTCGATGTTGTTCAACAAAGTCATTAAGCAGTTGGTCCATTTTGTTCATCAGCTCTTTGTCGCCATCAATCAGGAACGGGCCGTGTTTCTCTATCTCTAGAATACCTTCGGCTTTGACGTTACCTGCCACAATTCCTGAGAAAGCTTTACGCAGATTAGCCGCAAGGCTTTCTGTTTTCTGATCCATATGCAGATCGAGCGCCGCCATAGACTCATGTGTCGGGTCGAAGGGCAGTTGGAACTCAGGTTCAATATGCAGTGACCAGTTGTAGCTGTAGGCATCGCCAGTCTCTTTACGGTGAGAGCGTACATCTGGCATTGCTTGCTTCATGATTTTCGCAGCGCGTGCTGGGTCATCAATCACGATCTCATAGTGTTTCTGTGCTTCTTCACCCAAGGTTTCGCCGATGAATTTATCGATAGAACGGAAGTAAGCTTCACTCTCTTTTGAACCTGTCAACACAATCGGCATTGGTTGGTCGACGTTATTTGGGTGCATCATGATCCCTAAGATATACAGCAGCTCTTCGGCCGTACCAGGACCGCCAGGGAAAATAATGATGCCATGCGCCATACGAACAAACGCCTCAAGACGCTTCTCGATATCAGGCATGATCACCAGTTCGTTGACGATCGGGTTTGGTGGCTCAGCCGCAATGATCGAAGGTTCAGTAAGCCCCAAGTAACGATGATCTGTATAACGCTGCTTAGCGTGACCAATTGCCGCGCCTTTCATCGGGCCTTCCATTGCGCCCGGTCCACAACCGGTACAGATGTTCAGCTCTCGCAGACCCAATTCGTTACCCACTTCACGAGTGTATTGGTATTCAGTGGCATTAATTGAGTGCCCACCCCAGCACACTATCAGGTTAGGTTCGATGCCGGGCGTAAGCGCGCCTGCGTTTCTCAAAATGCCGAACACAAGGTTAGTAATATGAGTGGCATTAGTTAGGTTGAGTCTCTGGTTGTCTGCAAGGTGCATGTTGACGTAGACAATGTCACGCAGCACTGAAAATAGGTGCTCTTGAATACCCTTGATGATTTCACCGTCGACAAAGGCATGCTCTGGTGGATTGCTCAATTCGAGCTTGATACCACGCTCACGACGCACAACCTCAACATCAAACGATTGATATTTATCGAGCAGCTCTTTGGAGTTGTCGGTGTGGCTACCTGAGTTTAGTACCGCCAGCGTACAGTTACGATACAGTTGGTACAGATCACTAGACGCGGTTTTCTTAAGACGCTCAACTTCAAGTTGAGAGAGTAAATCCATGCTACCGGCAGGGCTGATATGAGTGATCATAATGCCTCCTTGTTGAAAAGAGCAGGGGACGTTGAAGTGACCCTCTGGCTCGAGAGTGAGAAGCAAACGTTGAAAGTGTTTGGTTAAAGGCGAGATAGTTAACCAGACGAAACGGTTACGACAGTATTGCTTAATGGCTTTTATAGCATTGCTCTGATATTTAAATACAGCATTGCTTGCCAACAATGCTTGTTAAGCGAATGTTAATCATTAGTTTAGCAAACATTGAGGGATATGGTATGTGATAAGTATTTGAAAAAATGAAATAAATTGAATTTAGGGCGGTCTTAGTCCCAAACAAGTTGGTTGTTACCACGCTGTTTGGCTTTGTTTAGTGTTTTATTGAGTCGTTCTAATACTTCTTCAGGTGTGTCTGATTCTTTAAACTGAGTACTTGCCGCGCACAAGGTAATTGTGATTTGTTGGTCACGGAATTTAAAAGGTAAGCGGCTTACTTGATTCTGGATGCTTTGAGTCGCCTGATGGCAATATTCATCGCTTTGCTCGGGGAGTAGCAAGATGAACTCTTCACCAGAAAAGCGAGCGACAGTATCGGTAGTACCAATTTCTTTGGTGATGGCTCTTGCTATGATCTTGAGTGCCTTGTCACCAGCGGTATAACCAAAGCTATCATTAATTGCTTTGAAGTTATCGATATCTAGCAGCACGACTCTTAGTGAGTGTTGTGCGCGAATCCAGCGACGATATTCTAACTCTAAACGATCGGTGAAGGCGGTACGGTTGTAGATCTTAGTCAGAGGGTCAAGCAGCATACGCTGAGCCTGATCTTCTAGGCGCTTACGGTAATCTTGGGTGACTTCATAGAGAGAATCTAACTGGTTTTTTCCGTAGTTCATTCTTTCTATTAGAGCTTGTTCTTTCTGCTCTGCGTGATTCAGTCTTTCTGAAAGAGAGGCAATTTCACTGAGCAGCGGGTTTATCGAAAGCTTTAAGTTATCAATGTCCGTTGCTTTATCAACAGAGTTTTGGCTCTTAGTAACAAGTTCATTCAACTCAGAGTTAAGGCCTTGGCGGTGCTCAAAGTAGCTTTGGCTCTGGTCGGCATTTTGGTCTGCTGTTTTGATACTAGAAGCGAGCGAGGAATTGAGTTGTTCGATAAATTGTTCAGACTGCTTACGCTCTAGGCTCGTGCCATCAAGCACCAGTTTGAGGATCTGAAGTGCGAGCTCAAGTAGGTTTTGTGTTGAAACACCAAGTAGTAGCTTCGCTCGAATATCGGTAAGCAAATCACCAGATTCACCCTCGAAATCGAGCTCAGTGATCAGATGCTGTAATTCGTTTGATAGGTCGGAAAGGAGTTCTTGTTCCGGAGAATGCGTAGCGTCGGCAAAATGAGTGCGTGAATTATTCGCCATAATCTTAATGGCACGCTCATAAATACCGAGAAGTTTCATAGCATGGTCGATTTTCTGACTGCCATTGCATTCGGAGAAGCTAAGTAAGTTTCGTAGGTCGCGTTTAAGCTGCGCTGGAAGGCCAGTTATGCGCTGCAGCGTTTCCCCACTGTGCTTAATGCTATCGTCTAGATATCCATTCTGTTTATCCATAGCCAACGTTTTCTGCTTAAGCATCCTTTCTAATACAGCCAGCTTTGGGATCATTGAGCTAATATCTTTTTGTTTTTCTAGCTCTTCCCTAAGGGCAATGAGATTTTCATCTAAACGAGTGTTGCTGCCAACACATGCATCACTTAAAGATGTAACGATACGCTTGAGAACTTTTTGTTCTCGAATAAATTTGAACGAGGTATCTCTTTGCGTCAAGCGGACTTGATCCAACTGATATTTTAGCTGGTGGAGTTGTGCCTGAATGTCTTTTTCAAGAATGCCCATAGATATATTAAATAGCGCCGCGTAGATCGTACTCGATCGTTTAGATGAAATTTCGTGACCTTGATAATAACAAAACTAAAAATAAGGTCACGAGCTACGACGTTTAACAGCTCGTAAATCAGTCATCTTTTAGCATTTTTTTGATATTGTCCTCATTCTGATGAGATGATTGTATCTTTATTAACCCTTGATTAATCGCATGTTTACAAGCTTCTCTTATGTTACCTGTTGCAAGACTCGCCGCTGGTGCATTATCTATGGCTTTAAGGTAAACCCATTGGCTACTGCGCTCTTTGAGACTGATTTCTCGTGCCAGATTGGTTGACATCAATAGTACATCGAGCAGCTCTTGATCGTTAATTGCGGTGTAAGCGCGTGGCAAGAACGGGTAGTCAGCGATGCCCATGCGGACGGTTCGGTTAATGTTTCGCTCTGGTTCGAAGTGATTAACCCAAGATTGAATCTTTTTGAACATAGCCTCAGGCGATAGATCACGGTCAGCATTTGGTTCGATATAAAGTAAGTTCGCATCGGAGAAGTGATAGACGCGTGCCGGACCTTCAAGCTTAGATTTAAGGAACTCGCCGAAAGCATCTTCGAGTTCTAAACCTGCTTTATAACCGTTCTGAGTGTACATATTACGTAGGAACGGCAAATCAATCATCACAAAACGTAAGCGGTCGTTGAGCGGTTCATGAATCAGCTCACCAAGTTGCCATTGTTCAAAATTTTGGCTGGTTTGTTCTAATGAATTTGATAGCTTCGCGTTTAGCATCCTTAGATTTGGAAGCTTTGAACGTGAGTGCGTAAATAGGTCGGTACGCAGTGAATCCATTTCCGTGACTAATGTCTGAATGATGTAGCCTCGGCGTAGCACAAAGAAGAATAAGACAATGCTGAACAAAAATAAGGCGAACGATATTTTCTGGAACTTATGGTGCTCAAGTTTGTATTTCTCTAATTCTTGTTCTTGACCTACATAGTGGAGCGTTTGCTCGGCAAACTCTTTTTGTTGGCGGAATGCGTCTTCACCAACACGGTTGAGTTTTTGTTGTTCTAAAGAGACAAGGATATTGTATTGCTTGAGGTTTGCTAACGCTTGTTGTGGACGCCCTGCTTGCTCATAACCTAAAGAGAGCAATTGGTAGGCGTGTTGCGACAGGCGTGTGTTTTCTACCTGACGTGAAATCTCGAGCGCACGTGTCGCATGCTTAATTACATCTTCGCTTTCTTGTAGGTGGTATGCCAAACCTGCGGATAAGAGTGCCGCGCGACCTTCCAACTTAGGTATGTCGGAATACTCTAGAAGTTCAAGGGCTCGTGCTAGGTATTGTTCAGCTAAAGGGTAGTTATAAAGTCGTAAGTAAGTTGCGGATAAACTTAAACGAATATCAATGACTTGGTGGATGTCTCGGTCGGTACTCTCATGGTCAAGGACATTGAAAAAGTGCACGAGGGCAAGGTTGTATTTTCCTTGAAAGAAGTACACATCACCCATTTTCTTGAGCACTTGTGCTAAGACGGGGGAGCTTTCAAAGTTATCATAAAAATCAGCGGCTTGAGATAGGTGTTCTAGTGCTTTATCTAATACTTGGCGTTCAAAGAAAAGTTGCGCAAGCAGGCTATTTACTTTAGCCAAGCGTGCACTCAGGTTACCTTCAACGGATTTCCAGTAGCCGTACAATAACTCAGACAGTGCATGGTTGTACTCTTTATGAGTCAGATAAAACTCGCCAACCGCGATGTGATAGTCGATGACGACTTTTTCCGAGTAACGCTGTTCTAGGTAGGTTTTTGCTTCTTTATAGAGCTTTTCAGCATCTCCTACGTTGTTGTTATAAGAGGCAACCTCTGCTTTTAACATGATCAAACGATAGGTAATCCCTTCCGTCAGGCGTAGGGTTTTGTTGACCGACTCAAGGTTTACTTCGATTTTCTCTAATTCAGATTCTGCTTGGGCAGATTTTCTGTCCGTAAGCCAAAGTAACCTAACTTTAAGTATTTCCAGATCTAACTTTAGATACTCAAGCTTATAGGTTTTTGCTAGCTCAGAGGCTTTGTCGATGTGCTGAATCGCAATACGAATGTTGCCTAGATTAAACTCTGCTTTCGCTAAGATCTTATACGCATCGATACTGCTGTTCGGGGTTCTAATCGAAGAGTCGGCCTCTTCACGAGAAATAGCTGACGGGCTCTTTTCGCGTTGATCTGAAAGGATACGTAGCGTTAGGTAGCTGTTGGCCATTCGTTTTGCTTGGCTCGGTTCTATCTCAACCAAGTTATTGGCTTCATTGAGGAGTGCCGACGAATAGATCGACGCATTAACCGATGTGCTTAAGCTTAAAATGAATAGACTAACAACGTATAACCAACGCATTTCAATGTCCTTTTAAAGATGAGGTAGGTTCCAATAGGTGTGTGTATCGAGCCTATTATTGGCGAGCCATACGCCTGTTGTGGCTTGGTCTATCTTGTTCTGTTGAACGGTATGGATTGATATCCAGACCACCACGGCGCGTGTAACGTGCAAACACGGTGAGTTTCGATGGCGCGCAGTATTTCATGATGTCAGTGAAGATACGCTCAACACACTGTTCGTGGAATTCATTATGCTCACGGAAAGAAACCAAATAGCGTAGCAGAGCTTCACGGTCAATTTGCTTACCGCAATATGCGATCTCTACGCTGCCCCAATCTGGTTGATTGGTGATCAAGCAGTTCGACTTTAATAAGTGACTATGCAGAGTTTCTTCTACTTCTTGATCTCCAGCCGCATCTTCAAGTAGTGACGCTTCAAAATCATAGCTGGTGATTTGGATATCTTGGTTGTCGATACAGTCACCTTCCATCGTCACGATAGGTTGGTTCGTGTAGTCGGTTACTGAGTTTACATTCACAACCACAGGTTCGCCTGCACATGCAGACAAATCTTGGGTCAGGCGCTCAGTGACTTGCTCCCAGTTTTCGAACTGAGTTTGGTTGTAGCTGTTCAGGTACAGCTTGAAAGATTTTGACTCAATCAAATTTTGGCTGGTTGCCGGAATGAACACTTCACCAACTGCCACTTGTGGTAAGCCATTGGCGTTTAGCCACGAAAGCTCGTACATCGTCCAAATATCATGACCAACAAAAGGCAGCTCTCCGTTTAGCGCAAGATCATCGCGATTAAGGCTACGAGGTACTGGCTGCAATAAACTTGCATCGTATTGGTTAGAGTACTCAGTTTTTTGGCCAAGGGTTAAACCCGCTAGCTCTTTTGCGTCAGAATATTTGCTCATACTTTCGTTTCAAATTCGATTAGAATGGGGTCGATTTTACTGAATCCCCATTACCCTGTCATTAAGTCATCGCTTAATCGGCACGGAAAGAGCTCGGATTCTATTTATTATTTTGTGTTTAGGAGATTTTCATGACTCAACGCGCTCAAGACGCACTACTTTCTTTCAGTCAGCGATACGTTGACGCGTGGCAGCAGCAACACCAAAGCTTACCTCGTAATGAGGAGCTGGTGGACATCGTATCACCATGCGTAGAAGAAAAGAGTGGCGACGCCGTGTTGTGGAAGCACTATCCACGTGAGCAATTCGCGGATTTCACGAACGTTGAAACCGGAATTGAATTGACTCTGCACGAAGACATCAAAACTTTCTACGGCGCACAATTCAGCGCAGATATGAACGCGACCTTCGATGGTAACGAACTGACTCTGTTACAGATTTGGAGTGATGAAGACTTCGAATGCCTACAAGAAAACATTTTAGGTCACTTAGTCACTCAGCGTCGTTTAAAGCTAAAACCAACGGTTTTCATTGCCGCGACTGATGCTGAACTGGATGTTATCTCTATCTGTAACCTAACGGGTAACGTGATCCTAGAGCGCTTAGGTACCAAAAATCGTGATGTACTAGCCGAGACATTGGCAGAATTTTTAGAAAAGCTACAACCAGCGGTATAAATAGATGTACGTACTAGAACTTCAATTTGAGTGTTTTGATAACACAACGGTAAGCGCTGTCGACAAGGCGGTTAATGGCTTGATGGATGCACTTCGTTATAATGGACAAGTGTTAGGTCGTGAGTTTCCAATCGTGATGGGCGACGGTGAATTCTATGTTCGCGTAGTGTGCCCTGAGCAAGATAGTTTACACCCACGTAATCACTCAGACTTCGTCAAAGTCTGTTTCGAGCGCTTATCTGCGGCGAGTTTATTAGCGCCTAAGATGCGTCTGCTTGGCCGAGATCTTAATTCCGAAGAAGTAGCCGAAGATGAAACGCCAAGTTGGCAGGTGTTATACACGACATTTGTTCATACCTGTTCACCACTGCGTAGTGGCGATAGCTTGTTACCGATCCCACTATATCGTAACCCGCCGACATTCAATGGCGATCATAAAGCCGTACTGAAATGGCAGACCGAATGGCAAGCCTGTGATGAAGTACAAATGGGCGGTGGTTGCCGTGCTGAACATGCAACGTTGACCGAGATCAGTGATACCAAAAGCGTACTGTTCAAACGCGGTTGGGGTTTAAGAGGGCGCATTGAATTTCTGACTAAGATTCCAACTTACTACTACTTATATCGTGTCGGTGGGATCAGCCTGAAAGCTGAAAAAGAGCGTAAATGCCCGCAATGTGGTGGTGAATGGCTGCTTGATGCACCAATCCACGATATTTTCTATTTCAAGTGTGATGATTGCCGATTGGTGTCAAATATCTCTTGGGATCACCTCAAGTAATCGACTTCATTTCGATTAACCCTGAGAAGCTTTATTTTCTAGCAAACCTTCATCATTAAAAAAGGGGCTGACATTGAGTCAGCCCCTTTCGGTATCTATAAGGTACTATTTTAGCTGATTACCAACCTTTAACTACGCCACCTTGGAATATGTCAGAAGCTGCGTTGTATACTTCTTCAGTTTGGTATGCTTTAACGAAGTTTTGTACGTTTTCTGCATTTAGATTGTCTTCTCGAGAAACGATTAGGTTCACGTATGGAGAATCTTTGTCTTCAACGAATACGCCGTCTTTTTGTGGAGTCAGGTTGATAGAGCTCGCGTAAGTAGTGTTGATGATAGATAAAGTTACATCATCAAGAGAACGTGGCAGTTGAGCTGCGTCTAGTTCAACAATCGTTAGGTTCTTAGGGTTACCAACGATGTCACGAACGGTAGCTAGAAGACCTGCACCTTCACGAAGTTCAAGTAGACCTTGCTGCTCAAGAAGCAGTAGAGAACGACCTAGGTTTGTTGGATCGTTTGGTACAGCAATACGAGCACCATCTTGGATTTCGTCTACCGATTTAACTTCTTTAGAGTAACCAGCAATAGGGTAAACAAAAGTGTTACCAGCGATCGTTAGTTTGTAGCCACGGTCAGCAACTTGCTGATCTAGGTACGGCGTGTGTTGGAATGCATTGATGTCGATAGAACCATCATCTAGCGCTGCGTTAGGTGTTACATAATCCGTAAAAGTGACCAGTTCAACATCTAGGCCGTATTGCTCTTTCGCGACTTTAGCTGCGACTTCAGCAACTTGTGCTTCTGCACCTGCCATTACGCCAACTTTGATCTTAGAAGTATCGACTTCTTTATCACCACAACCTGCTAGTACTAGCGCTGAAGCTGCTGCTGCAATAGTAAGTAAACCTTTAAGGTTAAATTTCATAATAATCTCCTTTTAATAAATCTATTTAATTTGGTTCAGACGACTTTGATTTTGGTCTGTAAGTCGTTATCTGTGGTCAACGCGGCGAACTAATGAATCACCGATTGATTGAATAATTTGTACCAGCACAATCAACATGACGACGGTCACAGCCATAATAATCACATCGTAGCGGTGAAATCCGTAACGAATCGCGACATCACCTAGGCCACCACCACCCACAGTTCCGGCCATTGCCGAGTAACTCACAAGAGTCACTAGCGTAATTGTCACTGAGTTGATGATAGTCGGCAGTGCTTCAGGAAGCAGAACCTTATTGATGATTTGTGTTGGTGTTGCGCCCATTGACTGAGCTGCTTCCACTAGACCTGTTGGTACTTCAAGTAGTGCACTCTCGATAAGTCGAGCCACGAATGGGATTGCTCCAATGGTGAGTGGAACAATCGCTGCGGTTGTACCGATGAAGGTGCCGATCAGCATTTTAGTGAGAGGGATGATCGCTACCATCAGTACTAAGAAAGGCACTGAACGGCCCACGTTCACAACGGCACCAAGAATCTTGTTTAGTTTGGTGTTCTCTAACAGACCACCTTTTTTAGTGGTGTGTAGAATCACGCCTAATGGAATACCGACAGCGAAACCAACGATGCCAGCAACAGCAACCATGTAAAGCGTTTCGCCAGTTGCTTCGAGTAGAAGGTTGCCGTTAAGGCTGATCCAGTCAGCAATCTCGTTGAAACTAAAGGACATAACCAAGCACCTCTACTTTTACATTGTTGTCGCGTAGGAATTGGATAGCAGCATTATCATCTGCTTCATTACCGAACAGCTCAGCGACCATCATGCCGAACTTCACGCCGCCGGCGTAATCGAGGTCAGAGCTTAAGATGCTGACATCGATATTGAATTTACGAGCAATTTGCGTCATCAGTGGAGCATCAACGGTTGCACCAGTAAACTCAAGACGCACTAATGGGTAGCTACTGTTAACACGAGTCTCTTGCAAACGCGCTTGATAATCTTCAGGGATAGATAGGTCTAGCGTTGAGCGAATAAACTGATGTGCTAGCTCTGTCTTAGGGTGTGCGAAGATGTCGCCAACTGTGCCTTTCTCTACTAGCTCGCCACCGCCAATGATCGCGACTTCGTGACAAATGCTTTTCACTACGTCCATCTCGTGCGTAATAAGTAGGATCGTGATGTGTAGCTTGCGGTTGATTTCACGTAGCAGCTCAAGAATAGATTGAGTCGTTGCTGGATCCAGAGCACTGGTCGCTTCATCACACAGTAGTACTTTCGGGTCTGAAGCTAGCGCACGAGCAATAGCGACACGCTGCTTTTGACCGCCACTTAAGTTCGCAGGGTAGGTATCACGCTTATCCGATAGGCCGACAAGCTCAAGTAGCTCACTCACTTTCGCTTCAATCGCAGCTTTATCTCTACCAGCAAGCTCTAAAGGCAGTGCTACGTTGTTAAATACAGTACGAGAAGACAGCAGATTGAAGTGTTGGAATATCATGCCGATGTTACGGCGTGCTTCGCTAAGTTCTGATTTGCTGAGTTTTGTTAGGTCGATACCGTCAACAATCACCTCACCTGACGTTGGAGCTTCCAACATGTTTACACAACGAATAAGGGTACTTTTGCCTGCACCTGAAGAGCCGATGACTCCAAAGATTTGACCTTGAGGAATGTGGAGGTTGATATCAATTAAGGCATTGATTTCTTTAGTGCCTTGATAGAAAACCTTGTTGACTTGATTCACTTTAATCATAGAGAAACCCGTGCAGGTAGAACAGAATAATATATTGATGACTCACTCGATTTACAGATGATGCTATGGTGTTCTATGATCTAAGTCAATAGATATTTTTACGTCTAGACGGCTAAACGCGAGTTGCGAAGTTAAACTAGAAACAAATCGTTAACGAACGCAAAACTAAATAGATAGTGATGAAGCAAATAAAGCGTGTAATAATTAATGATTAATAGAGAGTTGATAGAGAACTGAATTTTGTCTAAACCTGCTGTTTTTTTAGATCGTGATGGTGTGATTAACGTTGATCACGGCTACGTACATGATGAACATGACTTTGAATACATCGATGGTGTGTTTGAAGCGGCGAAAGCGTTTAAAGATATGGGTTATTTATTGGTGTTAGTGACCAACCAATCTGGTATTGCTCGCGGCATGTTTAGTGAAGACCGTTTTCTTTCTCTAACGCAGTGGATGGATTGGAACTTTGTTGATAACGGCGTTGAGCTAGATGGTATTTATTACTGCCCGCACCACGCTGAGCACGGTGTTGGTGACTACAAACAAGATTGTGAATGTCGTAAACCAAAGCCAGGCATGTTCATTTCTGCGCGTGACTTTCTGAAGATTGATATGGCTAACTCGGTCATGATCGGCGATAAAGCTGAAGACATGATGGCTGCAGAGGCGGCGGGTGTTGGCACTAAAGTACTGGTAAGAACTGGTAAGCCAATCACTGAAAAAGGTGAAGCGCTTGCAAGTGTCGTGCTTGACAGTATTAAAGATGTACCAGCATTCTTAAAAGGTTAAGAGACTAAGTCTCTTTCACTTAGATATAAGTGTTATTCACAATATAAAGATGAGGAACGCAGTATGAAAGCATTGTTGATAGCATCTCTATGTACTGTAGCGTTATTCGGATGCTCTAAATCAGCAGCTCCTGAGACTAAGAGCGCAGTATCGGACGATCAATTCGTGACTTATCAATGTGAGTCCGATGTTTCATTTAAGGTCGCTTATCTTGGTAATGAAAAAGCGGTATTGCGTTTACCTGAAAATGAATATCGCCTAACGCAAATCGCAGCCGGTTCAGGTACGAAATACATCCTAGATGATGGTACTTCTGAATTGGTTAACAGCGTCACTTTACATACGAAAGGCGACAACGCTCGTCTAGAACTTGGTCGTGTTATCTATAAAAACTGCCGAAAGTAGGTCATAGTTAACGACTAGGTTTTACAAACAGTTAAGTGAGGGGGGTCACCCTCACTTTTTCTTTTTCTTCCCTTTAACGTCAGACTTCTTATGAGCAAAAAACTTACTATTCTCGATATTGCTAAGCTGTCCGGTGTTGGTAAGTCTACCGTATCTCGCGTTTTGACCAATGATCCAAAAGTGAAACCTGAAACCCGTGAAAGGGTGGAAAGAGTAATTCAAGAATCAGGGTATACACCTTCAAAGTCTGCACAATCTATGCGCGGTGGCAGCCAAAAAGTCATCGGTGTGATCATCTCTCGTCTGGACTCTCCCTCTGAAAACAAAGCCGTTAGCACTATGCTGACTGAGTTGTATCGAGCGGATTACGATGTGGTGATCATGGAAAGCCAACTTGATAGAGATAAAGCCAATGAGCACCTTCAGGTTCTTAAACGTCGCAATGTTGATGGCATCATTGTGTTTGGCTTTACTGACTGTGATATCCCTGCGATCGAAGCGTGGGAACACAAAGCGGTTGTGATTGCTCTGGATACCGAGAACGTGACGTCGATTAACTATGATAACCAGCAGGTGATCAACAGTGCATTGGCGCATCTGTCGGATCAGGGGATCTCTGATATTGGCTTTATCGGCGTTGATCCTAGCGATAAATCAACCGGTGAGCTGCGTCTTAAGGCTTATATCGATTGGTGCGAAAGCACTGGAGTGATTGCGAACTATCGCACTGGTCAGCTTCATCATGAAAGCGCTTATCAGCTGGTGGATGAGGTACTGACTCCGACCACTCAAGCACTTGTTTGTGCCAGCGACACATTGGCTCTTGGTGTCATCAAACGTCTACAAGAGCTACAACGTGAAGATGTGGTCGTCACGGGCGTTGGTGGTAATGATCTTCTCTCTTTCTTGTTCCCGCGAGTATTTAGCATTGATCCTGGATATCAATCTGCGGGTAAATTGGCCGCTAATCTATTGATCTCTCAGCTTTTAGGCAATGCAGAGATCTCTCATCACACTCAATCTCCTATTCTATAATCCACTCAGTTAAGCGAAATTGAACCGCTTAGATTAAAATTAGAGTGTGATCTCTTTCAATTAATGGGACTGTTCCCATTTTAATTTATCATTCACGTGGGCATTATAATAACTGTGATTGGGAATGTTCCCATTAATCTAAATCCGAGTAGTTATCGCTGCATGGTTTAGATGAGTAATTGAATGAAACCAGGGTGGGGTAGTATGAGTAAGATAGCGAAGCAAGACGTTGCGCGTCTTATCGAGTTAGTCGGTGGCAAAGAAAATATTGCGAGTGTCAGCCATTGTCTAACTCGACTGCGTTTTGTATTGAACGATACGGAACAAGCGAACAAAGCAGAATTAGAGAAGCTTAAGCTGGTAAAAGGCTGCTTTACTAACGCAGGTCAATTCCAAGTGGTTATTGGCACCGAGGTTGATGAGGTGTACGCACTTCTGATTGAGCAAACCGGTAAAGATGCATCATCAAAAGATGAGGCGAAACTGGCGGCTCGCCAAAATATGAACTTCCTTGAGCGTGGTATCTCCCATTTAGCCGAAATTTTCGTACCACTGCTGCCAGCCATCATTACTGGTGGTTTGATTCTTGGTTTTCGCAATGTGATTGGCGACATTCGCATGTTCGACGGCAAAACCTTAGTTGAAATCAGTCAATTCTGGGCAACCGTTCACTCATTCTTATGGTTGATCGGCGAAGCTATTTTCTTCTTCCTACCGGTTGGTGTGTGTTGGGCAACGGTTAAGAAGCTCGGCGGAACGCCTATTTTGGGTATTACGCTTGGTGTGACCTTAGTTTCTCCACAGTTGATGAACGCTTACATGATAGGTAAATCGGTACCTGAGGTGTGGGATTTTGGCTTGTTCGTGATTGAGAAAGTCGGTTATCAAGCCCAGGTGATCCCTGCGATGTTAGCGGGTGTGGCTTTGGCGTTCATTGAAACTAACCTTAAGCGCATTGTCCCAGCTTACTTGTACCTAGTGGTAGTGCCATTTGTTTCGATCATCTTGTCTGTGATTCTAGCGCACGCTTTCATTGGCCCATTCGGTCGTATGTTAGGCGATGGTGTGGCATTCGCGGCTAAAGTGGCAATGACTGGTGACTTCGCCATTCTTGGGTCAGTAGTATTTGGCTTCTTATACGCACCTTTGGTTATCACAGGTATTCACCACACAACCAACGCTGTGGACTTACAACTGATGCAAGACTTAGGTGGCACACCAATCTGGCCTTTGATTGCGCTATCAAACATTGCACAAGCATCTGCTGTAGTTGGCATTATTATTTTGAGTAAGCGTGAAGGCGAGCGAGACATCTCAGTACCAGCTGCAATCTCAGCCTACCTAGGTGTGACGGAACCAGCGATGTACGGCATCAACCTTAAATACAAATTCCCAATGCTGAGCGCAATGATCGGCAGTGCCGCAGCGGCTGCAATCTGTGGTAGCGCAGGTGTGATGGCGAATGGTATCGGTGTTGGTGGCTTGCCGGGTATCTTATCGATTCAACCTCAATATTGGTCGATTTACTTAGTCGCGATGCTGGTGGCGGTTGCACTGCCGATAACGCTGACATTGTTCTTCTATAAACGAGCACAGATGAAAGGCGAGCTAGAAACCGCCAACGCGTAATGCATTTAATAAGCGATGACTTCAAGTAAGTCATCGCTCTTTCTCTTATTTATAGCTTTTTCTTTTAGTTATAACGGCTATTCGACCATGATTCACATGGTGATTTTTATTTTATATTTTCTGGTAAGTGAGTGTTAGAGATGGCGATGACTGAACATGATGAAAGCTGGTGGAAAACCGCAACCATCTATCAAATCTACCCAAAGAGCTTTTGTGACAGTGGCAGTAAAGGTACTGGCGATATCAAAGGGATCATTTCGAAACTGGATTACCTCAAAAACTTGAGCGTGGATGCGATTTGGCTAACCCCGGTTTACGCATCTCCTATGATCGATAATGGCTACGATATTTCAGACTACTACGCGATTAATCCTCAATTCGGCACTATGGAAGACTTCGACTTATTGCTGTCTGAAGCGCACCAACGTGGCATTCGCATCGTGATGGATATCGTGGTAAACCACACTTCGACAGAGCATGCATGGTTTCAATCTGCTTTGGGCGACAAAAACAGCCCGTACCGCGATTATTACATCTGGAAAGATCCAGTAGGTGGCCAAGCACCAACGAACTGGCAGTCTAAGTTCGGTGGTAATGCATGGGAATTAGATGAGGCGACTGGACAATACTTCCTACACTTATTCGCCAAAGAACAAGCTGACCTCAACTGGGAGAATCCGGTTGTACGTGAAGAAGTGAAAGATGTTATTAGCTTCTGGGCTGAGAAGGGTGTCGATGGTTTCCGTTTAGATGTAATCAACCTGATTTCAAAGCAGCAAGATTTCCCGAATGATGATATTGGTGATGGTCGGCGTTTCTATACCGATGGCCCACGTGTGCACGAATATTTAAAAGAGATCAGCGAAGCGGTATTCCAGAAATACGGTAGCGTGACCGTCGGCGAGATGTCTTCAACGACACTAGAGCATTGTCAGCAGTATTCAAACGTTGATAACAGCGAGCTATCGATGGTGTTTAACTTCCACCACCTTAAGGTTGATTACACCAATGGTGAGAAGTGGACCAATGCACCATTTGATTTCTTACAGCTCAAGTCGATCTTCAATCATTGGCAAACCGGTTTGAACGGCAAAGGGTGGGGCGCACTGTTTTGGTGTAACCATGACCAACCAAGAGTCGTGAGCCGCTTAGGTAACGATCAAAAATATCGTGTTGAGTCGGCTAAAATGTTGGCTGCTTCTGTGCACATGATGCAAGGCACACCGTATATCTATCAAGGTGAAGAGATTGGCATGACCAACCCTGGTTATACTGAAATTAGCCAGTATCGTGATGTCGAGAGTACTAATATGTACGACATCATGGTTAACCGTGATGGTGTGGCTCATCAAGATATGATGGCGATCTTAGCGCAGAAATCTCGTGATAACTCTCGTACGCCAATGCAATGGGACGGTGAAACTTACGCAGGATTTTCACGAGCTCAGCCATGGCTTGATGTTGCGAATAACTACACTGAGATCAACGCAGAGCAAGCTCTGGAAGATAGAGACTCTGTTTTCTATTTCTACAAGAGTTTGATTGAGTTGCGTAAAGAAGTGCCAGTGATTACCCATGGTCGTTATCAAGATTTGCTGCCTGAGCACCCGTCGGTATTTGCGTATTCTCGCGAGAGTGAAAGCCAGACTTTGGTTTGTATTAACAACTATTATGGTAAAGAGGCTGAATGCGTTTTACCTGAACGTTTTGAGATGGCGAAGGCTAAGAGCTTGTTGTCTAATTATCAAGTAAGCGAGAGTTTAGTGGCGTCTCATCACCAAGTGCTGCGACCTTATGAGACGCGTATTCTCTTGATTGAAGATTAGCCTTGTTGCTATTTCAATAAACCTTATTCACAGTTCCCCCTAAAGATTTAGGTTTCAACAAAGGCTTTGGAGTGCCCCCAAAGCCTTTTTGTTTTAGTGATGTCTTGGTCATCGTGTTTTTGCTGGCATAGTTGAGAAGCTAAAGCAGCAGATATTAGCAACACAGAACAGGTAATAAGCGCTAAGACGCGTAATTCACCGAGTAACGAGTTGGCTTGTGATTCATTGCAAGCACTATATTTAGTACCGCAGTACCCAATACAGAAACGGCAATTACCCAAGGTGATACGAAGAAGCAAGACGCAAACAGAATACAAGCATCAATGCACATCTGAGTTTTTCCTACTGAGATACCGTAGCGGTCTTGGATAAACAAACACAGTACGTTGAAGCCACCCAAGCTCGAGCGATGACGGAATAGGATAAGCATACCTAAGCCCATTAACAGGCCACCAGCAACAGCACAGTAGATCTCGTTATGAACTTCTAGCGAGATCACTAAGTATAAATGATCAGCAAATACCGAGACTAAAGCGCCAGCAATTGCACTGCTAATGGCAAAGCTACGACCAAATCGTTTCCAAGCTAATAAATAGAATGGACAGTTGGCAACAAAGTACAAAATACCAAAGGTTACAGGTAAGAATTGACTCAAAAGCAGAGCCAAGCCAGTAGTACCACCGGTAAGCAGATTTGCTGACTGTAAAAAGAAGACGCCTAACGCCACTAAAAACGTGCCAGTAAGAATGGCTACCCAATCTTCTTTACGTGAGTGTTTTTCCATCGTTTTTATAATTACCTAACCAATAAAGGCGTGCATAGTAGAGAAAAACCTTAGCTTTCGGTAGCTTGAGGTGCAAAATTAAGGTAAACCTATGTAATCTGCGTTTTACAGGGTGTAAAGCGTAAAATTGACAGTAAGCGTCATCTTTGGTTGGATAAGCTCAATAACCATGATGAATCTTATTTGTGATTATGAAAAAACTGCATGATAAAATTGCAATTAGCTCTTTATGACCTAGATCAAATTATGTAGAATGCGTCACATCAAAACGGTGACGGAAACGTTTGCTTTCGGTCATTGTGTGGTTTTTTTGAAACTTTCAGTACAATCTGAGTCAGGAGATACAGATGCTTAAGCGTGACATGAACATTGCTGATTACGATGCGGACCTATTCGCAGCTATCCAAGAAGAAACTCTTCGTCAGGAAGAGCACATCGAACTTATCGCTTCAGAAAACTACACAAGCCCACGTGTAATGGAAGCTCAAGGTTCTCAACTTACAAACAAATACGCTGAAGGCTACCCTGGTAAGCGTTACTACGGTGGTTGTGAGTTCGTAGATAAAGTTGAAACTCTAGCAATCGAACGTGCATGTGAACTGTTTGGCGCTCAATACGCGAACGTACAACCTCACTCAGGTTCTCAAGCAAACAACGCTGTATACATGGCACTACTGAATGCTGGCGATACTGTTCTAGGTATGAGCCTAGCGCACGGTGGTCACCTAACTCACGGTTCTCCGGTAAACTTCTCTGGTAAGCTTTACAACATTATCCCTTACGGTATCGATGAAGCAGGTCAAATCGATTACGAAGAGATGGAAGCGCTAGCTATCGAGCACAAACCTAAGATGATCATCGGTGGTTTCTCAGCTTACTCTCAAGTTTGTGATTGGGCGCGCATGCGTGAAATCGCTGACAAAGTAGGTGCTTACTTCTTCGTAGATATGGCGCACGTTGCGGGTCTAATCGCTGCAGGTGTTTACCCTAACCCAGTTCCACACGCTCACGTTGTTACAACAACAACGCACAAAACGCTTGCTGGTCCTCGTGGTGGTCTTATCCTTTCTAACGAAGGCGAAGATCTTTACAAGAAGCTGAACTCAGCAGTATTCCCAGGCGGTCAAGGTGGCCCTCTAATGCACGTTATCGCTGGTAAAGCAGTAGCGTTCAAAGAAGCTCTAGAACCAGAGTTCAAAGAATACCAAGCTCGCGTAGTGGCTAACGCAAAAGCAATGGTTGCTGAATTCTTAGCACGCGGTTACAACATCGTTTCAGGTTCTACAGAGAACCACCTGTTCCTAGTTGATCTAATCGACAAAGACATCACAGGTAAAGAAGCAGATGCAGCACTAGGTTCAGCTAACATCACAGTTAACAAGAACTCAGTACCAAACGATCCACGTAGCCCGTTCGTTACTTCTGGTATCCGTATCGGTTCTCCTTCTATCACTCGTCGCGGTTTCTCAGAAGCAGACGCGAAAGAGCTAGCAGGTTGGATGTGTGACATCCTAGATAACATGGGTGATGAGTCTGTTATCGAAGCAACTAAAGCGAAAGTGTTAGAAATCTGTAAGCGTCTACCTGTTTACGCTTAATTTTTCTGCGTAGTAATTTGAACTTCGTTGTCGAGCATGCTCACTTACATCCGTAAGCTCCGCGTGCTCTCCTAGAATTTCAAACGACTACTTTGAAAATTGATTTAAAAGGTCCCTTTTGGGACCTTTTTTGTATCTGTAGGCATGAGAGTTAGGTTATACCAATCCGGAAAATTAACTGATCAGGTTTATCCAATCCCTTCTGCTCATTTTTGTGACACGATCTTTGCACTCAAGAAATTCATTCCAAGCGCGACAAACCTTGGAAACAATGTCGTTATAATCCGTGAAACTTTGATTCGCTAGATAATGTTGTCGCAACCAACTCCAAACTTGCTCTATAGGGTTAAGCTCTGGCGAGTAGGGAGGAAGCTTAATAGTACTGACGTTATTAAATTCTCTCGCAATATCATCGGTATGCCAGCCTGCACCATCCATTATAACGACAGCATGACGTCCTTTTTCTGTAGCCTTAGATATCTGCTCTAAGTGATTTGTCATTATGTCCTTGTTAACCCAAGGAACCACTATGGCTTCGCCAATTCCTCTTTCAGGGCATACCGAACCAAACAAATAAGCGTATTCAAATTGCTGTTGTTTTACCACGCGAGGCCTCGTTCCACGAGTCGCCCAAAGACGTGTCGTTGTGTTCTGCTGACCAAACCTAGCTTCATCTTGAAACCAGACATCAACACTCTCTAGCCCGATATGGCCGGGGATCTTAAGGATCGTTTCTATTTTGAATTTTTTTAAAATCGTCTTGGATTTGCTGTGATTGTTTAGGGTGTTTGGAGCGAGAAGTTATCCAAGAGAAGCCCATGTGGTCGAGGAGATAATAGATAGAATTAGGGTGGTAGTATTTATCAAAGTTTTTCACGATGTAATCATGTATATCGCTCCCGACAAGGCGCCCGCCTGAAGGGGACTCTGCTTCTTTCTTAATGAATGCACTGAGTTGTTTTCGTTGTTCTGCATTGAGGTATGCAGGTCTGCCTGTGCGAGGTTTTTCTTGAAGCCCTTCCAATCCTTCTTCAAGAAATACTTGAACCCATTTGTTTACACTAGTTCGACTGACTTTAAGGTATTTGGCAATTTGAGTGCGCGAGTGACCTTCTTTGAAGTGGGCTAGTGCTAGCAAGCGAACCTTCATTTGAATGGTTTTTTGTTGGCTTGCTAGCTTTTTAAAATCAGTATTATTAAGGCTATCCATGACGATTTTCTGTAAGAGTTCGACGGCCTTAATTAGATCACATTTTTACTTTAATTGGTATTATCTACAGATACAGAAAGGCAGGTACTAAAAAGGGTTGATGCTTTCACATCAACCCTTTTGTACTTTATCGCTTTCTTGTGTCGCTTCTACTTTTTGATGCTAAGTAGGGTGCCTGACTTACATTTGAAAGAGTAGTAGTGACGGCTTTCGTTGAATTTACCTAAACCTTCGCCATCACAATAGTCGATGTTGATATCGCGCATAATTTCTAGCGTATCTTCACTGTTTAAGGCAAATTTAGAGCCGTCAGAGCAGACGATACGTACTCTTTCATCATGGCTTACAGAGTAGATATCGACTTCAGTATTACACAGCTCAAAAGAGGCTTCACGGAAGTTGTCTTGCTGAGTATTTGAAGCGCAACCTGCGGTAAATACGGCTGCGATAACGGCTAAAAGTCCGAGTCTTTTCATTGTTAGTCCTTCGATATCATCGAATTTGGTGATGAGTTTTATATGTTGTTTGGAGTAGCCTATACAACAACACGCTTTGATTCAAGGCGCGTTGACTGACTCTAGGATATAAAAGTATAGGTGCAAACAGATAATTTCTAATAAGTTTATTGGTCTTGGCCTATTACGTACCTCAAACAAAAAAGACCAACACAGAGGTTGGTCTTTAAAATTAAGTGTGTTCTAAATGACTATCGAAACTGTTTGGCTTCCGGAAGGAATTCAAAACCAGCAGACGCAAGTTTTGCGGTCAATACAGCTTTGTCGATTTCATAGAAATTGACGACTCGATCTAAATCACCGCCGAAGTCGTCACGCAGCTTCATGTTGACGATGCTCATCAACATCACAGGATCCATCTTTTCAAAGTTCGCGAGGTTCATGTTAGTCCTCGAAATCTGAGATCAGTAGGTTCGCTGCGGCAAATGCAGCGCGCTCTCTTGCTTCTTTAGGAAAAGACTCATCTGCAGCAAGGTCGTTCAAGGTTTTTACCGCGCAGGTAATCGCTTTAGGGATATAGCCTTGGTCGCCACTGCCAATTTGAGAATACAGTTCACGCACCAAATCACAACAATCGTATACTTTCATTTTTATACCTAACCAAATGATAACTGCTCTCAATATACACATAGAGATAAGCAAAAACAAAGTGGATCTGACTAAGTTCAGAGTTAGTTTGTTCTTGCTCAATATCTCATTCTGTTGATGCTCAATGTATCACTTTGCTAGCTTGTTACTTAGTTTGATATTACTGCTTAGCGAGATATTTACGGATTAGCCTGATAATTACCGCTTAACCAGAGATTTGCTGTTCAAGTTGATAAGTAACTTCATCAGCAAGGTTGAGTTGCTTAGCTAACTCTTTGAGGTAAGCCTTCTCCATGAAGTTTTGCTCATCCGCTACAATCAAAGACGCTAGATAGATCTCACTCGCTTGTTGAGGTGAGGTCGCGAGCTGAGCAATTTCACTTGGATCGAGCGGTTTGTGCAGTTCTTCAGACACTAATTTGGTCAGTTGATAATCAGCGCCCATATTTTCGACCGCTTGCTCGATCTTTGCCATCTCCTCTTCATCGACATGACCATCGGCTTTGGATGCTGCAATCATCGATCTTAAGATCAGCAAGCTATGGTTTGAGTCGTTCTCATCAAATTGAGCTTGTTCGGCATTCGGTGTTTGGCCTTGTTTCGATTGGTAATCGTTGTAGACCTTATAAGCGAGTGCACCAAGTGCCGCTGCGCCACCAATGCCTGCTGCTTTTTTTCCCATTTTTTTGGTTTTCTTAGAGCCCATTAATGCACCTAAGAGCCCGCCGCCAACGGCGCCTGCACCGAAGGCTCCGAGCGTGCTTTTGTTGATATTCTTACCATTGCCGCCTTGAGTTAGGCCACTTAAACTTGAAGACCCTTGTGAAAGTTTCTGAGTGCCTTGTTTAACGAGATCTGATTTAAGTGCTTGGTTCAGTAAGCTTTTGATATCCATCGATAGCTCCATGTAAATGTGTCAAAGAGTAGTTAAAACCAATATACGGATTTAAAGATGAACAGGGGATTAACTTACGTTATTTACTCTACTGATAAAATAGAAGGGAGTTTGAAGGGAGACTGTAGGTACAAAAAAGGCCACCTGATGGCAGCCTTTCAATGTTTATCTAGCGAGTAACCGGATTACTAAGCTAGTTGAGCCTTAAGGTGCTCGATAACCGTATCCATAGCGATAACTTCTTTATCACCAGTACGACGGTTTTTGTATTCGAAGTTGCCTTCATCCATGCTGCGATCGCCGATAACGATAGTGTGAGGGATACCCACTAGCTCGATATCTTTAAACATTACACCAGGGCGCTCTTTACGGTCATCAAATAGTACTTCGATTCCCATAGCCGTTAATTCAGCGTATAGCTTTTCAGCGGCTTCTTTAACGCGCTCAGATTTGTGCATGTTCATTGGTACGATAGCAACTTGGAACGGTGCTAGTGCGTCTGGCCAAGTGATACCGAATTTATCGTGGTTTTGCTCGATAGCCGATGCAACAACACGTGAAACACCGATACCGTAACAACCCATTTCTAGGATTACGCTCTTACCATCAGGACCAAGCACGTTACAGTTCATTGCTTTCGAGTAAGTGTTACCTAGCTGGAAGATGTGACCAACTTCGATACCGCGCTTAAGTTGGATTGTACCTTGACCACATGGGCTTAGGTCGCCTTCAACTACGTTACGTAGGTCTTCAATTTGAGCAAGTTCAACATCACGACCCCAGTTAATACCGAAGTAGTGCTTACCGTCTACGTTTGCGCCAGCGCCAAAGTCGCTCATTACAGCAACAGAGCGGTCAACGATGAATGGTAGCTCTAGGCCAACAGGGCCAAGTGAACCTGGACCTGCACCAACAAGTGCGCGGATTTCTTCTTCAGAAGCCATCTCTAGCGGAGCAGCAACCTGTGGAAGGTTCTCTGCTTTCACTTCGTTAAGCTCGTGGTCGCCACGGATGATTAGCGCGATGATATCAGCGTCTACTTCATCAGATGCTTTAACGAATAGAGTCTTAACTGTCTTCTCGATGGCTAGACCGTGCTGCTCTACAAGCTCTGCGATTGTTTTTGCGTTTGGCGTATCAACCAGTTCCATCTCTTGAGTTGGCGCTGCAACTTCTTCAGTAGGAGCTAGTGCTTCTGCTTTCTCGATGTTCGCTGCGTAATCAGACTCAGAAGAGAATGCGATTAGGTCTTCGCCGCTTTCAGCAAGAACGTGGAACTCTTGAGAGCCGCTGCCGCCGATTGCGCCAGAGTCTGCTAATACTGGACGGTATTCAAGACCCATGCGGTCGAATGCTTTACAGTAAGCATCGTGCATCGCTTGGTAAGACTTTTCTAAGCCTTCTTTGTCGATATCAAAGCTGTACGCATCCATCATAGAGAATTCACGTGCACGCATTACGCCAAAACGAGGGCGGCGTTCATCACGGAATTTAGTTTGGATTTGGTACAGGTTTAGAGGTAGCTGTTTGTAAGAGCTGATCTCGTTACGTACTAGGCTCGTCACTACTTCTTCAGCTGTTGGGCTAAGAACGAACGGACGAGAGTGACGGTCTGTGAAACGAAGTAGCTCAGGGCCCATCTTTTCAGAACGGCCAGTCTCTTCCCAAAGCTCAAACGGTTGAACTACGGGCATCAAGATTTCAACGGCACCTGCATTATCGATCTCTTGGCGAACGATATTTTCGACTTTACGCAGTACACGTAGACCAGTAGGTAGCCAAGTATATAAACCTGAAGCTAGCTTACGGATCATACCTGCACGTAGCATCAGCTGGTGGCTGATAACTTCTGCGTCGTTTGGAGTCTCTTTCAGAGTAGAAAGAAGGTAGTTACTGGTACGCATTCTATGGTATCCGTTTCATCATTGATAAAAGAAAATTTGCTGCAGTTAGTGACGACAGCAAATCTGATATAGCCGCATATAATATCAGCCTATTTGGGATCTCAAAAGCGTTCAATGTCGGTAACATTGATGAAAAGCGTTTCAACAACGAATTTCACGTTAAGATCGAACAAATTTACCGCATATTCTTTACTGTCTGGCTTACCTTTCTTATAGGCGGGGCGCGGATCTTGGCCTAGCACTTCTTTGATCACCTGAATGATATGGCGCGCCTGTGGGTGACCGGACAGCTTACTTTGGGCTTGCTGCGAAAAGTTTACATCTAACACTTCAGGTTCATCGGCGGCAAACCCTCCCAATGCATCCGGAATCGAATCTGAGTAGGGGATATAAGGCTTGATGTCGATGATCGGAGTGCCGTCAACGAGATCAACACTGCCTAAGTCCAACCAAGTTTGTCCCTTTTCTTGAGATACACCTTTGAGCTCAACCGCAGACATGCCAATTCCATTGGGTCTGAACGTGGCACGAGACGCAAAGACACCAATCCGTTCATTACCGCCAAGTCGAGGCGGCCTCACGGTTGGTTTCCATCTGGCTTCAAGGTTCTTATCGAACAGAAACAATAACCACACATGGCTAAATTGTTCAATGTCACGAACAGATTCAAGGCAGTTAGCTGAGTCAACTAATCTGACTCTTGAGGTAGATGTGGGAACCAACCTAGGCTGTCTTGGCACAGCGAACTTCTCTTTATAAGGAGACTCAATAAAGCCAACAGGTTCAATGGTGTACATAGCAAGGTGTTCTCTGGTTTCAGTTAAGACGGAAAAATATCATAAAATCGCTTGTTTTTCTTTTGATAATAATTATCATTTGGGATGTTATAACATATCAATTTAATTATTTAGGGAAATACAATGAAACCGAATATCCACCCTGACTACCGTAAAGTGGTGTTCCACGACACCAGTGTTGATGAGTACTTCTTGATCGGATCAACGTTGAAAACAGATCGTACTATCGAATGGGAAGACGGAAATACTTACCCTTACTTCACAATTGAAGTGTCTGAAAAGTCGCATCCTTTCTATACAGGTAAACAGCGAGTGCTACATAAAGAGGGACGCGTTGCGAACTTCACTCGTCGTTTTGGTCAATTAGGTAAGGGAGCGAAATAGAATGAAAGTTGTGAAATCACTGAAAAGTGCGAAAAGCCGCCACCCAGATTGCCAAATAGTAAAGCGCAGAGGCCGTCTCTATGTCATCTGTAAATCCAACCCGAGATTCAAAGCGGTTCAAAAATAGTCAGTCAATTTGATGTGACACGAGTGTAAAAACGAGGGGAAAGTCAAACTTCATTCATTTGTCTGTTTTTCTTTTCCTTCGAGAGGAACTTTGCAGGAGAGTAGGTGCTAACTTAGCGTACGGTGTTTCTTATTTATAACTTTATCAATGACTTACAGGTTCAGGCATAAACCTAATGAATGTATCCATACCAATTATAAACCTAACTTTTATCTCATAGCTGGAGTTATTTGCTAATTTTTTGTTTTTATTAAGTTAAAAAGAATGGTTTGTTACACATTTTGTAACATTTACGATTTCTAATTGACCCTTTTGTCGAGTAATCTGCGCGGGCAATTTAAACATTTTTGTCACAATTGCACAGGAATCACTACAAGGAGGGAACTGATGAGTTCATCAGCTTCAATAAAAAACAATTCGCCTAAAAAACCTATTTTTACTCGCTTTTTAGATGGCGTTGAATATTTGGGGAACCTATTACCCCACCCAATCACTCTTTTCGCAATCTTCTGCTTAGCAATTCTCGTTACTTCAGGTATTGCTGGTTACTTCGAAGTGTCTGTTATGGACCCTCGACCAGAAGGTGCTAAAGGTCGTGCTGCTGACGGCATGATCCACGTTGTAAGTCTGCTTAATGCAGAAGGTCTACAACTTATTGTGACTAACTTAGTTAAGAACTTTGTTGGTTTTGCTCCACTAGGTACTGTACTTGTTGCTATGCTTGGTGTGGCGATTGCTGAACACTCAGGTCTACTATCTGCTGCAATGCGTGGCATGGTAATGGGTGCTTCTAAGCGCATGGTTACAGTAACGGTTGTGTTTGCAGGTATTATCTCTAACACAGCATCAGAGCTTGGCTATGTGGTACTTATTCCACTAGCAGCAATGCTTTTCCATTCTTTAGGTCGTCACCCTCTTGCTGGTCTTGCTGCGGCATTCGCTGGTGTGTCAGGTGGTTACTCTGCAAACTTACTTATCGGTACTGTTGACCCACTGCTTTCTGGTATTACAGAGACAGCGGCACAGATGATAGACCCGTCTTACACGGTTGGTCCTGAGTCAAACTGGTACTTCATGTTTGTTTCTACTTTCTTCATCGCGATTACTGGTGCATTTGTAACTGAGAAGATTGTTGAACCTAAGTTGGGCAAATACAACGACGAAGAAGCTTCTGAAGATCTATCAAATGATTCGATGGGCAGACTGACGGATGTTGAGAAGAAAGGTCTAAAACTAGCAGGTATTGCTGTATTGGCTGTTTCTGCACTTCTAGCGTGGACTATCGTTCCAGCTGACGGTGTTCTACGTTCAGCGTCTGGTACAATTTCGGGTTCTCCATTCCTGAAGAGTATTGTTGCGTTTATCTTTGTATTCTTCGCTATTCCTGGTTTTGTTTACGGTAAAGTTACTGGTTCAATGAAGAACGACCGTGACGTGATCAATGCGATGGCAACGTCTATGTCTTCAATGGGCATGTACATTGTTCTTGTATTCTTTGCTGCACAGTTTGTTGCTTTCTTTAAGTGGACTAACTTTGGCCAAGTAATCGCTGTTGGTGGCGCTAGCTTCTTACAAGATATCGGTCTTACTGGCCCAATGTTGTTCTTTGCATTTATCCTAATGTGTGGCTTCATTAACCTAATGATCGGTTCGGCTTCTGCTCAGTGGGCAGTAACAGCACCTATCTTTGTACCTATGCTAATGCTTGTTGGTTACGCACCAGAAACGATTCAAGCAGCTTACCGTATCGGCGATTCAACGACGAACATCATTACACCAATGATGAGCTACTTTGGTCTTATCCTTGCTGTAGCGACGCGTTATATGAAGAATTTAGGTATTGGTACTCTGATCGCGACAATGCTTCCATACTCAATCTGCTTTATGTTCGGTTGGAGCATCTTGTTCTACCTATGGGTCTTCGTATTTGGTCTTCCAGTAGGCCCAGGTGCAGCAACGTTCTACACGCCGTAGTAACAAGTACAAGTCATATTGTTAGATTTTAAAGCCTGCCTCGTGCAGGTTTTTTTTGGTCGAAATTATGGTGTACCAATCACGGAAAGTGTTCTGAAAGAGTGTAGAAAAATGGGATGATTTTAAAAGAAGAGGTGGTGACAAGGTGGATCATCAATACTCCGTTAAAGTAACACTTAGGCTCAAGTGTTAAGTAACAAGAACGGAGTATGTCGACAAACATATCTATAGGTTCACGCTTATGGCTATGAACGAATATCAATGTTTCTTGATGATTAACGTTTTGCTAGCAGGCGATCTAGGTGGTTTGCGAACTCACGACGGTCGGTTTGTGAAAGGGTGCTTGGTCCGCCAGTTTGGATACCGCTTGAACGCATAGTATCCATAAAGTCACGAATGTTGAGACGCGCTTTAATGGTCTCTTTGGTGTAAAGCTCGCCGCGAGAGCTTAAAGCAAGCGCACCTTTGGTGATCACTTCATCAGCCAGAGGAATGTCAGAGGTAATCACCAGATCGCCGGGTTCAGTGCGTTTTACGATTTCATCATCTGCAATATCAAATCCGCTTGGGACTTGAATTGAGTGAATGTTGTTACGCTTGGGAACGGGAACCAAGTGGTTCGCGACAAAGGTACATTCGACCCCTGTGCGTTCAGCTGCGCGTACGATTGTTTCTCGGATAACCTTAGGACAAGCGTCCGCATCAACCCATATCTTCATAGTGTTCTATTTCTCTGTTAGCTTATTTATCGGTCAACTTATTGCTCAGTTGCCTTATTGTTCAGTTAACTTATTGTTTCGTTAATTTATTGATCAGTTAACTTGGCTTCAAGCGTGGCAACGCGAGTGGTAAGTTCGAGGATTTGCTTTTCTAGTAGGCTAACACGATCAAGTGTCGGCTCTTCTTGTGTCGCGACTTCCACTTTAGGGACGCGATTGGCGCTTTTCCAGCTTTTGATAGTCATGATTAAAGCTGGCATCGGAACGGATGTGCTCATACGAGCTTTAACTAAAGCAACGGTTGGCTCTTTCCCTTGTGCTTGCAGTCCTTCAAGCACTGATTTCAACTCTTCAGACACATCTTTTGTCAGCATGTTGACCTCCATTTTTAGTCTTTGGTCATTTTACTCGCTCCGGTGAATGATAGCGAATCATAAAACCGCCCATAGCTTGTGAGAGATCTCTTACAAAGGCTGTGAGATAACACGAATACATCACTAGAGAGATTTAAGTGCATATGGTTAAGTTGCTGAATTTTAATTGTTTTATATAATTAACAACTTTATTGAATTGAAAGTGTGATGCAAATCTATTGTCCAAAATCCTAAATCGCGTAAATTAAACCTTGTCGGAAGGATTCTGACACGGAACAGGAAAGCACCAAGGATTTGGTTATCTTCAGGATGAAGATTTGGTTACTTAGGATTGAGTAGTCAAGCATGGAGCGTAAGGACATTGTAGGGATACAGCCAGTTAACAGGAAGTTAGCTGCAACGGAATGACAATGGACACCTTTAGGATTTAAAGGGTTGGATTAGCATCAGGACGATGTAAAGGACACCGCTCACGGAACAAGTGATGTGCGCTAACTAGGATTGTTAGCTTTCAGGATGATTGGACACCGCTAGGACGGCGAAGTAAAGGAAAGAGCTGAAGGATTACAGCCACTATTATGGATGATGCATGGAGCATTTATTAGTAGCCGGACTGCTGCGAGTAAGACCCTAGCCCTGACACTTCGGTGTCGGGGCTTTTCTTTATCTGAGGCTTTTCTCTATCTAGGGCTCTTTTTAATTCAGGATCTTTTTTCTAAGATCGCGACATCTGCTTTTCTGCTAATGGTCAACACAAGGAGTGTTTTATGACGATAGCAACCTCAAGAACGCTGTTGGTACCTTATACCGAACAGCTACAACACGACTTTATCAAGTTGAATTGCTGCCCCGTTAATCGTTCTGAAATGAATGGGCCGCACTCTATTGCCTCTGCGAAGTTCTTATTTCAAGAGATACTGCAAGACAACGTCGGCTTCTGCCGCGCTATCATCCACAACCAAACCCGTGAATATCTTGGACATGTCTTTATTTCATCAGAAGAGGGTAGGCATGAGCTTGGCTTTATTTTGGATAAAGAGTATTGGAATCGCGGCTTTGCTAGTGAGGTGCTAAAACCATTTTTAAGTTTGGTGTGTTTTGAAGAGCGCCTAACGAATGTTGTTGCGACTGTGAATGTCGGCCACAACCCATCGATTAAGTTATTAGAAAAACTAGGGTTTGAATTTAAGGAAACCAAACAAGATTCGTTTGGCCCTTATCATGAATATAGCTATAACGCGCACTGCGACGTTACATTCTATGAGGCTGTAGCTCAAACCGCATAGAGCGGAAGCCGACCATGGTCAGTTTTCCTTGGTACAGGTCATCACCTAATGCCGAAAACTCAAAATGGTACACAGTATGCCAGCGCCAAATGGTCGTTAGCTCATGGCGCATCTTAAGTTTATGACCGTTGAAGGCAACGCTTAATAGCTGCAAGTCGAGCTCTTTACACTTTCTCGCAATGGCAGCTTTCGCAAGCTCGGATTGCCTGCGCTGCTGCCAAAACAGAAAACAAAAGAAGCACAGCATCAAAATAGCCACTAAGTTATCTATCATTTAATCCATACTTCCTTTTAATCACTCTATTCCAATCGTAATTTTGAGCTTGTGTTAACGAGCTACAGATCTAGCTCGCTTTTGAGTTAGTCGTCAGTCAATTATTGAGACTTAGCCGCTTGTTGTAACTCAATCAATGCGTTGGCGAGTTCTGGTGATGGGTTCGAATTCAACAACGGCAAAAATACCATTCTTAGTGTCGGAATCATCACTAAATCTGCAAATAACTGATTGAACAGGTTTTGGTTGCCTGTTTGTGCGAGGCGCAACAAGAATTGCTCGGCAATCGCTGGATCTTGTAGCGCATGCCAGCTGCGACCCGCTAAACCAATCAACACTTCTTGGTGGCTCAAGCGTGGGCTAGCCAATACTTGATGAATCACGGCGTTGGTTGTGCTTTGCTCTGCGCCAGAAAGGGCTCGTACCAGTGCTGACAGTAAGAACAGATCCGGCTCTTGGCTGTTAATCTCGTTGTCTGCCATTTCTTGTAAGCGTTGAGCGAGCTTGTCATTGATTTGCGTGTGCTCAAGCGCTCCTAGTGTTGCGTATAGCGGTTCTGATGGCAGTTTATGAAGAGCTTTACGAATAGTGACACCGTTTTGTTGGTTGCCTAAACGCGCACACATATCGGTGATGCCTTGAAGGCCAACCGTTTTCCAGTTGTCCCAACCGAGTTCACCCGTGAAGTAATGTTGAGCGTGTTCGTAGTATTGGCTCGTTGCCAGGTCTAAACCTGCTCTTACTTGGCTATGGAACACGGCCATCTTGTCTTCTGAAGGCTTGAAGGTATATGGGTTGTTAGATAGCTTTTGTTGTTGCTCTTCGCTGATGTCACCGTTCAAACGTGTGCCCATCGCTTCGATAACAAACTTAAGGAAATTACCCACATCGCCTTGATGCAAGAGGCCTCTTTCATCCAGTTTGAATTTAAGGAACCAGATCCACGGTTGCTTGTGTTCATTCCAGTAGCTAATCGCTAAATGAGCTTGTTTCTGAAGTGGAAATGGGTACGGCTGTTTCCCTTGCTCAACATCAGAGAATAAGGTGTTGTCGATCTTTTGAATACGACGACCTAGGTCGTAGATATCGTATTGGCAACCGCTATTCTTTAGTAACTGAGTGAGCGTGTGAATCGTTTCCATAGTAATAAAGCTCCTAACTTTCTTTCCTAAATAGATGGTACTCTATGCCCCAATTTCAAGGTCACTAGATAAATAACTTGGTGAAAAATGACAGCAGCCACAAAGTTACCTCTTTTACTTCAACAATTAGAACAACAAATGCGCCAATGTTCGCTATGGAGCGATGTTTCGCCTTCGGATGAAGCTTTGGCGAGTGTTGAACCTTTTGCTATTGATTCACTGCAACCTGAAGAGTGGTTGCAGTGGATCTTTATCGTTAAGATCAACGCAATGATGGATGCCCAAATGAGCCTACCAAAGGGCTTTGCGATTCATCCTTATTTTGGTGAAGTGTGGAAAAATGAGGCAGACAAAGCGGAACTGCTAGTGACGATTCTGAGCATTGATGAGGTATGCGCGTAATGTTAGAAATCATTTATCAAGATGAGTACTTTGTCGCGGTGAATAAGCCTGCGGGTATGTTAGTGCATCGCTCATGGTTGGATAAACACGAGACTCAATTTGTTATGCAGACACTGCGTGATCAAATTGGTCAGCATGTATTTCCTCTGCATCGTTTAGACAGACCAACATCTGGCGTATTGGTGTTTGCTCTGTCGAGTGAGGTTGCCTCTGAGGTGATGCCGATGTTCGCCAACCATGAGATGCAAAAGACTTATCATGCGATTGTGCGTGGCTGGATAGAAGAGGGCGATACTCTCGATTATGCACTAAAGGTTGAGCTGGATAAGATCGCGGACAAGTTTGCAAAAGAAGATAAAGAACCACAAGAGGCCGTCACCGTTTACGAGCCGTTAGCGAAAGTCGAAGTGCCATATTCAACGGGGCGTTTTCCTACCAGTCGTTACTGCTTAGTTGAGATGATGCCAAAGACAGGCCGCAAACATCAGCTGCGTCGTCACATGGCTCACCTAAGGCACCCAATCGTGGGCGATACTTCGCATGGTGATGGTAAGCATAACCGACTGTTTCGTGATGATTTAGACTCACACCGTCTGTTGCTGCATGCTTCTGAACTGCGCTTCATTCATCCTTTCACTAAAGAAGAGTTGGTGATGAAGGCCAACCTAGATGAAACTTGGTTAAGGTTGTTTGAGACTTTTGAGTGGGATACCAGCTTGGTGAATGCTGAAGCATGTTTGTCTAAGTAAGTCACCCGCGTTTAAGCAATCATTGGTCTAAGTAAACATAGAAAATAGAATAAAAAACAAAGGGCTGATAGTGATATCAGCCCTTTTTGATGTCTGTTCAATTTGGACGGGTAACTAGCATTTAGTTGTTAACCGTACATTGCGAACCGCGGGATCATTTTAGCTTTTCTAGATCGGCCTCGATCTCAGCGATCTTGCTCGATACCACTTTCTCTAGGTGACGTAAGTCAGTAAGAATTTTCTGTTTTACATCGACTTCTGCGGTTGGAATCGGCTTGGTGATCTTGTTGAGTTCATCAATTACAAGAGTGAGGTTGCGGTTAATCTCGGTCACTTCTTTGTATTGATTATTGCCACCGCTAACAAGCACACTTTTTACTTGTCGTGGGTACTTAAACTTAACGCTTTTCGCGAACAGTTCACCTTTCTGCTTACGAAAGTAAATCTTCAGGATATCTTTGTGCGCTTCTTGGCGAAGGGAGTAACGTTCAATCTGTTTAGGTTCGTGGATACCTAAGCCAGTGAGGTTTGGATACATAAGCGACCTCTAGGTTATGAATGTAATACTTTTATGTAATTGACTTGATCAATGTAGCAGCCTAATGACGAGCTAGATAGTTGATATCTGTGAATTGATTGTAAGTTGTGGGCAAGATCGCTCTCTATCTTTACCCACACTTATTTGGTTGTTCAAGCTGTTACTAGAGCCAAACTTGTTTCCTTGTCATAACTTACTTCTAGCACTCAATTAGCTTTCTAAGGTGCGAGTTCTGAAACATGCTCAGTTAACCTTTCTCTTAGCGCTTGTTCTTGTTCTTCAGACAACCTTCCTCCCGCATCACTGGTCAGAATAAACAAATCCTCAGCTCGCTCACCTATGGTGGTAATTTTCGCACCGTGTAAGTTGATGTCTAACTCAGCAAAAGTTGCACCGACTTGAGCCAATAAACCCGGTGTATCAAGAGCTCTTAACTCCATCAAAGTATGTTTTTTGCTCTTGGTTGGTAGAAATTCAACCAGAGTTTTTACCTTGAAGTGCTGTAAGTTACGTGGCGTTCTGCGTGTTCTAATTTTAGTTGGACGACCATCAGCCAGAACATGAGTCAGATGTTTCGTAACGGCTTTGTGTCTTGCTTCATCAATTGCTTCACCGTGCTGATCCAGTACGATAAAGGTATCCAAAACGTGACCATCTTTACTGACCATGACTTGTGCGTCGTGAACGTTAAAGTTGCGTCTATCGAGCTCGGCAACCACGGTCGCAAAAAGTGCCGCTTGGTCTTTACAGTAAACGAATACCTCTGTGCCGCCACGTGTCGCTTTTTGGCTGATAAGCACTAAAGGTTGACTCGGATCTTCTAAGCGAAGTAAGTGTTCACAGTGCCATGCGATTTGAGAGTGTGTATGACGCAAGAAATAGTCAGCTTTGAAACGCTGCCACAACACCTCAATTTCACGAGCGGTGAAACCTTCTTTACGCAGTAGTGCTGATGCCATTTGTTGATTGTGACGAATACGGTCTCGAACATCGACTGGGTTTTCCAAGCCGCGGCGCAGTGCTCGCTGCGTAGAATGGAATAACTCTGCGAGTAGGGTACGTTTCCAGCTGTTCCATAGTTCCGGGTTGGTTGCACAGATATCGGCTACCGTTAGGCACACCAGAAGCTCTAACGACTCTTCATCGCGCACTTTCTTGGCGAATTCGGTAATCACATCCGGATCGTAGATATCACGGCGCTGAGCGGTCACGGACATCAACAGGTGGTTTTGTACTAGCCACGCGACTTGTTTGGCTTCAGGCTTTGATAACCCGTGTTCAATACAGAAAGAGTAAGCTTCAACAGCACCAATCTCTGAGTGGTCTCCGCCACGGCCTTTGCCGATATCGTGGAAGATAGCCGCCAGGATCAGGAGTTCTTTCTTCTGTACGCGTGGATAGACTTCACAACAAATCGGGTGCTTATCGTGGTTTTCGATCTGACTAAAGCGGTTGATGTGCTTGAGCAGACGAATACTGTGTTCATCAACGGTGTAAACGTGGAACAGATCAAACTGCATTTGGCCGACAATTTGACTCCACTGTGGCAAATAGGCCGAGAGCACGCCCAATTTATGCATCAAGCTAAAGGCTTTGTGCAGTGCGTTAGGATGGCGAACCAAATCCATGAACTTGTCACGAGCTTCAGGAATGGTATGCAGGAAGCGGTTCAATCGGCGACGTGCCGTACGCAGTTGTCGTAAGGTTGGCGGACTCACCCCTTCGATAGACGAGTCATTAGCGATATGGATAAACATATCGAGAATCGTTTCTGGTCGCGCTTGGAATAGGGCTGGCTTACGCGCTTCGATCAATGAACCACGACGTTGGAAGTCACTGTCGAGAATCTCAGCTTCTTGTGTTTGACCACCGTTAATGATTGCTTGGTCAAACAACTTAAGCAGCATCTTATTGAGCTCAGCTACACGACGAAGTGTTCGGTAGAACTCTTTCATCATCATCTCGACACCACGATTGCCTTCACCGGTATAACCAAGATGTTCTGCCACTTGAGCTTGGTGTGCAAAGGTAAGTCGGTTGTCATAACGGCGCAGCTCTATGTGCAGTGCAAAGCGAACTCGCCATAAGAAATCTTGGCACTCCACGAGTTCACGATATTCAGCATCGGTAAGAAAGCCATACTTGCTCATTTCTAACAAAGAAGTCGCACCGAAGTGACGACGTGCTACCCAACTTAGGGTGTGGATGTCTCTGAGCCCACCTGGAGTCGATTTGATATCTGGCTCTAGATTATATGTCGTGTCGTGATAACGAGCATGACGCTCTCTCTGTTCTTGAATCTTCGCCTTATAGAAGGTCTCACTTGGCCAAAATGAATCGGAATGAATCTTTAGTTTTAACTCTTGAAAGGTATCTTCACTTCCGCATAGTAAACGTGACTCTTGCAAGTTGGTCGCAACGGTTAAATCATCGATGCCGATCTCAAGACACTCGGCAATGGTACGAACTGCGTGGCCGACCTCTAACTTCAAATCCCACAGTAGCGTGATGAATTGACTGACTTTCTCACCTAGTGCTGGTGGCAGAGTTTTTTGCGAGACGATGAGAATATCAATATCGGATAAAGGGTGTAGTTCACCACGGCCATAGCCGCCTACAGCGACCAGTGCGATATGCGGCAGTTTGCTAAATCCAAAATGATCCCATAAACGATTGAGAAGCAAATCCATGTATTCGGAACGCAGCAGAACCAAATCGGTAACTGGATGATGATTTAGAAATTCACTCTTTTGATACTGCGTGAAGATTTCGAGTTGATTTTTTAATTCGCAGATTTCAAGTTGTTCGTCATTGAACGTAATAGGGCATTGATAAGGCATAGTCTGCTATCCGTGCAAGCAAGTGAGAATAGTAAACAATTTAACAGAAGCTGATGCAAAATCGAAATTGAGTGGATAAAAAAAATATCCTCGACAATGCGAGGATATTTTTAAAAGTCTGAGGTGCTCAGTTTGTTGAACTAAGCGTTCTTCATGATACGTGGAATCGTATCATCGCTGCGTAGTGTTAGAACTTCACAACCTGTCTCAGTTACAACCAGTGTGTGTTCCCACTGTGCAGAGTTTTTGCTGTCTGCTGTGTACACAGTCCAGCTATCTTCGTCATCAAGACGGCAGCCAAACTTACCTGCATTGATCATTGGCTCGATTGTGAAACACATGCCTGCTTTTAGTACTGTGCGATCGCTGTTTTTGTAGTGAACGACTTGTGGATCTTCGTGGAACTCAGAACCAATGCCGTGACCACAGTAATCTTTCACAATAGAGAACTTAGCGCGTGGGTTATTTTTGTTGTTTGTCTTGATGTACTTCTCGATAGCAGTACCAACTTGGCCAAGTTGAACACCAGGTTTAACTTGGCGCATGCCTTCGTAAAGTGCTTCTTGAGCAACCATGCATAGACGTTTGTTTGCTGGTGAAACTTCACCCACAAGGAACATCTTAGAGGTGTCACCGTGGTAACCTTGAGGACGAGTGCTTAGATCTGCATTTTCGTCATCAGGAACAATCACCGTGATATCAACGTTTAGAATATCGCCATCTTTCAATACTGCAGGTTTGAATTGACCTGTGCTACCAGTCTCATCTTGTGATGCTGGAATACCGTGGCACACAATGTGGTTGATAGACGTACAGATAGACTTAGGGAAACCGTGGTAATCAAGTGGTGCTGAATATGCGCCTCTCTCTAGAGCGTACTCGTGACAGATTTGGTTAAGCTCTTCTGTCGTTGTACCCACTTGGATGTGAGGTTCAATCATCTCTAAAATTTCAGAAGCCAGCTTGCCGGCGACGCGCATTTTTTCAATTTCTTCAGCAGTTTTAATTTTTACAGCCATTGCATATCTCTTAATTTGGTAGCACCTAAGTGTGCATATTGGGGCTATTCTATCAGTGCAGCATTTTAGCGCAACATTCCCATATCCATACAATGCTGATGGATACTACTTAATCTAAGCCGATATTGTTCTGTAAGCCGATGCTGAATCGATTTGATTAGGCCGCGATTTATCGGTGAAATTCGCTAATAGGATTCAGTATAGCAGTCGCCATTTTTAGATTTTTTTCTAGCCATAGATAGACAAAATATGGTATAAAGCGCGCCGGACATCAGGACTGTTTTCTCCAATTGGCGAAACAAGCTTTGTGTCCACTAACTTATTTCTTTAAATCACACACATTCCGACACATGTTCCGGGGTGCCTCAACAACACAGATAACGGCTGAAAAGTGGTTAGTTGTTAGGGGTCGGATTCATGGGGGATGTGGAGGCCTAACCCCATAGAGGATTTTAAAATGGCAACTGTATCAATGCGCGATATGCTTAAAGCTGGTGTTCACTTCGGTCACCAAACTCGTTACTGGAACCCAAAAATGAAGCCATTCATCTTTGGTGCTCGTAACAAAGTACATATCATCAACCTAGAAAAAACTGTACCAATGTTCAACGACGCTCTAGCTGAAATCGCTAAAGTTGGTGAGAAGAAAGGTAAAGTTCTTTTTGTTGGTACTAAGCGCGCTGCATCTGAAGCTGTTAAAGAAGCTGCTATCAACAGCAACCAGTTCTACGTTAACAACCGCTGGTTAGGCGGTATGCTAACGAACTACAAAACTGTTCGTCAGTCTATCAAGCGTCTGAAAGAACTTGAAGCGCAAGCTCAAGACGGTACTTTCGACAAGCTTACTAAGAAAGAAGCTCTAATGCGCACTCGTGAAATGGAGAAGCTAGAGAAGTCTCTTGGTGGTATCAAGAACATGGGCGGCCTTCCAGACGCTCTATTCGTTATCGATGCTGATCACGAACACATCGCAGTTAAAGAAGCAAACAACCTAGGTATCCCAGTTTACGCTGTAGTTGATACTAACTCTAACCCAGACGGTGTTGACTTCGTTATCCCTGGTAACGATGATGCAATCCGTGCAGTACAGCTTTACCTAAACGCTGCTGCAGACGCGGTTAAAGAAGGTCGTAACAAAGATGTTGCTGCTGTAGCTGCTGAAAAAGACGGTTTTGTAGAAGCTGAATAATAGCGGCTCTGAGCCATATTTAGTTCATATTAAGCGGTCATAATCGATGGCTTAAGAACTGAATACAGTCAATATCAGGGGCCAATTAATTAGGCCCCTGTTTTTTATCTTTTTTAGAATTTACTGAGGAATAGAGAATGGCAACTGTAACTGCAGCTCTAGTTAAAGAACTTCGTGAACGCACAGCTGCGGGCATGATGGAATGTAAAAAAGCGCTTGTTGCTGCTGAAGGCGACATCGAGCTAGCAATTGAAAACATGCGTAAATCTGGCGCAGCGAAAGCAGCTAAAAAAGCTGGTAACGTTGCTGCTGAAGGCGCAATCATCATTAAAGAAGAAGCTGGCGTTGCTGCTCTTCTTGAAGTGAACTGCCAAACTGATTTCGTAGCTAAAGATGCAGGTTTCCTTGCATTCGCTAACGAAGTTGCTGAAGTTGCTCTAGCTGAACGTCTAGACATCGTTGCACTTCAAGCTAAGTTTGAAGACGCTCGTATCGCTCTAGTAACTAAGATCGGTGAGAACATCAGCATCCGTCGCGTTGAGCTTGTTGAGGGTGTTGCACTAGCTTCTTACCGTCACGGCGAGAAAATCGGTGTTGTTGTTGCTGGTGAAGGCGAAGCTGAAACGCTTAAGCACATCGCTATGCACGTTGCTGCTTCTAAGCCTGAGTACGTTAACCCATCTGACGTACCTGCTGACGTAGTAGAAAAAGAAAAAGCTGTTCAAGTTGAAATCGCTATGAACGAAGGCAAACCACAAGAGATCGCTGAGAAAATGGTTATCGGCCGTATGAAGAAATTCACGGGCGAAGTATCTCTTACTGGTCAAGCTTTCATCATGGAACCTAAGAAAACTGTTGCTGACATTCTTAAAGAGAAAGGCGCATCAGTTACTACCTTCGTTCGTTTAGAAGTTGGTGAAGGTATCGAGAAAGCAGCTGAAATGAGCTTCGCAGACGAAGTTGCAGCGGTACAAAAAGGTTAATCCTTAGCGTATTGTTTGAAAAGAGACCGTGGCAAATGCTGCGGTCTTTTTATGAATAATGAATTATTTCCGGCTTTTAGCTGTTATGAATGCAAACTGAGCTCTTCAGTTTTTATCCATGACTGTTAATCATCAACTCTTTGGAAGGTAAGCTCCATGACTACGAACCCTAAACCAGCGTATCAACGTATTCTGTTAAAACTTAGCGGTGAAGCGCTACAAGGCGAAGAAGGTTTTGGTATTGACCCAACGATCCTTGATCGTATGGCTCAAGAAGTAAAAGAATTAGTTGAACTAGGCGTTCAAGTTGGTGTTGTTATCGGTGGTGGTAACCTTTTCCGTGGCGCAGGCCTAGCAGAAGCGGGTATGAACCGTGTTGTTGGTGACCATATGGGTATGCTTGCAACGGTAATGAACGGCCTTGCTATGCGTGACGCACTACACCGTGCTTACGTAAACGCACGTGTAATGTCAGCAATTCCTCTTAAAGGTGTATGTGACGACTACAACTGGGCAGATGCAATCAGCCAACTACGTCAAGGTCGTGTTGTGATCTTCTCTGCTGGTACGGGTAACCCATTCTTTACTACAGACTCTGCTGCATGTTTACGCGGTATCGAAATCGAAGCTGACGTAGTTCTAAAAGCAACAAAAGTAGATGGTGTATTTACTGCTGACCCAGTAGCAAACCCAGACGCAGAGTTGTATGATACGTTGTCTTACAACACAATTCTTGAGAAAGAATTGAAAGTAATGGACTTGGCCGCATTTACGCTAGCACGTGACCACAAAATGCCAATCCGTGTATTTAACATGAATAAGCCAGGCGCACTACGTCGCGTGGTTATGGGTGAAACTGAAGGTACATTAATCAGCGACGCTGACTAATTTTTCGGGCTTACTGAAGTATAATGCTTCGGTAAGCTTATCCTTATCACTCCAAATAAAAAGCTTTCTTGAAGAAAGAACATAATCAAGGTGAAATTGTGATTAACGAAATCAAAAAAGACGCTCAAGAGCGCATGGTAAAAAGTGTTGATGCACTAAAAAACAGCCTACAAAAAATCCGTACAGGCCGTGCTCACCCGAGCCTACTTTCTGGTCTTACCGTTGAGTACTACGGTGCACCAACGCCTTTGACTCAAGTAGCTAACGTTATTGCTGAAGACGCACGTACACTAGCAATTACAGTGTTTGATAAAACACTGACTCCTCTTGTTGAAAAAGCAATCATGACTTCTGACCTAGGCTTAAACCCTATGTCTGCAGGTACGGTTATTCGCGTTCCACTTCCACCGCTAACGGAAGAGCGTCGTAAAGACCTAGTTAAAATCGTTCGTGGCGAAGCTGAAGGTGGCCGTGTTGCTATCCGTAACATCCGTCGTGACGCGAATGGCGATCTAAAAGCGCTTCTTAAAGACAAAGAAATTTCAGAAGACGAAGATCGTAAAGCACAAGACGAAATTCAAAAGCTAACTGACGCTGCGGTTAAGAACGTAGACGAAGTTCTAGCAGTTAAAGAAAAAGAGTTGATGGAAGTTTAATTTTCCATATTCTTTTCTTTCAGGAAAAACGCTGTACTCACGGTGCAGCGTTTTTTTATGCTATTCTGTTCGACTATTAGAATTTGATTCACTCTTTTATGCATAATTCTCAAGCGTTCACAGACTCTCTTCCTAAACACATTGCTATCATTATGGATGGTAATGGTCGCTGGGCAAAAGCTCAGGGTAAGCCTCGTGTCTTTGGTCATAAAAATGGCGTTCAAGCTGTTCGAAAAACCATATCTTCAGCAGCCAGACTTGGCATTAAAGCCGTAACTCTTTTTGCTTTTAGTAGTGAAAATTGGCGTCGTCCTGAAGAAGAAGTGGGTCTCTTGATGGAACTGTTTATTTCAGTGCTATCGAGTGAAGTAAAAAAGCTTCATAAAAATAATCTACAACTTCGTGTTATTGGTGATAAAAGTCGTTTTAATGAGCGACTACAAAAGAAAATAGAAGAAGCGGAAGCTTTGACTAGCAACAATACGGGTATGGTTATTAATATTGCGGCTAACTACGGCGGTAAGTGGGATATCCAGCAAGCGATGATTTCGATTGCTCAACAGGTTAAGTCTGGCGATATTAATGTAGAAGACATTGATGAAGCTATGATTACACGGCACCTGACGATGGCAGATATTCCAGAAGTCGATCTACTTATCCGCACCAGTGGCGAGTGCCGCATTAGTAACTTTATGCTTTGGCAATTAGCTTACGCCGAAATGTATTTCACTGAACAATTCTGGCCAGACTTTAATGAAGACAGCTTAGTAGAAGCTGTGACTTGGTTTGTAAACCGCGAGCGTCGTTTTGGATGCACCGGTGAGCAAATTAAAGCTCTGATGGACAGTTAATAAGGATTTTTTTGGTTTGAAACAACGAATTATTACGGCGTTGATTTTAGCTCCCCTAGTTATTCTAGGTATTTTCGAGTTATCACTTCCCACGTTTATTCTTTCACTAGCGGTAATCTCGCTACTGGGTTTTTGGGAGTGGACTCAGTTTGTTGAAAGCAAATCGCGTTATTTAGCGTTGATTCCAACAGTTGTGGTAAGTGCTGCAAGTTTTGCTTTTATACCTTTTGATGCATTTAGCCTTAATAACTTATCGAGTGCTCACTATGCCATTCTGACGATTGGTTCAATTTGGTGGGTAATCGCAAGTGGTATGGCAGTGACTTATCCTAAGTCTATGCCAGCATGGAAAGACTCATCCATTCTTCGTCACGCATTTGGCGTGCTGACTTTGCTACCATTCTTCTGGAGTGTGGTTATCCTGCGCGCTAACGGTATCGATGTTGATCCTTACCACGGTGCAAAATTGGTGATGTTCGTTTGCTTGCTTGTTTGGGCTGCAGACAGTGGTGCTTATTTTTCAGGAAAGAGCTTTGGCAAGCGAAAAATGGCCCCTGCGGTGAGTCCTAATAAAACGATTGAAGGTCTTATTGGTGGCATCATTACAGCAGTGATCGTGGCCTGGATCTTTGCTGACTTGTTTGATATCCAATTCACAAGTCCTCTCCACATGATTGTTATTACTCTTGTGACCGTCGTTATTTCTGTTCTTGGTGATCTTGTTGAAAGCATGTTTAAACGTGTTTCTGGGGTGAAAGACAGCAGTAATCTGATTCCTGGTCATGGTGGTATACTTGATAGAATAGATAGCTTAACGGCTGCATTCCCTGTCTTTGCTCTGCTTTATTTAGCATTCTAATAAAAAAGGGCAGTGATTCTGCCCTTTATTACATTCCTACGGTCATATGTGATGCGAAATCTAACTATCCTTGGCGCTACCGGCTCAATTGGTGCAAGTACACTAAAAGTCGTTGAACAAAACCCAGAACTCTATTCGGTCGTAGCAATGGCTGCAGGCTCGAATGTTGAAAAGATGCTGGCGTTAGTTGAAAAGTGGCAACCAAGCTATGTTGCTATGGCTTGCCCTGATGCAGCGTCTAAGCTGACTGAAGTGTTGTCTGCGAATCACCCAAACATCAAAGTTCTTTCTGGCTCTGAAGGCATGTGTCAGGTCGCTTCTCTAGATGAAGTGGACACGGTAATGGCTGCTATTGTGGGTGCGGCAGGTTTGCTTCCTACTATGTCAGCAGTTAAAGCGGGCAAGCGTATCTTATTGGCTAATAAAGAAGCCTTAGTGATGTCAGGGCAGTTGTTTATCGACGCCGTAGAGAAGTACGGCGCTGAACTGCTTCCTGTCGACAGCGAGCACAATGCTATCTTTCAATGCTTGCCTCAGAACGTACAAACTAACCTAGGCCGTTGTGATTTAGAAGAGAACGGTATCAACCATATTCTTTTGACTGGTTCGGGTGGTCCTTTCCGTTATACGGACGTTGCAGAGCTAGAGTCGGTCACACCTGAGAGAGCTATTGCACACCCTAACTGGTCAATGGGCCCTAAGATCTCTGTTGATTCAGCTACGATGATGAATAAAGGCTTAGAGTACATTGAGGCGAAATGGCTATTTAATGCCTCTCAAGAGCAACTCAAAGTCATTATCCACCCTCAGTCTGTGATTCATTCTATGGTTCAGTACAAGGATGGCTCGGTGCTCGCTCAAATGGGCGAACCCGATATGGCAACGCCAATCGCTTTGACCATGTCTTATCCTGATCGTACTGAAGCGGGTGTTAAGCCTCTGGATTTCACCAAAGTGGGCGAGCTTACCTTCTTAGAGCCCGATTTAACTCGTTACCCATGTTTGAGATTAGCCATTGAGGCGTGCTATTTGGGTCAGCATGCAACAACAGCGATTAATGCGGCAAACGAAATTGCAGTCGATGCTTTCTTGAACAATCAAGTTAAGTTTACCGATATTGCTATCATTAACGAGCATGTTATGAACAAAGTATGTGAACAATATAACTCTGAGGGCTTAGATAGCTTGGAAAGCCTTCTCGAGCTCGATAATATGTCTCGTCAAATAGCCATTCAATTTATAAAAGAGCAGCTAGCATGAGTGGAATTCTGTGGAACTTCGCATCCTTTATTGTAGCGCTTGGTATTCTGGTCGCTGTTCATGAATTTGGACACTTCTGGGTTGCTCGTCGCTGCGGTGTGAAAGTAGAAAAATTCTCGATTGGTTTTGGTAAATCGATCTGGAGTAAAGTTGGCCGCGATGGCACAGAGTACAGCTTGTCTGTCATTCCATTGGGTGGCTACGTTAAGATGCTTGATGGTCGTGTTGATGACCTTTCTGAAGACGAACAGCAATACGCTTTTGATAAGAAACCGTTGTGGAAACGAACGGCGATTGTGGGGGCAGGTCCAGCATTCAACTTTATCTTTGCCGTGTTCGCATATTGGCTGGTTTTTTTGATTGGTGTTCCAGCGGTTAAGCCTGTGATTGGAGAGGTAACACCTCAATCTATCGTGGCACAAGCCGGAATTGAAAGTGGAATGGAACTTAAATCTATTTCAGGAATCAAAACCGCAGATTGGGAATCGGTAAACTTGGGTTTGATATCACATATTGGTGATGAGTCCATGACGGTAACGGTTTCTTCTCAAGACGATATCGGCTTTGAACAACAGATAATATTGGATATTTCTGACTGGTCGTTCAACCCAGAAACTGAGTCAGCAATGACAACGCTTGGTTTTAGACCGTATTCTCCAGAGATATCGACAGTGCTCGCTCAAGTTATTGATGACGGTGCTGCCTATTCTGCAGGGCTAGAATCTGGCGATAAAATTGTCGAAATTAATGGTCAGCCTATTGAGCAGTGGAAGTCGGTTGTTGAATTAATCCGTTCACACCCAATGATGCCCTTGGACCTTGTCGTATTACGAAATGGTGTTGAGCGGTCATTGGTTATGACGCCCAATAGTCGCGAGTTTTCTGATGGTTCTACAATCGGCTATGCGGGTATTGCTCCCGAAGTCGCAGAATGGCCAGAAGATTATCGCTTTGAGTTACAATTTGGTGTAATTGAGTCTGTAGGAAAAGCATTTGATAAAACAGGTCAAATCATAGGTTTGACGCTGACAATGCTTAAGAAGCTCATCGTTGGTGATGTTGGCTTAAATAACTTGAGTGGCCCAATTTCAATTGCTAAAGGCGCAGGGGCAACCGCCGATTACGGTTTAGTTTACTTCTTAGGTTTTTTAGCTCTGATTAGTGTTAACTTGGGTATTATTAATTTAGTTCCGCTGCCTATGCTTGATGGCGGACATTTGCTCTTTTTTGCTATTGAGGCCGTTACTCGTAAACCTGTACCTGAAAAAGTTCAAGAAATGGGATACAGAGTGGGAGGCGCAATCCTCTTCTCTTTGATGGCTCTGGCAATATTTAATGATTTTACTCGTCTGTGAATGGTTTCTCACAGGCATTGGTAGTAGCAAGGAATAATTAGAATAAGTATGGCGATTAAGCAAATTCTGTTCGCAAGTCTATTGGCCACTAGTGTGGCTGCGAACGGAGCACAAAACTTTGTAGTTCAAGATATCAAGATCGAAGGTTTACAGCGTGTTGCACTTGGTGCAGCTCTACTGAAAATGCCAGTACGTATTGGCGATGAAGTGGATGACGGCGATGTATCTGAGATCATTCGTGCACTGTATGCTTCAGGCAACTTTGAGGACGTTAAAGTCCTTCGCGATGAAGGTGTTTTAGTTGTTCAAGTCAAAGAACGACCGACCATCGCAAGTATCTCATTCTCAGGTAACAAGGCGATCAAAGAAGAACAACTTCAGCAGAACCTAGATGCATCTGGTGTTCGTGAAGGTGAAGCCCTTGACCGTACTACACTGAGTAACATTGAGAAGGGCCTTGAAGATTTTTACTACAGTGTTGGTAAATACAACGCGACAGTGAAAGCCGTAGTGACGCCTCTGCCTCGTAACCGTTCTGACCTTAAGTTTGTGTTTACTGAGGGCGTGTCCGCTAAGATTCAGCAAATTAACTTTATCGGTAACGACGTTTTCTCTGACGCTGATCTACTGAGTCGTTTCAACTTGAACGTTGATGTTGCATGGTGGAATTTCCTTGCGGATGAAAAATACCAGAAGCAAGTATTAGCCGGTGACATCGAAGCGTTGAAATCTTACTACCTTGACCGTGGTTACCTTAAGTTTAAGGTAGATTCGACTCAGGTTGCGATCTCTCCTGATAAGAAAGGTGTTTACATCACGCTAGGCCTAGACGAAGGCGAAGCTTATACCGTTAAAGATGTCTCTTTCCGTGGTGAGCTTATCGGCCGAGAGGCTGACTTCGAAGCGTTAGTGCCATTCGAAGATGGCGATACATATAACGGTTCTTCTGTAACTTCTTTAGAAGAGAGCGTGAAACGAATTCTAGGCGAATCTGGCTATGCGTACCCACAAGTTCGTACGATTCCTGAATTTGACGATGAGACCAAAGAAGTGTCGTTGGTTATTAATGTAGAAGCGGGCAGCCGTATCTACGTTCGTGATATTCGATTCACGGGTAACAACTCAACGAAAGATGAAGTACTGCGTCGTGAAATGCGTCAAATGGAAGGCAGCTGGCTGAACTCCAAGTCGATTGATACAGGTAAGAGCCGTCTTAACCGTTTAGGCTTTTTTGAAACGGTTGATGTGCAAACGGTACGTGTTCCTGGCAGTGAAGACCAAGTGGATCTGGTTTACAACGTTAAGGAAGCGAACTCGGGTAGCGTCAACTTCGGTGTTGGCTACGGTACTGAATCGGGTGTCAGCTTCCAGGTTGGTTTACAGCAAGATAACTTTGCAGGTTCTGGTAACCGTGTTGGCGTAAGCGCCATGATGAACGATTACCAAAAGAATGTGAGCTTAGACTACCGCGACCCATACTGGAACCTTGATGGCGTGAGTATGGGCGGAAAAATCTTCTACAACGAATTTGAAGCCTCTGAAGCGGGCATTGTCGATTATACCAACCAAAGTTATGGTACGAGCTTAACATGGGGTTTCCCTATGGATGAGCTGAACCGTCTCGAGTTTGGTTTTGGTTATACGCACAACAAGATCGGTAACGTTCCTACCTATATTCAAGTTGAACAGTTTGCGAGAAGTATCGACCAATACGGTGATGAGCATATCTTAACCGATGACTTCGATATCAATATCTCTTGGACGCGCAACAACCTTAACCGTGGCTTCTTCCCTACTGAAGGTAACCACCAACGTGCTTTCGCGAAAATGACAGTACCTGGTTCGGATGCTAAATACTTCAAAGCGCAATACGATGTAAAACATTACATTCCGTTGACTAAAAAGCATGAGTTCACACTATTGATGCGTGGTCGATTAGGCTATGGTAACGGTTATGGTCAAACGGATGGTAATGATAACTTGTTCCCATTCTACGAAAACTACTACGCGGGTGGTTTTACAACACTACGTGGTTTTGGTTCTAACTCCGCTGGTCCAAAAGCTGTTTACGGAAATAGCACGGGCAACAACCCGACGTACAATTCTGCAACCGATGATTCGGTTGGTGGTAATGCGGTTGCTTTGGCTAGCGTAGAGTTAATCGTACCCACACCGTTTGCTTCTGATGAAGCGCGCAGTCAGATTCGAACTAGCGTGTTCTTCGATATGGCAAGTGTATGGGATACCGAATTCGTAGATCGTGGCGCACCGAATAGCGGTCAACAGTACTACTACGATTACTCTGACCCAACAAATTACCGTTCATCTTATGGTGCCGCTCTTCAGTGGATGTCACCGATGGGCCCATTGGTTTTCTCTCTAGCGAAACCAATCAAAATCTACGAAGGCGATGACGAAGAATTCTTCACATTCACCATTGGTAGAACTTTCTAATCTTTAAAGGACAATATTTTGAAAAATATGATTAAAGCAGCAGGTTTAGGCCTTGTAGTTCTTAGCTCTTCTTTCTTTGCAACAGCGGCTGAAGCTGCGCAAAAAGTGGGCTATGTAAATACTGCACAAGTATTCCAGGCTCTACCTCAGCGTGAAGTTGTTCTTCAAAAAATGCAGGAAGAGTTCAAAGATAAAGCTGCTGAGCTTCAAAGTATCCAAGCTGAAGCTAAGACTAAGATTGAAAAGCTTAAGCGTGATGGTGAGCTATTAGGGCCTGATGAAGTAGAGAAACTTCGTATTGAAGTCGGCCAACTAGACAGCAAATACAAAATCAAAGCTCAAGCACTAGAAAAAGCAAGCCAACGTCGTGAAGCACAAGAGAAGCAGAAGCTATTCAAAGTAATTCAAGATGCTGTAACTAAAGTTGCAGAGAAAGAAGGCTACGACATGATCGTTGATATTCAAGCTCTGCAGTACGGCAAGCCAGAATACAACATCTCTGAAAAAGTAATTAAATCACTGAAATAAGTTTTATGAAGAATCTGACCTTAGCCGAATTGGCAACGATTACCGGTGGAGAGCTACACGGAGACGGTACAGTTACCGTTTCAGCAGTCGCTCCTATGGATAAAGCGCAAGAAGGAAATATTACGTTCCTTTCTAACGTGAAGTACAGCAAGCACCTTGGTGACTGTAAAGCATCCGCTATTATGGTTAAAGAGAGCGAGCGTGAACTGTGTAAGACCAACGTTATTGTGGTCAGCGACCCTTATGTTGCTTTTGCTAAGGTTGCTCAAGCGCTTGATACCACGCCAGCGCCAGCTGCGGGTATTGCTGATTCTGCTTCAATTTCAGGCGACGCGACCATTGGACAAAATGTGTCTATTGGTGCCAATGCTGTGATTGAAACTGGCGTAGTGCTTGGTGATGACGTCGTTATCGGTGCTGGTTGCTTTATTGGTCAAAATGCAAAAATTGGCGCAGGTACTAAGCTTTGGGCTAACGTAAGTGTTTACCATGAAGTGGTGATCGGCGAAGCATGTTTGATTCAATCTAGTACAGTGATTGGATCCGATGGTTTTGGTTATGCGAATGAGAAAGGCGAGTGGGTTAAGATCCCGCAAGTCGGTTCAGTTCGTGTTGGTAACCGCGTAGAAATAGGCGCGTGTACTACCGTTGACCGTGGCGCATTAGATGACACTATTATTGAAGATAACGTTATCTTAGATAACCAACTTCAGATAGCTCATAATGTTCACATCGGATATGGTTCTGCTATTGCAGGTGGTACTATCATTGCCGGCAGCACAACGATAGGTAAGTACTGTATTATTGGTGGCGGTTGTGTGATTAATGGTCATATAGAAATCGTTGACGGCGTTACAATCACTGGTATGGGGATGGTAATGCGCAGTATCACCGAAAAAGGCATGTACTCTTCAGGTATTCCTTTACAGCCAAATAAAGATTGGCGTAAAACAGCAACGCGAGTTCATCGTATTGATGAAATGAACAAGCGTTTGAAAACCGTTGAAAAACTTATCGAGAACAGTGCGGAATCATAATTCCAGCATTTCTAATAAAAGGCTCGCGTACAGCGAGTCTTTTTCGTTTATAATCCTTCTCATTAAATAAAGAATATACATAGGAATACGACTTTGACTACTGAACAGACAACGATGAACATTACTGAAATTCAGGAACTATTACCTCATCGCTACCCATTCTTAATGGTTGATCGTGTGACTAGCTTTGAAAAAGAGAAAACACTGACAGCGATTAAGAATGTTTCTGTTAACGAACCTCAGTTCACAGGCCACTTCCCACAACTTCCTGTATTCCCAGGCGTGTTGATCTTAGAAGCAATGGCACAAGCAACAGGTCTTCTAGCATTTAAATCTTTTGGTGCTCCTTCAGGTAATGAGCTTTACTACTTTGCAAGTGTCGATAAAGCCAAGTTCCGCAAACCAGTAGTGCCAGGTGACCAATTGGTTATCGAAGTTGAGTTCTTAAAAGAGCGTCGTGGCATTGCATCGTTCAACGGTGTAGCGAAAGTTGACGGCGTAGTTGTATGTTCAGCTGAACTTAAATGTGCTCGTAGAGAGTTTTAATATGATTCATGAAACAGCGAAAATTCACCCGGCAGCAGTAATCGAAGGTGATGTAACTATCGGTGCTAACGTGACGGTTGGGCCTTTCACTTACATTGCTGGTAACGTGACAATTGGTGACGACACTGAAGTGATGTCGCATGTTGTGATCAAAGGTCACACGACAATTGGTAAGCAAAACCGAATCTTCCCACACGCAGTGATTGGAGAAGAAAACCAAGATAAGAAATACGGTGGTGAAGACACGACTGTTGTGATCGGTGACCGTAATGTGATTCGTGAAGCAGTTCAGATCCATCGTGGTACAACTCAAGACAAAGCGACCACTGTGATTGGCGATGACAACTTACTTTGTGTAAATGCTCACGTAGCACACGATGTTATTGTTGGTAACCATACTCACATTGGTAACAATGCTATTCTTGGTGGCCACGTAACCGTTGGCGATTATGCTGGTGTTATGGCGCTTTCTGCTATTCACCCATTTTGTTCTATTGGTGCTTACGCTTACATTGGCGGCTGTTCTGCGGTTGTTCAAGATGTACTGCCGTACGTGCTTGCACAGGGTAATCATGCCGCTCCATTCGGCCTCAACCTAGTGGGCTTGAAGCGTAACGGATTTGAGAAACCAGAAATTCGAGCATTACAGAAAGCGTACAAAGAGTTATACCGTTCAGGCAAAACACTTGAAGAAGCGAAAGCCGCTTTAGTTGAAATGGCGAAAGAGTTTGCTTCGGTGACTCCTATGTTAGAAATGCTAGAGAGCTCTGAGCGCGGTATTATTCGTTAATACTTGATGTGGTTATGTACCAATCAATATGAGTATGACAATAGTTACCTCGTTAGATTGGTATAACAAAAAGATCGCTACTCGTTAGGCGATCTTTTTTGTTTTAGGCAAGAAGGGAATTAGAAAACTATGGCACAGCAAGAAGCAGCAACCAATAGCTTGGACTTTGTTTCGAATGAATCTCTGCGTGTAGGTATCGTTGTCGGAGAACTCTCTGGTGACACGCTTGGCGAAGGCTTTATTAAAGCGATCAAATCACAATATCCGAATGCTGAATTCGTGGGTATTGGCGGACCAAAAATGAAGGCTCTTGGTTGTGAGTCTCTTTTCGAAATGGAAGAGCTTGCCGTGATGGGGCTTGTAGAAGTGCTTGGTCGTTTACCTCGCTTGCTAAAAGTGAAAGCAGAGCTCGTTAAGTATTTTACTCAAAACCCGCCAGATGTCTTCGTCGGTATTGATGCGCCAGACTTTAATCTAAGACTTGAATTAGATCTTAAGAACGCGGGCATTAAGACTGTTCATTATGTCAGCCCTTCAGTCTGGGCATGGCGTCCAAAGCGTATCTTTAAAATCGACAAAGCAACCGATTTGGTACTGGCTTTCTTACCATTCGAAAAAGCGTTTTATGATAAATATAACGTTGCTTGTGAATTCGTTGGCCACACGTTGGCTGATACTATTCCACTGGAGCCGAATAAGAAAGAGGCTCGCGATCTTTTAGGTTTAGATCAAGATAAGCCGTGGTTAGCGGTATTGCCGGGTAGCCGTGGTGGTGAAATGAGTTTGATTGCTCAACCATTTATCGAAACTTGTCAGCGCATTAAGCAAAAGTACCCTGATATCAATTTTGTTGTTGCATTGGTTAATGAACAGCGCAAGAAACAGTTTACAGAGATCTGGCAATCGACGGCACCTGAACTTGAATTTACCTTGGTAGAAGATACGGCTACCAATGTGATTACTGCTGCTGATTCTGTTTTGTTAGCTTCTGGTACTGTTGCTCTTGAGTGTATGTTGCTGAAACGCCCGATGGTCGTTGGCTACAAGGTCAACAAGCTCACTGGCTATATCGTTAAGAAATTGTCGATCACAGAATTTGTCTCGTTACCGAATATCCTAGCGGGTGAAGAAATCGTAAAAGAACACATTCTTGAAGAGTGTCACCCAGATTACCTTTTCCCATCGGTCGATAAGATGCTTTCAACTGACAACGCGCCACTTATTGAACGCTTTACTGAAATGCATCACTGGATTCGTAAAGATGCTGACAAACAGGCAGCTAACGCAGTTCTGAAATTGATCGGTCGAGAATGTGTTGAATCATAAAGTGCTTCTTTCAAAAGCACTTGCTTAAAAGTTACAAAGAGAATTGTCATGGCAGTAAAAGAGAAAAAAGAATTTCCTCCTTTTGAGTATCCTCAAGGCTACCAGTTATTTGCTGGTGTTGATGAAGTGGGGCGTGGGCCGTTAGTTGGTGATGTAGTTACCGCCGCGGTTATCCTCGATCCGAATAACCCAATCGAAGGCTTGAACGATTCAAAAAAACTGTCTGAGAAAAAGCGCCTTGCTCTGCTTCCTGAAATTAAAGAGAAAGCCTTGGCATGGTCTGTGGGTCGTTGTTCCCCACAAGAAATTGATGAGTTGAATATCTTACAAGCGACTATGGTAGCTATGCAGCGTGCTATTGCCGGGCTGAGTGTTCAACCTGATATGGCGCTAATAGATGGAAACCGAGTCCCTGAGCTACCGATGGCCGGTCTGGCTATTGTAAAGGGTGACTTACGAGTCGCTGAAATCAGTGCGGCGTCTATTATTGCTAAAGTGGTCCGTGATCAAGAGATGGAAGAACTTGATAAGATCCATCCCGAATTTGGTTTCGCTAAACATAAAGGTTACCCAACTAAAGCGCATTTCGAAGCAATTGAAAAACACGGCGTAACCGAACATTACCGTAAGAGCTTCAAACCAGTAAAACGTATTTTAGGTATCGATTAACGTGCTTTGGCCAACGCTTTAAATTGGTTCGAGCTTTATATTGATTAGGGCTTCGTATTGATTTAAATGTAGCAGCGAATAAAGTTGCCTATTTGCGGCAGAAAAAAATAGAATACACACAGTTGTAATCCTAGGCTTGAGCCTAGAACTCAGGAAAAATAATGTCAGATCCAAAATTTGTTCACCTACGCGTACACAGTGACTTTTCGATGGTGGATGGCCTATCTAAGGTGCCACCATTAGTAAAAAAAGTCGCTGAAATGGGTATGCCTGCTCTAGCACTTACCGACTTTACCAACCTTTGTGGCTTGGTTAAGTTTTACGGTACTGCCCATGGGTGTGGGGTTAAACCTATTATTGGTGCGGACTTCGTTATGCAGTCTCCAGAATTTGGTGACGAGTTAACAAAGTTGACAATACTGGCCACGGATAACAAGGGTTACAACAACCTTACTTTATTGATCTCGAAGGCCTATCTTCGTGGTCATGTACAGCATCAACCTGTTATTGATAAAGAGTGGCTGATTGAACATGCGGAAGGCCTGATTCTTTTATCGGGTGCAAAAGAAGGTGAGATTGGTAAAGCGTTGCTGAAAGGCAATAGAGAGTTGGTTGCAAGCAGCGTTGAGTTTTACAAAACACATTTCGCAGACCGTTTTTATCTGGAGCTCATTCGAACTGGACGTTCGGACGAAGAGTCTTATCTGCACTTTGCGCTGGAATTAGCCGAGCAAGAAGACTTACCTGTTGTCGCGACTAATGAAGTGGTCTTCATTTCCGAAGACTTGTTTGACGCTCATGAAATCCGTGTGGCGATTCACGACGGCTTTACCATGGTTGATCCACGTCGACCGAAAAACTACAGTCCACAACAGTACCTCCGTAGCGAAGAAGAGATGTGTGAGTTGTTCTCAGATATCCCTGAAGCATTGGAGAACAGTGTTGAGATCGCTAAGCGTTGTAACGTGACTGTACGTTTAGGGGAGTACTTCTTACCTAACTTCCCAACGGAAGGTTTAGCGATTGAAGACTTCCTGATCAAAAAATCAGAAGAAGGTCTTGAGCGACGTTTAGCATTCCTGTTTCCTGATGAAAAAGTCAGAGCTGAACGCAGGCCTGAATACGATGAGCGACTTAAAATCGAGCTAGAAGTAGTTAATAACATGGGTTTCCCAGGTTACTTCTTGATCGTAATGGAGTTCATCCAGTGGTCAAAAGATAACGATGTACCAGTAGGCCCAGGTCGTGGTTCTGGTGCTGGTTCTTTGGTGGCTTACGCACTTGATATCACCGATCTTGATCCACTTGAATATGACTTGCTGTTCGAACGTTTCTTGAACCCAGAACGTGTATCCATGCCCGATTTCGATATCGATTTCTGTATGGATAAACGTGACCAAGTTATTGACCACGTAGCTGAAATGTACGGTCGTGATGCCGTTTCTCAGATCATCACCTTCGGTACTATGGCGGCAAAAGCGGTAATCCGTGACGTTGGCCGTGTATTAGGCCACCCATTTGGCTTCGTTGACCGTATTTCTAAGCTAGTTCCGCCTGATCCGGGTATGACGCTAGAGAAAGCATTCCTCGCTGAGCCTGCATTGCCTGAACTCTACGACGGCGATGAAGAAGTTCGTGAGCTGATTGATAAATGTCGAATTCTAGAAGGTTGTACGCGAAACGCAGGTAAGCACGCGGGTGGTGTTGTAATCTCACCGACCACGATTACTGATTTTGCACCTATCTATGCCGATGCTGAAGGTAACTTCCCAGTAACGCAATTCGATAAGAATGACGTAGAAACTGCTGGCTTGGTTAAGTTTGATTTCTTGGGACTGCGTACACTGACGATCATTGACTGGGCACTAGGCCTAGTAAACCCTCGCTTAGCGAAAGAGGGGAAAGATCCGGTTCGTATCGAGTCGATTCCTCTGGATGATCAAGCGTCATTTAACTTATTACAAAATTCTGAAACGACGGCGGTATTCCAACTGGAATCCCGCGGTATGAAAGATCTGATCAAGCGTCTGCAACCCGACTGTTTTGAAGATATCATCGCATTGGTGGCCTTATTCCGTCCGGGCCCCCTACAATCAGGCATGGTAGATAACTTTATCGACCGTAAACATGGCCGAGAAGCTGTATCTTACCCTGATGAAAAGTGGCAACACGAATCGCTTAAAGAGACACTTGAACCTACGTATGGCATCATCCTGTATCAAGAACAGGTAATGCAAATCGCTCAGATCCTTGCGGGCTATACGCTTGGTGGAGCCGATATGCTGCGTCGTGCGATGGGTAAGAAAAAGCCTGAAGAGATGGCAAAACAGCGTGGTACCTTCAAAGAAGGTGCTGAAGCCAATGGTGTTGATGGCGAACTGTCCATGAAGATCTTTGACTTGGTAGAGAAGTTTGCGGGCTACGGCTTTAACAAATCTCACTCGGCTGCATACGCACTGGTTTCTTATCAAACGCTGTGGCTTAAAACCCACTACCCAGCGGAATTTATGGCGGCAGTAATGACCGCAGATATGGATAACACCGAAAAGGTTATTGGCCTTGTTGATGAGTGTTTCCGTATGAAGCTCAAGCTTCTTCCACCCGATATTAATTCCGGCTTATACCGCTTTAATGTCGATGAAGATGGCGCGATTGTTTATGGCATCGGTGCGATTAAAGGGGTTGGTGAAGGCCCAATTGAAGCCATCATCGAAGCGCGTAACAAAGGCGGTTACTTTAAAGATTTATTCGACTTCTGTGCACGTCTTGATCTGAAGAAGGTCAACAAGCGTGTTATTGAAAAGTTGATTCTATCCGGAGCCTTAGATAGATTAGGTCCTCACCGAGCGGCGATGATGGCATCATTGAAAGATGCGGTGAAGGCGGCGAGCCAACATCACCATGCAGAGTCGTTTGGTCAATCTGATATGTTTGGTGTTTTGACCGATGCTCCGGAAGAGGTTGAACACAAGTATACTCAAGTGCCTAAATGGCCTGAGAAGGTTTGGCTTGAAGGTGAACGCGAAACGCTTGGTTTGTATTTAACGGGTCACCCGGTGAATGCTTACATTAAAGAACTTGCGAAATACACCAGCTGTCGCTTGAAAGATGCGACGCCGACTCGTCGTGACCAATCCTTAACGATTGCAGGTTTGGTCATTGCGGCTAGGGTAATGACCACGAAGCGCGGAACTCGAATTGGTTTGATGACCCTCGACGACCGATCGGGGCGAATGGAAGTGATGTTGTTCTCGGATGCGCTCGATCGCTACGCTGAATTGCTCGAAAAAGATAAAATAGTGGTCGTTTCTGGACAGGTCAGCTTTGATGATTTCAATGGTGGGCTTAAAATGTCCGCGCGCGAGGTCATGGACTTAGGAAGCGCCCGTGAGAAATATGCTCGTGGAGTGTCGATATCTATCGAGCAATCCCAAATTAATGGTCAATTTTTTGAACGCTTTAGTCAAATCTTAGAACCTTATAGAGCAGGAACGGTCCCAGTCAATGTATACTACCAGCGTGTCGACGCTAGAGCGCGGTTAACATTGGGCACAGAATGGCGTGTGACGCCAAGTGATACATTACTAGACGAATTAAAACAGCTGCTTGGAAATAGCCAAGTAGAACTCGAATTTAACTAAAATTTAGCTCCATGATTGTGGAGCTGAATCAACAAGGATTCATAGATGAGCCTGAACTTTCTAGAATTTGAAAAGCCTATCGCTGAACTTGAAGCAAAAATCGAAGCGCTACGTGACGTTTCACGTCACGGTGGTGACACAGCGGTAGATCTAGACAAAGAAATCGAACAACTAGAGAAAAAAAGCTTAGAGCTTAAACAGAAAATCTTTAGTGACTTAGGTGCATGGCAGGTAGCTCAACTTGCTCGTCACCCTCAACGTCCTTACACCAAAGATTACCTGGAGCATGCATTCACAGAGTTTGAAGAGATGGCGGGCGATCGCGCATACGCTGACGACAAAGCTATTGTGGGTGGTATGGCTCGTCTAAATGGCCGTCCTGTTATGGTTATTGGTCACCAGAAAGGTCGTGAGACTAAAGAGAAAGTGATCCGTAACTTTGGTATGCCAAAGCCAGAAGGTTACCGTAAGGCACTTCGCCTAATGGAAACGGCTGAGCGCTTCAACATGCCTATCATTACCTTTATCGACACAGCGGGTGCTTACCCAGGTGTTGGTGCTGAAGAGCGCGGTCAATCTGAAGCTATCGCTAAGAACCTAAAAGTGATGGCTGGCCTTTCAGTTCCGGTTATCTGTAACGTTGTAGGTGAAGGCGGTTCTGGTGGTGCACTAGCGATTGGTGTTGGTGATTACGTGAACATGCTTCAGTACTCTACGTACTCAGTAATCTCTCCAGAAGGTTGTGCTTCAATCTTATGGCGCGATTCAGATAAAGCACCACAAGCTGCTGAAGCGATGGGCCTAGTTGCTCCTCGCCTTAAAGAGCTTGAGCTTATCGATGAAATCATCCCTGAGCCTCTAGGTGGCGCGCACCGCGATCCAATACAGACAGCTCAGAACATGAAAGACATGTTAGTTAAGCAGTTAGAAGAGTTAGAGCAATTTGATAACGAAGCACTTCTAGAGCGTCGTTACCAGCGTCTAATGAGCTACGGTTACTGCTGATAAGCGACCTTAGCAAGGTATAAGACTTGCTTTCCGTAACAAGTTGATGAAAGGGTTGGACTCAGTGCCAACCCTTTTTTATTATTAAAACATTCTCCTTTCTCATTAGTACACACGGCTCACTTAACCCCATGACTCACTTAATCGAAACTTTTACCTCTGCATTTCAACAAAGCGAGCTCGAACCTCGTCGGTTAGTCGTTGCTTTCAGTGGTGGTGTCGATTCACGAGTGTTGTTGGAATTGGCTGCGCAATACGCTAAATCCCATCACATTGAGTGCTGTGCGGTACACGTTCATCACGGTCTAAGTAAGAATGCTGATCTTTGGGCTGAGCAATGCCAAACATGGTGTGATGTGTCGTCGGTTCCTTTAGCCATCGAGCGAGTATCTCTAGATATTAACAGCGGAGAAAGCGTTGAAAAGCTGGCTCGAGATGCTCGTTATGATTCGCTTAAGAAGCACCTTAGTTTTGGTGATGTTCTAATTACAGGCCAACACATTGATGACCAACTTGAAACTTTTTTGTTGGCGTTAAAACGTGGCAGTGGCCCGAAAGGACTTTCTTCAATGGCTCAAGTGATGCCGTTTGGAGAAGCTATCATTGTTCGCCCTCTGCTGTCTGTGACTAGAACTGGTATTGAAGAGTCTGCGCGTGATATGGGCTTAGCTTGGGTGGAAGATGAGAGTAATCAGGATCTGCGCTTTGACCGAAATTTCATTCGTCATCAAGTCACTCCGACGTTGACAGAGCGTTGGCCTAGCTTTCGAGAGTCAGTTAGCCGAAGCGCTCAATTATGCGCAGAACAAGAGTCGCTACTCGACGAACTACTTGGGTCTCACTTACAGCAAGCTTTGGGGGGCAGTAACAGTAAGAGCCTAAAAATAGAAGCCTTATCTCAGCATTCTGATTTACTGCGCGCACGCTTGCTAAGAATGTGGTTGAGCCATTGCAATCAACCGATGCCGAGCCAAAAGCAGCTAAAACTTATATGGGTTGAGGTAGCCTGCGCTCAGGCAGATGCCAATCCTAAGTTGGTGTTGAATGAGGTTGAGATTAGGCGCTTTAATAATCAGCTCTATTTGGTACAAGACACCAAAGACTTGTCGAACTGGCAAAGTGATATCTCAATGGAAGATAGCTTAGTTCTGCCTGATGGTTTAGGGGAACTACACTTAACTTCAGCGGTGAGTGATGGTGTATCTAACCACAGTGAGGCGCAACGTTTTAGTCTCAACAAAATGAGCGGAACACTGCGAGTGACCTTTAACCCTGAGGGATTGTCGGCTCACCCGGTTGGTCGTGGTCATAGTCGAAAACTCAAAAAGCTTTTTCAGGAATACCAAGTACCCAGTTGGTTAAGACGTAGAACGCCGATATTAATGGATGGCGATCGAGTGATCGCTGTTCTAGGCTTATTCGTAGATAAAAACTACGAAGGTCAAGATTGTGAAGCGCTTTGGAGCAAGTAGAAAAAGTTTGTGTCACAATTCTACGTCACTTAAATAAAAATAATTAATGGAATATGCAATGAAGAAAATTACACTAGGGTTAGTTCTTGGACTTGGGGTATTGAGTGGTAACGCTCTGGCGGGTGATGTTGCTGCAGGTCAAGCAAAAGCGGCAATCTGTGCGGCTTGTCATGGCGCAGACGGTATCGCAATGATCCCAGGATATCCAAACCTTAAAGGCCAAAACGAGCAATACATCGCTTCATCAATTAAGGCCTATAAGAGCGGCCAGCGCACCGGCGGTTTGGCCGCTGTAATGCAGGCTCAAGCTTCTATGCTGAGTGATGAAGACATCGCAAATCTAGCCGCTTACTACGCAAGCCTTAAGTAATACCTTCTCAAAGCGCTGATTAAACAAGATGATAAATTTCGAGCCAGAGCTTTAATGCTCTGGCTTTTTTCATTGAATGTTTACTATAGCTAACCGATAATGAGCCATTCGCACAGTTTAAGGGATGAACATGAAAAAGATTGAAGCCATTATCAAGCCATTCAAACTTGATGATGTACGTGAAGCACTTGCAGAAGTGGGTATTACGGGTATGACAGTATCTGAAGTTAAAGGCTTTGGACGTCAGAAAGGTCATACTGAGCTATACCGCGGCGCAGAGTACATGGTCGATTTTTTACCTAAAGTGAAATTGGAAATTGTTGTGACCGACGAAGTGGCTGACCAATGTGTTGATACCATTATCGAAACGGCTCAAACTGGTAAAATTGGTGACGGTAAGATCTTCATTACTGAAGTTGAACGTGTGGTACGTATTCGTACCGGCGAAGAAGACGAAGACGCCGTATAAAAAACTATTACCCTAAAAGGAGCGTTTATCGCTCCTTTTTCATTTCTGGTAGGGTGCTGTATGTTTAAGAAAACCATCATTGTTATCTCGCTATTGATAACGCTTGCTGTCGTTAGTTTTCATTTTATCTTCGTGATCCCGAATAAACCCAACTTGATCACTTCTTCTGGAAATACGAGCAACGATATTTACAGCTGCTACCAAAACTCTGCCCCGAAAGCGATTGATGTGTCTGATGGCCTAGACATTACCGTGTGGAATATCTATAAGCAAAACCGAAATAATTGGCAAAGTGAGTTAAATAAGCTGTCAGCCGATAGCGATTTAGTTTTGCTGCAAGAAGCGAGTATGACAGAAGGGCTTCGCCAATGGGTAACGAGTGGTCAATGGGGAAGTACTCGTGTGAATGCATTTGAAGCCTTTGAACAAAGTGCGGGTGTACTCAACTTAGCCACCCATTTACCGATTGAAGCTTGTGCTTTTACTCATGAAGAACCTTGGCTTCAATTGCCTAAATCCGCACTTTGGTCTCGCTACTTGCTAAGTAATGGCGAAGAACTGGCTGTGATTAATATCCATGCGGTGAACTTTACCTTTGGTACGGAAGATTACGAGGCTCAGCTCAAGAGCTTAACCGACAATCTCCAAAAGTATCGTGGGCCTGTTATTTTTGCTGGGGATTTTAATAGCTGGAGTGAAGCTCGCTTTACTGTATTGAAAGATGCGTTGGAACAGGTAGGTTTGACGGAAGTTGCTTTTGAGCCAGATAACAGAACTCAGTTCATTACAGGGCTGGTGCTCGATCATGTGTTCTATCGAGGGCTAGATGTAGAAAAAGCAAAAGCGCCCATTACGGACGCTTCTGATCATAACCCTATGCGAGTGACCTTTAAGGCTAGATAGTAACAAGCCAATGGCAATTAACTATTCGCACAGTGGTTACTTTTAATAATTAGCTAATGAAACAAATAGGCTAGTGAGTATTCTCTAGCCTTTATTTTATCGACTCAAGCTTAGAATATTAAAATATAGAGAGCCCAGATTAGGTAGTAACCAACCCATGGCAAGCCAGAGATGACCAGTGCTTGCCCACGCTCAAACTCAGTCCACGTTAATACCGCGGCATAACCTAGTACGATGTACCAAGGTAACAACAGTGGTAATGAGCTCGCAAACTGCGACCACTCATTGGTAAGTGGTAACTTGATTAAGCCATTTATGCTGTTCAAATCAGCAGCGTAGTTCATCACATGTCCATGCTTAAGAATTAAGCTTGCGTAGCTTGCTACATCACCTAAAACGGCAGGGAATATCACAACCGATGCGGCTGCAAACCATCGCCAAAAGCTATGTTGGTGTTGGCTTGGCTTTGTTGCCAAGTTAAACCAAAATGCCAACAGAATGATGGTTAACGTACGGCCGAATACATCACTGATGATTTCACTCGCGAGTAGAGTATTACTGTCAAGTAACGCCAATTGGTCAGGGTTTGTTTGAGCCAGTTGCAGTGACAACTCAGCGCTTAACCATGCAAAATCTACATTCGAAAAATAGGCTCCCCAAAATAAGAATGGGCTGAGCATTAATACGACGTAGGGTTGCCATCCCCAAGCACTTCTTTGATAAAGCGCTAAGAAACAAGCTGTTGGTGAACGGAATATATCCAACAGCATGACGAGTGGGTTACTTGACGGGTTCATACACTTACCTTAGTTACATCAACATACAGCTTCAGTTTTTGTCCTGGCTGTAGGTATTTCTTGTTCTGCAAAGCGTTCCATTTTACAACATCTGTGCTTTTTACTTTGAACTTTGATGCAATACCGCTGACTGTGTCACCTGATCTTACGTTATAAAAGACAGTTCGGATGATGGCACCGTCTGAACTATTCTTCCAAATGACCAGTTCTTGACCAATTCTAAGCGTGTCGCGTGGTCCCATGCCATTCCACTTAGCCAGTGATTGGTGAGACACCTTATTTGCACGCGCAATCGTCCATAGGCTGTCACCACTTTTTACGGTATGGCTAAGCTTATATTGACCTCGACTCTTTGACTGTGTGCTTGCTAGGCGATTTGAAGCGCTTAGTGCGTATGTCTTGTCGTCTTTTGTTGATGTTGGAATAAATAGGTGCTGACCAACACGAATATTATTGTTGCTCAAACCGTTTGCTGAGCGGATCACTTTACTGGTGGTGTTATATTTGCTTGCGAGTACGCTAATGCTGTCACCAGACTGAACCTTGTAACGCACCAACTTCATGCCTTTGCCTTTATTGGCTGCCACTTCTTTGTTGAACTTCTCAACAGAGCCTAAAGGAAGCAATAATTGTTGGTGTTTCTCTGGTGCCGTTGCCCACTGGTTATAAGCTGGGTTGTAGCCTTGCAGTTCTTTGACAGGAATGCCGGCGTAGCTTGCGGCAATGGCTAAATCAAGTTGTTCACTTGGGTTAACCAGAGTCAGTACTGGCTTGTTCGGGATCGCAGGGATATCGATGCCATACTTTTCTTGGTTAGCAATCACGTCAGCCAGTGCAAGTAGCTTAGGTACATAGCTGCTGGTCTCTTTTGGCAAGTCTAGAGAGAAGAAGTCGATTGGCTTACCCAGCTTCTTGTTCTTACGGATTGCGCTGTTCACACGACCACCGCCACTGTTGTAGGCAGCGATTGCGTGTTGCCAGTTCCCATCAAAACGTTTGTTTAGGTCGGTCAAGAAATCCAATGCAGCGTCGGTTGAAGCGGCTACGTCACGGCGGCCATCGTACCAGAAGTTTTGTTCTAGTCCGTAAGCTTTGCCTGTGCCAGAAATAAATTGCCATAGACCTGCAGCGCTGCCATGAGAGTAGGCAAACGCATCGAAAGAACTTTCTACAACTGGCAACAATGCCAATTCTAGTGGTAAGCCTTTTTCTTCAATCTTAGTTGTGATCAGATAAAGGAAAGGTTCAGCGCGTTTTGATACGGTTTTTAGATGACCAGGGTGCTTGAGGTACCAAGTGCGGTAGTAGTCGACTTTCTTTTGGTCAGGCACTTCCATTTCAAGTTGCATCGCAATACGTTTCCAAACATCTTGTTGTGTTTGTGGAGTAACGACGGGTGTTTCAACTTTTGGTTCTTCTCGGGTCGTTCCCGGTGAAACGTTCGCTTGAGAAACTTCTTTAGTAGGGGAGGTGTTGGTTTGCTCGGAAGCTTGGTCTGGATTCTCTGACTGAGTTAATTGGCAACCAGAAAGTAGTAGTACCAAAGCCCAGCTGTACTTAACTCGCATGTTACAGCCTTTTTAATAAACGGCCGATGATAATACTTGCCACTCCCTATGAGTGACAAGCCTGTATTTGTTAAAATTCGTTCTTCCACGCACGTAAAGCGGTAAAAACCGATAAAGGATCGGTCTGCTCGGTACGATTAGATACTGATTTCACTACACTTGGTTCTGTGTAGCGTAAGAAGGGGTTAACAAACTTTTCTTGTCTTAAATTTGTAGGGATGGTCGACTTATTTTGAGCTCGAAGCCGATTCACTTGGTCGCGGTATTGTTGCAAATGTTGGTTGTCAGGCTCAACAGCCAGTGCAAAAGCGATATTGGCTGCCGTGTATTCATGAGCACAGTAAACCTCGGTTTCTTGTGGGAGCGCTGTGATCTTGTTCAATGCATCAAACATCTGCTGTGGTGTGCCTTCCATGATTCGCCCACAACCAGCTGAAAACAGTACATCGCCACAAAACAGTTTGGCATCACCAACATAACCAATGTGCCCAGCGGTGTGCCCACTAAGTCCTAGCACGAGGAATACTTCGCCAAACAGCTCTAATTGGTCACCGTCATCAACGGGATGCGTTAAGGTTGGGATAGGTTCATTTTTGGGGCCAACGACATCCACGCCAGGGAATTGTCTTACCAGCTCTGGCACGCCACCAATGTGATCGTGGTGGTGGTGCGTAATCAAGATCGCATCTAAAGTTAGCTCATGGTGTGCTAAGTACTCTAATACTGGAGCTGCATCACCAGGGTCGACGACAGCACAACGGCGATCGCTATTTTGAATCAGCCAGATGTAATTGTCGTTAAATGCAGGTATGCTTTTGATATGTAACATTATTGGTTCTCCAGTCACTTTTAGTGAGACAGAATAAGTGAGATAGATTATTGATGAAGCCAGCGCGTAGCAGAAAGAAGTTTGAGCGTCCTTACACTTGGGCACAGTTGCACAATGGGGACTGGTTGAGAGAATCAATTCAAACTCGACTCGATGAGTGGTGTCCAAAGCTTTTTGGTTACCACATGCTCAAGCTCGGCGGCCTCAGTAGTGAGATTTCTAGCTGCACATGCAACATTCAACATCAAGTAAACCTAGATATCCAGAACCCATTACATAATGTGATAGCGGATGGCTATAATTTGCCCTTTTTGGAGAAAAGCTTTGATGTTGTGGTGCTGAGTCATCGGTTAGATTATAGCAACGACCCACACCGACTATTGAGAGAAGTCGATCGAGTGATGATGGACGATGGCTATATCATTATCACCGGCTTTAACCCAATCAGTGTCACTGGGCTTGCCAGTTTGATGCCTTGGCGAAAGAACAGCTTGCCATGGAGTGGGCGTATGTATACGCCAAACCGAATTAAAGATTGGCTAGGCGTACTTAATTATGAAGTGATTCATTGTGACACCTACGCACTGTTCCCTATGAGTAAATACCAAGCGATGTGGACGTGGTTGGAGAACAGCTTAGGCAGCTGCGCATCGTTCGCTGGTAGCCAATACTTTATTGTTGCTCGTAAGCGTACTTATCCGCTTAAACCGATTAAGCCTCATTGGCACCTGAAACGCCGTTTTTCTCCGGTTGGAGCCAGTTTTAGAACGAATACGCGTCGCACCTTGGACTCCGCTAAAACTTCGTATCCGTTAAAAACAGAAAAAGCCGACTCGTAGTCGGCTTTTCATCTATCTGTCTGTTTAAGAAACTATAAATCTGTTTCTGAAATCTACATCTCATTTCAAAAGGTGATTAGCTTGGTTGATAGCCCGTATCTTCTTGAGTCGGGTTTTCAGCTGCACTTCGAGCTAAATCATCACACATTTCATTTTCTCGGTGCCCCGCGTGCCCCTTAACCCAGCGCCAATCAACGCTATGGCGCGCCGTCTCTTTGTCGAGCCTTTGCCACAAGTCTGCGTTTTTAACTGGTTTCTTATCAGCTGTTTTCCAGTCACGTTTTTTCCAGTTGTGAATCCATTGGGTGATACCTTGACGCACGTATTGGCTATCTGTGGTTAGAATGACAGAGCAAGGCTCTTTGAGGGCTTGGAGAGCCACAACAGCGGCGAGCATTTCCATGCGGTTATTGGTGGTCAGGGTGAAACCTTCGGCTAACGTCTTCTCGACTTTTTTGTAGCGAAGTACGATGCCGTAGCCGCCGGGACCTGGGTTGCCTAAACAAGAACCATCAGTGAAAATTTCAACTTGTTTCGTCATGATTTGATACTATTACCTCAAGCACATTATCGGCATAGTCTGACACAGTTATCCTTATGAATACCAGTAGCACTCCAGAACAAAACACGAACGAAAAAAACAGTTCGAATGAAAACAAACGCATCGTTGTACTCGATACCGAAACCACCGGTATGAATACAGAAGGTGGCCCCCACTATATGGGGCATCGCATCGTTGAAATTGGTGCAGTAGAGATCATCAACCGTAGACTGACTGGGCGTCACTTTCACGTCTACATCAAGCCCGATCGTGCCATTCAAGAAGAGGCAATTGGCGTTCACGGTATTACCGATGAATTCTTGATTGATAAACCAGAATACCAAGACATACATAAAGAGTTTCTCGATTTTATTAAAGGTGCGGAGCTGGTGGCTCATAACGCCCCCTTCGATACGGGCTTTATGGATTATGAGTTTGAGAAGCTTAATCCAGCGATAGGTAAAACGGATGACTACTGTAAAGTTACCGATACCTTGGCGATGGCGAAGAAGATATTCCCAGGGAAAAGAAACAACCTAGATATCTTATGTGATCGTTATGGTATTGATAACTCGCATCGTACTCTTCACGGCGCATTGCTCGATGCGGAGATTCTAGCTGACGTCTATTTATTGATGACGGGTGGGCAAACTTCGTTGCAATTTAACGCTGGCCAACAAGAAGGCGAAGGCGAAAGCATACGAAGAGCAGAAAGTGGTCGAAAATCCCTAAAGGTTTTGCGAGCTACGGCCGATGAAGTAGAAGCGCATCAAAGTCGTTTAGACCTCGTCGAGAAAAGCGGAAGCTGCCTCTGGCGTCAGTAGGGAGAAAGTATGTTAAGGGTATTGGCTACCGGTTGTTTATTGCTGTTGAGCTTTGGCTTACACGCAGCAACAGAATCCGTAATGAGTTTATTGGATAATCGCTTTCGAGTTGATCCCAGTATCGAGCAAGTTACTTTTGTGATCTATCGAGCCGATAATTCTAAACCTGTCGTCTTGGTTCGTCCTGATGGCAAGAAGTACCACGCTTTGCGTCATGCAGATAATGTCCGTTGGTACCAAGAATCGTCAATGGATATTATCTCTATCGACAATCCGATGCCGGGTCCTTGGCAAGCGGTAGGTAAGGTCTCACCTAAAAATAATATCAAACTCTTATCTCATCTGGTTTTAGACGCCAATGAATTTCCAGATAAGTTGTATCAAACCGAACATATCAAATTTACTGCACGTTTGACTTCAGACGGTAAGCCGCTTGTGCTGCGTGACTTTCTTGACCGAGTGAAACTTAAAGTAACATTCACTAAGTTCGTCGAAAACGAAGAGTCCTTAGTGAGAGAGGCGCGGCCAATTCCGGTTGTTATGGGTGAATTTGCCGATGATGGTGTTGATCTTGACGAAAAATCTGGAGATGGTGTGTTCACCGTGTCGTTACCAATGGATATTGAGCCTGGTAAATATCGAGCTCGAATTACTTCTGGTAATGGTGTGTTCCTGCGCGCGCAAGAGCAAGAGGTCTTGGTCTACCCAACGCCAATCACGACCACCTTCATTCAGTCTCGTAAAGAAGGCTTATCTCATACCGTCGTGGCGTCTGGTGAGCTAGGTATGATAGCACCAAGTTCTTTAGCAGCTCATATTGAGTATAAAGCTCCTGATGGGTATGTGATGTATAAGCAAGGCCAAGCAGAAGCTGATGCGATGAAAGTGTCTTTATCACTGCCTTATAATGATGATTTAGGCATTTATACTTGGTCGGGGATGATATACGCCACCGATGCGTCAAGTCAGCGTCCACTGATTTTCCCGATCACCGAGCAATCGTACAGTGTTGTTCAAGAGATAGATTTAGCTGAATCTCGACGTCTTCAAGAAGAGGCTCTTGCTAAACAGAAGCGTATTGCTGAGAAATTAATGATTCTTCAAAAAAGAGAAGATGACAGGCAGCGCAGCATAATGATTATAGCGGTAGGGAATGTGGCTGCGATTTTATTGGGCTTACTGATTTGGTTTGTAATACGTAAAATCACAGCGAAGAAGAGAGCGCTACCTGAGATGCAGCTCAAGGCGCCTAAGTAACTCGTCTGTATCTCTAGAGTTGTCTTGAGATTGTTGTCTTGAGTGAGTAAACGTCGGGACAACAAACCTCGAGAGACTAAACTTAGATAGAGCAAGCCTCGACAGAGTAAGTATTAAAATTTGTGACAATGAAGAGATGAATAAAAAAACGGGACTCATAGGAGTCCCGTTTTTGTTTCTTTCTCTGACCTTAAGCGACGTTATCAATCGATTGGTCTGGGTACTGAGTCTTTGCTGCAAGTTCCTCTGGTGAGAAGTCATCAACGTTAATTGTGTACAGTCTATGTTCCTCTGCACTTTCCAATAACGCGGCTTCTTTCTCCGTTAAGATACCTTTCTCGAGCCCCAACTGAGCAACAAGATCGAGTCGTAAGAAAGCACGTTTTTGATGCGTTTCTTTGCAGACTTTATCGAACAGAGGTTCAGCTTGAAGAATCACTTCTAACGCTTTTTCAATCTTGCCTACTGGATTGTATTCCGTTGCTTCTAAGTATTGGCCACGGCCGATACGAGAGCGTGTTTCACTTGGTGTTTGTAGAATGTGCGCGACTTGGCTATCCAGCTTGTCGTTTGGTGCACGACGGATACGGCCAAATGGCATTAACACAACACGAAGTAGACGACCAATCACAGGGTTAGGGAAGTTCGCTAAGAACTCATCAATCGCGACTTCAGTTTGACGTAAGCTATCTTGCATACCCCAATGGACTAATGGGAGATCTTCAGCATGGCTACCTTCGCTTTCAAAGCGCTTAAGTGTTGCTGACCCTAAGTAGAGTTGACTCAGGATATCACCCAGCCTTGCAGATAGGCGCTCTTTGCGTTTCAGTGAACCGCCTAGAACTGCCATTGAAATATCAGACAGCAGCGCTAAGTTAGCACTGTAGCGGTTCAGCTGTTGGTAGTAACGCTGTGTCTGCTTATCCGTTTTATTGGATGGTGTTGGTGCATCTGAACCACGACCGTCGGTTAAACCAAACCACAAGCTGCGGACTAGATTACTCATAGTAAAGCTAACGTGCCCAGCTAATGCTGAATCAAATTTATCAAGTGCATCGCTACTTTCAGAATAAGCCGCTTCCATTTCGCTTAGAACATAAGGATGGCAGCGAATCGCACCTTGACCATAGATGATCATTGAACGAGTCAGGATGTTTGCGCCTTCAACCGTAATCGCAATTGGTGAGCCTTGATAAGCACGAGCGAGGAAGTTTGATGGACCTAAGCAGATGCCCTTACCGCCGACGATATCCATCGCATCGATGATGCTGCGTTGGCCACGGTGAGTACAGTGGTACTTCACAATTGCTGAGATAACCGAAGGCTTTTCGCCAAGATCGATACCTGCAACCGTTAGGTTACTTGCCGCATCCATTACGTAGGCATTACCTGCTAGGCGTGCAAGCGGCTCTTCAACTCCTTCCATTCGACCAATAGGTTGTTTGAACTGGCGACGAATACGAGCGTAAGCACCGGTTGCCAGTGCAGCCGATTTAATGCCGCCCGTTGAGTTTGAAGGCAGTGTGATACCACGACCAACCGATAGACACTCAACCAGCATACGCCAGCCTTGTCCTGCCATTTTTTGACCACCAATGATGAAATCGATAGGCACGAAGATGTCATCACCTTGAGTCGGACCATTTTGGAAAGGCACGTTAAGTGGGAAGTGGCGGTTGCCAATCTCTACGCCTTTTAAATCGGTAGGGATAAGGGCACAGGTGATGCCAAGATCTTGTTTGTCACCAAGCAGACCTTCTGGGTCTCTCAGTTTAAAGGCCAAGCCTAAAACGGTCGCGACAGGCGCTAGAGTGATGTAACGTTTGTTCCAAGTTAGGCGCATGCCCAATACTTCTTCGCCTTGCCATTGACCTTTACACACCACACCGTAATCTGGAATTGAGCCTGCGTCTGAGCCTGCTTCTGGACTGGTCAGTGCGAAACAAGGGATCTCTTTACCTTCGGCTAGGCGAGGTAGGTAGTGGTTTCTTTGTTCTTCTGTGCCATAGTGTTGCAATAGCTCACCGGGACCTAACGAATTAGGGACGCCAACGGTTGAGGATAATACGCTAGAAACACCCGTTAGCTTCTGTAGAACTAACGACTGAGCGTAAGCTGAGAACTCTAAACCGCCATACTTTTTCTTGATGATCATAGCGAAGAATTTATGGTCTTTCAGGTATTGCCATACTTCTGGTGGTAAATCGGCAAGTTCATGTGTCACTTGGTAATCATTAACCATTTCACACACGGTATTCACTGGGCCATCTAAAAACGCTTGCTCAGCTTCAGAAAGTTTCGGATCGGCAATGTTCTGAAGCTTCTTCCACTCAGGCTTGCCTTTGAACAGCTCTGCTTCCCACCATACTGTGCCTGCTTCTAATGCCTCTTTTTCCGTCTGAGACATTGCAGGTAAAACCTTCTTAAACAAAGAGAGTGCTTTTTGGCTAATGAGGGTTTGACGAATTGTTGGTATAGCAAAGATCGCAATGGCCAATAGATAACAAAGCCAACCAGTGACTGCCACGCTGCCAAACAGGGTTAATGCTACCATTGCGCCAGTTAACACGATTAACGCACGGACCAGACTAACTCTATGGTAAAGACAGACGCCTAAGATGGCTGTCATGCCGAGTAGGGAGAGCAATATGTTCATGATCGATTTCCTTTTCAGAGATCACTTATTGTTATTAAGTTTAGGTAAGAGGTCTAACCAGTCAAGTGTAAACAAAATATTAAATATTTGTAAAACTACAAAGTGAATAAAAAGTGATCTCAATAGAGTTAAAGTTCTAATTGTGAGAGGTTGGTGGCGAATATTTGGACGGATCGGCAATGAGAGGTTAATAAAGGTGGCAATCTTTGGGCTTAAGTGTCGACACTATTTCATGTTTGTGGGTAAACTCAGTTATAAAGAGGGGAAAACCCTCAATTCTCATTTCACGCACTTTAAGTTGCGTCAAAAAACATAAGAGATAAGCCAAATGTACCAAGACCTAATCAAAAGTGAATTGAACGAAGCTGCTGACGTTCTGAACAAGTTCTTGAGTGATGACCATAACATTGCTCAAATTGAAGCTGCTGCAAAAATGATTGCAGATTCATTCAAGCAAGAGGGCAAAGTGCTTTCTTGTGGTAACGGTGGTTCACACTGTGATGCAATGCATTTCGCGGAAGAGCTAACAGGCCGATACCGTGAAAATCGTCCAGGCTTTGCTGGTATTGCGATTTCAGATCCGAGTCATCTGTCTTGTGTGAGTAACGACTTCGGCTACGATCACGTATTTTCTCGTTATGTAGAAGCCGTAGGTCGTAAAGGCGATGTGTTGTTTGGTTTGTCGACTTCAGGTAACTCTGGCAACATTCTAAAAGCGATTGAAGCTGCTCAAGCGAAAGGCATGAAAACCATCGCCCTAACAGGTAAAGATGGCGGTAAAATGGCAGGTTGTGCTGATATCGAAATCCGAGTACCACACTTTGGCTACGCTGACCGCATCCAAGAGATTCACATTAAGATCATCCACATTGTGATTCAGCTTGTTGAAAAAGAAATGGAATAATAGTTTTACAGATATTTGGAGCCTAGGTTTGTGGCTCCATTGGTTTTAATAGGGAGTAGATTAAACCATGTGTGAATTGCTCGGTATGAGCGCGAATGTGCCAACTGATATTTGTTTTAGCTTTACTGGCCTTATGCAGCGTGGAGGCAACACTGGTCCACATCGTGATGGTTGGGGTATTACTTTCTATGAGGGAAAGGGCTTTCGTACATTTAAAGATCCTAATCCTAGCTGTGAATCTAAGATCGCTGAATTGGTTCAAAACTACCCAATTAAGAGCCAAGCTGTTGTCAGTCATATCCGTCAAGCCAACCGTGGTGGCGTTAATCTAGAAAATACTCACCCTTTCACTCGTGAGCTTTGGGGACGATACTGGACCTTTGCTCACAATGGTCAACTAACGGATTATGATGATCTGATTAGTGGTCGATTCAGACCTGTCGGTGAGACGGACAGCGAACTCTCTTTCTGCTGGTTGTTGAAACAACTTGAAGACCGTTTTCCTGAACCTCCTCAAGATATGGAAGGTATGTTTCGCTTTGTCGCTGAGTGCTGTGACCAGCTACGAGAGAAAGGTGTTTTCAATATGCTGCTCAGTGACGGTGAGTACGTGATGAACTACTGTACGAACCATTTATACTGGATAACAAGACGCGCTCCTTTTGGTAACGCGAGCCTGATTGATGAAGATGTTGAGATTAACTTCCAAGAAGAAACTACGCCCAACGATGTGGTAACCGTCGTCGCAACTCAGCCTCTAACAGACAATGAAGAGTGGTTTAGAATGAAACCGGGTGAGTACGCACTGTTTCATTTTGGTGAGCTGATCGGCAACAACCACCAAGCGTTGGAAGATGTCGCTTATGCTCCGAAGAAGGTGGCAAGCCAAGCGCCAACTGAGCCATTGATCTAAACGTCTCGAATAGTATTAGTTTCAACCGTATAAAAGAAAGGCCGCTTACTGAACTAATTAATCAGTAAGCGGCCTTTTTTGATTTGATTTGATTTGATTTAGTTTCTGACGAATTACTCTTCTGCGTAACCGTGTGTACCTAATGTTTCACCGTCTAAGACAGCCTTCCCGTTTACCATCGATAAACGATCTTCAGCAAACCATTTACAAACCATAGGGTAAATACAGTGCTCTTGAGTCAGTACTCGGCTTGCTAACATGTCAGCATCATCATCTTCAAATACCGGCACCTTGGCTTGCAAGATTACAGGGCCACCATCAAGTTCTTCGGTAACAAAGTGGACGCTTGTACCGTGCTCTTTGTCTTGTGCATCAATGGCACGCTGGTGGGTGTGTAGGCCTGGGTATTTAGGTAACAGGGAAGGGTGGATGTTGATCATTTTACCGGCATAGTGACGAACAAATTCTGAACTCAAGATACGCATGTATCCCGCAAGTACGATTAAATCGGGTTGGTAAGCATCGATCTGAATCATCAATTCATGATCGAACTCTTCACGTGAACCATAGTTTTTTGGGTTCACAGAATGTGCGTCAACACCCGCGGTTTTCGCTCGCTCTAAACCAAAAGCTTCTGCTTTATTTGAGAAGACAGCTTTAACTGAAGCATCAATCATATTGCTCTCGCAGGCGTCCAAAATTGCTTGCAAGTTACTTCCGCTTCCTGAGACTAAAACGACGATGTTTTTCTTAGTGTGACTGTTATTCATAGAATGGCTGTTTTTCATAGAGTGGGTCATGCGATTGATTAACTGAACTGTTTACAATGTACCTACATAAACTAAGGTTTTCTGTGGGCCAAATAGCAAAATGAGGACCATAAGGTCCTCATTGATTAACTAAGTAAGTGAGCGTATCACTTATTTGATTTCAACTTGCTCTTCGCCAGCTTCAGCGTTTGCGATCTCACCGATAACCCAAGCGTTTTCGCCTTCGGCTTTCAGCAGTTCAACAGCAGCGTCTGCTTGATCTTTAGGTAGAGCAACAACTAGGCCTACACCACAGTTGAAAGTGCGGTACATTTCAAATGTCTCCACGTTACCTTTCTCTTGTAGCCAGTTGAAGATAGCAGGCCATTCCCAGCTCTTGCCATCAATCACTGCTTTAGTACCTTCAGGAAGTACGCGTGGGATGTTTTCCCAGAAACCACCACCTGTGATGTGCGAGATAGCATGAATGTCATGCTCTGCAATCATCTTAAGTGCCGATTTGATGTAAATCTTAGTTGGTTCTAGTAGGTGTTCACCGATAGTGCGACCTTCTAGCTCTTCACTCTTATCAGCACCAGAAACTTCTAGAACTTTACGAATCAAAGAGTAACCATTTGAGTGTGGACCACTTGAGCCTACAGCGATAAGTGCGTCGCCTGCAGCTACTTTAGTACCGTCGATGATGTCAGCTTTTTCTACAACACCAACACAGAAGCCAGCTACATCGTAGTCATCACCTTCGTACATACCTGGCATTTCAGCCGTTTCACCGCCGATCAGTGCACAACCAGCTTGAACACAGCCTTCAGCAATACCAGAAACAACACCTGCTGCTGTATCTACATCTAGCTTACCTGTTGCGTAGTAGTCTAGGAAGAATAGCGGCTCACCACCTTGAACGATTAAGTCGTTCACACACATTGCCACTAGGTCGATACCAATGGTGTCGTGTTTTTTCAGATCCAAAGCAAGGCGAAGTTTAGTACCAACACCATCAGTACCTGAAACAAGTACTGGCTCTTTGTATTTCGTTGGAAGTTCACATAGGGCGCCAAAGCCACCAATACCGCCCATTACTTCAGGGCGACGAGTGCGTTTAACAGCACCTTTAATACGGTCTACTAGTGCATTACCTGCGTCGATATCAACACCAGCGTCTTTGTAGCTTAGAGAAGAAGTATTACCACTCACGGGATAGTCCTCGAACTTAAGTTGGATGTGAAAACGGCGCTATTCTAACAGGGCTTGATTACCAAGAGCAAACGTTTGCGCGGTTTTTTTTATTAGAATAAAGATTCTGAAATAACCCCACAGTTCGTGTATAATCTACAGGTTTGTTTAAATATTGCCGGAGTTGGAAATGAAAGTTGTTGAAGTGAAACACCCGCTAGTAAAACATAAAATTGGCCTGATGCGTGAAGGTGACATTAGTACTAAGCGTTTTCGTGAGCTAGCGACAGAAGTGGGTAGCCTTCTAACATACGAAGCGACATCAGACTTTGAAACTGAACGTGTAACTATTGATGGTTGGAACGGCCCAGTAGAAGTTGACCAAATTAAAGGTAAAAAGGTAACAGTAGTGCCAATCCTACGTGCAGGTCTAGGCATGATGGATGGTGTTTTAGAGCATATGCCAAGTGCTCGAATCAGTGTCGTGGGTATCTACCGTGACGAAGAAACATTAGAGCCTGTACCATACTTCAACAAGCTAGCATCTAACATTGATGAGCGTATTGCTCTAGTGGTTGATCCAATGTTAGCAACTGGCGGCTCTATGATTGCAACTCTTGACCTTCTTAAAGAGCAAGGCTGTAAAGTATTTAAAGTACTGGTACTTGTTGCTGCCCCAGAGGGTATCGCTGCACTAGAAAAAGCGCACCCAGATGTTGAGCTTTACACTGCTGCAATCGATGAGAAGCTAAACGACAAGGGCTACATTGTTCCTGGTCTTGGCGATGCTGGTGATAAGATCTTCGGTACTAAGTAGTTCGGTTTCAGCTTAAGTGAATTTAAACAGTCTCTTAACTCGCTGAATTAACCGTATTAATAAAAAAGGAGAGCATTCGATGCTCTCCTTTTTTGATCTTGTTAGGTTGTGATTCTTTTGAATCTCCCCTTACCGATTTATTAATCGATTTGAGCTTTATCTACTACAGTGTTATCGCCTAACTCTTCTGGAAGAACTAGGTTTAGCAGAATTGCCACGATGCCGCATAAGCTTACACCTTGTAGACTAAAGTCACCGATGCCAAATGCCATGCCGCCAATACCGAAGACTAAAGTAATACCAACAATCACGAGGTTACGTGATTTGTGTAGGTCGACTTTGTTCTGAATTAGGGTGTTTAGGCCAACTGTTGCGATTGAACCAAACAGCAGGATCATGATGCCTCCCATCACAGGAACAGGAATCGTTTGTAATAGAGCGCCTAGCTTGCCTACTAGAGCCAGAACAATCGCTGTTACCGCTGCCCAAGTCATGATCACTGGGTTGAATGCTTTAGTCAGCATTACAGCCCCCGTTACTTCACTGTAGGTTGTATTTGGTGGCGCGCCCAACATAGAAGCAGCAATTGTTGCCACACCGTCACCAGTAATTGTGCGGTGTAAGCCTGGCTTCTTAAGGTAGTCTTTACCGGTTACATTCGAAATAGCAAGCATGTCGCCCACGTGTTCAACAGCAGGTGCAATTGCTACAAATACCATAAAGAAGATAGCGTTGATGTTGAATTCTGGCGCTGTGAAGTTTGGTAGTGCTAACCAAGCGGCTTGAGCGACAGGGGTAAAATCAACGACGCCGTATACCAAGCTCGTTACGTAACCCGCAACAATACCACCGAAGATTGGCAGTAGCTTAAGGAAGCCTTTCGAGAACACACTGATGACAATCGTTACCAGTAATGAAATAGAAGAAATCCATAACGCGGCGTCTGCATCAATAAGTTGAACCGCGCCATCCCCCGTTTTACCTAGCGCCATGTTTACCGCAACAGGTGCAAGACCTAAGCCGATAACCATGATTACAGGGCCAACCACGACTGGGGGAAGCAGTTTATGGATGAAGGCGACACCACGTACTTTAATCAATGCACCCATTAATACATACACAACACCAGCAGCCATAAGGCCGCCCATGGTTGCACCAACACCCCAAGTTTGAATGCCGAACATGATAGGTGCGATGAATGCAAAAGAAGACGCTAAGAAGATTGGCACTGAACGGCGTGTAATAAGTTGGAATAAAAGGGTACCGATACCTGCACCAAAGAGCGCTACGTTTGGATCTAGGCCTGTCAGCAGGGGCACCAATACAAGTGCACCAAAAGCGACAAATAGCATTTGCGCACCTTGCAAAGCATTTTTCATGTTATGTCCTTAAATGGTCTTTATATGAAAAGTGAAAATAAAAATTCGCGGGATTCTATCACTTGGCAATCGGTTGCTATGTCGGGTAGATCAAATTTATTTATATTAGTGATGTTTATCTCTAACAAAATAAGAAAAATTTAGTTTACAAGTGAACGATTTATCATGGTTAGGTGATATTTTGTGGTTATTAAACGCAGTGGGCGCTATCGACCTTGCCCCTCAATCCATAGTTGCTTATCATCAAGGCACAAGCTTTGAATATTAGGATCAATATGCGCTACATAGCATTGTTGTTGATGGGACTATTAGCCTCTCCGAGTTATGCCCTAACTCAAGTAGATATCTTTAGTGCTGAAGTTGCGATTAACGCTGAAGACAAACAACCAGAACAAGTGGCAAGAAATACTGGCATGGAGCAGGTATTGATACGTGCGACTGGCCAAACGGATGTCGCTTCGAATGAGACGATTCAAAAGGCGATGCGTAAGAGTGCGCAGTACATGTCTCAAATGAGTTTTGGCGAAAGCAATGACCAATCAACATTGCGCATGCGTTTTAACGGTGCCCAAATCCGTTCACTACTGACTCAAGCACAATTACCGTACTGGCCTGATACTCGCTCAAATATCCTTGTTTGGCTGGTGGAAGAACAGAACTACGACAAGAATATTGTATGGGAACACTCCAACTCACAATTAGCGGCAGGTTTACAAACCAATGCAAAAGAGCGCGGTTTGCCTTTGATGTTTCCTGTTGGTGATTTTGACGATGTAACGGGAGTGGCTACCTCGGATTTGTGGGGTAGCTTTGTCACACCGATTAGCAATGCGAGTCAACGTTACCCTGTTGATGCAGTTTTGGTGATTAAGGCGCAGTCTTCTGGATTACGCTGGACTTTGTATGACCAAAAACCAAACCAACTGACGAGCGCACCAACATCACCGGTAACGGGTTCGCTATCGGGTAACAGTGCAACGACTTCTAAGAAACTGGTTGATCAAATCAGCAATTACTACGCGGGAAAGAGTGCTGTTGTTGTAGCAAGTGAATCATCAGAGTCGATTTTAACGCAGTTTATCAGTTTGAATAATGCTCAAGACTTCTTCCAATTGGAGAATGCACTTAAGCGTCTAAACTCAGTAGCAAGCTTAGATATCCTACAAATTCAAAATAATGAAGTGACGTTCCGAATTCATTTGTTATCAACTCAACAAGAGTTTGAACAAGAAGTGGAAAGCATTCGCCAAGTCGCGAAGGTTGAAGAATCTTACATTGAACCTGAAGTGAGCCCGGAATTTGAAGCGCAAGACAACACTATGTCTGTAGGTGATGATTCAGTAAGCGCTGTTGATGCTGAAGGCGAGGGAAGTGAAACTGACTCAAGCGTTCAAGTGATTAAAGGCAGTGAGCTATCTACAGGTGCTGAGCTAACAAGTACGACTGACGTGATGCTAGACGAATCTGGTGAAGAAGAACTCACCATCACGGCACCAGTGCACGCTAAACCAAGTTTGGTATATGAGTGGGTTCGTTAGTGATCGTCTAACGACATGACTGATTGAAATGAAATCATAAAAAAAGCCCTGCAAGATAAGTCTCGCAGGGCTTTTTGTTTATCTAGTAGTCAGTTTAAAAGCCTTTCAGTTTAAAAACATGGAATCAATATTATTGCTCGAACTTGGCTTTCTCTTTCTTTTCTACTTCCGAAAGGCGTTTAAGTTTGATGCCTAATTCTTTGGCTCTAAAACGAGTAAATAAAATATTGCCCGCAAAGCCTAGAGTCGTCAGAAGCAGTTCTACAGCCGCTAATAAGCGCTCCCCACCGTCTACATACATAATAGTTAACGCGTGTAGGAAGTAGAGCATTAAAACAAAGTTCGCCCAAGCATGAGTATAAGGCTTACCTGCTAAAATTCCCGGTAATGGAAGTAACAGCGGTATAGCCCAAGCAATCGCCAGGGTTACATTGCTTAGATGCGGGTGCGGTGAAAGTGTCATCTGCCAAGCAACGACCCAGAATAAAAGCGACAAGTTGCCCGCTAAAGCAAGGTAGCGAAATAGCTTGGTTTTAGGAGACATAGCCTTATCTGGCATATACATCATTGAGAAATTCCCTTCTGGTTTAACGCAATGCGCGCTAGGCGTTTACCTAGATTTTGCGCTAACTCCATCTCTTCTTTGCTAAGCGAAGCGCTTTCTCCGGTACTGCTTGCACCGTAAGGTGTGCCACCGGTTTGAGTCGTGTGCAGTGCAGGCTCTGAGTAGGGGATGCCCACGACTAACATGCCGTGATGAAGCAGGGGCAACATCATGCTTTGCTGTGTGGTCTCTTGTCCGCCATGCAACGATGAAGAAGAGGTAAAGACACAAGCTGGCTTATCGATCAGATCGCCATTAATCCACAGTGATGTTGTGCTGTCCCAAAAATGCTTCATAGGCCCAGCCATGTTACCAAACCATACTGGGCTACCTAGTGCTAAACCATCGCAAGAACGGAGCTCTTGTAAGGTCGCAATAGGATCTGTTGGTTGATAGCGCGAATCCGGCTGCTCTTCTACCGTATACACGTTGTTCACCGTTCTTAGCATGGCTTCGCAGTTCGGGATGGATTCCACCCCTCGAGCGATTTGCCTTGCTAGCGCTTGGGTGTTGCCGTGTCGACTATAGTAGAGAACAAGAATGTTGATGCTCATATTGGATTACAGAATCTCTAGTACTTGTTCTGGTGGACGACCAATTTTTGCCTTGTTGTTCGCGACAACCACTGGGCGTTCAAACAGTTTTGGATTCGTTGCCATCGCAGCGAAAAGATCTTCATCAGTCACTGATGCGTCACCAAGGTTCGCTTCTTTGTAATCCGCTTCTTTGGTACGCATCATGTCGCGAACACTCTCAAAACCAAGCTGAGTGAAAAGCACTTTCAGCTGTTCAACAGTCAAAGGCGCATCTAGGTATTTGATCACCTCTGGCTGTACGCCGTTTGCTTCAAGCAGTTCGAGAGTTTGACGGCTCTTTGAGCAGCGCGGGTTATGATAAATCACGACAGACATGGTTCTTCCTCATTATTATTTTTGATTTAATCGTTCAGTCGAAGCCAACTGAGTGGCTTCTTATTGTGTAACGTTGAGCTTTCTTTGTATTTTGGCAACGAGCTTCGCTGCCAGTCAATATACTTATTGCAACGATAAGAAGCGTTCGCGCTGTATCATTAGTTGGTCGATTCGAGCGTCATAACGTGCTTGTTTTAGGCTGCCTAGTTCCGCTATTTGGCTCGCCTGCGTGTAGTACTGAATCGCTTTGTTCCAGTTGGCTTGCAGTGCCAAAATCTCTGCCCTAGCAGACAGTTCTTCATCGCTGTTGCCAAGATTTGTATTTGCCTTTGAAAGCAGGTACCACCCATTGGTGTCGTTCGGGTTATCGTGCGTGTAACGTTGCAATACGCGAACGGCTTCCTGTAGGTCTTCATTTTCAATCAGTGCATTGGCGTAGTTAATGGTTAGAACTGAGTTGTTTGGTTGACGCTCAAGTGCTGACTTCAATTCTTTAATCGCAATCTCAGGCTTTTTCTGTTCAATGTGCAGGTCTGAAATAGCATCCAGATAAAACAAGTTGGTTGGATCGCTATTCATCAGTTTGGTCAGAATCGGTTCTGCTTTATCCAGTTTTTTTGAATCTAGGTAAACCAGTGCTTGTCCATATTCTAATGATGGAACCAAGGCTTTGGGGGCTTTCTTCAGCTTGCGCTCAAACCAATCAAGAGCTGCATCATTATTAATACCCGCATAGCGTGCAACAATCCGGGCTCTAGCTAAATGGTAATCCAGTGATGGAGCCAGCTTTAGTGGTGTATAGCTACGAGCACGAGCGCGTGAGTCTGTGATTCGGTCTTCAGGCAACGGGTGAGTTAATAGCATTGGTGGCGGTGTGCTCGCATAGCGGTATTCATCAGCTAAGCGGCCAAAGAAACGTGGCATAGCGTTTACATCGAATCCTGCTTTTGCAAGCGTGTTGATACCAAAGCGGTCGGCTTCTTTTTCATTACTTCGGGTGTAGTTTATTTGGCTTTGCATGTTACCAGCAGATGTTGCAGTGATAGCTGCGATACCGGCTTCTGGTGCTGCAATCGCTAATAATACAGAAGCGGCTAGTGCTGCGATGGTTGCAGGAGAGCGGCGAGCTTGATCTTCCATGCTACGGGCTAAGTGACGTTGGGTAACGTGCGCGATTTCGTGCGCTAATACAGAAGCCAATTCACTTTCAGACTGTGCATGCAGGAACAAACCTGAGTGCAAAGCAACATAGCCACCAAAGAAAGCAAAGGCGTTGATGTTGCGGTCGCGGATCATAAAGAACTGGAAAGGTGTCTTTACATCATTTGCGTTAGCGACAAGGCGATGACCAAGTGTATCAATATACTGGTTTAGAACAGGGTCGTTTACGATAGGCTGGCTGCTTCTGATGATGCGCATGTAGGCATCACCATAGATAAGCTCTTGATCGATAGTGAGTGTGCCGCCAGCAGCGGTGCCGATATCGGGTAGCTCCAAACCATTGGTATTTGCCAACGTTGGGGTGCTTAATGTAGCTGCGATGCATAAGCAAGCAATTGAGCGAGCGCGTTTAAACATATAGTCAGTAATACTCCGTTTCTTCTGACAGTAAGACAAGTGCAATGCAAATTGGTTCTCTATCTGATGTAACCTTTGCCGAGTACGTGCGCTATCATGAAGGAAGGTGAATGAATGATGGCGCGTTTTCAAAAACAGATTACAATACGACCCTTATAATAAGCATCGAGCTCAAGAATGACACCTAATATTCTAGATTTACGCCAAGAGCGCTGTCCAGTGGCACTATTATTAGCCAAGCGTCACAGTGTAAAGTTAGAAGTAGGGCAATCATTGTCAATTTATGTCTCTGATAATAGCTCGATGAAAGATATTGTTACTTTTTTGTCTCTGCAAGCCTATGACGTCATCACTGAGGTTTGCTCTAATTACTATCATCTCCTCGTCACTAAAAAGGAATTGCAGTCAGATGCTTGAAATGGTCAATCGTTGGTATAAACGACGTTTCTCTGATCCCCATGCTGTCAGCTTGGTTGCCATCATTCTCTTTGGCTTTATTACGATCTACTTCTTTGGTCACCTTATTGCCCCACTTTTGGTTGCAATCGTTTTGGCTTATTTACTTGAGTGGCCGGTTACCCAGCTTCAACGACTGGGTGTGCCAAGAACGCCCTCGGTGATGTTGGTGATCATGATGTTCTTCAGCGTGATGCTATTGGCGTTGTTTGGCCTAGTACCAACGATTTGGGAGCAAGTGGGGAACCTCATTAATGATATCCCGAGCATGTACGGAAGCCTGCAAAAGTTTATTGCGACCATTCCCGACCGTTACCCAGAATTAGCTAACTTACAGATTGTTGAATCCGTCATGTCGAATGCGAAGAACAAAGCATTAGGTTTTGGTGAAAGCGTTGTGAAGGGTTCTTTAGCTTCTCTTGTTAGTTTGGCTACGCTTGCTGTTTACCTGATTCTTGTACCGCTGCTGATTTTCTTCTTACTAAAGGATAAAGAAGAGATGATCAGTATGGCCAGTGGCGTTCTGCCTAAGAACCGTCGTCTAGCAGCCAAGGTTTGGGTTGAGATGAACCAGCAAATCTCAAACTACATTCGCGGTAAGGTGCTCGAGATTTTGATCGTCGGTGGTGTCAGCTACGTAACTTTTGCGATTCTGGATTTACGTTATTCAGCACTGTTGGCTGTCGCGGTTGGTTTCTCGGTATTGATTCCATATATCGGCGCGGCGGCTGTGACGGTTCCTGTCGCGATTGTCGGTTTGTTCCAGTGGGGGTTAGAACCTCAGTTTTACTGGCTGCTGCTGGCGTACGGCATTATCCAAGCGCTAGATGGTAACGTGTTGGTACCGGTTCTGTTCTCTGAAGCGGTAAACCTGCACCCAGTAGCGATTATTGTTGCAGTGTTAGTATTTGGCGGACTGTGGGGATTCTGGGGCGTGTTCTTTGCAATCCCTCTAGCCACGTTGGTGAAAGCGGTTTGGAATGCCTTACCGAGTCATGCTCTTGACGATGACCCTGAACATCAATCGTAATTGAACGCGCTATTAATTTGAATAAGTGAAAAAGGCCGAATATCCATGATATTCGGCCTTTTTGCATTTGGCTTAGTAGTGAGTAGTGTATTTAGATTCGCTAGGTGCGAATTTAGAGAATCAACTCACTAAAATCGACATTAAGCTTCTGGGTTGAAGTAATCTAAAACCACTTCGTGGTGAGTCTTGGTTTTGAACTTGTTGAAGACGTGTTCAATCTGACCTTCTTCATCAATTAGGAAGCTAATACGGTGAAGACCATCGTACACTTTACCCATAAATTTCTTCTCGCCCCAAACGCCAAACTGTTCAGCAACGCTGTGGTCTTCATCAGATAGTAGTGTGAAGTTTAGAGATTTCTTCTCGACGAAATTTGGTAGGCGTTTGACTGGGTCAACACTCACACCTAGAACAACCACATTCAGGTCATCAAGCTGTGCTTTGATATCACGGAGGCCTTCAGCTTGCACAATACAACCTGGAGTCATTGCTTTTGGGTAAAAATAGAAAAGGACTTTTTTACCTTTGAAGTCACCAAGAGATACGATATTGCCATCTTGATCTGGAAGAGAAAAAGCAGGTGCTGGAACACCAGCCGTTAGCGTATTCATGATATTTCCTTTTTAAAAACTGTTTTTGATAAAGTTGAGCGAGCCTTGTACGGATAGGCTCTGACACAGCGCGTCGAATTCTTCTTGTAGCTGCATCAAATTACATTCTGATTGCACAGAAGCGGTAATAGAGATATGGAATTGGTCGTTGTCGAGCTGAACTTTAGATTTATTGATGGTTCGCGCACTTAACGAATCAAGCCCGATGTTTCGGTCTGCGAAGAACTGGGTAAACTGCTCGGTAAGGCCGATTTTATCGTCTGACTCAACGAACACCTCTACTGTGTAAGAGTTCTCAATCACATCATGAGTTGAGGTTCGCTTCATAATCGTAATCAAGTCGTGCTCTTGTCCAAGTAAGGGCAGGGTGGTTTCAACGCGGGTGATGTTGTTTGCCTTTCCAGACAGTAGCATGATAAGCGTAAATTCTTCGCCAAATAGAGCGATACGGCTATCAATAATGTTACAGCCTGATTGGGTGACTAAGTGAACCACTTGGTTGCATACACCTGGGCGATCAGTGCCCACAGCTGTGATTACTAGATGTTGAGTCATAAAATCACGTCTCTTATATTCCATTGATTCATGCATGTTAGCACAGTTAGCTAGAGGAATAAGTGTGTGGTTGGGGCTTTTATGAGGCACTTTGCTTCAAATATGTAACAAGTAATAGGAATATTTAGAGTGTTTAAAATTCAAAGAGTGGTGTGAGAGCATTGCTTACTTGTTACTGACATCGAGTGCTGAGCTATTCGCTAGATTGAGTGTAAGTTACCCAAATTCTAGGTCGAACGCGGTTATAAGTCGTTTTACCTCAAACATACGACAATATTTACTGCAGATGTTGCTGGTAAGCCACTTTAATGTCTTGTGTTTATTGATTGGCTTACAGTAACATGCAAAAAGAATAAATTAAGGGAGATAGACATGTTTTCAGGAAGTATCGTTGCGCTAGTTACACCATTTAATGCAGATGGTGAAGTGGATTTCGACAGCCTTAAAAAGTTAGTTGATCACCATGTTGCAGCAGGTAGTGATGGTCTGGTTGCGGTTGGCACAACTGGTGAGTCTTCAACACTCACTATTGAAGAGCATGTCAAAGTCGTCAATAAGGTCGTTGAATTTGCTGATGGCCGTATTCCTGTTATCGCTGGTACGGGTGCAAACGCAACTCACGAATCTGTACTTTTCAGCCGTTTGCTCAATGGTTCTGGTATTGCTGGTTGCCTGAGCGTAACGCCGTACTACAACAAACCGACTCAAGAAGGTTTGTACCAACATTACAAAGCAATTGCTAAAGTCAGTGACGTTCCACAGATCCTTTACAATGTACCTGGTCGCACTGCGGTAGACTTGTTGCCAGAAACGGTTGCTCGCCTTGCCGAGATCGAAAACATCGTTGCACTGAAAGATGCGACTGGTGATCTCGAAAGAATTGCAATTCACCGTGAACTTTGTGGCGAAGACTTTATCTTACTAAGTGGTGATGACTTAACTGGTCTTGAATTTGTTAAGCGTGGTGGCGATGGCGTGATCTCTGTAACGAACAATGTTGCAGCTGCTGATATGGCGACTATGTTCAAGCTAGCAAAAGAAGGCAAGTTTGAAGAAGCTGAAGCGATCAATGAGCGTTTGATGCCACTACATAAGAATTTGTTCGTTGAGTCTAACCCTATTCCCGTAAAATGGGCGGTTCACAAAATGGGTCTGATTGCTGAAGGTGGCTTACGTCTACCACTGACTGAACTGTCAAAACCAGCTCAACCTGTTGTTGCTCAAGCAATGACTGAAGCGTGCATTTACTAAAAACGTATAAAGCAATGCCGAAGCGAACCTTCGGCATTTAGGAGTATAAATGAAGTATTCTCACCAGCTAGTGATCGGTTCACTGGCTGTTTTCGTTCTTACAGCATGTTCTGGCAGCCCGACTCAACGTCGCCAAGCCAAAGATGATTTTGAATACTTAGAAACACCTGAGTTTTCACAATGGCAATTGCCTGAAGATGCTCAGCCTCAGTTCTACCCAAACTTTGATATCCCAAGCGGTGAATTCGGTGGTGGTACCGGTCGTCAAGTGGATATTCGTCCTCCTCAACAGGTTCTTGAACTGATCCCTGGCGCTCGTACTGAGCGTCAAAATGGTGAAGTGACGTTATGGCTCCTTCGTGCTGAAGAGGCTGACCGAGTATGGCAAACGGCTGCAGATATGCTGACCCAGCGTAATATCGGCATTCGTGAACAGTCAGAAAATGACATTGAGACTGATTGGGTTACGTGGGTTTCTGAAGATGAAGAAGTCGAGATTGGCAGTCGTTATTCTATCTCTCGTTTCCAAGCGAACAACCGCTATGGTTTCAAGATTAACTTGATAGATTGGCGTGAAGGCTCTGAAGAGAAGCCTGTATCGGCAACCAATAAAGAGCGTTACAACGCGTTCTTAACGAACCTAGTGATGGCGAGATACGATGCAGATCTTCGTGCTGAAGCTGCAGTGAAAGCACAAGAGTTGGTGAAACGTATTCCTATCTCAATGGGAACTGACCGCAGTGGTTTCCCTGTGATCATTGCTCGTACACCATACAACGTATTGTGGCAACGACTACCTACTTTGCTACCTACGATGGGCTTCGAACTTGAAGAGCGTAATCAGTCTCAAGGTACAGTGAAAGCTAAGTATGCAGCGCCAGATGATGAATTCTGGGAAGAGATTGGCCTACAGCCTATTGACTTAGCGCCAGGTACTTACACCTTCTTGTTTGGTGATCTTGGTAACCGTACATCGATTAACGTAACGGATGCAACAGGTAAGCCTGTAGAAGAAGAGCTACTTAAGTCGATGGTACCGGTATTGGCACACGTTGCTGACCAAACCAAAGATAAGAAAGAAGCAAAAGCTGAATAAGCACTGAGCTAATTTTGATAATTAAAAAGAGGACATACATTGTCCTCTTTTTTTATGTTTATTAGTTAGCGTTTATGTGCCAGTTGTCTTATCTATTTTCTAACTAGGGATAACAGCGTACCTGACTGGTTGGCGCTAGCGTATCAAGAGCATTAGGTTAAATGTCTTTGCTGTCCGTAGGCTCATCTTTTTGAGCTTTCTCTTGGTTCTGTTTATCCAATTGATTGAGTTTGTCTAAGTCTTTCTCTGTTTTGTTACGACCCGTCAGATCCATATTAGCGGTCTGTTTGAGCGCAGCAATATTACCCACCACAACGCTAACTACGATTATGATGATAACCCAAGGGTTTGTAAGCCACTCTAACATAAGCGCTCCTAATGACTGATATTCGCCACGAAGCGCGCATAGATTGCGTCTAGCTGCTCCATAATAATCTCATACCCTAATATTGGCTTAGATTGGAGTTGCTTGCCAAGTAAAGTGGGAGATAACTGTGATAAACACAACTGCGAAACTTTACGGTGGCTTATATGCCAAGGTTCTATCGCCACACCACCAAGGTCTTGGCTGTAAGGAAAGAAGAATCCAAACTGAGATGCATTGGCAGACAGCCATTGGTAAAATGCTTGCTGGTGACCAGTGAGGTATTCCCATGGTTCCAGTTGTAGCTGAGTACCTTCAGGTAAGTGGTTACGAGCAAAGACATCAAAGTCACAACCCCAATGGTGACGACTCGCTCCGGGAAGCGCAGACCACCTCAGGATCGCCGACAACTTTTGCTGTTCACTGAGTGTTGAAGCATCCAGTGGTTGGCTTTCTGAATCTAATATCGGTGCTTCACCAGAAAACTTGCGGTTCCAAATCAGAGATTGCCTTTCATAGTCGCGAAAGCCACTGGCAATCTCCATTTTAAAGCCAGCGAGTTGAGCAGCTTCAATCAAATCGTTTAGGTCATCTTTGACTTCACTGTGAACCAAGAAGGTTTTGCTGCCAATGAGGCTAGGTTCTAGATGAGAATCTGATTGTCCGGTTAGCTGCTCTGGTGTCATAACGCGTCTCTCAATAATTAGATGCTATGAATCGCTGATGATAAACTACTTAGCGAACAGGTTCACTAATGTTCTTTCGTACATGTCAGTTAGTTTCTCTAAGTCAGCCACTTTCACGCATTCGTTAACCTTGTGAATGGTTGCATTAACCGGACCTAGTTCTACGACTTGCCCTTTCATGCGCGCAATAAAGCGTCCGTCAGATGTACCACCTGTGGTCAGTAAGGCTGGTTTTACGTCGTTAACGTGACCAACGGCATCAACAATAGCATCAAGCAACGAGCCAGCGTCTGTTAAGAACGGGTCGCCATTGAATGTCCATTTCAAATCGTATTCGAAATCGTACTTGTCGAGTGTGTTTGTGATTCGTTCAACGATGATGTCGTTGTTTAACTCTGTGCTAAAGCGAAGATTAAACTGAACATTAAATTCACCAGGAATGACGTTTGATGCGCCCGTGCCCGCACTCACATTTGGGATCTGGAAGCTGGTCGGTGGGAAGTAGTCATTACCTTTATCCCACTCGGTTGTAGCCAATTCATTGATAGCAAGTAGAGAGCTGTGTACCGGGTTGTTCGCAAGGTGAGGGTAGGCTACATGACCTTGTGTACCTTTAATCGCTAGGTCGCCAGTGATAGAACCACGACGGCCGTTCTTCACGACATCACCAACGAACTCAGTGCTTGATGGTTCGCCAACAATACACATGTCGATGTTCTCACCGCGCGCCATAAGCGCTTCCACAACACGTACTGTCCCGTTGATGAACGGGCCTTCTTCATCTGAAGTGATAAGGAAACCGATTGATCCTGTGTGGTCTGGGTGCTTGGCAATGAATTGTTCCACAGCCACAATCATTGAAGCTAAAGAGCCTTTCATGTCTGCCGCGCCGCGACCGTGTAGGAAACCATCTACAATAGTCGGTTCAAATGGCTTAGTGTTCCATTGCTCGATTGGGCCAGCAGGTACAACATCAGTGTGGCCTGCAAAAGCAAACAGAGGCGCCTCTGTACCACGGCGAGCCCAGAAGTTCGTTGTATCTTCAAATACCATGACCTCAATTTCAAAACCTAGCGCTTTTAAGCGTTCAATCATTAGGTCTTGGCAGCCTGCGTCTTCTGGTGTTACTGATTGGCGGCTAATGAGGTCTTTTGCCAGAGCCAAAGTTGGGCTATCTGTCATCCTTGAATTCCTTGTTTAAATAAAACGTCTAATCATTAATTGTGAGCGCTGAATCGGGGAGGTTCAACGCTTTTTTACTGAATTTTATGCGGCTGATTAAGCAAAAATAGCGGCATATTGATCCGCTTTAAATCCGATGTGAAGCTTACCCTCTACTTTTAATATTGGGCGCTTGATCATTGCTGGTTGCTCAACAAGCAGAGTGACGGCTTTGTCTTCCGTTAATGTATCTTTCTGTTCTTGTGAAAGTTGGCGATAAGTCGTACCACGTTTGTTCAATACAAGTTCCCAGCCAAGCTCTGAACAGAAGGTCGTAACCAACTCTTCAGTGATGCCTTGTTTGCGATAATCGTGAAATTCGAACTCAATACCTTCAGCTTCAAGCCATTTCTTTGCTTTTTTAATGGTGTCGCAGTTCGGAATGCCAAACATAGTGATAGTCATTGTTCTTCCTTTGGGTGATTTTATTTCGTTGTTATGAGTTGAATCCTATCAGGAAGCTGCAATTCAGACAAAATAGAGTGAGGAATATTTCATAGAGTGAAAAAAAACAGTAAGAAAATGTCACTATTGGAGACTTATTGATCAGCCTCAACATGTTGTCAGCAAAAAAAGAAATAATTGAGTTGCACATATATAGGAGGTGTCAATGGAGTTGAGTCCTGTTTTTGCAAGGCGGCTATATTTAGCATTGTTAGTGGAAAGCCTTGATAGGCCAAATGTGCCTAAACTCATCGAAAAAACGGGGTGGCCTCGTCGTACTATTCAAGATGTACTCAAGGCGTTACCGGGGATCGGTATTGAACTTATGTTTGTTCAAGATGGGCGACGTCACAATGATGGCTATTACCAATTATCCGACTGGGGGCCATTTGATAGTCAATGGGTTATCGAACGTAAAGGCGATATAGCAACAAGCCTTGGATTTAGTGCATAAGCCAGCGAAAGCTGGCTTTCTTTTGGGCGTCGTAAAATCAAAGTATATCGAGATGTCGATGCGCTAATTTATTTGCTTATATAAGTAGCAGTACCAGTGATCTTCGCTGCTTGTGACTTCCTCTTGGTACCCGGACTGATTGATATCAATCAGAGTGTGGGGTTAATTCATTTGTTCTTGGTCAGCTTCGTTGCGAGAAACTGTAGTTGATATTGCGTATCCCCAAAGTACACCACTCATCTTTAAAGCAATCCATTCCTTGTTCATCCGCTTATCTTGTAATTTCATAAAATAAATCACAAGAACTAAGCTAGCTTACTCAGAGCACGACCTAAGATATTTCAGTGTCATGATTGAGTTATCCCTGCAACTTGAACTCTGTCATATCTTTAGAACTACAGTTTGACACCCAATGAATCAGAACGAATGTTCTGGTTAAACTCTAGAGCGTAGCCAATATCAGTTGACCACAGTATAAGCCCGATCTCAGATAATAAGTTATTTCGAACAAAGTGAAATAAGTCGGTGAATACTAACTATTATATAACAAGTACTGTATTTTTCTTATAAGGTAAATAAAAATGAAAATCGCAATTTTATCTAGAAATCCAAAGTTGTACTCCACAAGTCGCTTAGTAGAGGCTGGCGTTGAACGAGGGCATATTGTTGATGTGATTGATACGCTGCATTGTTATATGGATATTACGAGTAGTCGACCTACGGTTCGTTACAAAGGTAATGAGCTTCCTCTTTATGATGCTGTGATTCCTCGTATTGGATCTTCTATTACTTTTTACGGTACAGCAGTAGCGAGACAGTTTGAGATGATGGGTACTTTTAATGTGAATGAATCTGTAGCGATCAGTCGTTCCCGTGACAAATTACGATCTTTGCAGCTTTTGTCCCGTAAAGGAATAGGCTTACCAAGAACGGGTTTTGCGAGTAAACCGGACAATATTAAAGATTTAATCAAGAATGTAGGCGGGGCACCTCTCGTCATTAAATTGTTAGAAGGCACGCAGGGTATTGGTGTAGTTTTAGCTGATACTGCAAAAGCTGCAGAAAGTATTATTGAAGCTTTTATGGGGCTCAAAGCTAACATACTCGTTCAAGAATACATAAAAGAGTCTGGAGGAGCTGATATTCGTTGTCTTGTCATTGGAGGTCGAGTTGTCGCGGCTATGAAGCGACAGGCGGTTGAGGGGGAATTCCGCTCTAACCTGCATCGCGGAGGTTCAGCGGAAATTATTCGTTTAACTAAAGAGGAGCGAGAGACGGCAGTAAACGCTGCAAAAATTATGGGATTAAATTTCTGTGGAGTGGATCTGCTGCGATCCAATAGTGGTCCAATGGTAATGGAAGTTAACTCATCTCCTGGTTTAGAAGGTATAGAAAGAGCTACCAACTTAGATGTAGCAGGTAAGCTTTATGATTTTATTGATAAAAAGGCAAAATTAAATGCTAATAAGACACGAGGGCAGGGATAATTATTATGTCTGATTTATGTATTGGTACCCATTGTGTGTTGCCTGGCGAACGAATGAAAATAGCGCTTCCTGTAGCAAAATTATACACCGATGGAGAAGTTTCTTTACCCGTCTATATCATGAGAGCGAAGCTAGATGGGCCAACTATCTTTGTTAGTGCTGCGGTTCATGGCGATGAGTTAAATGGCATCGAAATCGTTCACAGAATTATCAATATGAAACGTTTTAAAGTGCTTCGTGGGTCGATTATTTTTGTTCCAATGGTGAATGTTCATGGAGTTATACATCAAAGCCGATATTTACCTGATCGCCGAGATCTAAACCGCAGCTTCCCAGGCTCTCCTAAAGGTTCACTGGCTGCGAGAGTTGCGAATATCTTTAGGACTGAGATTATTGAAAAATGTCAGTATGGAATAGATTTGCATACTGGTGCGATTCATCGAACTAATTTACCTCAGATTCGAGCAAATGTAGAAGACGAGATAACTGCGGAATTAGCGAACGCTTTTGGTGCTCCTCTAGTGCTGCATTCGAAAGAGATTGATGGTTCATTACGTGATTGTGCAACTCACTCAAACACGAAGGTCTTGGTTTTCGAGGGAGGCGAGGCACTGCGTTTTGATGAAGCATCTATTCGAATGGGAACAAGAGGGGTCATACGTGTTTTACGGCACTTAAATATGATTAGTAAAGGCAGGCGTCCACAGCGGGATGTACCTGAACCTGTGATTGCCCGAGGTAGCCAATGGGTACGAGGAAGCGCCAGTGGAATTGTTAAACACAAATATCAGTTGGGTGATTACGTCAAGAGAGGAGATCAATTAGCTACGATCAGTAGTGCTTATGGAGAAGAATTAGCTGTAATTATTGCGCCTCGCACGGGGGTTATTATTGGGAAACAAAATATCCCCTTGATTCAAGAGGGAGAAGCTATGTACCACATTGCTTATTTTGATGAAGATGAAGAAGTAATTGCGCAGCAAATAGATAAGCTATCTGAGGATGTTGCTTCAAGAGAAATTAAAGATGATTTGTGATGTTCGTTGACAAAAAATTAATGTTCTTAGTAATTCACGAGAAAAGGTACTAAATCAATTCATCATTAGCATTCGATGGTTTAAGTTTATAGGAAGTTACTAATATGTTTGAAAAATCGATCTCTTGGTTAGAGATGACCCTTTTTACTTTCAACGAGCAACCAGTAACATTATGGGCATTACTTGCCGTTCCAATTTGGGTAATAACAAGTTTTTGGATTTCAAAGTTAGTTATAAAGGCAATTAAGTCTAAGTTAACAGCATCAGGGAAAGATCCCAATATTGTTCATTTGATTGAACGTGTGTTATTTGTTTTGGCAATTTTTATTATATTTATCACCACGTTATCGATGCTTAATATTCCCATTGCTGCATTTGCATTTCTTTCAGGAGCCATTGCCATAGGATTTGGGTTTGGAGCGCAAAATATTATCAATAACTTTATTAGTGGTTGGATACTTATTGGCGAAAAACCAATACGTATAGGTGACTTTCTTGAGGTAGAAGGAGCAAAAGGAACGGTAGAGCAAATTAATACTCGCTCTACTCGTATTAGACGTGTAGATGGTGTTCATATGTTGATTCCTAACAGTATATTACTGGAAAATACGGTAATTAATTGGACTTTACGGGACAAGCTAATAAGAGGTACGGTTTCTGTGGGGGTTGCTTATGGCAGTGATGTTAGGTTAGTAGAGAAATTGATGCGTAATATTACAGAAAGTCACCCTCAGGTACTCCCAACATTTGAAATAGGTGTTTTCTTCCAAGATTTTGGTGACAATGCACTCATGTTTGAAGTTTTTTTTTGGGTTAATTCACAAGTGGAAGGGGGCGTTAGACTAGTAACGAGCGACATTCGTTTTGAGATAGATTCCGCCTTTAAAGAAAATGGGGTAACCATAGCTTACCCGCAACGTGATATCCATCTTGATGGTGCTATAAAAATCATACGTGAATCAAAATAAAAAACTATAATTAATACAGTTAATGCTAATTGATCAACTGTATTAAAAGTGTCAGTATGCTTATTTATTGACAAGCAGTAAGTCGCATGGTGGATTTGCCATTAATGTATCAACAGTACTTCCTGACCAATAGCGAGACAGTGCAGTACGTTTGCAAGCACCCAAGACTAAAATAGAAGCTCCCATGGATTTGACAATATCAGGCAGCCCCTCTTCGGGGTTCGACTTTATAAACCGAAGTGGTAAAAGAGCATGTTTGTTTAATTCAAGAAAGTTGGTAATCGACTGTTTTTGATGTGCCAATATCTCTTTAGAGTATCGATATAAGTAGGGAGCAACATACTGACAATACACGAGAGAAATCTTTGCGTTCAATCGTTTTTGTAACTCTAAGCTTCGGGAAATAATCTCTTTATCTATTTCTGCATTTTTATCGCTGCGGTGAAGTGGATCTATAGCAGAAGCAACTTTCAAAGGTTGTTGCCACTTTATATCGGTGAGCAGCAATATATCATGTCCTTGGCTAAACAGTTCTCTAAGTAACTGGAATGCGATTATTCCTTTGGAATAATCAATAAGGAAAATATTAGTACTATTTTTCTGTTCTTTAATAAATTTATGCTCCCAACTATTCCCCGTTAGTAGATTAAAGTTGACTTCCATCATAGGTAGTTCTAGCTCTGAGTGAATATCCTCTATTATTTCTAATATCGAATTACACCATTGTACGAAAAAATCATCGTATCGAGCACTGCTTTCTTTAGGTTTAATTAGAAAATCTAAGAAAGTATGCTCTTCACTACGGCGATAATCTTCCGCGTAGATGTTTAAGGAATGACTGGATGCTTGTGCAAAACAAACCGCCTTTCTCAAGACTCGTCTAGATGGTTTAGAGCAAACCTTTGTTAGTAAATTACTTGAATTCATATCAAAATCCTTTTAATAAGAAGTTACGATAACTCAATGTATAATATTGATTCAAGATGTTAAATTGATTTAGTCAAGGTTTTGGTAATGTTGTGCATCTGTGGTTTTTTGTTGGGGTTAGCGGTCCAAGATGGGCGACGTCATAATGATGGCTATTACCAGTTATCCGACTGGGGTCCATTTGACAGTCAATGGGTTATCCAGCGTAAAGGCGATATAGCAACAAGCCTTGGATTTAGTGCATAAGCCAGCGAAAGCTGGCTTTCTTTTTTGCAGTAGAAGTAGAAGTAGAAGTAGAAGTAGAAATCGAAATAGAAGAGGTAGCCTCTCGCTCATTTGAGCGCTGAGCTATCTAACTATGTTTCTACCTACTTACACAGATAGGCAGTGCCCAACATAGTCACGGAAGTGGAAAAGTCTTGGGGAAGTGTAAATATCACGGTATCTGCACCTAACTCAATCGTATTTGACTTGAGCTCATTCATCGCGCCCTGAATCAAGGTGTCATTTGGGTAAAACAGGTAACTATACCAATGGCCCTCGCTGCCAGTGACTTCCCCTTTATACTTACATTTATCGATATTAATCACGCCATGGTAATCCATTTGCACGTTGGCAGCTTCGCTATGAGGCGTTGATGTCGGTGTCGTGCAACCGAGTAACACGCTACTCATAGCTAAAGCGATTAATTCCTTTTTCATACGCTTATCCTGTTATTTCATCAAATAAATCGCGAAACCTATCCAGCTTGCGAACAATAATAACCACGGCAATTTACTGGCGTGATTTGATGTTGTTTCATTATTCGAGTCGACATTCTGTTCTTGGTCTTGGTTCGCTTGTAGAGTCTGCTTCTCTTTTTGTACGCGCTTTTTAGCTTTATCGGCTTGGCGGCCACGTTCTTTCTGCTGCTTTTTATAGAGTGCGATGCCTTTCTCGATACCTTGAGCTATCAACTTGGTTTGTTCTTTGGTTTGAGCTGGCTTTTGCGTCGCTTTGGCTATCTTCAGTGCTTCTTGTTGAGATTCAACAGATGGTGTATTAGTTTTCTTTTTCATACTGAGTTCGATAATTAAAACGGATTAACCAATAAGATAACGCAAACCTAGTTAAGTATGAATGATTTGCGTTAAAGTGTTGGTTTGAAAATAAGTGAAAGTGAGAGTTGTGCGGTACTCCATAGAACAATACGACAAGCACGGCTTTTTAAAAGCCCCAATCCTATTATGGTTAGGTTGGCTATTTTTGGCGAAAGCTTTGGTCGTTTTCATTGTTGCAGGTGCAAGCCGAGAGTCGGGCACTGATATCCTCGAAATCATCTATCCAGATCATCAAATGTTTTATGTTGGGATTGCATTGAGTATTCCGAGCTTGTTACTCATGTGGTTGTTTGGACTCAGATCACCAGATAGAAAGCGCCTTAATAAAGTGGTTTCATGGGGACGTTGGGTTACCATGATGGCTATCTTGGCACAGGGCTCCCACACAATTTATTTAATCTATTTGGATAACGGATGGTTCCGTTGGTCAAATGCTATCACTCTATTATTGCTCCTCTGGTTAGCGCTTTATTTAACCAATAGTCATGCCGCTAGGGATTGCTTTAAAGTGGTTGAGCTCGAAGACTGATTCTCATCAAAACATTTGTACCATTCACAATTATACTTAGAAGCTAAAACTGGAAGGAATAATCTATGCTTAATGTTTCAAATGAGCAGCCTAACGTTCAAAGTGCTATTTTGCCTGAAGCTGGGCCTTTCGCTCTTTACGTTCAACTTAAAGTGAACGCTAACGCTGCTAACGTATTAGCGGAAATTCAAAAGCTTCCGACTCTAATCGACGAGCTTAACCAAACTCAACCAGATGCGAACTTAACGGCGTCGGTTGCGTTCTCAAAGGCTTTTTGGGATAAGTTCGAGCAAGCTGCTCCCTCTGACTTAATTGATTTTCCTGCGCTTGGTGAAGGTGATATCACGGCACCGAGCACACTGTCTGATGTTCTGATTCACTGTCATTCAAACCGACATGACCTGCACTTCTTCATCCTACGCAAATTGCTAGCTGAAGTCGCAGCAGACGTTGAAGTGGTTGATGAAACTTACGGTTACCGCTTCTTAGATTCTCGTGACATGACCGATTTCGTTGATGGCACTGAAAACCCGAAAGACGCACAGCGCGCTGAAGTCGCGATTGTTCCTGAAGGTGAATTTGCTGGTGGTAGTTATGTTATGGTGCAGCGTTTTGTGCACAACCTACCAGCTTGGAATCGATTGAATGTGTCAGCACAAGAGAAAGTGGTTGGTCGTACTAAACCTGATTCTATCGAGCTAGATGATGTGCCAGCAGCGTCTCACGTTGGCCGTGTCGATATCAAAGAAGAAGGCAAGGGCCTTAAAATTGTTCGTCACAGCTTACCTTACGGCACAGCAACAGGCGATCACGGCTTACTGTTCATCGCTTACTGTAATGTTCGCCATAACTTCGATGCGATGTTAGAGAGCATGTACGGCGCAACCGATGGTAAAACAGACCAACTGCTTCGCTTTACTAGAGCAGTGACAGGCGCTTACTACTTTGCGCCTTCGGCTGATATGTTGAGTGCATTAACGATTAAGTAAATCGCCTCATCAGCAATAAAGAAAGGGAGCCTAGAGGCTCCTTTTTCTATTAAAGCTCTATATGAATTGGTCGATACAAGAGTAATCGTGAGTTTTATTCATTTTTTTGCAAGTGAAGGTCTATGGCTATAACAGTTAATACGAATGTCTCGGCGTTAGTGGCTCAGAGGAATATCTCTAATGCTAATAACATGCTGAACCAATCTTTGGAGCGCTTAGCTTCAGGGAGTCGTATTAATAGTGCTAAAGATGACGCGGCTGGTTTACAAATTTCGAATCGATTAGAAACTCAGATGAGTGGTATTGATGTTGCCGTTCGAAATGCTAACGACGGTATTTCCATTATGCAGACTGCAGAAGGGGCGATGAACGAAACCACCAATATCATGCAACGTATGCGAGATCTGTCACTGCAAGCGACTAATGGTTCGAATAGCCAATCGGAAAGGGCAGCTATTCAAGAAGAAGTCACCGCCTTAAATGATGAGTTGAATCGAATTGCTGAAACGACTTCGTTTGGCGGTAAAAAACTCCTTAACGGTAGTTTTGGTAGTTCGTCATTTCAAATTGGTGGCAGTTCTGGCGAAGCGGTGCAGGTAGGTTTGAAAAACATGCGCACCGATGATATCAACATGGGCGGCTTTAGCTATGTCGCCAATGGCATGGCAAATGACACGTGGGAAGTTAAATCCAACCAGGCAGATATGACGATGGCGTTTACCGATCGTTTTGGTCAGCCACAAGAGATCACGATTAACGCGAAAACGGGCGATGATATCGAAGAGTTGGCGACTTACATTAATGGTCAAACGGATCTCGTGTCCGCTTCAGTGAATGATGAGGGGCAGCTTCAGATCTACATGTCAGGCGAAGACACGGCAGGCACGATCTCTTTCTCAGGCTCATTAGCCAGTGAGCTTTCGATGTCGGCGGGTTATTACGAGTCAGTCGATGATATTAATGTCACTGATGTTGGGGGAGCACAGCGAGCCGTCTCTATTTTGGATACGGCGATGAAATATGTGGATAGTCACCGTTCTGAATTAGGGGCAATGCAAAATCGCTTTGACCATGCCATTAATAATCTGGAAAATGTTCATGAGAACCTAGGGGCATCAAACAGTCGAATCAAAGATACAGACTACGCCAAAGAAACCACTCAAATGCTCAAGCAACAAATACTACAGCAAGTCAGTACCACTATTTTAGCTCAAGCTAAGCAAGCACCAAACCTAGCCTTAACGCTGTTAGGCTAATAAATCAGGCCTAATCTTATAAAGGTATTCTCGGTTAACTAAAGCCCTTTGGTTAATTAAAACACAACATTTACCCCGGCTGACTTTTCGACAACTTTAGCGTTTTTCTCATCTTTTTTTGATAACTTCACTGCCAGTCACGCTTTCTTATGCTTTCTCGCTATTTCTTTAATTTTGTTGTTTTTTTTCTAAAGGTTTCAGCATTCACGCCGTTATTAAAAGTAACTTAGAGATAACTACTTGGTTTTCCGAGACGTCGGAAGCCGCTATACCGGAAAATCAATTGGAGAAATCACCATGGCAGTGAATGTAAATACCAACGTTTCAGCAATGACAGCACAACGTTACCTAAACAGTGCAAACAGCGCTCAACAAACATCAATGGAACGCCTATCTTCAGGCTCTAAAATCAACAGTGCAAAAGATGACGCTGCTGGTCTACAAATCTCGAACCGTTTGAATGTTCAGAGTCGCGGTCTTGATGTTGCTGTACGTAACGCGAACGATGGTATCTCTATCGCTCAAACGGCAGAAGGTGCGATGAATGAAACATCAAACATTCTACAACGTATGCGTGACTTGTCTCTGCAATCAACAAACGGTTCAAATACCAAATCTGATCGTGTAGCAATTCAAGAAGAAGTAACGGCGCTTAACGATGAACTAAATCGTATCGCTGAAACTACATCTTTTGGTGGTAACAAGCTGCTTAACGGTACTCACGGTACTAAATCATTCCAAATTGGTGCGGATAATGGTGAGGCAGTAATGCTTCAGCTGAAAGACATGCGTTCTGATAACGACCAAATGGGCGGCAACAGCTACCAATTTACAGAAGCTAAAGGTAAAGATTGGGGTGTAACAGCTGGTGCTAATGACTTAACCATGTCATTAAAAGATAGCTTCGGTGACCAACGAGAAATCAACATCTCTGCTAAAGCAGGCGATGATATTGAAGAGCTAGCGACTTACATTAACGGTCAACAAGACCTTGTGAAAGCGTCAATTGATGAAGAAGGTAAACTGCAAATCTTCGCTGGTAACAATAAAGTTGATGGGGAAATTGCATTTTCTGGTGCTTTATCAGATGAACTAGGCATGACAGCAGGTGCTAAACCTGAAGACCCAAAAACGCTAGAGGCTAAGCAAGTTACGGTTGATACTATCGACGTAACCTCTGTTGGTGGTGCTCAAGAATCTGTAGCTGTTATCGATGCGGCACTTAAATATGTAGATAGCCACCGTTCTGAGCTTGGTGCTTTCCAAAACCGTTTCGACCACGCAATTAACAACTTAGATAACATCAACGAAAACGTTAATGCATCTAAGAGCCGTATCAAAGATACCGATTTCGCGAAAGAAACGACTAATATGACTAAGTCTCAGATTCTTTCACAGGCTTCAAGTTCAATTCTTGCGCAAGCGAAGCAAGCTCCAAACTCAGCACTTAGCCTACTAGGTTAATCGGTTGAAAGGCCACGTTGACTTTAAGCGTTGTTGATCACAAGCGTCAACGTTAGGCTTCCACAAATTAGCTCGTGGTGAGAGATGAGCGCTAAACAGACCCAGCTTCGGCTGGGTTTTTTATTGCCTGTTATTTAGCGAAGGTGAATTTGGAAAAGTGCCGTAATGCTGAAAGTAGCAAAAGCGCGATTCCCTATCATGCTCGTCCCTCACTGTAGGGAATGACGGGTTAACTATAAGTCGACAAGTCCACATGCCGTCATCCCAGAATCGAGTAGAACGAGATATCAGGGATCTCTTTTGGTGGCTACTTGATTCGAATTAGATGTCAGGGCTTTTGTTGTGGTCGAAAGTCATCTCTCGTGATTTAACATGTGGGAACAGCGCCTAGAATAGCGTTTAACACGGTTTAATAACAAAGCAGAGTGGTTGGTTGGCAATCAAGGATTGGTAATGCTGTGGTTCGTTGAGGGATTATTTACAACAAGGTGAGGAGCGGTAACAAGAACCGTTGTTCAAGGAACTCGATAAATATAGTAGGCACAAAAAACGCCACCCTTAGGTAGCGTTTTAATTAAAGCAGATAAGTAATCGGGATTACTTAGTTACTTTAAGAACTGGAGTTTCGCCAACAGTTACAGAACCAGAAAGCTTGTTCAGCTCCTTGATTTCGTCCATGTTAGAGATAACAACTGGAGTAAGCGTAGACTTCGCTTTCTCTTCTAGAAGCGCTAGATCAAAAGTGATGATAGTGTCACCAGCTTTAACAGATTGACCTTCTTCAGCTACACGAGTGAAGCCTTCGCCTTTAAGTTCAACAGTATCGATACCGAAGTGAACGAAAAGCTCAATACCGTCGTCAGACTCAATAGAGAATGCGTGGTTAGTTTCGAAGATCTTACCGATAGTACCGTTAACTGGAGCTACCATTTTATCGCCAGCTGGTTTGATAGCGATGCCATCACCAACGATTTTTTCAGCGAAAACTACATCTGGCACGTCTTCGATATTTACGATTTCACCAGAAAGAGGTGCGATGATTTCGATTGCACCAGCATTAGCGCTGTCATCAGATACAAGCTTTTTCAGTTTGTCAAACAGACCCATTGTGTCATGCTCCTAACGTTTAGTTTTATTCTGTAGAATATACTATACCAATCTAACAAATTAGACGACTATTTTTAGCCGTCTAACTTCATTAAGCTCTTGGTGATTACTGAGTTTTCTCAGCGATGAACTTTTCTACACAAGCTTCAATTTCTGCAGCTGTAGGTAGAGATAGTGCTTCGTCAGCCATAGCTTTAACTTCAGCGAAGTTAGAGTTACGGATTACTTTCTTAACTTTAGGGATAGAGATACCGCTCATAGAGAACTCATCTAGACCCATACCAAGAAGAAGTAGAGTTGCACGCTCATCACCTGCTAGTTCGCCACACATACCTGTCCATTTACCTTCTTTGTGAGAAGCATCGATTACTTGCTTGATAACAAGAAGAACCGCTGGAGATAGTGGGTTGTATAGGTGAGAAATCATTTCGTTACCACGGTCTACCGCAAGAGTATATTGCGTTAGGTCGTTAGTACCGATAGAGAAGAAAGATACTTCTTTCGCTAGGTGGTGTGCGATTGCAGCAGCTGCTGGAGTCTCAACCATTACGCCGATTTCGATTTCTTCATCGAAAGCTAGGCCTTCAGCGCGAAGTTCAACTTTGTACTCTTCGATTGCTTTTTTCAGTTCACGGATCTCTTCAACAGAAATGATCATTGGGAACATGATACGTAGCTTACCGTGTGCAGATGCACGAAGAATGCCGCGTAGTTGGTCACGTAGGATTTCACGACGATCCAAGCTGATACGTACTGCACGCCAGCCTAGGAACGGGTTCATCTCTTGTGGAAGGTCCATGTATGGAAGATCTTTATCGCCACCGATATCCATTGTACGGATAATCACTGACTCACCGTGCATTGCTTCGGCTACTTCTTTGTAAGCAACGTATTGCTCTTCTTCAGTAGGAAGTGCAGTACGGTCCATGAATAGGAATTCAGTACGGTACAGACCAACGCCTTCACCGCCGTTACGCAGGATACCGTCACAGTCTTTAACTGTACCGATGTTGCCGCAAACTTCTACTTGATGGTTATCAAGTGTGATAGCTGGTAGGTCTTTAAGTTTTGCTAGTTCAGCCGCTTCTGCTTCGAAATCAGATTTGATTTTCTTAGCTTCTGCTAATTCAGCGTCAGAAGGGTTGATGATGATCTTGTTGTTCATCGCGTCTAGCACAAGCATGTCGCCGTTCTTAACTTGCTTAGTGATATCGTTAGTACCAACGATAGCTGGAAGCTCAAGTGAACGTGCCATGATTGAAGTATGAGATGTACGACCGCCGATGTCACAAGCAAAACCAAGAACGTAGTCTAGGTTGATTTGTGCCGTTTCAGATGGCGTTAAATCGTAAGCAACTAGGATAACTTCTTCATTGATATCTGCTAGAGATACAATGTTGATGCCTAGTGCGTTTTTAACGAAGCGAGTACCGATATCACGGATATCAGTCGCACGTTCTTTTAGGTACTCATCATCAAGTGACTCAAGTGCAACAGCTTGCTCTTCGATCACTGTGTAGATCGCGTTGTCTGCGTGCATTTTGTCTTTCTTGATGAGTGCTAAAATCTCTTCTTCTAGCTCTTCATCTTCAAGCAGCATGATGTGGCCTTCAAAGATTGCTTCTTTTTCTTCGCCAAAAGTTTCAAGTGCTTTTTGCTTTACAACTTCAAGTTGTTGAGAAGATTTGTTACGAGCGTCAAAAAAACGCTGAACTTCTGCTTCAACTTGATCGTCTGAGATAGATTGAGTGTTTAGGACAATTTCATCTTCTTGAAGTAGTAGTGCTTTACCGAAAGCAATACCAGGAGATGCTAGGATGCCTGAAATCATAGCCTTACCTTAGTTGTTCAACTGTAAACGGGAGAATGTGTGACTTTAAGTCGTCGACTAATGTCGCGCTTATTGCTATCTATTTCGAATTGCTATCTATTTCGAACAAAGCCACTTTGCTATGCAAAATGGCTTTGAAAGAAGGAGACCGTATTAGTGTAGTTGATCCATAAGAGCAACTAAGTGGTCTACAGCTTGCTGAGCTTGAGGGCCTTCAGCTGAAATAGTAACCTTAGTACCTTTTACTAGGCCTAAAGTTTGTAGTTTGAACAGGCTTTTCGCGCTAGCGCTTTTGCCGTTAGAAGTCACTGTGATGTCAGCGTCGAAAGATTTTGCTTCTTTAACAAACTGTGCAGCTGGACGAGTGTGAAGACCGTTTTCTGCTGTGATTTCTACTTGCTTCTCGTACATTTTATATACCCCAATTAATTTATTTTTTGTAAGTTTGTAACCAGATTTAGCTTAACTGCTTTAGCTCAAATGCGCTAGAGGCTAGTACGCCATGTTCGTGTTAGAACTTAGACTGGTTATAAATTTTTATCCAGCCATGGTCGTCTTTTGTTGAGTACTCATGACTTTCAGAATTTGTTTATTGCTTCTTTTATTTTGAAGCGAAAAATAAAACAGACCCGATATTACCAAAGGTGAGGCAGGGATCAACAAAAAAGCCCCTAAATGGGGCTTTTTTGGACGAAAAATTGATTTGACCACATATTATTGTTGGTTCTCTTTTTCCGTAAAGATACCAGCAAATAGGGCAGTACTAAGGTAACGTTCGCCCGAGCTTGGCAGTACAGTAACGATAGTTTTTCCTGCAAATTCAGGCAGTTCCGAAATTCTGTTTGCTGCTACTACTGCTGCGCCAGATGAGATGCCCGCTAGGATACCTTCTTCTTTCATTAGGCGTTGAGCCATCTCAATTGCTTCTTCAGAAGTTACTGACTCTACGCGGTCAATAATGTCTAAATCTAGGTTGCCAGGAATGAAACCTGCGCCAATACCTTGGATTTTGTGTGGTGCTGGTTTGATTTCTTCACCGGCAAGTGCCTGCGCAATCACTGGAGATTCTGCTGGTTCAACGGCTACAGAAGTGATGGCTTTGCCTTTTTCACCTTTAATGTAACGACTTGTTCCAGTGATGGTGCCACCCGTACCTACACCAGCTACAAACACATCGATCTCGCCATCTGTTGCTTCCCAAATTTCAGGACCAGTTGTCTGTTCGTGAATCTGTGGGTTTGCTGGGTTGTTGAACTGCTGTAGTAGTAGGTATTTTTCTGGGTCTGAAGCCACAATCTCTTCGGCTTTAGCAATTGCGCCGTTCATGCCTTTTGGTGCTTCAGTGAGTACTAGGTTTGCGCCTAGTGCTTTAAGTAGCTTACGACGCTCCAAGCTCATTGATTCAGGCATTGTTAGTGTTAGCTTGTAACCGCGCGCTGCAGCTACGAATGCAAGAGCAACACCGGTATTACCACTGGTAGGCTCAACAAGCTCGATACCTGGCTTAAGCGTACCTGCTTTTTCTGCTTCCCAGATCATGTTTGAACCGATACGACACTTAACGCTGAAGCTTGGGTTACGAGCTTCGATCTTAGCTAGGACGTTACCTTTGCTTACTTTGTTTAGGCGGACTAGAGGTGTATTACCAATCGTTAGGGTGTTGTCTTCGTAGATCTTGCTCATGCGATATTCCTTCATTTAATGACAGAACTAAACGTAGTATATCTACCAATTTACCGTCTAGTGTCTTTCGATGTTTGTTTAGCTTGAATTTAGATTAAACAAGTTGAAAAAAAGGTAAAAGGATTAAAAAGTTATATCATATAGAGATGTCGCAGGATTCACGCCTATCTTTATTGAAATCAGAACTTCAAAAAGATAGGCGTTGTTAGAGCAAGCTGTAGAGCTATCGTCTATAGCTATAGACGAGAACGTAGGGCTTGGTCTTTAAACTCTGCAACCCACATCGCAGTAGCGCCGCAGACGGCAATTGGCATTACGATTAGGTTTAAAATCGGAATTGTGGTGAATACAGAGACAAGTGCGCCAAAGCTGTAGCTCTTGCTTTGTTTTTGTTTCAAATTATTTCTCACGTCATCAAATTTGATTTTATGGTTATCGAATGGGTAGTCAGCGTACTGAATCGCTAACATCCATGCAGTGAAAATGAACCATAAAAACGGTGCAACAGTTTGGCCTAGCGCTGGAATTAACAAAAGTAGGAACAAACCGATCGCTTTTGGCAGGATATAGACAAGCTTGCGCCATTCTCTTGCTAAAATACGAGGGGTGTCTTTAAGTACATCCAGTAAACCATCATCATTGACTTTTTTACCACTCAGCAGTTCTTCGACTTTTTCCGCGAGTAATCCGTTGAAAGGTGCGGCAATAAAGTTAGCGAGTGTACTGAAGAAATACGAAAACGTGGCCAAAACGGTTAACACAAGTAGTGGCCATAAAATGTATGACAACCACGACAAGAAACTTGGTAATGCACCAATCCAGCCTTCAATCCAAGTATTTAAGTTGGAGAAGATATAAAACAAAGCACCACCAACGAGTAACACATTTGCGATAAGAGGAAGCAGTACAAACTTACGGATACTCGGCGATAAGGCAATTTTTATTCCGAAAATAAAATAGCCAAAGCCAGAGCGAGGAACAGATTCAATAGTCATATTTAAATTGGGTCACATGTGAATTTGGTTAAATAGCAAACATCTCTAGTGTACTCGACCGAAATTAAGAAAAAAAGCGTGGTGAAAATCACACCAAGTAATCAACTAATTGTATTAAGTGGTTCTAAAACAGTGGCTACTTTTGATAGAGTAGTGAGATTAGCCAAATTAACCTAACTTAGTGACAGCGTGTTTATAGCTAGTTGACTAAGAAAGCTGAGAGCGAAAAATGCAGGAATTGCGATTTGTACTCATTATTGTTGGCGCATTAGCTATCGCCGCATTATTGTTCCATGGTCTATGGACGAGTAAGAAAGAAGGGAAAGCAAAGTTTGGAGATAAACCGCTTGGTAAGCTTGATAACGACAGCTTAGATGAAGCTGAAACGCTGCCAAACCGTTCATTCGCTCCAGAGGATGATTTTGAGATAATCCGAAAAGAGCGCAAAGAACCGGATTTTGCTGTCTCACCGTCTGCAACTGATCCGCTGATTGACTCAGATCCATTAACAGCGCCACAAGTAAAAGAAGCTCACGAAGACGAAATAGAATTGAATGATCTTCCTTCTTTCAGTGTTGAAGACCCGATCAAAGTTGAAGACGAACTTGAGGTGCTTAAAGAAGAGAAGGTTGTTGAACCTGAAGTTCCTAGCTTTGAGTTGACTGATGAGCAAAAAGAAAATCACGCAGGCTTCAAAGAGCAGTACGGTTCGTTTGAAGAAGCCTCTGATGCGGTCACTGACCCACTGCTTTCTAGCGAAGGCTTAACGCCAAGCGAGCCATTTATTGGGAAAGAAGTGGTTGCTGCACAAAGTGGCATTTCGGTTGAAGAAACTAAGTTAGATAAAGCTGCTAATTTGGCAGAAGAAGCAAATTTAGCTGGCGGAACTAAGTTGGATGAAGCTGCGAAGCTAGATGACAAAAACAGCTCAGATGAAGATCTTGGCCTTGATGTCATTGTTCTTAATGTTCACTGTGCTGGTGAGATCCCATTTGTGGGTACTGAACTTTTCCGTAGCATGGAGAACAACGGCTTAGCTTATGGTGAAATGTCTATTTACCACTGCTTTGCACAAGCGAGCGATGAGCCAAAAGTTATTTTCAGCGTGGCAAATATGATGCAGCCAGGAACACTAGAACATGACGATCCTGCTGACTTTACCACCAAAGGTATTTCGTTCTTCATGACGTTGCCTTGTTATGGTCAAGCTGATCAAAACTTCAATGTGATGTTGAGTGCTGCACAGAAAATTGCCGATGATATGGGCGGAAACGTATTGGATGAGTCACGTAATTTAATGACGCCAAACCGTTTGTCTGACTACCGTAAGCAAATCCGAGACTTTATGACGTCAGCTAACGCCTAGCCGTATTGTTTAGCCTTGTAAATAATCTATATTTATAGAAAAGGGCTCCTAAGGGAGCCCTTTTTGATATTTCAATCACGACAGAGAATGCTTTACTTACTAAGTTGATCCATCCCTAGAAATTAGCATGTGATGTTGGGCTAATTTCTACAACAGAACAAAGAACCGATTGGTAGTAGATAATGACAGAATTTAAGTTTAACAATAATCAACTCTCCACAATTCGAGATCTGGAAGTAGATGTTGATTTAAATACGTTAGAAGTTGCAATTAGCAATGGAAGTATTGATAAGCTGAGTGAAGATGAACTTCTAGGTTTACTGAAGGTTGCGAATGCTTTGTATCGTTCAGGTTTTCCTGCAATTGAAGATGCTCTTTACGACGCCTTTAGAGAGGCATTTGCTCAAAATAATCCAAATCATCCATATATTACTTCTGTAGAGTCCGAGGTAATGAACCTTGGTAAAACAGTGACTTTACCGCAGAAGATGTTGTCTACAGATAAGGCATATTCAAAAGAAGAAATTAAGAAATGGTTAGATAGAATCGTCAAAGCTGCTGTAGAGATAGGCCTTGATACTAAAGCTATAGAAATTAGAGTGACTCCAAAACTTGACGGTTATGCTGCTTTTGATGACGGAGAAAAGCTTTACACACGTGGTGACGGCGTAAAAGGTCAGGACGTATCGAGAGCTTTTGAACGCGGCCTAAAAGTGGCTAAAAATGGAGATAGAGGCTTAGGCGCTGGTGAGATCGTTATCGACAAAGCTTATTTTGAAGAAAAGTTAAGTCAATATTTTGAAAATTCACGAAACATACAAGCGGCTATAATTGCAGAAAAAAACGTTGATGAAAGAGTTCTAGAGGCAATTAAGGACGGCGCCTGCGTATTTTACCCATTTAGCCTAATTGATGACTGGATTGGCAGTCATGAGGACTTGATCGTTGATTTTGAAAAGACCATTGATAAGATCTGGAATGTGGTCGGTTATGATGTCGATGGCGTTATTTTGGAAGCTACTGATCCCCTTATAAAGGAACACATGGGGGCAACGAGAAAGTTTCATCGGTGGCAAATAGCCTTCAAAATTAACGATGAATCAGAAGAAGTAGAAGTTATTAGTGTTACACCTCAAACATCCAGAACAGGTCGAGTTACTCCTGTAGCTGAGTTAGTTCCGACTCGAATTAGTGGTGCGACTATTAGTAGGGTAACGGTTCACCATTACAACATGGTTAAAACCAATGGCGTAGGCCCAGGCGCAATACTTCAAATTGTTAGAAGCGGCTTGGTGATCCCGAAAATAGAAAAAGTGATAAAACCAGCACCGCCTCAAATACCAGAGTCATGCCCTAGCTGTCAGTCTCATCTTCTTTGGGAATCCGATCACTTGGTATGTCCAAATAAAAGTGACTGTCCTGCACAAACAGAAAATACGTTGGTGCATTTTTTCAAAACCTTGGGCAATAATGACGGATTTGGCCCTAAAAACATCGAGAAACTAGTCAATCTCGGAGTTAATCATATTCATAAAATATATGACTTGAAACCGCATCATTTTGCAATGTATGGGTTTGGTGATAAGACATCTAAAAACCTATCTGATCAACTACAGGCAAGTAAAGATATTGAAATTGAAGACTGGCGTTTTCTTTCAGCATTTGGAGTAAGTCGTTTGGGGGGAGGCAATTGCGAGAAGCTTCTTCAACATTACTCATTGCTAGAGTTGCTTGACGCTACCGCAGAAAGCATTGCTAAGTTAGATGGGTTTGCGACAGTTAGCGCAGAAGCGATTGTTGAAGGTTTAGCTAACATTAAAGAAGAGTTTCTAAAAGTTTATGGTCTTGGGTTTAACTTAAGTATTACGACTAAGCATTCAGAACAAGAGGGTTCATCTTCACCAATAGCAGGGAAGATTATTGTTTTTACTGGCACAATGCTACAAGGGAAGCGCGGTGACATGGAAAAACATGCTAAATCACTAGGGGCGAAAGTTGGCAAATCAGTTACAAGTAAAACAACTTATCTAGTCGCTGGGGAAAAAGTCGGTGAAACGAAGATAAATGGCGCTAGAGATAAAGGTGTCGAGGTTATTTCGGAACAAGAATATCTTGATTTGATAAGTTAAGGATAGTAGCAAATGTAGTTAGCTGCCAATCGCTAAGTTTTTATAGACTTGAGATCGGCAGTTATAAATGAGAAATAACAAAAGGCTAGAATCTACAAAAAGCAGATTCTATATCTATTGAAGTATGATCTATCTATAGAGCCATTGTCATACTTATCAATCTATAGCGTGATTATTTTTACGCCCAAATCATGTGCCTTTTTCATTTTAGAAGTAATTTCATATCGTCCTGTATTTCCCATAAACAAAAATGATGTTTGCTTACCAACAGTTCCCATGACAATGGCACCTTTACCCTCTAGCAAAGATTTTGCGTTAGCGCGAGAAATAGGAAGTGTGCCTGTAATAGCAACCTTCATATTTTCTATATCAATGGTACTTAGAACCTCATCTAACGTTGCGAATTCACGCTCCACTTCCTCTAGACAAATTTCCTTTGCACACTCACGAGCTTCTTCTTGTTTCAATCTGCGAGAGTTCCATTCGTCTAACTTTAGCTTTATGTATGGAAAATCTTGTAGTTGCAGTACGTTTTCATCGTGCATGAAGATAGTCCACTCTGAACCTACATAGCGAATATCGCCATAACGAGTATCAATTGCTCGAATAGATATGCCATTTCGTGACAGTGCCAAAGGGACAACGTCTCGAGGTCCACTATCGGACCAAGGGTTATCAACTTTAATCGCATCTCCTGGTTTGATACCTAAAAGATCAAAGACTGTCATTTCATCATCCATATTTTGATAAGTAATTAGATTATAAAGAGTTTACAGAGGAATAATGAAACTTAGCCAAAAAATAAGATGGCTGTCAATATCTAGTGTTTCAGCCGTAGCACGTCGACTCATGTCCTGATTCTGCTGGTGAAGCGGCAGGTTCTAAACTGGCCAAAGCACAAGATTTAGGTATCGAAATAAGAACAGAAGGAGATCTAATAGCCCTTATTTCGTAAGTAAATACAGGTAAAAAAAGCTCAAAGGCACTTCTTTAAAAGGAGTGCCTTTTTGTTTCTGATATAAAAATTATGACTTTTTAATTGTTGATAAATTTGTTCCTATACGAACTATGAAATCAGGACAGTGATGGTGCTCAACATTAATGAAATGTTGTTCTGGTTGTTTATTAAATGCGAGTGACATCAATTTTCTAGAGGTTGTGTTTATATTAAGTTGTTGTTTTTTAGGGGTTTTGCTGTCGGTTCTCTCGGATTTTTCAATTAGTAGATCTGGATCACTAAGTACATGATAAATTTGCACCAACTCATATTTTTTTAGATGAAAATTAAGTTCTCATTGATCTTTTTGAGGGCGAAGTTAGTCTTAATGCCATGGATGCACACGATGTGTATAACCAGAAAGGAAATCGAGAATTCGGTTTTTAAGGGTTCTCAAACAAGAAAAGGTATTTCTCTCTACGGCGGCCAACTTTAGGCGGGAAATATTCAAACAGCTATATCCATTTTTAGGAGTTTTATTCCATGGAAAACAAAATTTTCAAACGTACTTTACTTGGTGCTGCAGTTGCGATGATTTCAACAGGAGCATTCGCATCTGAATCTTCTCAAGTTGGTGTTATCTCAGATTTTAACGTTCAGGCTTACGGTGTAGCAGCAATCTCCGTTGTTAACTATGATTCAGAAAAAACCAAAAACGGCGTAAAAACTGATACAGGTACGGGTTACGATTACGAGAATGAATCTCGAATTGGTTTCCGTGCAAGTAAAGACATGTTCGAGAACGTGAACGTATTCATGCAGATCGAATCTGGCTACGTTGGTGAAAACGGTGACGGTGCGACACTAGGTAACCGTGATACGTTCTTAGGCTTGCAAGGTGACTGGGGTAAAGTACGTTTTGGTCGTATGTTGACGCCAATGTATGAAGTAATTGACTGGCCTTATGCTAACCCAGGTTTGGGCGCAGTATGGGACTGGGGCGGCGATGTTAAATATAACCGTGACCGTCATGGTGATATGGCTCGATACGATTCTGCTGACTTGAATGGTTTCACATTCAACCTAGCAACAGGTCGTGGTGACTCAAGCGTTAAAGATAACTACTTCTACGGCGCGGCTGCTCACTACCGTTTAGCTGATACAGTTACTTTCCACGCTGCTGTTGAATCTGAATCAGATCGTCAACTTAAAGCTGGTACGGATGCAAAAGCTGCTGGTACATGTTTAGTAAGTTCTGGGTGTGGTACAGGTATTAACTTTGGTGATGCGACTGCAGCGGTTGCTGCAACTTCAGCTGAAATGGCTGATACATTCGGTTACCTAATCGGTTTTGAAGCATCACTTCCTGCAGGCTTCGGTATTTCTGCAGCTTACAAAGCGGGTGAGTCAGATGTTCAAGGCGGCGCTAAGTCTGAACAGGCTTCATACTCTGTAATTGGTCAGTACTGGAACGGCCCTTGGGGCTTCAAACTAGGTTACGCGGCTAACCTAGAGTCTGAAACTGCTGGTGTTAAAAACAATGATGAAGATAGCGTGATCTCAGGTCAGCTAATGTACGTTCATAACGGCTTTGTTCCTTACATCCGTATTGCACAGCGTGATATTAAAGCTGACGATAAAGGTTCTATCGCTAACACAGATACGTTCGTTACACGTATTGGTCTAGAGTACGGTTTCTAATTGAAACCATGCTTTAAGTAAAGAGATGCGCTGACTTGTTAGTCGGCGCATATTCATTTCTGGTCCAGCCTAAGAAAGAAAAGGCATCGAATAATATTATGGGGAAACCCTCGAGGTAGTTAATATGAAAAAAATAGTTTTAGCATCGATTCCTTTGTTCTTAATTGGATGTACAACATTAGATTCTGATAGTGATTTTACAGATTCCGTTAAAAGAATAGAGAGTAAGCAAAATTACCAAATCGTCGTTGGCGAGTCGTTGTCTCCTGATGTGCTTGAAGTTAGACAAGGTCAGCTAGTTAACTCGTCTTTAGAGCTAAATTACGTTACTCCGAACAGTACTGTAGCGGTACCTGATTCATACATAACGATGGAGCTTCAGTACTTTAAAAATTACAACGAGTATCGCTCTGTCTTAGTTCAAGGTTCTGAAGGTAAAGTGCCATTAAAACCTTATGCTGCGTCAGCTGAAACATGCAGCGATATATGTACTCAAACACAGTATGTGAAATTTCCTGTATCTAATGAAATCTTCAACGAAGCACCTTTTAAAGATCTAATTTTTGATGTCCAAGTTTCAAATGCGAACAGCATTTCGTTTTCTATTCCTGCTGGCTACATCGAAGCAATCGTAAATACGGGTGATAAAAACGTAACAGCTAAACCAGTGATGGTAGCAGCACCTGTAGCCGTAGCGGCACCTGTAGCTGCAGCTCCCGCGCTTCAAAGCCAAGCTCAAGAGATGTCAAAATATTGGTTTGAACAAATTCCAACGGAACAAAGAGACTCTGTGATTAACTGGTCTGTAGCAAATCGAAATGGTGTTGTTGATTCTTTAGGTGATAATGTAAAAGAGATTGAAATGTTCGAATATTGGTTTAACAAAGCTTCCAAAGAAGAACGTAAAGCGATAATTAAACAATTAATCGAGTTTTAAAAGGAAAGGAGCCTAGGCTCCTTTTTTTTAGTGTAGAACCTTACCATTACTATGCTTGCATATAACGATAGGCATATATTCTACAACACTACTTCCCAAGTCACATTTTATGATCGGCCCAGATGCAGAGCTTCCTACATTTTGGGCGGATACAGAGAAGCTTAAAACTAAGCTAAAAATTAACGCTAGATAACATTTCATAATCACACCTCACTAAAAATCTCTTCAATCAAGAGACTTTCATCAGTACGTGAGGTATTTATCAAAGATCAAAAGATCAAAAAATTTCCTATGAAAAATAACCAATGCCTATTTTGCTATTTCAATCAGTAACTTGTTGATAGTTGGTGTTTGGGTTTGTTGGAAAATCTAAGCTACTTGCATCATTTGATGTAAAATAGCCATAAACAGCAGACTTTATTTTCGAACATTATATTGCTTCAATGTTTTGTTTTGGTAGCTAGCATTCCTAGATGTTTGAATAATAGTCTTAGGTTTCTAAATAGTTTTTAAGCGATATTTACTTGAGTAATATTATGAACATAAGCGAAGTTGCAAGCCTCACGCAGTTATCACCTAAGTCTATTCGTTTGTATGAAGACAAAGGGGTGATATCTGCACCGTTACGTTCTGAAAATGGTTATCGGTCTTATGGTGAGAAGCAGATCAAGGAGCTCGGAATCGTAGCGAAAGCGAGAAGCGCTGGTTTTTCGCTTGATGAGTGCCGTGCGCTTGTTGAATTAGCCGATAATCCATGTCGCGAAAGTGCCGATGTTAAAGCAAAAGCGCAGAGTAAACTGGAAGAAGTGAATAAAAAAATTGAAGACTTATTGGTTATTCAGAAGACATTGAAAGAGTGGGTTGAACAATGCCCTGGTGACTCAAATAGCCATTGCCCAATTATCGATTCACTTGTAGACAAAAAGCCATAAGTTGGTTACTTATGGCTTTGAAGGAAGGCTTGCTTGATTATTGTTTAGTCGGGCTTATCGTTAGGACAATGCCATCGACAGCCGTTATCTCAACTTCCTCTCCCGCATCAATATCATGTGTACTGATCGCAGACCATGAGCTATCCCCTAGCTTTATCCTGCAGTTACCTTTTTGTACCGGCTCTAAGAGGCGAGTCTTTCGTCCAATCAGTTGTTTTTCTCGCTGATTAAGATCTCGGGTAGAGTCAGACTGCTTGTCACTAGATAGCTGCCTTCTCCACCATAACCAAGTGGTGATAAGAGAGAAGCTAGCAAAGGACAACCATTGCATCTGCCAACCGATCGGTAGTACGCCTAATAGCGCACCGACGAGCATGGCAGATATGCCTATCCATAAAAAGTAACCAGCGGTTCCAATCAGCTCAAGTGCTAGCAGCGCTAGACCAAACGCTAACCAATGCCAGTGGTTTACTTGTTCTAGTAATTCGACCATAAGTTAGTCCTTACTATCCTTATCATTCTTATGTGCAAACATCTCTGCGATACCTGCAACAGAACCCATTAGGCCAGTTGCTTCGAGTGGTAGCATGATTATCTTGCCGTTTTCAGCTTGGCCAATCGACTTCAGTGCGTCGGTGTAACCTTGTGCAATAAAGTAATTAACCGCTTGCATGTCACCTTGTGCGATGGCTGTTGATACCATCTCAGTTGCTTTCGCTTCTGCTTCTGCTGCTCGCTCACGGGCTTCGGCTTGCAGAATTGCAGCTTGCTTTTGGCCTTCTGCTTTTAAGATTTCTGATTGCTTATGACCTTCAGCTTTCAGGATCTCAGCTTGTCTGACCCCTTCAGCTTCTAGAATATCTGCACGCTTGTTACGTTCGGCTTTCATCTGAGCATTCATTGCCGCGGTTAGATCAGCTGGTGGCTGTACGTCTTTAATCTCGATTCGGGGTGAGTTATTAGGATTGACGCATCACTGTGAGTTATAGTAGTTTGACAGTCCTTGATTGACAGGGATACTTAGCCATGACAGCCGCAGGCCGCATCACATACATAGACCGAATTCCTTTTGCTTCCGGCTCAATTATAACCGAAAAGCCAGACTTCGTTGGTCGCAACCAAACCGTCATCGAATGCCCCGTTGACAGACGCGAGTCTTACTACATTCACTCCGAATCCAAGCGCCCTAAGGTCACTCGCTTCGATGATACCGTATATAACTTCCCGGTGCTGTGGGAAGATGATGGTATTACTCCTTGGCATGATGGTAATCAATTTCTATGGTCGTTACTGTTTAACAAAACCGACGCCACCTTTAAGCAGCTAAATCATAAAGCCAAGCAGCTGATGGAGTACAAGCTATTTACTGAAGCTAATTATGGGTATGACCTGCTCGACTTTAAATCACTGCGTCCAGCCCACCGCGTTTCCTATGCCTACTTTTATCACCTTCTGAAAAGAGGGATCAGCGCAGGCAACCTGAACCAGCACACTGCCACCGTTTACCAATTTTATGAGTGGCTGAACGAGCAACCGCATATTGAGCTTGATTTAACTCGTGTAGACAAAACCCATAGGGCATTTATCAAATTCGAGACCAACTGGGGCAAGGTAATGTCGAAAGAGGTCAAGGTACGCTCCCAGATGGTTGTTACGCCACAAGCATCAAGTGTCCGTCAGGGCTTCGTCAGGGATGAGGGGGAGGATCTAAGGCCCCTGTATGATGATGAGTTTGACTTGCTGTGCGCTATACTGGGGACAACGCAGTTTACCGCGACTGAGCGAATGATATACCAAGTAGCGCTGGATACGGGAGCGCGTAAACAGACTGTGCTGACCTTGCGCAAGAAGCATGTAGACAAGTTAATGCAGGGGAAGCCGGATGAGTACGGCACAGTGCGATTGAATTGCTCATCTGCTATCGGTATCGACACCAAGGGTGGCCGAGTCCTCGCTATTCATTTTCCTCGTGAGCTTATCGAGCGGCTCCACATTTACGTCAATAGCGCGGATTATATAAAAAAGGTTGCAAAATTCAAGGCAGCGAGAAAGCCGAGGCCTGAAGACCTTCAAGAAGAAAACAATGAAATGCCGGACGATGATATTTACGTTTTTCTGTCGAATCAAGGCAACCCGTTATATATGGCAAAAGATGATCCGCTATACCGGAAGTTGAAGACACCGCCGGAGGGTAACTACCTCCAGACCGTTACCCGGAAAATAAAGGCGGCAGAGCCTAAACACTTTCCTTCGGATTACACCTTCCATTGGACTCGGGCAACATACGCTTATCGCTTTTACAAATTTCTTACGCCTCTGGTGGACAGTGGGCAACTGGGTGTGAGTGATGCTATAGTTCTGATCCAGAGACGCCTCGGACATAAGCTGCGCGAGACCACCGAGCACTACCTTCAGTTGTTTAAGATGACCAACCTTCGCCTCGAAGCACAGGAGCGTTACGAAGAGCGCTTATTTAACAGTGTGCACATTAACGAGGAGGTCGCGTAATGCCCCTTGCTTTGCGTAATGTCTCCATCGAACCACAAGATCCAGAGCTTGTCGGCTTGGAACGCATTCATCCAGAGAATGTAATGGTGAAGCTGGCTACCATTGAAAATCCACGAGATATCGGCTCTCTCGCATATTCAAGGCGCGAGCTTGGGACACGCGACAAAGAAACATGGTCTAAGGGACTTAAGGTTGATAAAGGCAGCCTGATAGTGTCTCGTCGTCCCTTTATTCTTAACTTCCTCGATTATATCCACTCGACCAAGGACACCGACAACACTATCCGTGGGTTGCATTATGAGTTTAACCGGGCTCTGCGCTGGTTTGACGAGAATGGCCATGAAGAAGTGCTCAGCTCTGTCAAAGCTGCGACTGCGGCATACTGGGCGTATACTGAACATCTCAGGGACGGGTTACTTAATAAGTTGGTAACAGCACACGCTGCGTTTCGAGACCAGCAGGCTGCCCGAATACTATTTAAATACGCCTTCCCCGAGGATTACCGCTTCATTAATGCTTCCATCTCTAGGGTAAAGAAACCACCATCAGGCACAGAGGCCCCAAGAACCAAGAAGGTTGAAGATGCTAGGGATGTGTTTCTGACCACCTTTGAGACTATCGCCGACTGCATCATTAACCACAAACCGTACCCGTGGGAAATCACATATAAGGCTTTCACGGCGTATGCATTTCCGATTAAGGTTCGTCCGTTTCTGACGCCTTATCAATCCGACGAAAATAATGGTAATCGAGGTTCAATACCATATCCCTTTGATTACGAGACGGGTAAGATATTCGATTACAAGACGATTAAGGAGAGTCTGCCTAGGTATTATCCACCAAGAGAGTACAGGGTAGTCATGGATAACCTTGCGCAAGCAAACAGCGATAAGTACCATGCTGCGCGCTGGTCGATGGCGACGCTTGCAATGCGCTGCTACATACAGCTATTCAACTTCTCAGTCGCTGCAAATACGTCAACTCTCCTGACTATTCCTTGGGATTCCCATTATCAGCTGCGCAAGGAGAAATTTAATAATAACTTTGGAAGCGTGAAGCTTCGCGCAAAAGGTAAGCTGGTAATCTACCCATTAGGTCGAAGGGGCATTACCCTGTTCAAAAAGTTTCTGAAACTACGGGATCATATATTGGACGGTCAGGAGTGCGAGTGGCTGTTTTTCAGCAAGCGTTATCCTCACAGTCAACCAAAGCAATTAACCGAAAGGTTCTACTCAGTGCACTGGGAAAAATTTCGAGGCTCCATATTGCCGGGGGACTTCAAGACCCTGACTACGGGCGAAATGCGCCTGTGGAAAACTAATGATATGAAAAAGGCGGACGAAGATGATGTTGTAGTGGCAGATAGCTTGCAGCACGGAGAGGGAACGTCAAATAAAATCTATAGCAAGGGTACAGCGGAAGACCAAGAGAGTGAGTTAGGTAAATACTGGGCGTCGGTAAAAAGTGTGCGTATTAAAGTAAAAGATCTGCAATCAGCATATAAGGACGTCGAGATTGCAGCCGGTCACTGTGTAGAATATAACCACCCTGTTGCAGGCGACGAAACCCCTCCGATTCAGCCAGATTGCAATCGGGGTCAGGGGTGCCTGTTTTGTGCTAATTATGCCTGCCATGCCGACGAAACAGACGTGCGCAAGCTATTAAGCCTGCTGTTTGTTGCACAGATGATGCGCGAGTACCTACCCGATTATAAGCGGGCGGATGAGGTGTATCAGGCGCTAGAACTGCGCATCAAGGGGGTGATTGTAAGGTTACGAAGATTATCCTGCGAAATCAACGATATGATTGACAGGATAGAGGAAGAGATCTTCGAATACGGGGAACTGTCAACGTATTGGGAGTTAAAGGTTCGCCGACTAGAAAGGGTAATGGGGTTGCAATGAGCACGGATGAAATACTGAAATTCAAACTATCCTTGGAAGGCATACCATCGGCTTTAATGCCTGACGAGTATTCGAGTAGCGACGGTATAGACAACCTAAATGACTTGGTATTGTGTCGGGACGCTGAGGGCGAGCCTCATGCCGTTTACCATCAGGTAAAGTGGAGCTTTATTCCGTATGATCCGGTAAATAAGCCTGTGATTAACTTCGACATGTTGGTGGGGCGCAAAGCTCTTGATGAGGAGCAGAAACAAGCGCTAGAGGTCTGGATTGCTGAGACGAAGTATATATTATTCCTGTTGATGTACTATCGTCAAACTGGGCACACAGGGCGCATGACCATAGGCACCCTCTACTTGTATTATCGCTTGTTGTCTCACATGAGCTGCTTCTGTCTGAAAATGATCTCCGACAATCCATTCGTGACGTCACTTTCACTAAGAGATGTGTTCAGCTCAAAGATGTGGATCGCCAAATATCTCATGCAACCAGATATACCTGAATGGCGTATCAGATTACTTCGAGGCTTGTTGTCCCACCTTGAAACAATCGGTGAAAATAAGACCGGCATTGGGATCCCCAAGGGCGTTCGTGAAGATATTGAGGTTGACAGTGAAGAAAAAACCGTAAACCAGCACCCCCCGATACCGCCGGATATATATGTCGCTCTATTGAATCGCTTCGATGACTCTATGGACTTGATTGAGCCTCATATAAAGAAGCTTGAAAAGTTTATAGCTCGCTTTTCTGATCCGTTTTATGGGCGTACAGAGGAAACTCAGGAAAGGCATTCGCGAGACATATTAGATTTTCATTACCGCCCGACATTCCCAGAGGCTCTCAGTAAATACCGCTTAGTTGGTTTCGCCAAAACATTCGACATCAATAGTGTCAGGGATTTAACTATGTGGTTACACAAGGTTCAGGCGCTGTTAAAAATGACTATTCACATCTACACTGGTATGCGCGACAAGGAGGCTCTGCGCATCGAGTATAATTGTGTTGAGCAAGAGGAGATCACGTCCGAAAGAAAGGGTGATGACGGCGTAGTCGTTGAGGCGCGAATGATTGACGTGATCAGTACCACGACCAAATTCACTGGCTATCGAAAGGTTTCTCGCTGGCTATTGCCTGAAGAGGCGCTAAGGGCAGTTACAATAGTTAAGGGAATAGCCCGTGGGTTATCTGCTGTTTGTGGCGTGAATTATTCAGAGCAGAAAATCTTCATCAGCCCGACAGTAATTACCCACTCGGCACAGCGTGGGCAGGTGGCATACCCTAACCTTAGAAAGCGTCATATAAGTCACTGGATATCCGACATCACTATTACCGACAAGGACCTGTCTCTTCTCTCGGCTATTGATGGTTCTCGCGACTGGATGGATAATCCTGTGTTTGGCGTGGGAGAGATATGGCCATTGACTTCCCACCAAGGCCGACGTTCACTTGCAATGTACGGCTCAAACTCTGGGTTGGTTAAATTACCCACCCTGCGGCGACAGTATCATCATGTGTGTGCAGGGATGTCGCGCTACTACACGAACGGCTTTGACAAAATAACTCAGGTGTTCGGGGTATATGATGAAGATACTGGAGAGTATGTGCTTCCGGAGCACCACATTATTCACGAAGTGCAAACCGGTATTCATGTGGCTAAGGCGGGTCAATTAATGAACGAATTAATCCTTGGCGATGAAAGTTTATTTGGTAAGCGCGGAGGTTATATTGAGCGCTTGCGTGCTGACACGCCGGATGACGAGGTATTTATCATCGAAGTCAGAGCCGAAACCGAGAGAAAAGTAGCGGCGGGTGAAATGACGTACCGGGAGAACTTAGTGGGTGGCTGCGTCGGGCTGACCCCCTGTGACGATTATGTATTGGGAGACGTTAGTGCTGGGCACTGCTTAACCTGCCCTGACTCCAGCACGAAAATGTCAAAGGTGGAAGCGCTGATTGTGGAAATCAAACAAGATATGAAAAAGTTTGAAAAAAACAGTGGCGAATACAAGAGTCTGGCAGCGGAGCTGAGAGCGCTGGAGGATTATCGTGAGTACAAAATTAACCGTAAGGAGACCTTCAATGGCGGGTAAAGGCTTAGATCGTTGTGAAGAAGCGTTAGAGCGCCTGACTAAAGGGCAGCCAAATAACCAGAAGTTTCTCGGTGTCCCGATCACCAATTCGATTGTGTCGCAGGAAGCTGGATTTGATTCTGGCTATATCAAACCGAAGCGTCACCCTGAGTTGGTTGAGAAGATCCAGCAGGCACGACGCGAACAAGATGCCGGGCATAACACCGTCGCCAAACGCAAGTTCGACAGCATGAAGAAAAAGGCTATCGAATCCGAAGGCTCGTATGCTGACTGCAAAGCCAAGCTTGACGCAGCGCTGGAGCGCGAAGTAAGACTTATCGATTATGCCCGTAAGTTAGAGGCTCAACTGGCGGAGCTGACAGGCAAAGCCATAAAAAGCGAAATTTGATATGTCAAAGCCACCTCTTCAACGGCGGCCAGCCAATAAAGGGGGACAATGCCCTATTTAGACCCAATCACGCCCTCTATTTCACACCCCGAGTTAATCCACGTAAACCCATAGTGACGTATAAGCCAAGCCTTCTCGCACCCTATAGACTCCTTGTTTACGTCCCCTCAAGCCCGACTGGTATTTAACTCTGCGATGATGAGTATCCGGCATCATACCTGCTGCAATTTTGCATGTGCAGGCCTACTATCGGCGGGCAATGAAGCTCGTTCATTTACAAAAAAGATTGATCTGTTTTGAGTAATGTCAGGTCTGGCGGATTAGCTAACACGCTGCTGCCCCTTTATGGTTTAGAGCAGAAGCTCATAAACATTCTGTTAATGAGCGTTTGCCCTACAAAAAGTTATCCAAACTCAGCACATTCAGAAATTATGCCTCACAGTGTCTTCTAACTTTTTAACTCGCTCACTAACCTATTGATTTTATGTTGAAGCCTTAAACGAAAGACCGCATTATATCTATGTAAAGAGCGGCTTAGCGCCGTATAGAAAGTGTAAAATGGAGGAGCTAATGAGCAGTATTCTGGAAAAGTGTCATACGTTCAAATTTAGCGAGTCATACGGTTTTGCAGATAAAGTTAGAAAAGCTATTTTTGAACGCGATTATGCAATTGATCCGTTAGAAGTAGCAGAAGATGTTGAGTTACAGGTGACTAAGCCACAAAAAAGAACTCTACTCCATGATTACATAGAGTATGTTGTGGTTGACCATCTTAATTTCTACTTTAAAGGTGGCGGTTGGGAGTTTGAGGATGTGTTACCAATACTTTCAATGCTTGAGTCTCACCAAATAGAATATCAAGAATTAGATCGCTACATTGAAGAGTTACTACGAGACGAAGAAAGCGAGGAGGCGGTCGAAGTAACTGAAGAGCATATTGATGAATATAAGTACCAATATGCATGGGACTATATTGAGCCTTTGGTACAAGATAAGTTTGTACCCGTCTTGGTTACTGAAGTCTTTTCGTTACTCTTCGCTGATCGTGAAGCTATGAAGGTCTTTAATATAAATGTCGCAGAGTCTATGGGCGAGCGAAGTAAGAGAAATACTTACTGGCCCAAGTGGCTTGAGAGGGCGCTGTTTTGTCGAGAAAAGGGGCTTTGTGCTCTTTGCAAAACGGACTTATCTTCGGTTTATCATACACATGGTAAGGTAGCTATCGATCATATCGTTCCGATTGCTCAAAATGGTGTAAATGATCCGACAAACCTCCAAATTCTTTGCCAATCGTGCAACAGCAAAAAAAGTGGGACAGTTATTGAGACATCTAACGCAATGCCAGTATTTTGGGAGATGTAATACTCCATTTTACAAGTATTTAAGAGTGAGCTCCAACGCATGGCATTTTCCATTTCATCGTTGGGTTTCGTGTTTATGGCGCAATAATTTAGGTTAGGTGGTAGCAAGCTTATGGAACCATGGAGGAAATAATTTGAATAATAATGGTATTGTGATGTCTGCTTATGACGTCAAAATTACAGAATCTAGAATAAATGTTTCTGCTGATATCGCTCCTGAATATTTACGTTATTTCTGTTTATATTGGGATCGCATTATGCTAATTGATGCACCACCAATATGCTGTGTTTTTAATCACGAGAAGCAGATATTGAGTGATGCTGGTATTTTGTCAGTGCGAACAGCTCATAACCCAGATTGGGTTGCAAGAAATTTACCACAAGAAGAAGTATCTAAAGAATTAACCCGATATGTAATGAATCGTCATTTTCAGCTTGCAAGTCAAGAAATGGGGGCCTTGCTAAAAGAAGAACCAAATCAGTGGACAATTCATCAAAATGGTAACAAATTACTTTTACCAGACAACCACAAAGTTGAGCAAATGACTGCTCGTATGGAGCTTAAAAATTGTTTACCAATCCCCAAAGCTGATATTCCTTTAGATAAGGTTCTGGATTTTAAGATGAATCGCGCAGATGAATTGACAGCATTACATACGACTTTGACAGGGCTGTATCTGAAAATTACCAATTCACAAGATGTAATTACCGCTCAAGATTATTATGTAAATCAGTTGTCTTCTGCGATATCAGACTTGAATAAAGTTAGTAAAGAAAAATTCGGTATTTGTGACTTGGCAAATAGAAAAGTCTCGTTGGAGATTAGTCAATCTTCATTTTTTGGCGGTATTGGTCCAGCTTTGATGTTTGAGCAGCCGATTGCGCAGTTAGGAGCCTACGTCGTAGGCGGTCTAGTATCTAGCATTAAGTTAACGGCAGAAAAAACGATAGAGCATCGTAATGCTACTGGTTCAACTCAATTGTCATATTTATCATCAATTAATAAAAATGAAATAGCGGCTTGCTAACAAGAGATTAAGGTTTAAAGCAATACCGCTAAACGATTTTTGTCCAGCAACGAGTCAATGGATCTCGGCTGACTAGTGAAGTTTTACTCGTGGTACTTTTCTCAAAAAGTGCCAGCTAGCTCAGATCTGCCCCAAAATGTATATGGAACTGAATTACAATAATTTAATTCTTACGTGCTACTCATTGTGGTGTACCTGAAATGCGAACCTAACTTTTTCGGGTACTGTTTGGCCTGAGTTTGAGTGCAGTCGATTGGTTATACCAAATGACTATAGATATGCGTTAAACAACCATACATCTGTACTCGTTTGAAATTAGTTAAATCTCGTTAAGGTGCTGAGAGTTGACGTAGTAAACATAATCGATATTTTGCGAGTACTTTTCGTGGCAATTGTTACATCTGCTCTTGATGATTTCATCACGTTGAGATATTTATCCGTATGCTATTAGTTTAAATTAATTAGGTTGCATAATATGACAGCTAAATCAACAGCAGTATTGGATCACCACGGACAACCTCAGACTTTGACGTTTAATTACAAACGAAACAAAGCTAAAGCAATATTAACACTCAAAGGAATTCTGGATGGTATTCATGCTGATAAGCATTTGAGTGAACTCGAGGAAGTTTATCTTCGTGCATGGAAGGATAACGATGTATTCAACTTAACAGATGGAGATTTCATTGATATTCATGAACAAGTAGAAGATATCTTAGAAGACGGTGTGATAACAACATCTGAACTTATTGATATGCAGCAAATGCTGCAAGACATACTTAATTATGGTGACCTTGAAGATGGTGGCTATGAAGGCACAGTCAATCATCTTCTTGGTTTTCTAAGTGGTATAAGCGCTGACGACACTTTATGTGATGCAGAGATAGAAAAACTAGCAAAGCTACTTAGTAAAGATAAACACCTTGTTAGTAAGTGGCCTGCAAACGCAATAAAAAAGCGTCTTGATATGATACTGGAAGATGGGATTGTTGATGATAGTGAAAGATGTGACTTATTAAGTCTTATCAAGGCTATTTCTGGTCAATCTCTGCTGGAAACAGGCCTTGCTTATGGTATGTCAGCTGATTTTTCGACAACTCAAGAAGGACGAATTTGTCTCAAGGGGAAACAAGTTTGTTTTACGGGTAAGTTTTTAAGTGGTTCAAGAAAGATTCAAGAGCAAAAAGCTTTGTCTTTAGGCGCCCAAGTAAAAGGCAACGTTGTGAAGGGACTTGATATACTTGTACTTGGTGCAGTTGCGAGTCGAGATTGGCGGTTCACGAGTTATGGTCGAAAAATTGAATCAGTCTTAACCTATCGCGAAGAAGGACGCAAGATTGAAATTATTAATGAAGAACTGTGGAATGCACTAACGGTTTGTGATGGCTAGTGATGCTCTTCTTGTTCAAAAAGTTGGTACAAAGCTAATTATTATAATGGAATTAAGTTATTGATATTAAATAAATTTAAATTTGGCAGCTTGTGCTCGAGAGTTCGAATCTTCTAAAGATGTCTATCTACTTTTTTTGACACGTTTTGTGCGCCGCTAACGCGTTCATGTCCAGAACCGTCATAAATGGCACTTCATAACTTAGAAGTGCCCCAAAGCTAGCTAGTGCGGGTAGTGACCAAATTCTCCTCACGTCATAGGTGCATGATAAAAATAATGTGTATGCAAAAAGAAAGATCTGACTCCCGTATCAGTGACTGAAATTACTTGTGACTAGCACCTGCCTTTTGGGTTTTTCATATGATAACTCTTTTTATAACAGGTGGTTACACTGCATGGTGGCGAGTTAATAGGACAAGTGACGCTGAATGTTCAGGCTCGACAGGTATGTCTGCATTAAACGGTGCTCACAGTAATAAAATGTTATACGTTTCCAACGCTCAGGAGAGATGAATTGACTATAAAATGTGCTCTATGTACTTGTGACATTACAGAGGCTAACAATACTAAAGAGCACGTAATTCCTAATGCTCTTGGTGGCAGAAAGAAAATTACTAATTTTATATGTAACCAGTGCAATCGTGAGTCTGGCTCAAACTGGGATGTAGAACTTGCGAACCAGTTAAACCCGTTGGGTTTATTGTTTGGTATCAGTAGAGAAAGAGGAGTGGTTCCAAGTGAAGCGTTTGAAACGACATCCGGCAGCAAAATTATCCTAAATCATGATGGCACTAAATCTCTACCAAAGCCTGAGTTTAAAGAAGATGTGACTGATTCTGGGGTTAGGATTCAAATTCGTGCTCGTAACATGAAAGAAGCTGAGGGGATGTTTAATGGAGTCAAAAGGAAATACTCCCATCTAACAGTTGAACCTGAAATACAAGAAAGCACCGAGTATTTAGCCGAGCCAATAAATTTTTCTTTGTCTTTTGGGGGACTGGAAGCAGGGAGAGCTTTAGTCAAAAGTACCTTAGCTCTTGCTGTGGAAGCTGGTGTTGATTTTAACGATTGTGCCGCTGCTCGCGATTACCTGCTAAACGATGATGCTGAACCCTGTTTTGGTTACTTTTATTCATCTGATCCCATTGTTAATAGGCCTAAGGGAATCCCACTCCACTGCATATATGTTAAAGGTGTTCCTGAGACCAACATGCTCTTAGGTTACGTTGAGTTTTATGGACATAAACGAATGCTGGTATGTTTATCGGATAGCTACACTGGTAGTTCTTTTGAAAACATCTACGCATTAAATCCTATAGACGGTAAAGAGATTGAACTAACTATTGACCTTCAAGTTTCTAGGCAAGATGTTAGAGATTGCTATGACTACAAGCTTATACCTAATGGAAGTATTGAGAATGCATTGAATGAAATAATGCCTACAGCAATACGAAACAACTTCGAAAAAGAAAAAGATCGAGCCATAAATGTAGCTGTTCAATACGCTTTTCAAAATTGTGGCGCTGAATATGGTGACGAGTTAACCGATGAACAGCACAATAAGTTTCTTGGTCTTTTACAAGAAAAATTAATGCCATTCTTTATAAGTCAAATCCGTCGCTAATAAATGTATAACAAATAAGGTTAAAACGCTGCGCGGCCTGCGTATTAACCAAGTATTGAACAAACCCGAAGCCACTTATTTATGGAGATTGTGCGATGATACCCAACAGGCTGTCGTCTGGACGATTTGCTCAAGGCATTCGAGGCTCTTCCCCTACCTGAACTTATCCGAATATTCACAGGCAAGGAAAATAGTAACAAGGTTTTGTCCAAAGGCTTCATAGACCTGAAGTTTTACTTATGGCACTTTTCTAAAAAGTGCCAGCTAGCTCAGATCTGCCCCAAACCGTCTTAGCCCCTACGAACTAGTCGCCTAAAGTGCACTGTATTAGACCAAATAAACTTAATCGATGAAGTGGCAGAGACTTATGCGGGATTCTTCCGCATTTTACCCCGAAATCCCCTCCCGTTTCACACAATGGTTTGATACGCCTTGAGACTCATAGCATATGACTGCAAGATAGGTGGAATGCAAATACGAAACAATCCGTCTATAAAGCATTAACTAGCAAGGAAAATTATGGCACGACTAGCAGGATTGTATTTACACTTAGATATCCCATTTTACGAGATCGAAGAGCGTGAAGCAGAGCAATATGTTAAAGATATTGGTAAAAAATACGCTAGCTTACTCTACGGAGAAGATCTCGAAATAATAGTAAGAGTACATGAAGGTAGCATTAAGGTATATCTTGCCGTAATTGGTTCAATTTACCTTGCAATTGGACAATATGGTTCATTTCGATCCGGTTGTGATTATCTGATAAAAGATGCGAAGACATTTAAAGAGTTAGTAGTAAGCCAATTGGTAAAAAATGGCGTATCAGAACATGACATTATTTCTAAAACTAAAGAGCACTGTGATCCAGACAAAATACGTCGAGTATTATTAGCAATCGAGCGACTAGAGTCCAAGTTGAACCTTACAGACAAAGAAATGAATAAAGAATTGCATAAGATTAAGGCATCAGTTAGGAATATTTGCGGTAACCTCAGTGAAAAGGATGTAGGTTTATTCGCTTCTTCAATTGAATCAAAGTATTTGCCAGAAGACACAGATATTCCATACATAGCTGAACAATATAGGCTTAAGTCGCGTGAAGAGGATATTTTGTTTTTCCCATCTTCAGGTTACAACGACAAGCTAGTTAACAAAGCCTTCAAGGCTGATTCGTAAACGCGTGCAATTTTAATGATATAAGGAAATTAAGTGGCTAAATCAGACTCTAAAAGAAAAAAGCCTACAGAAAACATGGGACTTGTTCTTTTTGATGAAGTTGGCGGCATATGCCCTAAATGCACCAAGCCACTCATGAAAAAAAACAAAGGTCAAATGACCAAGCTTTATGAAATTGCTCATATATATCCTAACAGCCCGAGACCTCATGAACTTGATCTCCTAAAAGACGAAGAAAGGCTAAGCGAAGACGTTGATGATGAATCAAACTTGATTGCTCTTTGTCGAGACTGCCATAAGGTCTTTGATAACCCACGTACTATCGAGGGTTACCGAGATATAGTGCGTATAAAGAAAGAACTTCAACGTTTATCTAATTTACGAAAAAGTTGGTTCGATAATTCTATTGATGATGAGATTAATAAGGTTATTGCGTCATTGGTTTTATTTTCAGGTGATGCATTAGAAGAATTATCATTAGATGCTATTACTGTCGATTCAAAGTCTGATGAAACATTAAACGCGTTAGTGAAACTAAAGATAAAGAGTAATGTTAGGTATTTTTACACTGATATAAAATCAAAGTTCTCTGAGTTAGACAAAGGAGAGCCATATACATCAGACACTATCTATAGCCAAGTTAAAACCTATTATTTAAAACTTAAGAAAAAAAACCTAGATCAGACTCAGATATTTTCAGCCTTAACCGATTGGATTAAAAATGTTACTGACTGTGAGAGTACTGAGGTATCAGAAATAATCGTATCCTTCTTTGTTCAAAATTGTGAGGTTTATTCATGATTACCCCTAGCAAAACAATATCATTTAAGAACTCTATAACTTTCAAGATGTTGTACATTTTAGATGAGCAGTTTGATGAGATACTTCTTGTGGAGTTATATAAAAACACTAAGCGAAAATTTCTAGGAATGGATGAATTTATTTTTGCAATAGATGCACTATATATTCTTGGGGAAATTGACGTAGATCTTGAGTTAGGGAAAATAAGAAAATGTTAAAAGAGATTCGATGCTCACAGTTAATTGAGGAAAAGCTGGAATTCAACTCAGGATTGAATGTACTAACAGGCCCTGAGGATGGTGCAAACTCTATAGGTAAATCATCTGTTTTAATGCTTTTGGACTTTGCATTTGCAGGCGACGATTTTTTAAAACTATGCTCTGATGTTATTGATAATGTGGGCATTGTAACCGTTGAGATGGACTTTTCTTTTGATGATGTCAAGTATAGCTTTTCGAGAAGCACTAATGACCCAAAGGTTGTTATATTTTTAAGTGAGAAAGACAGGCCTGAAAAATCGATAGATGAATACAGATCTTTCCTTAAAGAAATCTTTCGTTTTCCAGATTACGGTTCGAGTTTTAGGGGCGCTGTTAATCCATTTTTTAGAATTTGGGGGAAAGACAATTATAACCCAAACAAACCGTTGAATTCTTTCCCTAACGAACCTTATTCAAGTATAAAGCCTAGCTTACTTAAACTGTATTCCCTGTATGGTTCTTTAAGAGAGCTAGAGAAAGAAAAATCTGCAACAGAAAAGAAGAAAAGCGTTCTTAAAGGCGCTTTCAATGAAGGTTATATAAAGTCGCTCACTAAACCACAAAAGGCAAAAAGTGAATCAAGGTTAAATGAACTTGAATCTGAAATTACGAAAATAAAAGAAAGCCTAGAAAATTATTCTATAAATGCAAGCCAGATTATTAATGAAGAGAATCTAAAAATTAAGTCTGAGAAGGATGAGCTTGTTAACAGTGTTTTTTTTCTAAAAAATAGGCTTAAAAGAACAGATGACAACCTAACTTACGGAAACACTGCTAATAAAAGGAATTTTGAAAAGCTTAAGGAATACTTTCCTGAAGTTGATATCGATAAGTTAGCTAAAGTTGAACAATTCCACTCAGGAATTACCAAAATTCTAAAAGCTGAGTTAAGAGAAGAAAAGTCTTTGTTGGAAGAACAGATTAAATCTCTAGAGCTTGAAATAAAATCGGTTGAAGCTAAATTACTTGAGTCTGCAAGGGTTGTAGGAAAGCCTTCTGGTTTAGTTGATAAAATGCTTGAACTATCATCTGAAGAAAAAGATATTCGCGATCAGCTTAGGTTTCGTGAAATAAAATCAACAATTGATGGTAAAGTTGGTGAGATTGCCGGACAGATTATTGAAAGTTATACCAAGTCGCTTTCTTTTATTGAAAGTGATTTGAATAATACCATGTCAAAATATATCAAGAAATTTTATAAGGGAGATCCGGTTTCGCCTAAGATTAAATTTTTTGATACCAGATATGAGTTTGATCATAACGAAGATTCAGGAACAGGTAAGGCGTATGCAAATATGGTTTCCTTGGATATGAGTATTTTGGAGAAAACGTATCTACCAGCTTTGATTCACGATTTGATAGTGTTCTCAAATATAGAAGATCATGCAATTGAGGATATTTTTGAGGAATATTCTTCTACTGAAAAACAGGTGTTTATTTCGATAGACAAGATCAATCGATTTAAAGATAAAACCAAAAAGTTGATAAAAAACAATGAGTTCTTAGCTCTTGGTTCAGATAAGTTGGCATTTGGTAAATCGTGGAAAAATAGAAAATAACAAATCAAAGCACTCGGACGCAGCAAAGCTGAACTGGTGTCTGAGGCGTTATTCCCATAATTCGGCTAATCAGTAATTGGTAAAATCGGCAACTCAAAAATGTCCAGAGGCTTCATAGACCTGAAGTTTTACTCATGGCACTTTTCTAAAAAGTGCCAGCTAGCTCATATCTACCCCAAAGTGAGCCAGAGAGGGATTGAACTCAGTTTGAACCCCTGCAACTTGCCTTACTTTTCCTCATGCCTAGAGCTCCAGCAATGTAGCTAAATGTTCTAATCCACAACAGACTCACCTTCAATTACACTCACGAACATGTTGTTCAACTATTTCTAAGCTATTGAATAATTGAGAACTAAAAGGAAGTTTTTGATTGATAACATGCCTTGAATTGGAAGCAATATGTGCTTGCACGGTTTTCAACTAGAAATCAGGGTTAAACTAATTATATACTTAATTTTCAGTTGGTTAGGCAGGTTTTTTTGAGATATGCTGAATACATAAATTCGTGCTGGCACGATATTAAAATCGTTAGCTGCTCAAGTGTAAGAAGGGACTTATGAGTAAATCAAAGTTGATTTCTATTGATACTTCAATTTTTGGAGACATAGCAAAAGACTATTTTTCTGACAATGAAGTACTTCGTAGTAAGGCAAAAAAGACCGTGGATCATTTAGTTGTGAATGGGTACATACCATTCGTGACCTATCATCATATCTTAGAAATACTTCAGCATGAGGACACAGGTACTGTTTTAAATAGGTGGTCTTTGTTTCAACAATTTCCTTATGTCGCATGGCTTAGCAGCCATGACCCTAATGCAGGACTAGGTTCTATTCTTGATATTCATAAAATAGAAGCTTTGTTGACGCTAGATGGGCTTGGCAAAAATACAGATTTACTCATTCAGACGGTTGAAGAGTCGTTGGTTAACTATTCAAAAGGAACTGAGTTTGTAGAGATTTTTCAAAGCTTGTATATGTCTATTCGTGACTTAGGCATTCCTTATAGTCAACGAGATAAGGAGATTGAATCGATTTGTCACGTTCAGGATAAGGCAATTGACAAAATTAAGTTGTCTAGTTTGTTTGACTATCAGCTGCGGAATCCAACTGATTTGATGGAAAGCCTTAAAGCTTTTGAAAATAACCTTTGTAAACACCTACAGACTAGTGGCGATCAGAAGTTATCAAATCCTAGCGAAGTAGCAGCCAACTTTACTAGGGATTTACTGCAAAGCTCTGCTGGTATGTTTAGTAATGATATCTCGGTATATGAGGCATATGTGCGCTCATCAGGAGTGAAGCTTGAACAAGTCTCTAGTAATACAACTATTGGTCAGTTGGGGAGCATAGCGGTATATAATCAGCAATTAAAAATTGTTTTAAACTCTCTTGGATTACCAGAATATCTAGAAAAACAACTACCCTATAGCTCCCAAATTACGTGGGAAATATGGGGCCATTTTGAAACGGCAATGAAATTTGAAAAGTTTGCCCACGGCAGTAATATGCAAGATAAACATATGTGTGTCTTTGCTTTGTTTACAGGTGTGTTTACCGTTGACAAACGAGTGTGTGAATATTTCAATCAATTGACAAGAAAGAATAAAGCGCTGAGTTCATTTTTGGGTTCTGTTGTTAAAGTCTCTCATTACTCTAACCTAGAAGCACTTGATTGAGTCCGCAGCTAATAAAATGTTAGTAGTAAACGAGGTAAAAATGAAGTATTGAGTAATTGAGTTAACGGCAGGTAACATCCGAAACGACCATTTGTATCTCACGAAAGCGATTGATTTGTTTCCTGCTGATGCGATTGATGGCAGCAACATCGAAAGTGAAGCACCCCAAAGCTTCTCAGATCCAACGAGCTCACCACCTAGCCAGTACAGCAATAGACCAAATTAATCTAATCCTTACTTTGGGCACTTATACGGAAATTTTCCGTAACTCTCCCCCCGAAACCCTCTTTAGATTCACACAACAGATTGATAATATTTGAGTTTTATATTGAATCACAGCAACATAGATGGAATGCAAACACGGAAAAATGCTATCTAACAAGCGTCAGGCAAATAAGGAGAATACGTTGGAATTTTTAGGTCCGGATACATATTCGAGTCAGATAGGGACGCTCGTGTTAACTATCTCGATACTATGTTTACTCTTATCGTTGTTCAAGAGTGACAAAACGCATGTAACTAAATTGTTTGCCATCATGTTGGTAGCGGCTATAGCTCTGTTCTCATCACACTGGGGCACCTACTTTGCGGCGATATTTATCGTTGCAACTGCGGTTACTGAGTTAGAATTTTTGCAAAATTTAGCTGCGATAATTCGTAAAGATGAGAATTACTTCAACTATCGCAAAGAAGCACTTTCGCGAGAAGATGCAATTAAAAGGAAGCTCCAAGAAGAGATAGAGCAAGAATTAGACTCTGTCCCTGACACTAATGAAGATAACAAATATAAAATCGATTTATCGCAAATTCAAGACTTGTCCAGACCTGACTCAATGAGGCTATCTTTCGATGTTGAGGATAAAGCACTATCTTATGCATCCAGTGAATTTGGCTCCATTGAAAGAGGGGTTAGATTACGAACCAAAGGCAAATCAGCAGAGTACGATGGTCTCAAAACTACTGGTGAAATAAACCAAATATTCGAGGTGAAGTGGACTCGAAATAACATGTCCTTTCCTTTTATGCACCACAGTATCCGTCGAGCCGCTGAAATACGTGAGCGTCACAAGGAAATAACAGGTAAAGACCCAGAAGTGTATTTATTGCTTGTTACAAATACGAAAACGAGCTTAAGTGAAGTTCAAATAGATCGCCTTCAAGCCACAGCTAGTGAACAGAATGTGTCACTTCGCTTTTATAGTCTTAGTGAGATCGGTTTTGATGTCACGCACGAAATTGCCTAGCAAACGACTAGGGCAATTCACAACGCGTGGCATTTTTACTATGCGTTGTTTTTAGTGTTTAAGGTGGTATGCAGAAGTAACGGTCTTGCGTGCCTCACACCTTAATTGAACATTAGCTTGAAGAGGAAAGTATGTCTAAAGTAATGGAAGTTCTAGAGAGAATAGCAGAGAACACTGCTTCTACTATCGATCCAGTATGGGTTGCAGCAATAACAGGTGGCACCGCTATTTTAACAGCGCTTATTACAGTAGGTTCAACCGTTTATATACAATTAAAGAACAATGATTTAGAACATCAAAAATTAATAGCCGACGTAATCACTCGTGAAAGAGTGAGATGGTTGAAAGAGCTGCGTGATTTAGTAGGCACTAATTACGTATATATTGATCTTCAATACAATCTGCTTAAGCGAGAAATCGACGTTCCTAGAGATCAGTTTCAGAGTAAGTTGGATGAAATCTCTACCAAAATAATGAAGCAATCCAACGAAATTATATTAATGTTGAACAAGAATGACCCAGTGCAAGGTGAGGTTTTTAACTCCATACAAGATGTCCAAAACTTTATTCTAGAGTGTGTGAATACAGCTACTTTGGAAGCTCAGAGCTTTGATGATGCTAGGTACGGTAAGATAAAAAACAAAATTTTTAACGCTATGAATGAAATTGGTTGTGAAACGTGGAGGCAAATCAAAAATTTAAGCTAACAAACAACTCAAGCAGATTCGTAACGCTCGGCGATTTGATCTGCTCCAGTCATATTAGACACAAGCATATACGACTTTTGCCATACCTTGAGTAATTTATGCTTTGCTAAATTAGCTATCGCGCTAAAATGGAAGTGTCCAAAGACGTGTTACGCCTCTACAGTGCTAGCACTTATTGGGATGCAAACTAGACAGAATTCAGCTTAAGAGGGCTATTGAAATTGTAGAAACACTATTAAAACCAGAGCTGAAAAGTAATAACAATAGTGACGGTCCAGCAGGAGCAAGAATGGTAAAGTTATGATTTAGTGGCGGAGATTGATTTTTTCAATCAGGAAAATCTGTCAGGTTTCTTCACAAATAGATAATACCAATCGCATTCAGGAGTTAACTGTCCATAAAGTCATACTAAAGTTACGTAATTACAACCCCTTTATAGTTGTGTTGCCCAAGAAGCGTGTGACGAATTGGGTTAGCTTATCGCAGAAGTTAGTGAGGCTATGGCATCTCCTGAAAAGTATCAATTTGCGGGTTGTAGGAATTTGTAGCACTGAGCTACACTGGGGTCATCAAGTATTATCAAAGTAGATATTTATGGAAATCTGCCATCTCTCTGACCTTCATTTGGAATTTGGTCCAATGGAGTGCCCGCAAACTGACGCAGATGTCGTCGTACTTAGTGGAGACATCCACCTCGGTACCAAAGGAATTGATTGGGCTGCACAATTTAATGTGCCTGTTGTGTATGTTCTAGGTAATCATGAGGCCTATGGTGCTCCATCGCTAGAGCTATTGATAGAAGAATGTAGGAGCAGAGCTGAACGTTATTCCAACGTATATTTTCTTGAAAATGATAGCGTTGTAATCAATGGTGTGAGATTCCATGGCTGTACTTTGTGGAGCGATTTCGAACTTTATGAGACCCCTAAAAAGTCGATGAAATTAGCTCGTTCAGGCTTGAATGACTATCGAAAAATTCAATATCATGGAAAGCCATTTTCACCATTGGATGCGAGAGAAATTCACCAGATATCTAGACGCTTCCTCTATGAATCAATAAGTAAAGCCAAAGAGGATATCAATGTTGTCGTTACCCATCACCTTCCATCTAGAGAAGGAATACAACTTGAATACTTGGGTAGCCCACTTGGTCCTGCATTTGCATCCCAATGTGATGAATTTTCAAATCTTGCTGACAAAATTGCAGTCTGGTTCTACGGACACAACCATGATTGTATGGAATTCTCTGATTTCAATATTAAATTTCATACAAACCAGCGTGGATACGTTGGTTATGAAGAAGTTTCGAGCTTTGATCCATCAAAAAAAATTTTAATTTCCTAATAATGTGTGCGTTAGTCGGATTCTCGTTATCGTTTGTAAACATTGAATCTGATGTTCAGTTCTTCGAAGGTGGTGTGCACTGCTGCACACCGATGCACACCAATACTCAACGAGCATTATTTCTGCGATGTAAGTTTCATGGCCGATCTATGGGCTGATGCTTATAGCCCTTGTCACGTAAGGGTTCTCGGTGAGTTGATATCGCAGTAAACCCCATGGCCGATCTATAGGAGGATGAGTATCACTCGTTTTGTTTGGCTTTGGCTCCACTTTTTACATCGATGTAAATTCAAAGCCAATCTATGGGCTGATGATTAGAGCCCTTGTCACGTAAGGGTTCTCGGTGAATTGATATCGCAGTAAACCCCATGGCCGATCTATAGGAGGATGAGTATCACTCGTTTTGTTTGGCTTTGACTCCGCTTTTTACATCGATGTAAATTCAAAGCCAATCTATGGGCTGATGCTTAGAGCCTTTGTTACGCAAGGGTTCGCGGTGAATTGATATCGCAGTAAACCCCATGGCCGATCTATAGGAGGATGAGTATCACTCGTTTTGTTTGGCTTTGACTCCGCTTTTTACATCGATGTAAATTCAAAGCCAATCTATGGGCTGATGCTTAGAGCCTTTGTTACGCAAGGGTTCGCGGTGAATTGATATCGCAGTAAACCCCATGGCCGATCTATAGGAGGATGAGTATCACTCGTTTTGTTTGGCTTTGACTCCACTTTTTACATCGATGTAAGTTTCATGACCGATCTATAGTCTGATTTTTACCGCGCATAAAATCTCTATTAAATTCTTCTGGGCGGCGTGTACTGCTGCACAGCGGTGCACACCAAGACTCACGTAGCTGTACCTAGTGTAAACTCCGACTTAGACACAAGAAAGGCTCTCAAAGGGATCCATTTTTTACAACAAGGGAACAAAGATGGGGCTTTTTATGATAATTGGTATTTTGGTTAATAGTGTTTGTTGGCGCTAAATTTAACGTAACCGCACTTAGTACGCACCTAAATAATTCCTTTTTGTTAGTGCGATTTTACTGATCGCATCAGATCTTCAAACTCACTTTGCAATACCTGTGATTATTCATAGCTTGCTAAATTAGCAAAGGCATTGAGAAATTTTGCCCCAAAATGTTTTTGAAATTGATCAATTTTTTGTGTGATCAATCTTGATTGTCATTTTTACCTTTTTGTTGATAGCAATATGCCTCAAATATGATCAAACTTTTATTGTCCACGGACATTTACAGCTTGTAAATGGGCAATTATTGACACATTTACCCCCGATTTTTGTCAATTTTAGAGACACTTTGCTTTGTCAATCGGTCTGGCTTGGTTTAAGGGAGAAGATCAGGCTGGAGTCTTTGATTTTGCTGGTTTTTAGCTGTCAATTGAGGGGTGTCAATCTTATCTCATACTGATGATGCTTCGATACGAGTAACTTTTACACCCCAAGGATTTGTGGCCTCATCAACGATATTCAATAATTTAGTGTTAATCATGTCACGCTGACTAAGCATTTCATCCAACTCCATAGACCCAAGTACGGTACGAATATTGGTGAGGGTTAAATTACGAATTGCATGTTCAAGGTCATTTACTTCATAAGCCGCTTTCGGTGCATCGATAACTTGTACGAAGCAGACAGCATCAATCATGACATTAGCATTATCTTTGGAGATGACTTCTTGAGCTGGGATATCGAGAACTCGTTCCATCATACTGATGCGTTGTCCGACTTTATCGATAAATGGAATGATCAGGTTTAGGCCTGGTTTGAGTGTCTGTGTATAGCGGCCAAAACGTTCTACGGTCCAGTTATTGCCCTGTGGAACGGTTTTGACACCAGCGAAAATGAACAGTAGTGCGACGACAGTAAAGACGCCAATAGTAATCAATGTATCAATAGCCATACAAAATCCTTTGTAAGTTTAAGTTTTTGATAGTTCACTATTGATACTGGCTCATATTTAAATTCTGAGCAAATTTATAAACGAGAAATGGGCCATAAAATATTGATTTTATGGCCCATTTTATATTGTTTCATTCGATAAACTAATTGATTGAATTGTCAGTTTTCGATGTTTAATCTAACGATTTAAGGGTTTTGTTAGTAAAGCAGAGAGTACAGTTGTCGACGGTACTTACTGGCAACTGGGTTTCCTTGCCCAAGCGCACTTAAGATGTCCATGAACTCTTTTTTCATATCGCCATCGCAAGCATTTAGATCTTTTGCTAGGAAAGACCACAACAGCTCCATCGCTTCTTCGTTGCGGTTCACTTGGTGATATTGTAATGCTAACTCAGAGGCAGTCTTAGCATCATTCGGGTCTTGCTGCAGAGCGGTTTCTAATGCCTGTATTTCAGGGCTATCCGCTGCTTGTTTGTGAAGTTCAAGTTTCGCGACTAAGCCTTTGTAGTAGTTGTCTTGGTATTCAAGAGGGATCGTTTTTAACTGTTCTTCTGCAAGATCAAATTGTTGCGTTTCTAACAAACACTCTGCGATCGCCAGTTTTACTTCACCTTTGCTCGTGAGCTCTACTGGAAGTTGCTGCATTGCAGCTAAGGCTTGGGTGTGATCGCCAGCCTGCATTTGTTCAAGCGCTTGACGCAATGCGAGCTCATCTTGACTTGGAAGGTGTTTGCTTAGCATCTCTATAATCGCTTCTAAGCTTTGAGGGCCGCCTAGGCCGTCGACAGGTTGACCGTTAACAAACAATGCAATAGTCGGTAATGCTTGAACACCAAACTGACTAGCAATAGCTTGTTCTTGCTCGCAATTTAACAGAGCTAACGTGAAGGCGCCGTTGTATTGCTGAGTTAATGTTTGGAGTTCTGGAATGACTTGGGCGCTCTCTTGGCTCATTGGTGCCCAAAAATGGATGAGTACAGGGGTCTGCATCGAACCTTCTAATACTTGACGAAAGTTCTGCTCATTAAGTTCAACAATATGCGGAGATTGCATTTACGTTCCTTGAGGTTTGTTTTGTGGATACGTTGCAAATATGGGGTGAGAAGTCGGTAACTTCAAGATCTAACTCGGTTATCTCAGATAAAAAGCGCCAAAAATAGAAAAACGCCATGCTTCGATGTTGATAGAGTTGTTATCTCAACACGGAAGACACAGCGTTCTCATTGAGGTGGTCTGTGAGGTATTACTTAAGATATTCAAAACAGAATAAACAACGTAATAGCCAAACTCACACCTACCCAATTAAGGCGGTTTAAAGTCATGAAATATCCAGATTAAATTCATCAATTGGAAATAATTGATGAGATAGGATAATCATGACATCTTATTGTTACGGAAAAATTACATCGTTACATTAAAGTTTGCGACTCTGCATTCAAAGTTAGTAATTTATGCCGCTTTTCTCAAAATAGGGTCTAGCAAGCGACTTGGTAGAATCCTTTTCAATACCGCGAACACTTTAGTTGGGGTAGTCACACGGTATCTTAGTTTGGGTTTGTCGGCTGTGAGAGCATGGAATACCGGCTCAACACAACTTTCAGGCGGAAGAACAAAAGCGTTGTTCGATGACTCCTTTTCAAGTCGGTCTTTTTGTTGTTGATAAGCTGTTTTATGAGCGCTACCAGAGATGACAATCCATTTATTGAATGCTTTCAGGGCATTGGTTCTAAATTGAGTCTCAATTGGCCCAGGTTGCAGTAACGAGATGTGTATACCGCTGCCATGCAGCTCTAAACGCAAGGTATCCGTCCAGCCTTCAATCGCGAACTTTGACGCATTATAAGCGCCACGATATTTCATTGCGGCAAAACCTAATACGGAACTGTTTTGTACTATTCGGCCTTCACCGCGTTCACGCATGTGCGGAAGGATCTGACAAACAAGGTGGTGCCAACCAAAGAAGTTGGTTTCGAATTGCTCTCTGAGCCCTTGAGTCGGTAAGTCTTCCAGCGCACCTGCTTGACCGTAAGCACCGTTGTTAAACAGTCCATATAACCCGTTAGGTGAGAGTTCAATCGCAAGCTTGGCAGCATTCTCGATGCTTTCTTGGTTGGAAAGATCTAATTGAATACTGGTGAGCCCTTCATCTTGAAGGCGTTGAACATCTTGTGGATCACGGCAAGATGCAATGACATGAAAGCCGCGCTTTTGAAGTGCATGAGCACATGTATAGCCAATACCCGTTGAGCAACCAGTAATTAGAATCGACTTGTTCACGCTTAATCCTTTAATAGAGTTTCTATCGCTCTAGGGTAAAGAATTAGTCTTGATGTTGTAACAAATTTTTTAGTGCCGGCTCGATTCTTGAATAACTAAAGTTGAAGCCCATCTCAGTGAGTTTCTTCGGCTTGGAGCGAATGCTGTCAAATAGCAAACAAGATGATTCACCCATCAGAAGAGACATTGCCCATTTCGGCGTGAATAAGAAATGCGGTCGGCCTAATTGTTTAGCTAACGTGCTGCTGAATAGTTTGTTGGTGACAGGATGCGGAGCACACATGTTGAATTCCCCTTGAGCGTGAGGCATCGACAATAAGTGGTTGATGGCTCTCACCATATCCAGCATGTGAATCCAAGGCATGTATTGCTCGCCTGAGCCTAGTGGTCCGCCTACTCCTAGCTTGTAGGGCATTAGCATCTTCTTTAGCGCACCGCCATTTTCGCCGAGTACAATCCCTGTTCGTAGTAGTATCACTCGTGTATTGCTGGATTGTGCTCTCTTGGCTATCTCTTCCCAATGAGCGCAAACTTTGTGAGGAAAGCTTTCATCTTCTACTTGTAGTGATTCGTCAAACGGGTGTTGCTGTTGATCGCCATAGTAACCCACGGCTGAACCGCTAATAAAAGCTTTTGGCGGGTTGCTACTGGCATGAACTAACTCGACCAGTTTTTCGGTGATGTGCCAACGGCTATTACATATCCTTTCCTTTTGCTCTGCGCTCCAGCGCTTGTCGGCAATAGGCTCGCCTGCAAGGTTAACCACAACATCGAAGTCATTGAGGTCGCTCAGTTCATCAAGAGATAGAATGTAATGAAGGTTGTTTTGGTTGAGGTGATTTAGGTTTTGCTTTGCTTTTTCAGGACTCCGCGTCAGCAATGTTACGTCGTCAGTGTTCCAACTCTTGACCAGTTCAGAGCCAATAAATCCCGTACCACCTGTTAACAATATCTTCATACCAATCTCCCTGTTAAACATAATTATAGACATGGCTTGTTTTTAATCGCCAATCAATACGAAATAATCACTATAACGATCAGTTGGTTTCAATCGTGTGATGCCTAACTAACGGCGTATCAATTTACGAAAGAATGAAATTAAATTCACCGTGCTCGTATGTATACCTCTATCACACTTATGCATTTTACTCCGGTATGTTACCAACTGCGTAATATTTGTCACATAAGGAAAGATAAGGATTTGCCATGATTATTAGTAATTCATAATCAGACACAATTTCGACGACTAGGAGTTGCGATGACGGCAGTGCTTGCTTTGTTTCGAGCCATGTTAGGCAGCCTAAGAGATTTATTGCCGATCGTGGCGGTGATCGCTTTCTTCCAGCTTGCTGTTCTGCAAGAGCCACTCCCTCATCTTTTGTCTATTCTCACTGGCTTAGTACTGGTGGTCTTTGGGCTGACTTTCTTTATATTTGGCCTTGAAATGGGTCTATTTCCAATCGGAGAATCGATGGCTCAAGCATTCGCCCGCAAGGGGAGTGTGTTCTGGTTACTAACCTTTGCCTTTTGTTTGGGGTTTGGCACCACTATCGCGGAACCTGCTTTGACAGCCGTCGCTGCTGAAGCGGCAGAAGTAGCGGCTGAGGGCGGTGTTATTCCTAACTCGTTAGAGGAGATGGAGCACTACGCGAATGGCCTGCGTTTCACGGTGGCACTGTCGGTCGGTATCGCTATTTTACTTGGTGTGCTTCGGATCTTAAAAGGTTGGCCAATTCAGTACATGATCATCGGTGGTTATATTGGAGTGGTGGTGCTCACGGCATTTGCCCCGGAAAACATTATTGGGATTGCGTACGACTCTGGCGGCGTTACAACATCGACGATCACCGTTCCGTTAGTGACCGCATTAGGCGTAGGTTTAGCCTCGGCGATTAAAGGGCGAAACCCGATGATTGATGGCTTTGGATTGATCGCCTTTGCTTCACTTCTGCCGATGATGTTTGTGATGGTGGTGACATGATCAGTGCTCAGCAATTTCTCAATACTTTTTTAGGCACTGTGACGGATGTGATTCCGATTGCGGTGATCATCTTTGGTTTTCAATTAGCGGTGCTGCGTAAGCCAGTTAATAACCTAGCCAAAGTGTTGGTAGGTTTCTTTTACGTCATTCTTGGCTTATCGCTCTTTTTGATGGGGTTAGAGCTCGCGTTGTTTCCTTTGGGGGAGACAATGGCAATGCAATTGACCGAGCCAAGTTTTCTGACTGAATTTAAGATCAGTTCAGGCCTTACCTTAGTTTGGTTTGATTATTACTGGGTTTACCTTTTCGCGTTTTGTATTGGTTTCAGTACCACGATAGCCGAGCCCTCGTTGATTGCGGTAGCGATCAAGGCCAATCAAGTCTCTGGTGGCAGTATCAGCGTTAATGGGTTGAGGATCTCCGTGGCATTAGGCGTAGCGATTGGCATATCACTAGGGAGTTATCGCATCGTGGCTGGCGACCCTATTCATTACTACATCATTTTTGGCTATGTCATTGTGGTGATTCAAACCTTCTATGCACCCAAATTGATTATTCCATTAGCTTACGATTCCGGCGGTGTGACGACCTCAACGGTAACGGTTCCTTTAGTGACGGCACTTGGGTTGGGGCTCGCGTCAACGGTGCCTGGAAGAAACCCGGTGATCGATGGCTTTGGGTTGATTGCTTTCGCGAGCTTATTTCCAATTATATCCGTGATGGGGTATGCCCAAATAACGCAGTGGCTAAACCGATCACAATCCTCCAAGGAGAGCAAAGATGCGCTTTAAATTGATCTTAGCGTTTGTAGAAGAGAGCAAGACCGATATCGTGCTCGATGCCGCGCGTGACGCCGGCGCAACAGGGGCAACCGTGATTAACAACGCCAGAGGGCAGGGTTTAAACCAAAAACGCACCTTCTTTGGTTTAACGTTAGAGGTGCAAAAAGACGTGCTGCTGTTTGTCGTCGAGGAGCATCTAGCAAGGCATATTCTCGAAAGAATTAGTGAAGTGGGGGAGTTCGACCAAGAGTCAGGGCAAGGGATAGCAGTGCAAATCGATGTCGAAGATGCTGTAGGCGTTGCGCATCAAGTCGAGACGTTAACAAAGGTTGTGGAGGACGAGCTATGAGTACCAGTGAAAAGATCCGTGTGGCCGATGTAATGGCCAATACGTATGTGATTATCGATGGGCTAACCACGGTGTTGGAAGCGATAGAGATGGCGAAAAAGCACAAAGTAAAAGCCATCATTGTTGATAAACGCCACGAGGATGATGAGTATGGCATCGTGCTGATGAATGACATTGCCAAAAAAGTATTAGCTAAAAATCGTTCTCCCAAGCGAACCAACGTTTATGAAATTATGACTAAACCGGCTTTGAGTGTATCTGCTGATATGAACGTAAAGTATTGTGCTCGCTTGTTTGAACGTTTTGGTATCAGCCGGGCTCCTGTGGTCAGTGACCATAAAATAGTCGGTATGGTTAGTTACAATAATATCGTGATCAACGGTATGGCGAGAGATGACGTGTAGCCGTTAGATACGTACAATAGGCTCATAAATTTTATGGAGAAGTACGTGTGAAATTATTTTTTGCTTCAGACCTGCACGGTTCGCTGCCAGCAACAGAAAAAGTATTAGAGCTATACCAAGCATCTGGTGCGCAATATTTAGTGTTATTGGGTGACATTCTGAATCACGGGCCAAGAAACCCAATTCCAGAAGGATACAACCCGCCAGCGGTTGCAGAGAAGTTGAATGCGTTTTCTCAAGAGATCATTGCCGTTCGCGGCAACTGCGATAGTGAAGTGGATCAGGTGCTGTTGTCTTTTCCAATGATGATGGATTACTCGTGGGTACTATTAGAATCAGGTCAGCGTATCTTCCTAACGCATGGTCATTTGTATAATACCAATAAGCGCCCTGCGCTGAAGACGGGTGATATTATTGCACATGGTCATACCCATATTCCTGTCGCTGAATACCAAGATGACATATTCATCTTTAATCCTAGCTCGGTGACATTCCCACGAGAGGGACACGCGGCGAGTTATGGCATCTATGAACACAATACCTTCAAAGTTATTAGTCTTGAAGGTGATGTTCTCGTGAGTGGCCAGCTTTAAATCATTGGTTCGGCCGTGAGAAGGCTTATTTTGAGTCTACGTGGCCGAGGTCTCTGTCTGGAGCAATGATGTTTCGTACTCTTTGCTTCAGAACTTTAGCCTCAGGAAAGCCGCCGTCCGCTTTTCTTTCCCAAATCTGTATTCCATTACAAAAAACCTCAAATCGGCCTCCGGTATCTGGGTGTAAACTCACTTGCTCTATCTCTTCACTGAAAGTATGCAGTAACTCTTGGCATAACCAACTAGAACGAAGCATCCAATTGCATTGACGACAATAGTGTATAGCGATGGTTGCCTTGGTGATTGATGCACTTATCGAGCTTGGTTCTGTATTCATAGATACCCCTAAAAATTCTAAAACAGTAGTTTGATGTCAACAGTTAATAAAAAAGGGGCATCATGCCCCTTTCTATTGGTATATCGTTTAATGATATACAGTAAATCACTGTTGAGTTTTAGCTTAATCTGATTGTAGTTTGAGACAGTATTAGTTTGAGAATAACACCGTAGAACCATGATTTAGGCTAGTGAGCAGCAGTGCTTTCTGATTAATAATATCAATGCGTCGGCTTTGTTCTGCATCCATTTTAATCACTTGAGTGATCAGCTCGAGTTGCTCCTCTGAAAAGTCTTGTCGCTCAGCAGAAGTGACATCTTTAAACTCCGTTGGTGAAATCAGTAAGTAATTATCGTTAATATCCCACTGACCGGTTTCGGAAATATTGATGACGTTTGCGGGTGCAGTCTGAGTGCCATACAGTTTAACTACAGCCATTCTCAGATACGTACCGTTTGGCAAATACTTCGCATTCGATGATAGCTCAACCTTACGCAGTGGCCCGATTGAATCCTCTTGCTTGATATCGCTAATCAGAGTCACCATTTTCGATTGCCATTCGTGTTGCGTAAGCAAGCGTTCTATCTTTGCATCGCTGCCCCAGTATAACCAGCCGCTCAAGAAAGCAGAGATAACCAGTAAAATAATGGATAATTTTAATTTCATGTTACTGACCACCGTTACAAATGTCGTGTACATCCGACTGGTTTGCGTAAATTCTTAGAGTTACATTCTCGCTCGAGTAATCTTGAAGGTGAATATAGTTTAGAGCTAGATTGTTACCTTGTCCGCCTGTTGCAATCACCTCAGCCGGCTTTAGCATGCCAGTGTGGCTGGTGTTGTAACGCAATACACATTTCTCTATCGCTGGCAACCAACTTGTGAGAGTTGGGTGGTTAATTGGTGTTTGAACTTTGACACCATCAACGTCAGCCAATGTTCGGAACTCGGACTCAGCTGGGCTCTTTAACGTTAAAATGAGAATTGGCATGAGGAAAGCGACAAGCAACATTCCGAACGTTAACCATTTATTCGAACTTTCATCTTTAGGTTTAACCTGATTGGTTACTGGCTCGACTCCGACATGATTTTCTTGAGCCTTTGCAGTTGGCTCTGGATCAATAGTTTCAGTGATGGTTTCTTCAGCTAAAGTGGTATTCGCAAACGTTAAGATCGGCTCTACGTCACTTTCTGAAATTTCACCTGTTACTGGCTGATCATTTGATGACAGTGGTGCTGAACGTTCAACCGTCGCTATAAATTGGTAACCGCGCTTTGGTACAGTTTTTACGAATTCTGGAGATTTGGTCGAGTCCTTGAGCATCTTTCTCAGGGTCGATACTGCTTGCGTTAAGCTGGAGTCATCCACCTCAAAGCCTTGGTCTCGCCAAACATATTCGTGCAATTCGTTACGAGTGATAACTTCATTGGGTCTTTCTGACAGCATAAGGAGAATGCGGCTTTCGTTGCTGCCTAAGCGCACGACTTCACCGTCGCTCATCTGATCAACAAGTGAGTTGCTATTTGGGTCGAATACGAACCGCTGTGCGAGAATAAACTTTGTGCCGATATTGCTCATTGAACTCTTCTATTTTGGATGACTTGGGGTGCGAAATAGACAAATCTCAGGTGAAGTTCTGCTAATTCTTCACCAAATCATGACTTCTTTTATGTTCTTTTATATTTATAACACTCAAGGATAATAAAAACAGATCAAAAAAACAGTGTTTTTATGCTTTTTGACCTTGAATTTACATTTGTCATCCTCATGTTAATGAACATAAGAGTGGCATAATGTGTAACGCCCCTGTGGTTATTCAACATAAAGTATAGATGTTTTGGAGTAAAAATGAGCGAAACGGCAACGCAAAATAAAGAGACTCGTGGCTTTCAATCTGAAGTAAAACAACTACTTCATCTAATGATTCACTCACTGTATTCAAATAAAGAAATCTTTCTACGTGAGCTGATCTCTAACGCATCTGATGCGGCTGATAAGCTTCGTTTTCAAGCGCTATCAAATGGTGACCTTTACCAAGGTGACGCTGATTTAGGTGTAAAACTTTCGTTCAATGCTGAAGCGAATACTTTAACGATCTCTGATAACGGCATCGGCATGAGCCGTGACAACGTTATTGAGCATTTAGGTACGATTGCTAAATCGGGTACTGCAGACTTTTTCTCAAAGCTGTCTGAAGACCAAAGCAAAGACTCTCAATTGATTGGTCAATTTGGTGTGGGTTTCTATTCTGCATTTATCGTTGCAGACGCAGTGACTGTTCGTACACGAGCGGCTGGACTTGCTAATGATCAAGCTGTGCAATGGCATTCTGCTGGCGAAGGCGATTACACCATTGAAGATATCACGAAAGAATCTCGTGGTACTGACATCATTCTCCACATGCGCGAAGACGGTAAAGAATTCCTAAATGAGTGGCGTCTACGTGAAGTGATTGGTAAATATTCTGATCACATCGGCATTCCTGTTTCTATCTTTACAGCTGTGAAAGATGACGAAGGTAAAGACACCGAAGAGAAGCATTGGGAACAGATTAACAAAGCTCAAGCGCTTTGGACTCGTAATAAATCTGATATCGAGAAAGAAGAGTACCAAGAGTTTTACAAGCACGTATCTCACGACTTTGCTGATCCACTAACCTGGAGCCACAACAAAGTTGAAGGTAAGAACGATTACACAAGCCTGCTTTACATTCCTGCAAAAGCACCTTGGGACATGATGAACCGTGACCACAAGAGCGGACTAAAACTTTACGTGCAACGCGTGTTCATTATGGATGACGCAGAGCAGTTCATGCCATCTTACATGCGTTTCGTTCGCGGCTTGATTGATTCAAACGATCTGCCACTGAACGTGTCTCGTGAAATTCTGCAAGATAACAAGGTAACCCAGTCTCTTCGTGGCGCGTGTACTAAGCGTGTACTGACTATGCTTGAGCGCATGGCGAAGAATGACAATGATAAATACCTAGAGTTTTGGAAAGAGTTCGGCCTAGTCTTGAAAGAAGGCCCTGCTGAAGACATGGCGAACAAAGAGAAGATCGCTGGTCTACTTCGTTTCTCGTCAACGGAAGTGGATTCTGCTGATCAAACCATCAGCCTAGCATCTTACGTTGAACGCATGAAAGAAGGCCAAGACAAGATTTACTACCTAACAGCAGATAGCTACGCTGCTGCTAAGAACAGCCCACACTTGGAGCAGTTCAAAGCGAAAGGTATTGAAGTCGTTCTAATGTACGATCGTATTGATGAGTACGTAATGAACTACCTGACTGATTTTGATGGTAAGCAGTTCCAATCGATCACTAAAGCAGGCTTAGACCTAAGCAAGTTTGAAGGTGAAGAAGAGAAAGAGAAGCAAAAAGAGACAGAAGAAGAGTTTAAATCTGTTGTTGAGCGTACTCAATCTTACCTAGGTGGTCGTGTTAAAGAAGTTCGTACAACCTTCAAGCTAGCCGCAACGCCTGCGGTTGTTGTGACTGACGACTTCGAAATGGGTACGCAAATGGCTAAGCTTCTTGAAGCTGCGGGTCAAGCCGCACCGGAAGTTAAGTACATCTTTGAGATTAACCCTGAGCACGCACTTGTGAAACAGATGGCTGATGAAGCGGATGAGCAAGCGTTCGGCCGTTGGGTTGAGTTACTCCTTGGCCAAGCTATGCTAGCTGAAAAAGGCTCAATGGAAGATCCATCACAATTCTTAGGTGCAATCAACGAACTACTGACAAAACGTTAGTAGTTCGACTTTGGGCTAAGCTCATAATCATACTTAAAAGCTCGCTAATGCGGGCTTTTTTTATGAACGTCGCTTAACTTCATCGAAATGCAGCTAAAGTCGCTAACAAGACAAGCGCAAACGCTGTCGATACATTCTTTAGTCTTAATTTAAGCAAAATTGAATATTAATGTGATAGAATGCTCGACCTAATCAGCTGGTACTATGAACCTATCGTCTCCAGTTGTATGATTTTTAAACGTTATACCGAAACTTACCGTTTTGCTTCTGTTTACAGTTGTGCTTAGCCTCAGTTGTTACCTAACCTCTCTTGTTTGACCTAAATTAAACCAGAAAGGCGGGATAGTGAGCTTCGGTATAAATCATAATTTTTATAAGAGGATTAAACATGCGCATCATTCTTCTAGGTGCTCCTGGCGCGGGTAAAGGTACTCAAGCTAACTTCATCATGAACAAATTTGGTATCCCTCAAATTTCAACTGGTGACATGCTACGTGCTGCTATCAAAGCGGGTACTGAGCTTGGTAAGCAAGCAAAATCAGTAATCGACGCGGGTCAGCTAGTTTCTGATGAAATTATCCTTGGTCTTATCAAAGAGCGTATCGCTCAAGATGACTGTGAGAAAGGTTTCCTACTAGACGGTTTCCCACGCACAATCCCTCAAGCTGATGGCCTAAAAGAAATGGGCATCGCAGTAGACTACGTTGTTGAATTCGACGTAGCTGACGATGTGATTGTTGAGCGTATGGCTGGTCGTCGTGCTCACCTTCCTTCTGGTCGTACATACCACAATGTGTACAACCCACCTAAAGAAGAAGGTAAAGATGACATCACTGGCGAAGATCTAGTTGTACGTGATGACGACAAAGAAGAAACAGTTCGTGCACGTCTAGGCGTATACCACGATCAAACAGCTCCGCTTATCTCTTACTACGGTAAAGAAGCTGAAGCAGGTAACACTAAGTACCTTAAGTTCGATGGTACTAAGCAAGTTGCTGAAGTTAGTGCAGAACTTGAGAAAGCACTAGCATAATTGGCTAACAGCCAGTTTTAGAATTTGATATATTGGAAGCGACCTTTAAGGTCGCTTTTTTTTATTTTAATTTTTAGTACGATACCAATCTAGATAAATTCGGTTGCGCGTAATTCAAGGTTGTTCTGCTTTGAAGAGGACGAAATGCAGTCGAGAGTTAATATTGTGATGCCTCATGCGAAGAATGATTATTCAAACATTTGGTAGCGGCAATGATCTTAAACTTATGCAGATTAGTATATTACTTTCCAGAAAATCACACATTGGTCTCAGGTAGCTATGGAAAATAATAAAAAGCAGGGCGTTTTACTGGTGAACTTAGGAACACCAGATTCGGCGACTCCTGCTGGCGTTCGTCGATTTTTGAGTGAATTCTTACACGACAAGCGAGTGGTAAACCTAACGCGTTGGCTTTGGTGTCCTATTTTACATGGGGTGATCTTACCGATTAGAGCGCCTAAAGTCGCTAAGCTGTATCAGTCAGTTTGGATGGATGAGGGCTCACCACTGCTTGTTTACTCACAACGACAAGTTGAAAAGTTACAACAAAAACTCGACATGCCGGTTGCTCTTGGTATGACTTATGGCAACCCAAGTCTTAAGACAGGTGTTGAACAGTTGATGGAACAGGGCGTTGAAGACATCATCGTACTGCCTTTATATCCTCAGTACTCGGGCACAACCACAGCGGCTGTTTCTGATGGTTTAACCAAAGCCTTTAAGCAAATGCCGGTGATACCGAGTTATCGCTTTATTCGCGACTACTACGCACACCCAGGTTACGCAAAAGCATTGGCTGAAAGCGTACGTAGCCACTGGGACAAAAATGGTAGAGCCGATCATCTAGTCTGTTCTTTCCACGGTATTCCGAAGCGACTCGCTGATGAAGGTGACATCTATCCTCAGCATTGTGAAGCGACGACAAAACTGCTTGCTGCAGAGTTGGGCTTAGCAGAAGACGATATTACGATGACATACCAGTCTCGGTTTGGTCGGGAAGAGTGGTTGAAGCCTTATACAGATGAAACTCTTGAATTACTGCCGAGCAAAGGTATCAAGAAGATCGATATTATGGCGCCTGCATTCTCGGTGGATTGTTTAGAAACGTTAGAAGAGATTTCTGACCAGTGTAAAGAGACGTTCATTGACGCTGGTGGTTCGGACTTTAGCTACATCATGTGTCTTAACGATAGAGACTCACACATCGATATGATGGCAGAGTTAGTGGCGCAGTATCGTTAATTACGATCTAGCCTAAACCGTAAGGCGCATGAGACAAAAAACAAAAGGGCTGCTCATTGAGCAGCCCTTTTTGATCTTGATGTTTCTTTTTGAAATAGATCTAGATATTAAGCAACAGAAGTTTCTGCTTTTGGCTCTACTTCAAGCATCATGTTGGTTTCTACACCATGCATCCATGATACGAGTTTACCTGCGCAAAGAAGCAGTAATATGCCACTCACCGTTGCGGTAATCGCAATACCACTGAAAATAGACATTGCCCCAAGCTCACCAACGTGTGAACCAACAAGGCCTGCGACATAGTTTGCAACCGCATTGAAGCCAAACCATGCACCCATCATTAACGATGCTAGACGAAGCGGAGCTAACTTAGTGACCAACGACAGGCCAATAGGAGATAGACAAAGCTCACCTAGGGTATGGAAGAAGAACGCACCGACTAACCAAAGCATTGATGTTTTGACTTCTAAGTCGCCGCCTTGCTCCATTACTGCACCCATCATGCACACAAAGCCTAAGGCTAAGAAGAATAATGCCATAGCAAATTTTACTGGCGAGTTTGGCTCACGTTTACCAAGCTTAACCCAAAATGCAGCAATGATTGGTGCAAGTGTAATGATGAAGAACGGGTTTAAAGATTGGAACCATGCCGCTGGGACTTCAAAGTCACCAATCATGCGGTCAGTATATTGCTGAGTGTAGATATTCATCAGACCGCCAGCTTGTTCAAAGCCCGCCCAGAAAACAATCACGAATAGCCCCATAACCAGAATAACTTTCAGTCGGTCGAACTCTTCTTTTGTTAGTGGCGTTTTCTCTTGAGATTTGTTCAGCGCTTTTGCACGTGCAGCTGCAGGTACTGAGCCTATGTTGCCTAACCAAGACTGAGCCATTGTCATTTGCATGATCAAGCTAATAACCATACCAATACCTGCGGCTAAGAAACCTGCTTTCCAACCGAAAGAGTCGACTGCAGCGCCTGAAATTAAGCCACCTAGTAATGCACCTAAGTTGATGCCCATGTAGAAAATGGTGAAAGCACCATCACGACGGTTATCGCCTTCTTGGTACAGATCGCCAACCATGGTTGAGATGTTTGGCTTAAACATACCGTTACCACTGATTAGCAGCGCTAAACCAAGGTAAAGAGCGTTTACTTGGTCTAAACCGATGAAACCGTTAGGTAGAGCCAGTGTAAATTGGCCGAGTGCCATTAATACACCGCCAACTAGGATCGATTTACGTTGCCCTAAGTAGTTATCGGCAATCCAGCCGCCGATTAATGGCGTGATGTAGACTAAGCCAGTATAAATACCGTAGAGATCAAGTGCGTCTTTCGTTGACCAACCAAGTCCACCGTTGAGGGTAGTGTCAGTCAAAAATAAAACAAGGATGGCACGCATCGCGTAGTAGGAGAATCGTTCCCATAGCTCTGTGCTAAAAAGTAGAAATAGGCCTCTAGGGTGGCCAAAGATGTTGTGATTGCTTGGCATAAGTTTTACTAATTTTAGGTATTAAAAGATTTTATAGTTATTCATGTATACACAGTGGAGTAAAAGTCTGCAATAGACCCATTTTGTGGTCACGATAACTTATTTTTACTAAAGTGTTGATATTAAATGCATTTACTTTCAATGTGGCCCATTTCACTTGTGCTGCAAACTAATTTTCCATATTTGACCTGGTTGGTTAGTGACCTTTTTAAAGACCCTATCCCATAAAAATGTTTAGATCTATTGGCCTAGCCTATCGTTATGATCTTTAAGGGAATGCCATTCTTATTATTTGATATATACATATGCTTACATCAACGATGTCTTTTGATCTCTTAATGTTCCCTGTACAATGTCTGACCAAATTTTCTACCTACTACTTTGGTTGGTAAGTTTGTCTGTTACGCGTAATCTCACGCTTATTAGGACTCATTTATTAACGGCGATTCAATCGTTTTAGGCATGTGGTAAAATATCTAAAAATATAAAATGGCTAGTTAAATGAAACGTTGGTATTTGCTTTACTGTAAGCGTGGTGATCAAAAACGCGCTCAACAGCACTTAGAGAATCAAGGGGTAGAGTGTTTTTACCCTCAAATAGAAGTCAAAAAGGTGGTGAGAGGGAAAGAGAAGCAGGTTCAAGAGCCGCTGTTCCCATCTTATATCTTTGTTCGTTTTGATTATGAGCAAGGCCCTAGTTTTACGACGGTTCGTTCAACCCGTGGTGTTGTCGACTTTATTAAGTTCGGTGCAAGGCCGTATGAAGTCCAAGGTGATTTGATTTTTGAGCTCAAAGAGTTCGAGAAGTGCTACAGTCACGAAGTTGAAGATTGCTGTACTGAGTTTAAGACAGGGCAAGTTGTCAAAATTAACAGTGGCCAGTTTGCGGGGGTTGAGGCTATTTTCGATCAGAAAGATGGCGAAGCTCGATCCATTATGCTCGTAAAAATGATCAGCCAAGTGGTTCCTATCAGTATTGAGAATGAAGCACTACAAGCTCACGTATAAGTGAAGTACTAAAAAGTAAAACAGGCTTAAAACAAAAAGGCGCATAATGCGCCTTTTTTAGTCTTTAGCATTTATTCAAACGCTATGATTCGATATTTCTTAGTAAGAGTCGTTATGAACTGCTTGTACAGCACGACCTGAAGGGTCTACACAGTTTTTGAATGATTCATCCCATTCAATCGCTTTTGCTGATGAGCACGCAACTGATGGACCGCCAGGTACACATTCCGCCGCTGATTTTAGAGGGAATAGCTCTTCAAAGATTTCGCGGTAAGCGTAACCTTCTTTGGTTGTCGGTGTGTTGTAAGGGAAACGGAACTGAGCAGCTTCCATTTGTTGATCCGTTACTTTTTCTTCAGCTGTTGCTTTCAATGTGTCAATCCAGTCGTAACCCACACCATCAGAGAACTGCTCTTTTTGGCGCCATGCGATCGAATCTGGCAGGTAGTCTTCAAAACACTCTCGTAGGATGTGTTTCTCCATTTTACCGTTGCCACACATCTTGTCTTCTGGGTTCAGACGCATAGCGACGTCGATGAACTCTTTGTCCAAGAATGGTACACGGCCTTCAACGCCCCACGCTGCCAATGATTTGTTTGCGCGAGCACAATCGAACATGCTTAGAGCAAGCAGTTTACGTACTGTCTCTTCGTGGAACTCTTTTGCATTTGGCGCTTTATGGAAGTACAGGTAACCACCAAAGATCTCATCAGCACCTTCGCCAGACAATACCATTTTGATGCCCATTGCTTTGATCTTACGAGCTAGCAAGTACATCGGTGTTGAAGCACGGATGGTTGTTACATCATAAGTTTCAATGTGGTAGATAACATCACGGATGGCATCTAAGCCTTCCTGAATGGTGTAAGTCATCTCATGGTGCACAGTGCCGATCTTGTCAGCAACTTCACGTGCAGCGATCAGATCAGGTGCGTTTTCTAGACCAACAGCAAATGAGTGCAGTTGTGGCCACCAAGCTTCAGATTGCTCGTCATCTTCAATACGCATTGCTGCGAAACGTTTAGCCACTGCAGAAGTGATTGATGAATCAAGACCACCAGAAAGAAGTACACCGTAAGGCACGTCAGTCATCAGTTGACGCTTAACCGCAGCTTCTAGTGCTTCAGTCAGTTCTTCTTTGCTTGTGCTGTTGCCTTGAACGGCTGCGTATTCGTTCCAATCACGGATGTAGTAGCGTTGAGGCTCTGCATCTTTTGAAGAGTAGAAGCTACCAGGAGGGAACTCGCTGATGGTTTTACATACAGGAACTAATGCTTTCATTTCTGAAGCAACGTAATAGTTACCGTGCTCATCGTAGCCTTGGTAAAGCGGGATGATACCGATGTGGTCACGACCCACTAGATATTCATCTTTTTCTTCGTCGTATAAAACGAAAGCGAAAATACCGTTAAGCTCTTCTAAAAGGTCTGCGCCCATTTCTTGGTATAACGCTAGGATAACTTCACAGTCAGAATCAGTCTGGAACTGGTATTTATCTTCATAGCGAGCGCGAATTTCTTTGTGGTTATAAATTTCGCCGTTCACTGCAAGAATGTGCTTTTTGTCTTGGCTGTATAGTGGTTGTGCACCACTGTTCAGACCAACGATAGCCAAGCGCTCGTGAGCAAGAATTGCTTTTTCACCAGCATAGATACCAGACCAGTCTGGACCACGGTGACGAAGCTTTTTAGACATTTCTAAAGCAATAGGGCGAAGTGCTGCGGCATCACTTTTAATGTCGAGAATGCCAAATACTGAACACATAGAACTTCCTTTTAAATAATTTCTAAATCAACTGCATTCAATTTGCCATTCTGGCTAAAAAAAGCAACCGAATGTGAGCAAAAAAATAATATAAAGGGGTTTATGTTAGAAATTATCTAATTTTAAGGTTGTTTTGGTGATTGATGTCTAGTTTCGGTTGGTTTTTTAAACAAAAACCTCTCAAAAGTGCAAAAGAACAGCAATCTTGAGAGGTTAACTCGATAATGTTTAAGACTAGATCTTATTGATATTTGGGTTTAATTGCTCACATACGTGTCGAGCAAAACCACTCCCAGCTTCACTGTAAATGTTGAATGCCGCATCGACACCATTCTCTTTCAATGTCTCTAGCTGGTCGGAGTATTCAGCAATAGCTGCGATTTGACCTTTAAAATCACGTGATTTTAACTGTTCTAAGGCTGTTTGATTACCTTGGTGATGAGGCATCGCCAAGATAACTAGTTTTACATTTGCTGTGTCTAAGATTCGTTCCCAGAAATCCGGGTCAGTTGCATCGCCAGAAATAACGTTTCTTCCAAGGCTTCTGTGGTTGTGTGCTGCTTCTTCACGAACTTCGACACCTAAACTCACTTTGCCGTAGCGTGAGCGTAATTCGTCGTAGGCACCAGTGCCAATGCGTCCCATACCAAGAATAAGCACTTGTGCGCGACCCGGGTCAATTCGTTTGTCACGTTGGTGAAGCTTCTCAGCAGCGTGCTCTTTTAACCAGCGACCTGATTGTTGATAAAGTTTGTGACCCGCTTTGTTGAGAGGTGCAGCGATTAAGAACGACAATGAAACGGCAATCGCCACTGCCACCAAGATGTCGCCAGACATCCAGCCCATCTTAAAAGCAAGGCCACCGACGATGAGGCCAAACTCACTGTAGTTAAACAGTGACAAAGAAGTGAGTAGGGAGGTTCGAACACGGAACTTGAATCGGTTGAGTACTAAGAAGTACAGAACGCCTTTTACTGGGAGTAGCAATAAGAACAATACTGCGAGCATAAAACCCTGAATAGTTGGCTGTTCTGACAAGCCAATATTCAAGAAGAAGCAGACGAGGAAAAGCTCTTTGAGGTTAAACAGCGATTTCGACAGCTCTGAAGCTTTTGGGTGACCGGCTAACAACATACCTAGGATTAGGGCACCTAAGTCTGGTTTAACGCCTACAAACTGGAACAAGCCAGCACCAACAACTAACGCGAAGAAGATGCCGAACAGCACCAACATTTCACCGTGCCCAACCCAATCGAGGATTTTGTAGAACAACGGACGAAAGAATGGCAAAGCGAACAGTGCAATGGCGTACCACTCTGGAATTTTGCCTGTCGATGCAGTTAAGAATACGACAGCAAAGATATCTTGCATGACCAGAATGCCAATCGCTAGTGTGCCATAGGTCGCATTCATCTCCCCTTTTTCTTGCAGTGATTTAACCGCGAATACGGTACTCGAGAATGAAAGAGCAAAACCGAGAAGTACGATCTGTTCTATCGACATGGCTGCCAGAGATGAAATACCTAGGAACTTAAAACCAAATAGAGCGGTTGCAAAAAACAGAGTGGATAAAAGATTGTGGATTGTTGCGCCAGCCCAGATCTCTTTAGAGAGTAGGGTTTTGATGTCCAGCTTTAAGCCAATAGTAAATAAGAGAAGGGTGACACCAAGGTCAGCCAAAGTAATGATGGTGTCATTGGTTTCAAAGCCAAGGGCATAAAGCCCGAAACCTGCAACCAAAAAACCAACTAATGGGGGGAGGTGGCATTTTAAAGCAATAAATCCTGCGATAAACGCAGTGGATATTAATATAAGTTCCATAACTTGTAGTAGTAGTTCCCTAGCTTAAAAAAACGGGCCGTGTTTATACAAACACGGCCCGCGGAAAATCAGAATTGTTTTCTTTAGTCTTCAAGAAGCTTTTGAAGTAACACACCGTTGAGCATGGCGCGCTTAATCATGGCAAAGGCTCCCATCGTAGGATGTTTATCGATCTGTGATGCTACAATAGGCAGGCCGCTATGGAAAGCCGTTAACGACTGATTCTCTACATTGCGCTTAATTGCAGGGAAAACAATCTCTTGTGCCTTGGTAATATCACCAGCAATGATAACTTTCTGAGGGTTAAATAGGTTGATCGTCATCGCGATAGCCTTACCTAACTGGTTCCCTACTCGAACTAAGCTTTGCTTCGCGAGTTCATCGCCATTGATTGCGTGGTCACAAACATCTTGAATCGTAATATGTTCAAGTTCCGTTAAAGAGGATTCATAGCCTTGCTTAATGAGCTTCTGTACTCGATCAACAATGGCAGGGTTTGCCGCTACGGTTTCAAGACAACCGAAGTTACCACATTGGCATTGTTCACCTAGCGGATCAATTTGGATATGACCAATTTCTCCCACGTTACGGTTATGGCCTAAGAAAACCTGACCATTAACGATAATACCAGCACCGGTACCACGGTGAACACTGACCAAAATAGAATCTTGGCTGTCTTTACTTGCACCGAAGTAGTGCTCAGCAAGCGCCATTCCTCTAACGTCATTGCCGACGAAACAAGCCACATGGAAAGTGTCGCGAATAATGTCGCTCAATGCGAGGTTATCGATGTCCGTGTTTGGCATGTATTCAACGACACCGGTCGTTGGGTTAACCAAGCCAGGAAGAGTAACGCCAATAGCAATCAGTTGATCGATCTTTGGTTGGTGCTCAGCAATGAAGGCCTTCAAGTTATTGACCAAACCTTGGGTCAGGTCTGATTGGTCTGAATAATTCAGGTCTTGCTGTTGGAAAGCTAATTCACGACCACCAAGGTCATGAAGACTTATTTGAATATAGTCTCTACCTAAACGTACAGCGACAGAATGAAAAGGGTCGACTTCTGTGGTTAGGGATATCGCGCGTCTACCGCCAGTAGACGCTTGTTGCGCAACCTCTTTAATGAGGCCGCGCTCCAAAAGTTGGCGGGTAATTTTTGTAACACTTGCCGGTGCGAGTTGGCTTACATCAGCCACTTGTATACGACTGATAGGCCCTTGCTGATCTATTAGTCTGTATACCGCCGCACTGTTTAGTTGTTTAACTAAGTCTACGTTACCTATTTGTCCGCCATTCATACTTAATTGTGCTCGTATTGTCCATTAACAACAGTCGCTTTAACGTTAAAGTCTCGGTCAAATACAGCTAGGTTTGCAACCATGCCTTTTTTGATTCGACCTAGCTTGCTTTCTACACCGATAGCCGCAGCTGGGTATAGTGTAGCCATGCGAAGAGCTTCGTCTAAAGCGATACCAGCGTGCTCAACTGTATTCTGAACTGCTTCAATCATAGTCAGAGCCGAGCCGCCCAGTGTGCCGTTTTCATCAACACACTTACCATCTCGGTAATATACTTTCTTACCGACAAAAATAAAGTATTCCATGTCAGCACCTGCAGGAGCTGTGGCATCCGTCACTAATACTAACTTTTCTCCCTTGATTTTGTGCGCAATTCGGATGTTTGCGTAGTCAACGTGGAAGCCGTCGGCGATGATACCCGCATAAACTTCTGGCGTGTCGTAAATCGCGCCAACAACGCCAGGTTCACGACCGACCATAGGGGTCATTGCATTGAATAGGTGAGTGGCGAAAGTGATACCAGATTCGAAACTTTGGCGAGCTTCTGCGTAAGTCGCGTTTGTGTGGCCGATAGAAACGACAACGCCAGCTTTGTGTAGGCGTTCGATATGTTCTGGATCATTAAGCTCTGGAGCCAATGTTACTTTTGCAACAAGATCACTGTTCTCGCAAATCAGTTCAATCATTTCGCTGTCAGATTTACGAATGTGATCGACGCTGTGAATACCTTTTTTCGCAACGTTTAGGTATGGACCTTCAAGGTGCAGACCTAGAGATTGGTTTTGGTATTGGTTGTGGTATTCGCGAGCTGCAGTGATAACGGCACGCATATCTTCGTCTGAAGAGGTGATTAGCGTTGGCAAGAAACTTGTACAGCCTGATTTAAGGTTTGCTTCGTGCATGATCTGCATTGTTTCTGCCGTGATCTCATCGTTAAGCATTACACCGCCACAACCATTCAGTTGTAGGTCAATGAAACCCGGGCTTAGGTTTGCTCCGTTTAGATCGCGAACCTCGATTCCTTCTGGCAATTCAGAGATAGGACAGACTTTTTTGATCAGTTCATTTTCTATTACGACGGCATGATCGGTTAGAACATCACTACCAGTGTAAATTTTACAGTTACTTAGCGCGTACATAGTCAGCTAATCCTTATTTCGTGAGATCTTTTAAATTTGTTCGTTACCTAAATGTGGACTTAGTTTGCGAGCATCATTTACGTAACGATTTATCTTTTATGGGCGAACGGCTTAAAAATGGAAAGCTATTTAAGTTGTTGAAAAACATATAAACAATTGGTCTTTATTATACATTTAGGTTCATTGTTAATGATTATTCATAGGGTAATCTAAAGTTAGGAATATCATGTTTTTGCCTAATGATTAGATTTGAATTTTATCTATAAACGCTCATTTTTTTGAATGATAAAATAAGTTTTATGATCTCGCTAGCAAAAACCTCTGGATTTGGTAAAAACTGGTGATTAGGATCACAAATGGTAAGGTTTTAATTTGCGGGGCAAAATTAATTGAATACACTGAATAGGACTAAATTGAGCGACTAAAATAAGTTTCTCAAATGAATTTTAAAAAATCCTATAGGGGGATACAACTGGTGAATATTCTAGGATACGCACAGAAGCTAGGTAAGGCGTTAATGCTGCCTATCGCAACGCTACCGATTGCGGCATTGCTGCTACGTCTGGGTCAACCAGACTTACTCGATATCGCATTCATGGCATCTGCTGGTAACGCAATCTTCAGCCAACTACCATTGTTGTTTGGTTTGGGTATAGCTATTGGTCTTTCTAAAGACGGTAACGGCGCAGCAGGTCTTGCTGGTGCAGTTGCTTACTTTGTTCTGACTGCAACAGCAACAAACATCGATGCTAGTGTAAATATGTCATTCTTCGGCGGTATCTTTGCAGGTATCATCGCAGGTCACTCTTACAATGCATTCCACGCGACTCGTCTTCCAGAGTGGCTAGCATTCTTCTCTGGCAAACGTCTAGTTCCTATTATGGCTGGTCTGTTTGCTCTAGTTGCTGGCGCAATCTTTGGTGTTGTATGGCCTGCTGTTCAATCTGGTCTAGATGCACTGGCTCACGCAGTTTCAACGTCTGGCGCTATCGGTCAATTCGTTTACGGTACTCTTAACCGTGCACTTATCCCAGTAGGTCTACACCATGTACTGAACTCGTACTTCTGGTTCGGCATGGGATCTTGTCAAGAGATCGTAGTTGCTGCAGAAGGCTTCTCTCAACTTTGTGTTGACCCTGCACTAGCTAAAACTCTAGTTGTTGGTCAAGAGTACACATTTGAATTTGCTAACTCAGTTAACCCGGAAATTGTTGCAACTGTTAAAGAAGTAACTGAAACAGTTAAATCTGGCGACCTACACCGTTTCTTCGGTGGCGATAAAGGCGCTGGCGTATTCATGAACGGTTTCTTCCCTGTAATGATGTTCGGTCTACCAGGTGCTGCACTTGCAATGTACCTAGCTGCACCTGCTGAAAAACGTAGCCAAGTTGGTGGCGCACTGTTCTCAGTTGCATTCTGTTCATTCCTAACAGGTATCACAGAGCCGCTAGAATTCATGTTCGTATTCCTAGCTCCTGCTCTATACGCAATGCACGCTGTATTTACAGGTCTGTCTCTAGTAGTTGCAAACATGTTTGGTACTCTGCACGGTTTCGGTTTCTCTGCTGGTCTTATCGACTTCGTATTGAACTGGGGTCTAGCAACTAAACCATTCGTACTACTACTAATCGGTCTTGGCTTCGGTGCTCTATACTTCTTCACTTTCTCTTTCGCAATCCGCGCTTTCAACTTGAAATCGCCAGGTCGTGAAGATGATGACGAAGCTGTAGCAGCTCCTGCTGGCGACGCACCAAAAGGTGACGTTGCACGTCAATACCTGAAAGCTCTAGGTGGTCACGACAACCTAACTTCAATCGACGCTTGTATCACTCGTCTACGTCTAACTCTTAAAGACCGCTCTATCGCTGATGAAGTTGTTCTGAAGAAGCTTGGCGCTAAAGGTGTGGTTAAACTAGGTGAGAACAACCTACAGGTTATCCTAGGCCCACTAGCTGAAATCGTAGCTGGCGAAATGAAAGCTATCGGTGCAGGTGAAGACCTATCTGATGTAAAACTTCCATAGTAACGGAAGTGCTTAAATAAGAGGTATAATTACTCTTAAGTAAGTTTCAAATTGAAAGCCTCCCACACGGGAGGCTTTTTTGTGCCTACGGTTTAGGGGCAACGAACACGGTTCGTTCTATTCTTCATCGAATAGCAGAAATAATCGCAATTAACGGACGGTTCTTATTGTGCAAAGGCTAAGAATTGTGGATGATTAGCAACAATGATCTTTCTATCTTAGACTAGCGCTATAAGTGGCCGTTTTCTTGGAGACGAAAGATAACTTTCTCTGACAATACTAAATACATAGAGGTGCTATAGATGAGTGAAGCTGAGGCTCGTCCATCGAATTTCATTCGCCAAATTATTGATAAAGATTTAGCGGATGGTACACACAGTAGCGTGCATACTCGTTTCCCGCCGGAGCCAAATGGCTACCTGCACATTGGTCACGCTAAATCTATTTGCTTGAACTTTGGTATTGCTCAGGACTACCAGGGACAATGTAATCTTCGTTTCGATGATACAAACCCTGAAAAAGAAGACGTTGAATACGTTGAGTCAATTAAGAATGATGTAAGCTGGTTAGGCTTCGAATGGTCTGGTGATATTTGTTACTCATCAAACTACTTCGATACGCTTTACGCTTATGCTGTGGAATTAATTAATAAAGGCTTAGCGTATGTTGACGAGCTAAGTCCTGATCAAATCCGTGAGTACCGTGGCACGCTAAAAGAGCCAGGTAAAGCGAGCCCATACCGTGACCGTAGCCCTGAAGAGAACCTAGCGTTGTTTGAAAAAATGCGTGACGGTGGCTTTGAAGAAGGTAAAGCATGTCTACGTGCTAAGATCGACATGAGCTCTTCATTCATGGTTATGCGCGATCCTGTTATCTACCGTGTTCGTTTTGCTCACCACCATCAAACGGCTGATAAGTGGTGCATTTACCCAATGTACGACTTCACTCACTGTATTTCTGATGCACTGGAAGGTATTACGCACTCTATCTGTACGCTTGAATTCCAAGATAACCGTCGTTTGTACGATTGGGTTCTAGATAACATCACGATTGATTGCCAACCTCGTCAGTACGAGTTTAGCCGTCTGAATCTTGAATACACGGTAATGTCGAAGCGTAAGCTGAACCAACTTGTGGTTGAAAACCTAGTTGAAGGTTGGGATGATCCACGTATGCCAACAATCTCTGGTTTGCGTCGTCGTGGCTTCACTTCAAGTTCGATTCGCGAATTCTGTAAACGTATTGGTGTGACTAAGCAAGAGAACATGATTGAGTTCGGCTCACTTGAATCTTGTATCCGTGATGATCTGAACGAAAATGCACCTCGTGCAATGGCTGTTCTTGACCCTATCAAGGTCGTGATTGAAAACTACGACGCTGATACAGTAGAAACACTGACAGTGGCAAACCACCCGAACAAGCCAGAAATGGGGACTCGTGAAGTTCCATTTACACGTGAAGTTTGGATTGAGCGTGACGACTTCCGTGAAGAAGCAAACAAAAAGTACAAGCGTTTGGTTCTAGGTAAAGAAGTTCGTCTACGTGGCGCTTACGTGATCAAAGCTGAACGTATCGAAAAAGATGCAGAAGGCAATATTACGACTATCTTCTGTTCTTACGACAACGAAACACTCGGTAAGAACCCTGCAGATGGCCGTAAAGTGAAAGGCGTTATCCATTGGGTATCGGCTGATAAAGCACTGCCTGCTGAGATTCGTTTGTACGATCGTCTATTCACAGTGCCAAACCCAGCTGCTGCTGATGACTTCGCTGCAACGCTAAACCCTGAATCACTTGTTACGCTAAATGGTTTTGTTGAACCTAGCCTAGTAGAAGGTGTTGCAGAACAAGCGTACCAGTTTGAACGTACAGGCTACTTCTGTGTGGATTCGAAAGACTCTAATGCAGACGCGCTAGTATTCAACCGCACGGTTGGCCTACGTGACACTTGGGGTAAAACCGAAGCTTAATGGCTCAGTTTTCTCAGTTTTGTTTTTCTTAGCTCTGTATCTCAAAGCTTAGTTTCTCAAGATGTACTTAATAAAAAACCGGCCTAGAGCCGGTTTTTTGTATCTGGATAAAATAACAAATTGTGGACCAAGCTACTGTGATTCTTAATACAGTGTCAGCCCTAATAAAAACGCCGGCCTAGGCCAGCGTTTTGTGTTACTTCTTCGCTTTATGTGCGTCTGGGTTGCCTTTGCAATCCCCAGTGATGCTTTTACCATACAGATACAAACTGTGGTTAGTTAGCTGTACATTGTAGCGTTGAGCGATTTCTTTTTGTCTTTCTTCGATAAGATCATCAGAGAATTCGATAACTTCACCGCAGTCTAAACATACTAGGTGATCGTGGTGATGCTGTGTTGAAAGTTCAAATACAGACTTACCACCTTCAAAGTGGTGACGAGTTACAATGCCTGCATCATCGAATTGGTTCAGTACGCGATAAACGGTCGCAAGACCAATCTCTTCACCTAAGTCGATCAGCTTTTTATATAAATCTTCAGCACTAATATGTTGGCAGTCTGGTTGTTGTAATACTTCTAAAATTTTGAGCCGTGGGAGGGTCACTTTAAGACCAGCATCTTTTAGCGCTTGATTATTGTCTGACATATACTTTCCTGTTGATGATCTGCAGCAATTAACAGAATTCAATATTAATACCATTATAGTTTAGTCAGGCATAACAATAAACCACGAACTTCAAAGGGTTACTCACTGACATCACAATCTGTTTTGTAAATTAGAAGTATCTCACTTATAGTGGAGGTACGACCAGTAAAGGTGGCGGTATTTTTTGATATGAACATGGATTGTTGTTATGAATAAGCAACTCGCAAAAATATATAAACCTAACATTGTAAAATTTGCTCTCAATATTTGGCCACCTTTCTGGGGGGCCGGGATTAAGATAGCTCACATTAGCGCTGATTTTAGGGTTGTTAAGACGGTACTTAAGTTACGTTGGTGGAATAAGAACGCCAATCGTACTCAATATGGCGGCAGTATCTTTTCTCTTACCGATCCCGTTTATTCATTGATGTTAATGGGGATTTTAGGTGAGCGGTATTATGTTTGGGATAAAGAGGCGAGTATTAACTTTATCAAGCCGGGTCAATCCGACTTGTATGCAGATTTTGAGATAAGCCAAGGGCAACTTGAGGATATCTACCGTCAGACACAGCTTGGTGAGAAGTGTTTCCCCGAATTTATCATCCACGTTAAAGATAAGCAGGGGAATGTGGTTTCGGAAATTCAGAGAACCCTGTATGTGAGAAAGAAGCCACAATTTAGAGATGATGACGAAGCATTAGAAGCTGAGTGTTGATTGATAAACATTGAATTGCAAAAAACCTCCCATAAGGAGGTTTTTTCATATCTACATAACTGTCATTAATTGTAACAATTAACAACCGCTAATGAATTAGTCTTCTAGCTCTGCTAGGCACATCTCTTCGTGGATTTGTTTAACCCAGTTAGATACACGCTCATCAGTCAGCTCTGGTTGACGGTCTTCATCGATACATAGACCAACGAATTGGCTGTCGTCACCTTCAACTAAACCTTTCGATGCTTCGAACTCGTAGCCTTCAGTCGACGTGTGACCTAGGATAGTACCGCCTTTCGCTTCAACGATATCACGGATAGTACCCATAGCATCGCAGAAGTATTCTGCGTAATCTTCTTGGTCGCCACAACCAAAAATAGCAACAAGCTTAGTTGAGAAATCAATAGCTTCTAGCTCAGGGAAAAAGTCATCCCAATCACATTGTGCTTCGCCGTAGTACCACGTAGGGATACCAAGCAGCAGCAGATCGAAGTTATCGATATCTTCTTTGCTGCTTTTTGCAATGTCTTGAACTTGAACGAGCTGCTTGCCCAATTGCTTTTGAATCATCTTAGCAACAGCTTCAGTGTTACCTGTATCACTACCAAAGAAGAGACCTACACTTGCCATAGAATCATTACCTTTCATTTTGTCTGTTGTCGGTGTAATAAAGTTCGGAGGAAATCGTTAGATTCCAGTTCCTTCCCAGCTTAGTTGGATTATCCCTTTTGCGATAAAACCTGCGCAGCCAAGGAAAAGTACTAACCATACGATACGACGACCAAATGCAGGAACATTTCCCTGCTTTAGAACGTCTTTAATTGCCATTCCGATTAGAAAGAAAATCGCGGCAAACAGAAGATCTAAACCAACAGATTCAATGATGTTCATGTAGTCGTAAAGCATGGGAACCTTATATACCAAATTTGCTTGGGCGCACTATATCACTGTTGTGGGATAAAGTTAATCTGCTGTGATTACACAGCTCTCATTTATATCGACAAATTAACCTATCTAAGCGATGAATTTTCTTATTGCACGGAGCACTTCAGCGGGCTTTTCCGCGTGTAGCCAATGTCCAGTATTGGCGATAACATGTGCCTTTACGTTGGAAAATTGCTGTTGAACGGCGGTTTGATGCTCAGCTGTCAGATAATCTGAGGCACCACCCTTGATTAGCAAGGTTTTGACCGAGGTTTTCTCGATTGGTTCCCAACCAATAATTTGTGGATAGTTGCTTAATAGCGAGGCAACGTTGAAACGCCATTCCATGATACCTTGCTCTGATTTGAACAAAGATTTAGTTAAGAACTGGCGAACCCCATCAATCTCGATATGTTTTGCGAGGATTTTAAGCGCCTCTGAGCGTGAGGTCGGTTTTTCTTCTACCACAGCTTGTAGGCCTGCGAATACGTTGTCGTGTCGACTTTGAGTGTACGCGACAGGCGCCATATCCAAGACAATCAATTTGTGCAGCGCAAGATGTTGCGTCAGTGCCATCGCCACTTTGCCACCCATCGAGTGACCAATCACAGTAACACCGTCTAACTCAAGATCATTCAGCAGTTGAGCCACATCTTTTGCCATAGCTTGATAATTATGAGTGTCACTATGGAAAGATTGCCCGTGGTTGCGTAGATCGATGCTAAGTACTTGATGATCGGCTTTTAGATCCCTAGCCAGCAAGCCAAGGTTGTCCAAATTACCGAATAATCCATGGATCAAAACAATGGTGTGACCCTCACCTTCAATTTTATAGTTGAGCTGTACTGACATTTTTATCTTATTCATGGTGGGTTTGACGTAGAGTATCCGCGCGGATCTCGCTATAATCCCCCAGAGTTTAAACATTGAGATTGTGAAAAGCGAATGAAAACAATTGAGGTTGATGAGGACCTATACCGTTTTATTGCGGGTCAGACAGAACGTATTGGCGAAAGCGCTTCAGATATTCTGCGCCGCTTGTTACTGGTTGATAACCAAGGCACGGCTCCGATCGAAGAGATCGTTGAGCCAAAAGGTATCGTTGTTAGCAAAGAGGTAGGCTTTACTCCAGAGAAGTTCGATGGCGTTAAAGAAATGCGCTCACTACTAATATCAGATGAGTTTGCATCACTAAAGAAAGCCATTGATCGTTTCATGCTTGTGTTATCAACACTGCATAAAATCGACCCTTTAAGCTTTTCAGAAGCAACTCAAGTAAAAGGCCGTAAGCGTGTTTACTTTGCAGACAACGAAGCGACGTTGTTAGCAAACGGCAACACAACTAAGCCTAAAGCTATTCCACAAAGTCCTTTTTGGGTTATTACGAATAACAACACAAGCCGTAAAAGACAGATGGTTGAGCAGCTTATGAGTCGCATGAGTTTCCAGGCAGAATTGATAGAAAAAGTAACAGGTTCAATTTAACGAAATCTGATTTAAACCTCATAATATCCATGGCTAAGAAGATATTATGGGGTTTTTTTGTTTTTAAATTTTATATAAGGATGTCGATAATGGCTATGCACCCTCGTGCCGGGCAGAAAGCTCAGCAGGAAGATCTTCATAATATCCCGGCTTTAGTTGCAAACTATTTCTTACAGCAACCGGATGCTACTAACCCAGATCACAAAGTACTGTTCGGTACTTCAGGTCACCGCGGTACAGCAGACAAATCAACATTTAATGAAAACCACATTCTAGCAATCGCACAAGCGGTGGCTGAAGTTCGTGCCGATCAAGGTACTACTGGTCCACTTTTTTTAGGTAAAGATACTCACGCTCTATCTGAGCCTGCTTTCTCTACAGTTATTGAAGTGCTAGTTGCAAACGGCGTTGAAGTTATCGTTCAAGAAAACAATGGCTTTACACCAACACCTGGTATCTCACACGCGATTCTTACGCATAACCTAGTGAATGACAAAAAAGCCGACGGCATTGTTATCACGCCTTCGCATAACCCACCACAAGACGGTGGTATTAAATACAACCCAACACACGGTGGCCCTGCTGAAGCTGAGCTAACTCAAGCGATTGAAGATCGTGCGAATGTTATCATTGCCGAGCAAATGCAAGGTGTTAAGCGCACTCCTATCGCACAGGCTAAACAGTCTGAGCTAGTGAAAGAAGTTGATTTAGTTGCTCCTTACGTTGCTGACTTGGTTAATGTGGTTGATATGGAAGCGATCCAGAAAGCAAACATCAAAATTGGTGTTGATCCACTGGGTGGTAGTGGTATCGATTACTGGCGTCAAATTGGTAAAGCGTACAACCTAGATCTTACTTTGGTAAGTGAAGCGGTTGATCCTTCGTTCCAATTTATGTCTCTAGACAAAGATGGTGTTGTTCGTATGGATTGTTCTTCTCCGTACGCAATGGCAGGCTTACTGGCGCTTAAAGATGACTATCAACTAGCGTTTGGTAACGACCCTGATTACGATCGCCACGGCATTGTTACGCCAAAAGGCTTGATGAATCCAAACCACTTCCTAGCAGTGTGTATTGATTATCTATATCGCAACCGTGAAGGTTGGGGTAAAGACGTTGCTGTTGGTAAAACATTGGTATCAAGTGCATTGATTGACCGTGTTGTTGCTGACTTAGGTCGCGAACTTTGTGAAGTGCCAGTTGGTTTCAAATGGTTCGTTGATGGCTTATACAACGGTCAGTTTGGTTTCGGTGGCGAAGAGAGTGCGGGTGCATCTTTCTTACGTAAAGACGGAACGCCTTGGTCAACAGATAAAGATGGCCTCATTCTTTGCCTACTTGCGGCTGAGATCACAGCAGTAACGGGTAAGAATCCACAAGAATACTACGAAGAGCTCGCTGCTAAACATGGCGAATCTAAGTACAACCGTATTCAAGCGGTAGCGAATGGTGCACAAAAAGACGTGCTGAAGAAGCTATCTCCAGAGATGGTTTCGGCTGAAACACTTGCTGGCGATGTGATTACTGCTCGCTTAACGCATGCTCCAGGTAATGGTGCTGCAATTGGCGGCCTAAAAGTGACGACTGAAAACGGTTGGTTTGCTGCTCGTCCATCAGGAACTGAAGATATCTATAAGATCTACTGTGAAAGCTTTAAAGGTGAAGAGCACCTGAAAGCAATCGAAGCAGAAGCTCAAGAGATTGTTAATCAAGTATTTGCAGCTGCTGGCCTATAATCGAATACAGATTAGTAGAGTCATAAAATAAACAGTGAAAGGGTTGATGTGAAAGCATCAGCCCTTTTTTTGTTTGTCTGTGAGTAAATGGCCTAAGACTAAATCAACTCAATGGCTGAATGGATTAGCCGTGTGGCCAGCTTTGTGGCATCACAAACCAAAATTGCCCTGATTTGGTTTGCCCATGAACAAAGCGATCACCAAACTCGGTGATAGGTTCATCGCTAAAATCATCAGTGCCAGCCGCCCATTGTTCTTTGGTGAGAGGGTAGAGCACTTCAGTAATTAAATGGGCCTGATTTTGGTAGCACCAATAGCCGTTTACTTGGCTCGGGTTAATATCGTAGCCCAAGCATTTTGTCGGTACGTTTTGCTCAAAGAAAGGGTTTGTATATAGACGACCTTGCATGAGGAGGTGTTTTGAGTCGACATCGATCTCTGGATATTGTTCAACAAAGGCAGTTGAAGACGACATACCCAGCTGGTGGGTGAGCATCCTGTTTAACTTCTTATCTAATTGGTCATGCGAGTTAGGGCCAAACCATGTCTGTTCATGGAGAAGATAAAATTTAATCGCCACTTCCCAATGTTGTAGCTTTTGGTTGCTCTCTTTTTCGAGAATAAAGTCGATAGCACCTAGCGTTCTACCTTCAACATTAATTTGAATCTCATCGTACTTGACCGAATAATCAGGTGAGGCTTCAATGACTTGTTCACATAGATGCTGGTAGAGGAAACCTAACCTTGGGTTTCCGTTATAAGTGTGTGATGAGTCGATGGCATGGGTGCTTAAGAATGCACCAAGATCGGAAACGGGTGGTTTGATTTCCAGTAATGGCGGTGAGTCGATGACCCATTGGTAAAAACGTTGCAGTGCTGTCATCGGTTCCTCATAAACTTCAATCATCTGCTTTTCATCAACAGATCCGTTTTTCATAAACGTAGCTCTATATAAACATAACCCTGGGGCTTTCGACATTCTACCCGTAAATTGATATAACGACGTTATTATAAAGTTAAGCTGGAAAGAAAAATGAATAACTTACAATTAGAAAAGCTACTTAACGAAAAACTGCAGCCACAGCAGATTAAAGATTACTGCCCGAATGGCTTGCAGGTTGAAGGTGCGCCAGAAGTAAAGCGTATCGTTACTGGTGTGACAGCTTCTCAAGCCTTGATTGACAGAGCTGTAGAGCTGAATGCAGACGCTTTGCTCGTACATCATGGTTTTTTCTGGAAAGGTGAGTCAGAAGCGATTCGTGGCATGAAGGGCAAGCGCATTCGTACTCTGATTAAAAATGATATTAACCTTTTAGGTTATCACTTGCCGCTTGATATCCATCCTGAGCTGGGCAACAACGCGAAACTGGCGGAGTTACTTGATATCGAAGTCGAAGGCGGTCTGGAAGGGCATCCACAATCGGTTGCGATGTTTGGCAAGTTGAGTGCGCCAATGACAGGTGCAGAGTTCGCAGAAAAAATCGACCAAGTTCTGAATCGTAAGCCACTGCATATTGCTCCAGAAAACCAAAACAAAATGATTACGACTGTCGGTTGGTGTACTGGTGGTGGTCAAGACTACATTGAGTTAGCGGCTTCTCAAGGCATTGATGCATTTATCTCTGGTGAGATTTCAGAGCGCACAACTTATTCAGCACGTGAGCAAGATATCCATTACTTTGCTGCAGGGCACCATGCGACTGAGCGATACGGTGTGAAGGCATTAGGTGAGTGGCTAGCGAAGGAGCATGGTTTGGATGTTGAGTTTATTGATATCGATAATCCGGTATAAGAACAGATACGAGATGAGGGATACGAGTCGAGTGTATGCGTCATTCCCTAGACTGACGAAGGAAGGAGTCGGGAATCCCTAAAAGCTTGCCGATACAATTAGTGAGATCCCCAACTCGCTAGTCCCTCACTCTTGAGGATGACGGAGTTGAGAGCATATAAAAGAAAAGGGTTGATGTTAATACATCAACCCTTTTTGATTTCAATCGATTAGAAAAGTTTAAACTTTACTATTCGCGCTCGTGTAGAGCTTGGAAATCACGCTGCTCTTCACCAGTGTACAACTGACGAGGACGACCGATACGGTTCGTCGGATCGCTGTGCATTTCGTTCCAGTGTGCAATCCAACCGATAGTACGAGACATCGCAAAGATTACTGTGAACATTGATACAGGAATGCCAATCGCTTTCAGAATGATACCTGAGTAGAAATCTACGTTCGGGTATAGTTTCTTCGATACAAAGTACTCATCAGAAAGAGCTATGCGCTCAAGTTCCATTGCTACGTCAAGTAGTGGATCTTGAATGTTCAGTTCTTTAAGTACTTCGTGGCACGCTTCGCGCATTACCGTTGCACGTGGATCGTAGTTCTTGTAAACACGGTGACCGAAGCCCATTAGGCGGAATGGGTCATCTTTGTCTTTTGCTTTTGCAACGTATTCTTCAATGTTGTCTACGCTGCCGATCTCTTCCAGCATCATTAGACAAGCTTCGTTAGCACCGCCGTGAGCAGGACCCCACAAAGAAGCGATACCAGCTGCAATACAAGCAAATGGGTTTGCACCTGAAGAACCAGCTAGACGAACTGTTGACGTTGAAGCATTTTGTTCGTGATCTGCGTGTAACGTAAAGATTTTGTCCATTGCGCGAGCAACAACAGGGTTTACTTCATATTCTTCACATGGATTTGCATACATCATGTGTAGGAAGTTTTCTGCGTAGCCTAGGTCATTGCGCGGGTAGATAAACGGTTGACCGATAGAATATTTGTAACACATTGCAGCCAGTGTCGGCATCTTAGAAATTAGGCGATATGCCGCAATTTCACGGTGTGTGTCGTTATTAACATCTAATGAATCATGATAGAACGCCGCAAGCGCACCTACCACGCCACACATAACAGCCATAGGGTGAGCGTCGCGACGGAAGCCGTGGAAGAAACTAGCGATTTGCTCGTGAACCATGGTGTGACGTGTAACCGTTGTCTTAAATTCTTCGTATTGAGCTCGAGAAGGAGCTTCGCCGTATAAAAGAATGTAACAAACTTCTAAGTAATCAGCATTATTGGCCAGTTGATCAATTGGATAACCACGGTGTAGAAGGATACCTTTTCCACCGTCAATATAAGTGATTTGCGATTCACAAGATGCAGTGGCAAGAAAACCAGGATCAAAAGTGAAAAAACCATTAGAACCCAGTGTACGAACGTCGATGACTGGAGTACCAAGTACACCTTCTGTAATCGGCAATTCGATCGGCGCTTGACCTTCAATATGAAGGGTAGCTTTCTTATCCGCCATAACAATCTCCTTTGTTATTATTAATCCGTCCAGGATGTTTATGTGCCATTTTTTTACTGGTCTTACGTCAGAAAGTCAATTTTTCTGCAGCTTTGTGTGCACTTGTTAGTGTTTTTTACATTAAATTCGTTAAAAGTCTGTGCTGTGTAGCATTATTTGTTGCATCAATTGTATTAGAATGTTGCCAGCCGTATAGTGGCGCTGAAAAGTTTGGTTAAAACCTTATAAATGCAAGGCTAAGAAGAAATGTGAGGTGTCTTCGGAAACCTGGCTGTTAACAATTATTTTACAATTATCTAAGGCTCAACTTACGTTATTTGTTAAGTTAATGTTAAATTTTGAGGGTTTGCAATCAAATTTTGTCCATAACAATACATAAGGTTATTTAATGACCATCATGCTCAATGGAGCTGAGTGAGCGAGCCCGTGAAAGAAAGAAAGACAAGACCTGTTAATTTAGATTTACAGACCATCCACTTTCCTATCACAGCAATAGCTTCCATCCTACACCGTGTGTCTGGGGTGATTACTTTTGTTGCGATCGGAATTCTGCTTTGGTTACTATCCATTTCCCTCTCTTCCCCTGTAGGCTTTATGGAAGCTAGCGACATTGTCGACGGTTTCTTCGTGAAGTTTATTCTGTGGGGCATTTTAACCGCTTTGGCTTACCACATTGCTGGTGGTATTCGTCACCTTCTTATGGACCTTGGTCACTTTGAAGAGCTGGAATCTGGCGCTAAGAGCGCGAAGGTTGCATTCGCAGCAACAGCGGTATTGTCTCTACTAGCGGGGATCTTAGTATGGTAAACAACGTTTCTACTTTTGGTCGTAATGGTGTGCATGATTATCTATTGATTCGTGCAACAGCCATCATTATGACACTTTACACTATCTACCTAGTGAGCTTCTGTGCTTTCTCTGGTGATATTTCTTACGCATCTTGGACGCAATTCTTTGGTGGTACTTTCACTAAAGTCTTCACCATGTTAGCGCTTACTTCAATTTTGGTTCACGCGTGGATCGGCTTGTGGCAAGTACTAACTGACTACATCAAATGTGCAAAATTGCGCGTTGGTCTTCAAGTCGGTGTTGTTGCGGTTCTTCTAGGATATTTCTTCTCTGGTCTGTTTATTTTGTGGGGTGCGTAAGTGACTATTCCTGTTCGTGAGTTTGATGCTGTAGTAATTGGCGCTGGTGGTGCTGGTATGCGCGCCGCGCTACAAATTTCTGAGCAAGGCCTATCTTGTGCGTTGCTTTCTAAAGTTTTCCCAACTCGTTCTCATACTGTATCTGCGCAAGGTGGTATCACCGTTGCTCTTGGTAATGCGCATGAAGATCACTGGGAACAACACATGTACGATACGGTAAAAGGTTCCGATTACATCGGCGACCAAGATGCTATCGAATACATGTGTAAAAATGGCCCTGAGTCGGTTATCGAATTAGAAAAAATGGGTCTTCCATTTTCTCGTTTTGATAACGGCAGTATTTACCAACGTCCGTTTGGTGGCCAATCTAAGAATTTTGGTGGTGAGCAAGCGGCTCGTACCGCAGCGGCAGCTGACCGTACTGGTCACGCACTGCTACACACGCTTTACCAGCAAAACATCAAGCATAAAACTACTGTGTTCTCTGAGTGGTATGCACTGGATCTTGTTAAAAACGAAGATGGTGCAATCTTAGGTACTACCGCGCTTTGTATGGAGACGGGCGAGGTTTGCTACTTCAAAGCGAAGGCAACAATCCTTGCTACTGGTGGTGCTGGTCGTATTTACGCTTCTACAACCAATGCACACATCAACACTGGTGACGGTGTTGGTATGGCGATCCGTGCTGGCGTTCCAATGCAAGACATCGAAATGTGGCAGTTCCACCCAACGGGTATCGCTGGCGCAGGTGTTTTGGTAACAGAAGGTTGTCGTGGTGAAGGTGGTTACCTTCTCAATAAAGACGGCGAGCGCTTCATGGAACGTTATGCTCCGAATGCTAAAGATTTAGCAGGTCGTGATGTGGTAGCTCGTTCGATGATGGTTGAGATTCGTGAAGGTCGTGGTTGTGATGGTCCATGGGGTCCACACATCAAGCTGAAACTCGATCACCTAGGTAAAGAGACGCTTGAATCTCGTCTACCGGGTGTATGTGAGCTTTCTCGTACGTTCGCTCACGTTGATCCTGTTAAAGAACCAATTCCTGTAATCCCAACGTGTCACTACATGATGGGTGGTGTTCCTACACAGGTTTCTGGTCAAGCAATTAAACAAACTGAAGACGGTACAGACGTTGAAATTCAAGGTCTATTCGCTTGTGGCGAAATCGCTTCAGTATCCGTACACGGTGCAAACCGTCTAGGTGGCAACTCGCTACTTGATTTGGTTGTATTCGGTCGTGCGACAGGTCTTCACCTTGGTGAGACTTTGAACAAGCAAGCTGAAGCAAAACCTGCAACTGAAGCCGACATTGAACGTTCACTAGAGCGCTACAATCGTTGGGAAAACAGTACTGACGGTGAAGACCCTGCGGTAATTCGTAAAGATCTTCAGCAATGTATGCAGAACAACTTCTCTGTATTCCGTGAAGGTAAAGCGATGGCTGACGGCTTAGAAGAGCTGAAAGTGATTCGTGAGCGTCTTAAAAATGCACACCTTTCAGACAAGTCGACTGAGTTCAACACGCAACGTATTGAGTGTTTAGAGCTGGAAAACTTGATGGAAACGGCATTTGCAACCGCGGTTGCAGCAAACTTCCGTACAGAGAGTCGTGGAGCGCATGCTCGTTTCGACTTCCCAGATCGTGATGATGAGCAATGGCTATGCCATTCACTGTACAACCCTGAATCAGAAAGTATGACTAAGCGTGGCGTGAACATGGAACCTATCCATCGTGAAGCATTCCCGCCGAAAGCACGTACGTACTAAGGAGATATGACCATGAAACTGAATTTCTCTTTATACCGTTACAACCCAGATGTGGACCAGAAGCCTTACATGAAAGAGTACACCCTAGAGGTGGAAGAAGGTTCTGACATGATGCTTTTGGACGCGCTTATTCTTTTGAAAGAGCAAGATCCAACGATTTCATTCCGTCGCTCATGCCGTGAAGGTGTATGTGGTTCTGATGGTTTGAACATGAATGGTAAAAACGGATTGGCGTGTATCACGCCACTGTCTGCACTTTCTGGCCAAGATAAGATCGTAATCCGCCCACTTCCAGGTTTGCCTGTTGTGCGTGATTTAATCGTAGACATGACTCAGTTCTACGATAACTACGAAAAAGTTAAGCCGTTCTTAGTGTCTGATGGCAATGTGCCACCGGCTCGTGAAAACCTACAAAGCCCTGATGAGCGAGCTCATTTAGATGGTTTGTATGAATGTATTATGTGTGCATGTTGTACGACTTCATGCCCATCATTCTGGTGGAATCCAGATAAGTTCATCGGACCAGCTGGCCTACTTGCAGCATACCGTTGGCTAATAGATAGCCGAGATACGGCGACAGACGAACGTCTGTCCGATCTTGATGATGCATTTAGCGTTTTTCGTTGCCATGGCATAATGAATTGTGTAAGTGTTTGTCCTAAGGGATTAAATCCGACGAAAGCGATTGGTCACATTAAGACCATGCTAGTGAATCGTTCGGTTTAAGTTATATAAAAATTGCCGCCCTAGAAGTTTTGGGGCGGCCTTTTAATAGCTCGGCATAGACCGCAGCAAACGTGAAAACTACTGGTTAAGGGAAAATATGCACAACGGCGTGATGAAGGCATGGCTCGAGTCTTCACACTTGGCTGGCGCCAATGCAACGTACGTAGAAGAACTCTATGAACTGTATCTTAGTGACCCCGATTCGGTAAGTGACGAATGGAGAAGCGTTTTTGAAGAACTGCCTGTGCAAGCTTCAGAAGCGGTGGAACAACCACACTCTCGTGTTCGTGAATACTTCCGTCGACTCGCTCAAGAAACAAAGCATTACAGTGTCCAAGTTAGTGATCCAGATGTCGATGCGAAACAAGTAAAGGTTCTGCAACTTATTAATGCCTATCGATTCCGAGGGCATCAATCAGCAAATCTAGACCCCCTAGGTTTATGGGAAAGAGATACAGTCGCTGAACTGGACCCTTCTTTCCACACTCTTACCGAAGAAGACCTCAACGAGACGTTTAACGTCGGCTCTTATGCCATTGGCCAAGAGACGATGGTGCTTAAAGATCTCTACAAATCTCTAAAGCAAACTTATTGTGGTTCGATTGGTGCTGAATATATGCACATGACTAATACAGAACAAAAGCGTTGGATCCAACAACGTTTAGAGTCTGTATCTGGTCAACCGTCTTTCAATAAAGAAGAAAAGCAAGCTTTCCTAGAAGAGCTAACGGCTGCTGAAGGTCTTGAGCGCTATCTTGGTGCGAAATTCCCTGGTGCAAAACGCTTCTCTTTGGAAGGTGGTGATGCTCTTATCCCAATGACGAAAGAAATCATTCGTCATGCAGGTGGACAAGGCATGCGTGAAGTTGTTGTTGGTATGGCTCACCGTGGTCGTCTAAACATGCTGGTCAATGTGCTTGGTAAAAAGCCACAAGACCTGTTTGACGAATTTGCGGGCAAGCACAGCGATGATTCATGGGGTACTGGTGATGTGAAATACCACCAAGGTTTCTCTGCGGATTTCGCAACCCCAGGCGGCAACGTTCACTTAGCACTTGCATTTAACCCATCTCACTTAGAAATCGTAAACCCGGTAGTTATCGGTTCAGTACGTGCTCGACAAGATCGTCTAGACGATAAAGACGGCAGCCGTGTACTTCCAATTACTATCCACGGTGATTCAGCTATCGCTGGTCAGGGTGTAGTGCAAGAGACGTTTAACATGTCTCAAGCGCGTGGTTTCTGTGTCGGTGGTACGGTTCGTATCGTTGTAAACAACCAAGTTGGTTTTACGACGTCTAACCCTCGCGATACACGTTCTACGATGTACTGTACAGATATCGCGAAGATGGTTCAGGCTCCGATTTTCCACGTTAATTCTGATGATCCAGAAGCGGTTGCGTTCGTAGCGCGTCTTGCATTGGATTACCGTAATACCTTCAAGCGTGATGTTGTTATTGATTTGGTTTGTTACCGTCGCCACGGTCACAACGAAGCCGATGAGCCGAATGCAACACAGCCTTTGATGTACCAAAAAATCAAGAAGCATCCAACACCACGTAAGCTTTACGCTGACGTGCTAATGGAGCGCGGTGAGTTTGGTATTGATACGGCAACTCAACTGGTTAACGAATATCGTGATGCACTTGATCACGGTGAAGTTGTGGTTAAAGAGTGGCGCCCAATGGCACTTCACTCTGTGGACTGGTCTCCTTACCTAGGTCACGACTGGAACATCGAGTGGGACAATAAGATTGATATCGAGCGCCTGAAAGAGCTTGGTACTAAACTTTGCCAATACCCAGACAGCCACAAGCTGCAAAGCCGAGTAAATAAACTGTACAACGATCGAACTGCCATGGTGAATGGTGAGAAACAAGTCGATTGGGGTATGGCTGAAACTCTGGCTTACGCAACACTTGTTGACGACGGTAAGCGTATTCGTATCTCTGGCCAAGATTCAGGTCGTGGTACGTTCTTCCACCGTCACTCAGTACTGCACAATCAATCAGATGCAAGCACGTATGTTCCTCTTGCGAACATTCATGATAAACAAGGGCCATTCCAAGTATTTGACTCTGTGTTATCTGAAGAAGCGGTACTCGCATTTGAGTATGGTTATGCAACAGCAGAACCAAGCGGTCTCACCCTTTGGGAAGCACAATTTGGTGATTTCGCAAACGGTGCACAAGTTGTAATCGACCAATTCATTTCGTCAGGTGAGCAAAAGTGGGCACGTTTATGTGGTCTAACTATGCTGCTTCCTCACGGCTATGAAGGCCAAGGCCCAGAGCACTCATCTGCACGTCTTGAACGTTACCTTCAATTATGTGCTGAACAAAACATGCAGGTTGTTGTTCCTTCAACACCCGCTCAGGTTTACCACATGATTCGCCGTCAGGTTGTTCGACCAATGCGTCGACCACTGATTGTAATGTCACCTAAGTCATTGCTTCGTCACCCTCTGTGTACTTCTTCTCTTGAAGATTTGGCAGAAGGCACGTTCCAACCAGCTATCGCAGAAATTGATGATCTGGCACCTGAGAACGTAAAACGCGTCGTGTTCTGTTCAGGTAAGGTTTACTTTGACCTGCTTGACCAAAGACGTAAGAACGAGCAAGACGATGTCGCTATTGTACGTATTGAGCAACTGTACCCGTTCCCTTATGAGGACGTGAGAGCAGCCATCGCACAATACACAAATGTAGTCGATTACGTTTGGTGTCAAGAAGAGCCACAAAACCAAGGTGCTTGGTACAGTAGCCAACATAATTTCCGAGCTGCTATCCCAGTGGGTGCTGATATTCAATACGCAGGTCGTCCTGCATCAGCATCACCAGCTGTTGGCTATATGTCGGTACACTTGAAACAACAAAAGGCGTTAGTTGACGACGCTTTGACCCTACTTAAGAACTAGAAGTAAAAGGAAAATACGCACATGACAATTGAAATTCTGGTTCCAGATTTACCTGAATCTGTGGCTGATGCAACAGTTGCTACTTGGCACAAAAAACCGGGCGAAGCGGTTGCACGTGATGAAGTCATTGTAGATATCGAAACAGATAAAGTAGTTCTAGAAGTACCGGCTCCTGAAGCGGGTGTTCTAGAAGCTATCATTGAAGAAGAGGGTGCTACGGTACTTTCTAAGCAGCTTCTGGCTAAAATCAAGCCTGGTGCTGTCGCTGGTGAACCAACGAAAGACACGACTGAAGATACAGAAGCTTCTCCTGATAAACGCCACAAAGCGGCGCTAACAGAAGAGAGCAACGATGCACTAAGCCCTGCTGTTCGTCGTCTTCTTGCAGAACACAATCTACAACCAGCTGACGTTAAAGGCACTGGTGTTGGTGGTCGTATTACTCGTGAAGACATTGACGCACACCTAGCAGCAGCGAAAGCGGCTCCGGCAGCAGCCTCTGCACCAGCAGTTGAAGCGCCAGCAGCGGCTCGTAGCCAAAAACGCGTGCCTATGACTCGCCTACGTAAGACAGTTGCAAACCGTCTTCTAGAAGCGAAGAACAGCACAGCAATGCTGACTACTTTCAACGAAGTGAACATGAAGCCAATCATGGACCTTCGTAAGCAGTACAAAGACCAATTCGAGAAGCGTCATGACACGCGTCTTGGCTTCATGTCTTTCTACGTGAAGGCAGTAACAGAAGCGCTAAAACGTTTCCCAGAAGTGAACGCTTCTATTGATGGTACAGATATCGTTTACCACAACTACTTCGACATCAGCATGGCAGTATCAACGCCACGTGGTCTAGTGACTCCAGTGCTGAAAGACTGTGACACGCTAGGTTTCGCTGATATCGAAAAAGGCATCAAAGAGCTAGCAATCAAAGGCCGTGACGGCAAGCTAACTGTTGATGAGCTGATGGGCGGTAACTTCACTATCACAAACGGTGGTGTATTTGGTTCTCTAATGTCTACGCCAATCATCAACCCGCCTCAAGCGGCAATTTTGGGTATGCACAAAATCCAAGACCGTCCAATGGCCGTTGATGGCAAGGTAGAGATTCTACCAATGATGTACCTAGCGCTTTCTTACGACCACCGTCTAATCGATGGCCGTGAATCAGTTGGCTTCCTAGTGACTATCAAAGAGCTACTAGAAGATCCTGCACGTCTGTTATTAGACGTTTAGTATCTCTAAAACGTCTAGTTAACCCCGTTAGCTAGACGTAAAAAGTTTCAAAGGCTAGGCTGCTCAACGTCTGGCCTTCACTTGAACTGTAAAGCCATTAGAAAATGGACAGCAGTTGATTTGAGAAGACCCTACAGACGTACCACAGGAAACTGTGTCGTTATGGAAATAATAATCCCTTAAGGGAAAATAAACGGAATATCAAAATGAATTTGCATGAATACCAAGCCAAACAGCTGTTTGCAGAATTCGGTTTGCCTGTACCAGAAGGTTTCGCATGTGATACAGCACAAGAAGCTTTCGAAGCTGCAGGTCGTATCAGTACAGCCAAGAAAGTCGTTAAGTGTCAAGTACACGCTGGTGGTCGCGGTAAAGCGGGCGGCGTAGAGCTACATGACACTAAAGAAGGCGTTAAAGAGTTTGCACAAAAGTGGCTAGGTAAAAACCTAGTGACTTACCAAACAGACGCTAATGGTCAGCCTGTAACAAAGATCCTAGTTGAAGAAGCATCGAACATTGCTAACGAGCTTTACCTAGGTGCTGTTGTTGACCGTGCAACGCGCAAAATTGTATTCATGGCGTCAACTGAAGGCGGCGTGGACATTGAGAAAATCGCTGAAGAAACTCCAGAGTTGATTCACCAATCAGCGATCGATCCTCTAGTTGGCCCTCAAGCTTACCAAGGCCGTGAACTTGCGTTCAAACTTGGCCTAGTTGGCGATCAAATTAAACAGTTCGTTAAGATCTTCATGGGTCTTGGTGAAATGTTCGCTCAGTACGACCTAGCTCTACTAGAAATTAACCCGCTTGTTATTACAAATGAAGGTAACCTTCTTTGTCTAGACGGCAAGATCAACATTGACTCAAACGCAATGTACCGTCAGCCAAAGCTTCGTGAAATGCACGATCCTTCACAAGAAGACGAGCGCGAAGCGCACGCAGCTCAGTGGGAACTGAACTACGTAGCACTTGATGGCAACGTTGGCTGTATGGTTAACGGTGCAGGCCTTGCTATGGGTACGATGGATATCGTAAACCTACACGGCGGAAAGCCAGCAAACTTCCTTGATGTAGGCGGCGGCGCAACAAAAGAGCGTGTAGCTGAAGCATTCAAGATCATTCTTTCTGATGACAACGTTAAAGCAGTACTCGTAAACATCTTTGGTGGTATCGTTCGTTGTGACATGATCGCTGAAGGTATTATTGGTGCAGTTAAAGAAGTTGGCGTAACAGTTCCTGTCGTTGTTCGTCTAGAAGGTACAAACGCAGACTTAGGTCGCGAAGTACTTGCTAATTCTGATGTTGATATCATTGCTGCTGTATCTCTAACAGATGCTGCTCAGAAAGTTGTTGCTGCTGCGGAGGCTAAATAATGTCTGTATTAATTAACAAAGACACTAAAGTAATCTGTCAGGGTTTCACTGGCGGTCAAGGTACATTCCACTCAGACCAAGCTATCGCATACGGTACGCAAATGGTTGGTGGTGTTTCACCTGGTAAAGGTGGTCAAACTCACCTAGGCCTTCCTGTATTCAACACAGTACGTGAAGCAGTAGAAGTAACTGGCGCAACAGCAACCGTTATCTACGTACCAGCTCCTTTCTGTAAAGATGCAATCCTAGAAGCAATTGATGCAGGTATCGAACTGATCGTAACGATCACTGAAGGTATCCCTACTACAGATATGATCGACGTTAAAGTGAAGCTAGAAGAAACTGGCGTTCGCATGATCGGTCCTAACTGTCCAGGTCTTATCACTCCAGACGAGTGTAAGATTGGTATCATGCCTGGTCATATCCACAAGAAGGGTAAAGTAGGTATCGTATCTCGCAGCGGTACTCTGACGTACGAAGCAGTTAAGCAAACAACAGATGAAGGCTTTGGTCAGTCTACATGTGTTGGTATCGGTGGTGACCCTATCCCAGGTTCAAACTTCATTGATATCCTAAAACTTTTCCAAGAAGACCCAGAGACTGAAGCAATCGTAATGATTGGTGAGATCGGTGGTACTGCGGAAGAAGAAGCGGCTGAGTTCATCAAAGCAAACGTAACTAAGCCAGTTGTATCTTACATCGCTGGTGTTACAGCTCCTCCGGGTAAACGTATGGGCCACGCTGGCGCAATCATCTCTGGCGGTAAAGGTACTGCTGAAGATAAATTCGCAGCGCTAGAAGCGGCAGGTGTTAAGACGGTTAAGTCTCTTGCTGACATCGGTAAAGGCCTACGTGAAATCACGGGTTGGTAATCAGCTGGCTTTTATCTAACGAGATAAAAGCTAACTGAACGATATAAGAAAGGCTTGGTCACTGACCAAGCCTTTTTTGTATTTATTCGAGAATACAAGAAACAAGATACGAGATCGTACTGCTAAGCTCTGCTTCTAACCATTTGAGATAGCATGAACATCGCCGCGGCACTGATAACAACAGAAGGGCCGGCTGGTGTGTCATAGAACCAAGACAAGCTCAACCCTCCGAACACAGCGATAGAGCCAATAACTGAGGCAAGAAACGCCATCTGCTCAGGGGTATTGGAGAACTTCCTTGCCGTTGCTGCAGGAATAATCAGTAGCGATGTCATAATCAACGCACCAACAAACTTCATACCTACCGCAATGACAATACCAACCAATAGCATCAAAATCAGACGCATTAAATCAATGTTGATGCCGTCAACCGCTGCTAGATCTTCGTTAACTGTCGTTGAAAGCAGTGGTCGCCAAAAGATAGCAAGCACCAGTCCAATCACGGCTGCACCCGCATAGATAAATACTAAGTCGGTCGGAGACACTGCAAGCAAGTCACCAAATAGGTAACTCATTAGGTCAACACGAACGTTGTCTAAAAAGCTTACCGCAACCAAGCCTAAAGAGAGCGCACTGTGCGCCAAAATGCCGAGTAGGGTATCGGTCGCAACCAGCTTTTGCTTTTGTAAGGTAACCAGCAACACCGCCAGCATCAAACAACAAATCAGCAGTGCTAAGTACAAGTTAATATTGAATAAGAAACCAAGCGCTAAGCCCATCAAAGAAGCGTGAGCAAGCGTGTCACCAAAGTAAGCCATCTTGCGCCACACCACGAATGAGCCTAGTGGCCCCGCGATTAGCGCAATGCCCAAGCCAGCTAAAATAGAGGGAAGAAGAAACTCAAGCATTAGTGGTGTCCGTGTTTATGGTTTGAACATTCATGCGCGCCGCCAGTTACAGGCTCACCTGCGAGATCATGATGGTGGTGTTCGTGTTGGTGGTGGTAAAACGCCAGTGTTTCTTGGGTCGCAGTACCAAAGAGCGCTATATACGATGGGTGGTGCTTAATATCAGCAGGTGCGCCAGAACAACAAATGTGATGTTGTAAACAAATCACGTCATCTGTTTTTGCCATCACTAGATGTAAATCGTGTGAAACCATAAAGACGGCACAACCAAAGCGGTGGCGAATCGTATCAATCAGGTCGTACAGGTCTATTTGGCCTTGTACGTCAACACCTTGTGCGGGTTCATCAAGAACCAGTAGATCGGGTCTTCTTAGCAAGGATCTCGCAATCAGCACTCGTTGGTTTTCACCGCCAGACAATTGATGCATGTTGCTTTTTTGAAGGTGTTCAGCACCCACAAGTTTTAATGCTTCAAGGATCTCTTGCTGGCTAAACTTGCCAGTGAGTTTCAAAAAACGTTCTACATTAAGAGGCAGTGAATCATTGAGCTTTAATTTTTGTGGTACATAGCCAATTCTCAATTTGTTGGATTTTTTTATTGTGCCTGAAAATTTGGTTTGTAACCCCAGTACCACTTTTACTAATGTCGACTTTCCAGCACCGTTTGGCCCAATGAGGGTGGTGATTCTGCCGCGCTCTATATTAAGAGAGATGTTGTCTAGAACTTTTCGACCGTCAAATTCGACGCTTACAGAATCTAGTTGGATTAAATTATCCATGAATAGAACTCATTTGCAATTCGCTAATGTTATAATGTAACATTTACCTCAAGCCTAAGCTACTTTTCTATTATCGAGGAATTATGTCACGTTCATTTTTTATACTTGCTACTTTGTTTTTAGCGCCAAGTGTTGCAAGTGCCAATACTATTCTAACAAGCTTTAAACCGATTCAAATGATTGTGACAGAGTTAACGCAAGGCGTTAGTGAGCCGGATGTGTTGATGAACAGCAATGCTTCGCCGCATGATTATGCGCTTAAGCCATCGGATGTCAAAAAAGTTCATAGTGCTGATTTGGTGATCTGGTTTGGCCCTGACCTAGAAGCTTTCTTAACTAAGGTGATTGGTTCAAAAGAGAACGTTATCCAGATCAGTGAGATCCCTGACATTAATTTGCGAGAGTTCGGGCACGAAGAGCATGACCACGATGCACATGAAGGACACAACCATGGTAGCCATGATCCGCATTTTTGGTTAGGTATCGATCAAGTTGAGGTAGCGGCAAAATATATCTCAGCGAAGCTAATTGAATCAGACCCTGATAACGCCATGGCGTATCAAGAGAACCTAGATTCATTCTTGATTGCTCTAAAAGAGAAACAGCAGTCGATTCATGACCAACTTGCGCCAGTGAAAGACAAAGGTTACTACGTATTCCATGATGCGTATGGCTATTTCGAACAAGAATTTGAGTTGAATAATCTAGGTCACTTTACGGTAAGCCCTGAGCGTAAACCTGGCGCAAAAAGTCTAATAGCGATTAAGAAGACTTTGGTGCGTGAAAATGTTCAATGTGTATTTTCAGAGCCTCAATTTACACCAGCGGTGATTGAATCGGTGACTCGTGGAAGTAACGCTAAACAAGGCCAACTTGACCCTGTTGGTTCGCAGGTTGAAGTGAAGAGTGGAAGCTATTTTGATTTTCTTCAGCAACTTACAGATAGCTACACAAGTTGCTTGAGTGGAAAGTAATCAATAACAAGTATTCTTTACGACACTTTGCTCTCGTTAATTGATGAATCATGCCGCTTTTTGCGGCATTTTCGTGACCGCTAAGATAAAACCTTCCAACAAATATCAAACCTCCTTTCTCCTTTGTCAATTTCAGCTAAAATAGAAAGATAATAATAAGCACAAAAAAACTCACTTTATGGTTAATCAGCAACAAGCGTTGTGAGAACCAATATTTCATGTGTTGTTGCTGTTCAGGATTAATAAAAGTTGTATCGAATTATTTTCAAAATGTTCATCTTAATGAGCATTTCATTTAGCGTTTTTGCGGTAAATACATCACCCTCCGTTTTCTACCCTTTGCCAGTTCAAGCACAAGGGAATTTTCTTGCGGCAAAAAATCTGTACTTAGGTGCAGGTGGAGGACTCTGGGTTCATGATGTGCATGGAAAAATACTTTTTTATGATGGCCGAACCCTATTCCCTCGAAAAGGTAACCTTTTGCAATTTTCTTCAGAGAAAGTCGCGTTTCTTAACGATGAGTTTTGGACTTTCTTTGATAATGAGGTGTACCGACATAGCCCTGGAATCGGCAATGAACTTGCATTTAGTCTAAGCCCCGGTGCTGAGATCGCGAATATTGGTGCATCTGGTGATTATATTTGGGTTACAGATGGCAGTAATTTCTATACATACAATACTCAATCTTCAGAATTTAGCACTTACTCGCTTCTAAAATTGTATCGGCACAACAATAGCAGCGATATTACGATTAACGATGCTGAACGGGTGCTGTCAAAATGGGTGCTTGCGACCAATTCCGGAGTGTACCTTTCCGATAGCCAAGAGTTTACTCATATCGGTGCATCAGAAAAAAATCATATAGAGACGCTGTATTTTTCGATGGCAAGACGTGAGTTAGTCATTGGCACATTGAATGGTGCAGTGATTATAGATCTTGCAAATCCTAAGAAAGAAAGGTGGGTGCGTGGTTCGCATGTCCTTTCTCTCGCTGAAACAACCGATCAATACTGGATTGGGACGGAGCATGGTCTTATCAGCTACAACTTTATTACGGGGCAAATTACACGATTTGAACAAGCCGATAATCAAGACTTTTCGTTACCGGGTGAAAAAATATATTCGTTAATTAACGACCATGCTGGTGGAATGTGGGTCGCGACCAATAACGGAATTCGATACTTTTCACTGTTCAGCAGGACATTCTCAAGAACGCCATTAACGGGAATGGGGATGCACTCGAGTAGTGTGGTGATAAACAAAGTACAGCTTGTTCGCGATCAACTGTCTTGGGTTGCTTCTTCCAGGGGGCTCTATTTGGTTGATTCCCAAAGTAAAGATAACCCCGTTCGTGTTTACTCTAACCCGGTACAGGATTTTGAGATCTTTGATTCTTCAATTTGGTTGGCGACTGCGGAAGGTATTATTAGTTTCAACACTGATACATTAGAGGCTGAAAAGGTCGATCTACCAAGAGCGATTGAAGGTGTACCCGTTGAAAACTTTGCACTTGAAGCGGATAACATGCTTTGGATGACCTCGGGACAAAACCTTTATTCGTTATCTATCGAAACCAATAAGTTGACCAGTTATGGCACCGACTGGCTAGTTGATAAGTTTTTGCCAGCAAAGATCACCGCTCTCAATATAGGCTTACAAGGGCGTATTTATGTTGGTACTGATCACGGATTCTACTCTTTTCTTGATGAGAGAATTAGCTTTAGTCGTTCTAGCGAGCGGTTTGGCAAAGTAGTCGATATTGAAAAAGCGAAAGATGGATCCCAGTGGTTTGCGAGCAGCTATGGTGTATATCGAATCCCTAATAACAGTTCTATTATTCAAGAGGTCACTCTTGTTGAGGAAAATATCAGTCCTAAATGTTTAATTAGCGATGATAATGGGATGTGGTTGGGCTCTTCGAAAGGTATTAGCTATTACGGATTGAATGGGCAGCTGCACAAACACATAGGTTCACCATTTGGCTTGATCACCAATGAATTGGCTGCTGGTGCATGTGCTCTGTTTTACCGCGAAGGTAGCCCGTCTACTAGGCTTATCTTCGGCTCAAGGTATGGCGTGGTGAGTGCATTATCTAATGAGCTATTGGTTTCCACAACACCTCATAGCCGTGCATTGCTGAGCAAGATAAGTGTCGATCAGCAGATAGTATCACTTGGTGGCACGGCCGCTGATTTAGATGAAATTCCTTATGGTTCATCAATGAGTTTTAAGATTGGTATTCTACCAGCGACATACACGCCTGCAATGGAGTATCGACTAAGCGACGATGAACCTTGGAGTGAGTTTGAAGGGGGCTTACTAACACTCGATCACCTTCTTCCTGGGGACTATACGCTGGAAGTTAAACCCGTTAAGGACTCTCATTATCGCTTTACGTCAACGAACCAAAGCTTCTCTATTGCGGAGCCTTGGTACCTGAGTAATTGGGCTGCAGCAAGCTCTCTTATACTGCTTATCGGTGTAGTGACTGCTTTGGTTTTTTGGCGATCGCGTTACGTCACTTTCGTCAATAGGCACTTAAAGGCGCAAGTTGCATTAAAGACAGATCAACTGAGGCATCAAAGCCGAATACTACTCACGACTAATCAACAGCTAAAAAAACAGTTGTCAGTTAAGAGTGCTCTTGTGACACACACTGCTAATGAACTCTCTTCTGAAGTTAATCATATTGCTGCGATGCTCCCTAATTGGAATGATGAGCAAGGTAAGTCGCCTATATTGATATTGAAAAATGGCTTGGCTCAGTTGAGTAACACGCCACAAGAGAAGGGAAAGGTTTGCTACGATATAATTTTAATCTTAGAAGCGGTACTTAAAGCTTGGCAGGATGATTTAGCCAAAGCCGGTATTGAACTGGATATTAAAGTTGAAACTAAACAGCGACATGTATCCTTGCTGTACTTTAATCTTGATATTATTTTCAACAGTCTAGTCGCGAGCATCATTAAGAGAAATTTTAAGTCACAGAGTATGGTGGTATTGGTTGAAGAGGTTAAAGAGCACCTTGTTGTTACGATTCGAGACCATGGAATGCCTTTCCCCAAGTTGACTTCGAGCATTAATGATAATACTGGAAAGTCGACTGATCTAAACATCGAAAAGTTGCCATTATTGATGAACCAGAGCGGTGGCGAACTTAATGCCTTCATCTCGGATTCTCAAAATAAAGTCCAGCTGTCTTGGCCAATTGAATATCAAGTACTGCAAAACCTTGAGGCGAGTACCATAGAACAAATCGAGACGATTAAGCTCACGACCTCAAGTTCAGAACAGCAGAAAGTGAGTGCGGAACAAGAGTGGAAAAACAAAGTTTCACAGCTTGTGAGTGAACACTACGCTGATGCTGAGTTTGGTACAGCAACTGCTGCCAAGTATTTGTTTATGTCTGAGAGAAGCTTACAACGACGCTTTAAATTAGCTTATCACAAGACATTCAAGGAACACTTGAATGAAGTTCGTCTTGAACATGCTTGTGAGCGCTTACTCGCAGGAGAAAAAGTGTCAGACGTAGCCTTCGATTCTGGATTCAATGACCCATCCTACTTTAGCCAAAGGTTTAAGCATCACTTTGGTATGTCTCCCTCTAAGTTTGCGGAAAACAACGAAGAGTAGTGAGCTGCGGATTCACTCTGTTTCTACATAGATAAAGATACTCTAAGCCTCGACATTCGTGTTGGGGCTTTTTTATGCTCATACGAGATAGAGATAGAGATAGAGATAGAGATAGAGATAGAGATAGAGATAGAGATAGAGATAGAGATAGAGATAGAGATAGAGATAGAGATAGAGATAGAGATAGAGATAGAGATAGAGATAGAGATAGAGATAGAGATAGAAAGTTAGGATTGCAGTAAATTTGCTAGGGATATAACGAGGAAGAAAAAAAATATCGTGGTATAGCCGGGGGGACTATACCACGGGTGCCAAGGACACCTTCGCTTGCTGCCGGAGTGATATGGCAAGCCACATCACCTCTGGAATAAAATTAAAGAGAAGTAGTTTCTCTTCGTTGGAGTAACTATACGTCTGCCCACTTAATTTACTTATAAAATTAACGACAGATGGCCATGAGAAAACCGACATTATCTTAAGTTGTTGATAATTAATGATTTGTGTTGGTTTTTCTTGATTGGTACTAGTGAGGTAGTTCTCGTTGTTTGTTGAAAGTAACGTTTTTGACGTAAACGTTTTTAACGAAATTTACGAGTATGTATTTTCGAAAACATTGATTTCACACAATATAATTGTGGTCATGTATGTGTATCATGGCGGTAATAACAATCTTTCTCATTATCAGTCACGAATTGGGCATTTATGAAACTCTCACAACTCGAGCAAGGAAAAGCGGCTTCTATTGTTGCACTAACAGGCTTAACACCAGACGTTAGAAAAAAACTTATGGTTATGGGCATGTTGCCAAAAACTGAGGTGACGCTAATCCGTCGTGCACCTATGGGTGATCCGCTTCAAGTTGAAGTGAGAGGGGTTTCAATCGCCATTCGTGAAAGCATCGCAGAACAAATCGAGGTTATCTAAATGGATTATCAAGTTCTCACCGTTGGTAACCCGAATAGTGGTAAAACAACATTATTTAATGCACTGACGGGTGCCAAGCAGCACGTTGGTAACTGGGTCGGTGTGACCGTAGAAAAGAAGACGGGTGTCTATTCGCACGCTGGTGATCAGTTCCAGCTTACCGATTTACCGGGTATCTATGCGCTAGACAGTGGTAATGACGCCAACAGTATCGATGAGTCTATTGCATCTCGCGCTGTGCTTACTCACCCAGCAGATGTGATCATCAATGTTGTTGATGCGAGCTGTTTGGAAAGAAGCTTATACATGACATTACAATTGCGAGAGTTGGGTCGTCCAATGATCGTTGTATTGAACAAAATGGATGTATTAAAGCGTGAGCGTCAGGTGATTAATCTTAAGGCTCTAGAAAAAGAGCTAGGTTGCCCGGTTCTAAGCTTGTCAGCAAACGATAAAGGACAAGTGGTTCGTTTTAAAGAGCGTTTGCATAAGCTTCTGGTTCAAGGTGTGAGTCTTGACCCTATATCTATTGATTACGATGCCGCATTAGAAGCACTAATCCCTTCTGTTGAATCACAATTTGATGATGCTGACGTATCTCACCGTGCGCTAGCGATTCGTGCTTTAGAAAATGATTACTTGGTATTGAATGGACTGGCTCCTCAGACTCGTACTCAAATTGATAGTGTGCGTCTTGGTGCCGATTTCGATATTGACCTTGCTGTTGCTGACGCTAAATACACTTTCTTACATGACCTTTGTAAACGAGTGCGTCGCAGCGAAGGCAAACTGAGCCGTAATTTTACAGAGAAAGCCGATCAATTCATTTTGAATAAATGGGTCGGGATTCCTTTCTTCTTCGTCATCATGTACCTAATGTTCATGTTCTCTATCAATATCGGTAGTGCGTTTATTGACTTCTTTGATATTGGTGTTGGTGCAATATTAGTTGATGGCGGACATCACTTATTAGATGGTCACTTGCCGGTTTGGTTAGTCACCATTCTTGCTGATGGTATTGGTGGTGGTATCCAAACGGTTGCGACCTTTATTCCGGTTATTGCCGCGCTTTACTTATTCTTAGCGGTACTAGAAAGCTCAGGCTACATGGCCCGCGCTGCATTTGTACTGGATAAAGTGATGCAGAAGATTGGCTTACCGGGCAAAGCATTTGTACCGCTTGTTCTGGGTTTTGGCTGTAACGTACCTTCTATCATGGCAACTCGTACTCTTGACCAAGAGCGCGAACGTAAACTCGCAGCATCAATGGCTCCGTTTATGTCATGTGGTGCTCGTCTACCTGTATACGCACTGTTTGCTGCAGCATTCTTTCCAGGTGCTGGACAAAATGTAGTATTCGCTCTGTACATCATGGGTATTCTAGCTTCTGTATTTACGGGCTTGTTCCTTAAAAATACTATTTATCCTGGTAGCAGTGATAGCTTGGTTATGGAAATGCCGGACTACGAGTTACCGACCGTACAAAACGTGATGTTGAAAACTTGGCAGAAATTGAAACGTTTCGTGCTTGGCGCAGGTAAAACTATCGTAATGGTTGTGGCGATTCTGAGTTTCTTGAACTCTCTAGGTATGGACGGCAGTTTTGGCAACGAAGACAGCGAAAGCTCTGTGCTATCTAAAGCGGCTCAAGTTGTGACTCCAGTGTTCCAACCTATTGGCATTACTGAAGAGAACTGGCCTGCAACGGTTGGTATCATTACCGGTATTTTTGCGAAAGAAGCTGTGGTTGGTACGCTAAATAGCTTATACACCACACCTTTTGATGAAGAAGCGGCTGAATTCGATTTAGCAGCAAGCTTGCAAGAAGCCGTCATGACCATCCCTGAAAACCTAGCTGGTTTGAGCTATTCAGATCCATTAGGCATTGAAGTTGGCGACTTGTCTGACTCAAGCTCTGTGGCTGCGGATCAAGAGGTTGATTCGTCTATCTTTGGTAACCTAAAAGACAAATTTGTTTCTGGTCATGCTGCATTTGCTTACTTAATCCTTATCTTGCTTTACACGCCTTGTGTGGCAGCGATGGGCGCTTATGTTCGTGAGTTTGGTCAGACGTTTGCCCGCTTCATTGCGGTATGGACAATGGCTCTTGGTTACTTCGGTGCAACCTTCTACTACCAAGCAGCAAACTTCGCTGTACACCCAGTAAGTAGTGCTGTGTGGATGGTGGCAATTGCTGGTGGCTTTGTGGTGACGTATCGCGTCTTCAAGAAAATCGGCAGTAAGCAAAAAGCGTTAGAGGTGCAAGTAGTATGATTTTAACTGAACTTCATCAATACATTGATAACGAAGGTGTTGCTGCTCGTAGTGAACTCGCGTCTAAGTTTGGAATGAGCGAAGACGGTGTCGATGCGATGCTGAGTGTGTGGGTCAAGAAAGGTAAGATATCTCGCCTGGTCGACACCAATAAGCATGGCCATACAACACGGATTCGCTACACCATCAGCAAACAAGATGGTTTGTCACTGAATGTGATGATGTAGTTCAGAGCTTCATACTCTCGTTGAAAACGGCAAGATTAGACAATAAAAGGCCGCTCACCTATTTTAGATGAGCGGCCTTTTGTCATGTGTCTTTTCTGAACAGTCTTGTTTTAAAGCTCAATGAGATCAACTCAAATTACGCTTTCTTGAAGATAGAACTCAGCGACAAAACGTTTTGGATACGAGTATGGATTGCTGCTTGTTCTTCTTCACTGCGTTGCTCACCTTTGGTGTTGCCCCATACTGGACCTGGCCATGCGATGTCATTTTTGAAACGCGCAATATGGTGAATGTGTAGCTGTGGCACCATATTACCCAGCGCGCCAAGGTTTAACTTGTCTGGTTGGAATGTCGCTTCTAATGCTTGGCTTACCGCTTGAGACTCAAGCAAGAACTGTTGTTGTTCTTTCATTGGTAGATGGTGCAGTTCTTTTAGGTTGGCACGTTTTGGTACCAAGATAACCCAAGGCACTGCACTGTCTTTGCTTAGCAGTGCCAAGCTTAGTGGAAATTCGCCGATAAGCGTGGTGTCTTTTGCTAACTGTGGGTGAAGTTCAAAGCTCATGATCTTTCCAATTAATTGTTTTACTTGAGTATAAGGTTGGAGTTGGGATGTGGCTAGCGCTTACGTTCTCAATAAGCAGATTCCCTATCACGTTCGTTCCTCACTGTAGGGAATGACGGGCAGGGAGAGTTTTAGCGAATGGCTTTGCTTGTGTTACGTGCTTGGAGAAGATTCCCTATCACGTTCGTTCCTCACTGTAGGGAATGACGGGCAGGGAGAGTTTTAGCGAATGGCTTTGCTTGTGTTACGTGCTTGGAGAAGATTTCCTATTATGTTTGTTCCTCACTGTAGGGAATGACGGGCGGGGAGAGTTTTAGGGAATTGCTTTGCTTGTGTTACGCGTTTTGAGGAGATTTCCTATTACGTTTGTCACTAACTATAAGGGGGAGCGATTCGGTGTAGTTTGATAAGATCATTAATGTCGAGTTGGACTAACAACACTTATTTTCGTCATCTCCTATAGCGACGAAGGAGCGTAGTAGGAGATCTCTTGCTGCGTAGGCCGACTCGTCGCATAGATAATCGAGTAAACAAACCTCTAAATAAAACAAAAGGTTGATGCTCTAACATCAACCTTTGTATTTATTCATTGTAACCCGAAGGGAATTACATACGCTCTAGAGTTTCAATACCAAGAAGCGATAGACCTTGCTTGATAGTCTTAGCTGTCAGTGCAGCAAGCTTCAGGCGGCTCTGTTTAACGGTTTCATCTTCAGCCACAAGGATAGGGCACGCTTCGTAGAAGCTAGAGAATTGACCAGCAAGTTCGAACAGGTAGCTACACATGATGTGCGGTTGACCTTCACGAGCAACAGACTGTACCGCTTCTTCAAATTGTAGAAGTTTCGCGATAAGGGCTTTCTCTTTCTCTTCAGTGATTTTGATTTCACCTTCAAGAGAGTCCATAGAAATGCCTGCTTTAGCAAAGATTGAAGCAACACGAGTGTACGCGTACTGCATGTACGGTGCTGTGTTGCCTTCAAATGCCAGCATGTTTTCCCAGTCGAACACGTAATCAGTGGTACGGTGCTTAGAAAGGTCTGCGTATTTAACCGCCGCCATTGCGACTGTGTTCGCGATGGTTTTCTTCTCGTCTTCTGCTAACTCAGGGTTTTTAGATTCAATCAGCTGAGTTGCACGTACTTCTGCTTCGTCCAGAAGATCTGCTAGACGTACGGTACCGCCTGCACGAGTTTTAAATGGCTTGCCATCTTTACCTAGCATCATGCCGAACGCGTGGTGCTCAAGAGATACAGACTCAGGAACATAACCCGCTTTACGAACGATAGTCCAAGCTTGCATTAGATGTTGGTGCTGACGAGAGTCAATGAAGTAAAGTACGCGGTCTGCGCCCAGTTCTTCAAAACGGTATTTAGCACATGCAATATCGGTTGTGGTGTATAGGAAGCCACCGTCACGTTTTTGCACGATAACGCCCATAGGGTCGCCATCTTTGTTTTTGTATTCGTCTAGGAATACAACTTGTGCGCCGTCAGACTCTTTTGCTAGGCCTTGTGTCTGCAGGTCAGAAACGATGTTTGAAAGCATGTGGTTGTACATACTTTCACCCATCACATCATCACGAGTCAGTGATACGTTTAGGCGATCGTAGTTACGTTGGTTTTGAACCATGGTTACGTCAACCAGCTTTTTCCACATTTCAGCGCAGTATTCGTCGCCGCCTTGCAGTTTCACTACGTAGCCACGTGCTTTAACAGCGAATTCTTCGTCTTCGTCGTAAAGCTTTTTAGATTCACGGTAGAACTGCTCAAGATCCGACAGTTCCATTGAAACTTCACCAGTTTCAGCTTGGACACGCTCAAGGTTTGCGATAAGCATACCGAATTGAGTACCCCAGTCACCAATGTGGTTAGCACGGATAACTTTGTGACCTAAGAACTCAAGTGTACGAACAACAGCATCACCGATGATCGTTGAACGTAAGTGGCCTACGTGCATTTCTTTTGCAACGTTTGGTGCTGAATAGTCAGCAACAATTGTTTGCGCTTCAGCCGCTGTAACACCAAGGCGAGAGTCAGCAAGCGCTGCGTCTGCTTGTTGTGCTAGGAACGCTTCATCTAGGAAGATGTTTAGGAAACCTGGACCTGCGATTTCAACTTTAGAAGCGATACCGTCTAGGTTTAGAACGTCCAATACTTTTTGAGCAAATTCTCGAGGGTTAGTGCCTAGTCGTTTAGCAACACCCATAATGCCGTTTGCTTGGTAGTCACCAAATTGTGGTTTTGCAGATTGACGGACAGCCGCAGGAGAGCCTGCAGGTGCGCCAGCGGCTTCTAGAGCCTGAGATACTTTGTCATTAATCAGTGCTTGGATATTCACACGCGTTTCCTTCAATTCAAGGATGAATAAGAGTGGCCATTATTTCGTGGGCATCAAATTTGGTTAATTATGCTTCTAGTTAACGATTTAATGCTGAAATGAACAATAGACTCTGTTTAAGTTCACAAAAATGGCGTTAATCATACCAATTTTGTAGGGTTTCTTATAGGTCGAATTGATAGAAAATTCACATTTCCTGAGCGGTTTTTGACAATCGACTTTTACCAAGCCAAGTTTGTCTATTTAGGAAAGTCAGACACGGTACTTTTTGAGCGTTTTTTGTAAAAGCAGCGCTTGTTGCTGGAAGTAAAACTGATACCATGCAGCCATTATTGGGAGAATAAAGACAATGACGATGAGCTTGAAGCAAGCCGAACTAGAACCACAACAAATGATTGCACGCCTTGATACGTTTATGGCGAAAATTGAGAACCTAGGAAATGTGCTGGGTTTGGATTTAAGCTTTGCTCAAGCGGATCATATTGCATTAAGAATCAATGAAACTGAGCTTGCGAAATCAGCACATCAAGCATGGTCTGAATACGGCTCTACGATTTCAGAAGCGATGATCAATGGCCGCCCAATTGTGGTGTTGGCTTTTGATGAACCATTGCAAAGCCTTGGCTGGAAGATTGAATGCTTAGAGTTGCCATACCCAGCTGAAGGTAAAATTTATCCAAGCCAAGATTGGGAACATGTCGAGTTTGTGATTCCGTCTCACGCGCAAACGGCCGATGAGTATCTAGCGGATCTTAAAGAGACTTACCCGCAGTTCGCTGCTAAGTTTGAAACTTTGGCAGAGCAAGGCATTAAGATAAAACTCTCTAGCCCGAAAGGTGAGGGTGAACGTTTGAATAACCCAACGGTTGCATTCAAACATCAAAGGGTTTGCATCAAGCTGCATCCACACTCTTTGAAGAAGATTGTTGAATCTGAACAAGCTGAATTTAAGTAGAGAGTTGCGGGGAAGAGATTCCTGATCTCGCTTAGGCTCGTCGGAATGACGGGGTGTTTGATGGTGTTTGCCAGAGTCTATCTCTAGATACTGACAGGTTGAGTGTTCTAGGGCGTATGTTAGAGCCTATAGTTAGAAGATTCATCAACGAGTTCGTCATTCCCGATAGCGACGAAGGAGTGTAGTTGGGAATCTCATAAAGCTAGTCAGATCATCAGATACGAAAAACGCGCAATGGATTAACCCTATTGCGCGTTTTTTATTGGGTTCGAACTGGAAGTCTTACCGGAAATCGAACCTCCGACCTACAGAATCACAGTCTTGTTGCCGTAAACAAACACGTGATCGTTGATCACTTTGTTTAAAGCCTTACTCAACACGTTCTTCTCTACGTCACGACCCGCTTGAGCCATGTCTTTTGCGCTGAAGTTGTGATCCACTGGGATAACATCTTGCTTGATGATTGGACCTTCATCGAGATCGTTTGTCACAAAGTGCGCCGTTGCACCAATGATCTTCACACCGCGCTCGTAAGCTTGCTGGTATGGCTTAGCACCAATGAATGCTGGCAAGAAACTGTGGTGAATGTTGATGATTTTGTGGTTGTACTTCTCAACAAACCCCGGAGTCAGCACTCGCATGTACTTAGCAAGCACCAGGTAGTCTGCCTCATACTGGTCAATCACTTCTAACATCTTCTTCTCATGCTCTTCACGGTTCAATCCTTCGTGAGAAACATGGTGGTAAGGGATATCAAAACGTTCGGTTAGGCTTTGCAGTGTATCGTAGTTACCAACCACCGCCGCAATATCAACATCTAAACTGCCATCGAAATTCTTCATTAGAATATCGCCAAGGCAGTGTGCTTCTTTAGTTACCAGAATCACAACACGCTTACGAGATGAATCAACAAGCTTACGTTTTGTGTTTTCTGGCAGGGCTTGGTCTAAATCGGCGAGTAAGGTTTCGTCATTGAAGTAGCCTTCTAGCTCGGTGCGCATAAAGAAGTGGCCACTTGTGTTATCAACGAACTCATTATTGTGAATAATATTGAGTTGGTGCTTATAACAAATGTTGGTGATCTTTGAGATGAGGCCTGGGGCGTCAGTACAATGTGTTAATAAAGTTTTTCTTTCCATTTGCGTATTACTTCCATGAAATGTTGTACTTATTATAAGAAATCGGGATTCTTCAAATTTAATGCAGGCCGTCGAACGGTGAACTGAGCCGCAGTATTACCGTTATAATTAATCTATTATCAAGTTGGTTTCAACAAATTCTGCTGCTCATTTATCGCATCGATAAATTGTTTTATATAGAAATATCAGTTTTTCGATAGAAAAAAAGGCAGAAGCTTCATTTTTCAAGTTTTGACCGTAGTACGCATTTGAACTTCAACCGAGGCATTGACGCTTTGGCCAAAAATAGAGGTGATACTTATGGATAAAGAGTTACTAGCAAAAAAACTGTACTGCAAACGAGTGAATTCATTAGCGGGAACTGCAGAGTTAGATGGTAATGTTCTAGATGAAATGTGGGAAAGTAAAACCTCACCAACCGATGCAGTGAAAGCCATGCAGCCTTGCGATAATCATTTTGAAGGCGCCCCTTGGTTGTCGCGTTATCTCAGTCGAAAATAATAACGATTCTTTGATTTTTATTTGTTCAATTCTTACCTTCTAGGTAGCTTAACCCGAACCAAACACCTCCGGTGTGAAGTCATTCTTGATTCGCGCCGGCTCACTAAACCTGCCATAATTCGCCTTCTATTTTTCTAAACTTCGTACTCTATGATATCTAAAACGTTTTCTGCTGATGGTGCTTTGGGTAAAGCGATCCCTGGGTTCCAACCTCGACAAGCTCAGCTAGACATGGCTGAAGCGGTTTCACAGGCTATTGAACAACAGAGCCAATTGGTCGTTGAAGCGGGAACGGGAACAGGTAAGACGTTTGCTTATTTAGTGCCAGCGCTGCTGAGTGGTAAGAAAACGATTATCAGTACGGGGTCTAAAAACCTTCAAGAACAGCTGTTTCACCGAGATTTACCATTGATGGTTGATGCGCTTGGCTTTTATGGTCAGGTTGCGTTACTCAAAGGCCGTTCAAACTATTTGTGCTTGGACAGGCTAAGTCGTCAAATGATCGAGAGCCATGGCACTCACACCGATCCAACGCTGTTAGCTCAGTTGGTGAAAGTGCGCAGCTGGTCGTCAGCGACTCAAACTGGCGATTTAGGTGACTGTGATGATATTGCTGAAGATAGCCCGGTCATTCCAACCATTACCTCGACTAACGACAACTGCTTAGGCAAAGAGTGCCCAAGCTACACCGATTGCTTTGTGCTGAAGGCGCGTAAAAAAGCGATGGATTCTGATGTTGTTGTCGTCAATCACCACTTGTTCCTCGCAGATTTAGCGATTAAAGAAACTGGATTTGGTGAGCTGATACCTGAAGCCGATGTGTTTATCTTTGATGAAGCGCACCAACTTCCCGATATCGCCAGCCAATACTTTGGACAATCGGTTTCCAGCCGACAGATCCAAGAGCTAGCCAAAGATATTGAAATCGCTTACCGAACTGAAGCCAAAGACATGCGTCAACTGCAGAAAGTAGGGGATAGGCTCGTTCAATCGTCAGCCGATCTACGTATCGTGCTTGGCGATACCAGTTTTCGCGGTAACTGGCGTGAAGCCTTGAAATCCGAATCGATTGCACGCGAGTTGGTTCGTTTGCAAGATGCTCTACAACTTGCGGTTGATGTATTGAAATTAGCATTGGGTCGAAGCCAGTTGTTAGACACGGCTTTTGAACGTGCCACTATGATCAAGTCGCGCATTGAACGTGTGTGTGATGTGTCGATTACTGGGTATTCCTATTGGTATGACACCACGCCACGCCACTTTGCTTTGCACATCACGCCACTCTCAGTCGCCGACAAATTCCATGAGCAGATTGAGCTAAAACCGGGTGCTTGGGTGTTTACCTCGGCAACTTTGGCGGTGTCGGACGATTTCGACCATTTCACCTCACGGCTCGGGTTAAAACCGTCGGCACAGTTCTCACTGCCAAGTCCGTTTGACTATCCAAATCAGGCGCGTCTGTGTGTGCCTCGTTATCTACCAGAACCGAATAGCCCGGGCTTGGCTGATAAGCTAGTAAGAATGCTGACCCCTGTGATTGAGCAAAACCAAGGTCGCTGTTTTTTCTTGTGTACCTCACACAGCATGATGAAAGAATTGGGTGAACGGTTCCGCGAAACGCTCTCGGTTCCCGTTCTGCTGCAAGGTGAGACAAGTAAGCAAAAAACCTTAGCCGAATTCATGGAATTAGGTAATGCACTGCTGGTGGCCACTGGCGCTTTCTGGGAAGGTATCGATGTTAGGGGCGACGCATTAAGCTGTGTTATCATCGACAAATTGCCCTTTACCGCCCCAGACGACCCGTTACTTAAGGCTCGAATCGAGGACTGTAAGCTAAAAGGGGGTGATCCTTTTGCACAAGTGCAGTTACCAGACGCAGTGATTACCTTGAAACAAGGTGTTGGCCGATTAATACGCGATAAGCGTGATAATGGTGCTTTGATTATTTGCGATAACCGCTTGGTGACCCGCGATTACGGTGGTGTGTTTTTGGCGAGTTTACCGCCTATCCCACGTACTCGTGACTTAGGGATCATTAAAGAATTCTTAGCTAAAGACCATTCAACCGCTGCTGAGTAATTGGCATTGTTGAACTTAGCCATTATTTTTAGATTAGATAACGAATATTTGAGACACAAATGAGCGCGAAAATTCTTGCAGTAGATACCGCGACTGAAAACTGTTCAGTTGCACTAGTAATTGGTGACCAGGTGTTCGCACGTAGCGAAGAGGCACCTCGAGACCATACGAAAAAAATTCTACCTATGGTTGATGAAGTACTGAAAGAAGCGAATGTTGCTTTAACCGATATCGACGCGATTGCGTTTGGCCAAGGCCCAGGTAGTTTCACGGGTGTACGTATTGGCATTGGTATTGCTCAAGGTTTAGCTTTTGGTGCTGATTTACCGATGATCGGCGTGTCTACACTGGCAGCGATGGCGCAGGGCAGCTACCGTAAATTTGGCGAGACTCATGTTGCGACAGCGATTGATGCGCGTATGAGTGAAGTTTACTGGGCTCGTTACAGCCGTGAAGACGATGGTCGTTGGGCAGCGGTCGATGCGGAATGTGTCACGCCACCAAGCGAATTGGCTGCGCAGTTAGAAGCAGATTCTGAGACATGGGCTAAAGTAGGCACAGGTTGGGAAGCATATGCAGAGCACATGGACACACTAGCGATCCACACTAAAGCGTGTGAAGTGCTATTCCCAGAAGCTCAAGACATGGCGTTCCTTGCTCAATTTGCTTATGCTGAAGGCAAAGCGGTTGCAGCTGAAGAGTCTGAGCCTGTTTACCTGCGTGACAAAGTGACTTGGAAGAAACTGCCAGGTCGCGAGTAAATACGTATTATTTTTGGCTCTGCGTTCACTTTGCAGAGCCAAAATTAAAACAGATATAAAATCATTAAAATTAGGTACAAAATTCCTTAAGCATGGTTTCAATCAACGGCTTACCTCCTTCTTCGATAGGCAATACATCTAAAACCAATCGAACCAACAAAAAGAATGAGGTAAAAAAAGGCGATGCAAAGACTTCTGTTGGTCAGCCAACTAAGGTTGCGAATGCTGTCTCGCATTCTATTCGCCAGGTCAAAGAATCTGAGATTCACAAAGCTCAGGTTCAATATGATCTTCCAGAAGGGCGCGGACGACGTGCGATGGAAGAGTACATGGATGTGATGAATCAAGCTAAAAAAGAGGAACTTGCAAAGCTAATTGGGGTCGATATTTATATCTAGCTTTGTGTTTTCATTTATCCTGCTCTAAGGAGCTGCATTATGTATTCTCTCATATCTAAATCTCGCTTATTTTTCCTTGTCGCTTTCTCTACGATGGTGATGGGGTGCTCCTCTTTACCTAAAGAACTTAATGCAAATTCAGAACAGGTGGTAACTGATTACCAAGAGTGGGTAAACACACTACCGGATGCCGGTGATGTGCGTTTGGGTGGCGTGATTGCTAAAGTCACTAATCTGAAAGATAAAACACGTGTGGAAGTGGTGAACTTACCTATCTCAAGTAGTGGCAAGCCTGATATTGATGCAGAACCCAAAGGACGTTTTGTTGGTTACATTGATGGCTATGTTGAACCATTGAGCTTTGCAGAGGGTCGTTTAGTTACTTTAGTTGGCACATCAAATAGCACTGAAGACGGTATGGTTGGTGAATACCCTTACACTTTCCCTGTCATGAATGTCTACAATCAACGTTTATGGCAGATCACTGAAAGAGTGGTCATTAATGACTTTGCGCCAACTTACTACTCTTGCCGCAGTTTGCATTGCCGCAGTTTTCAAACCATGCCTAAGTCAGGGCGTGTGATTCAAGATGTGCAATAGTCGAACCTTAACTCGACATACCCAATGACAGGGACACCATACAATCAATGATTGAAAAGTCATATTCTCTTGCGAGCGGGATGCTTGCAACACAGCAAACTGGCAACCCAAAAACGACCGCAACGACGGTCGTTTTTATTCATGGCTGGCTAGATAATTCCGCAAGCTTTACTCAGGTTATGCTGCAAGTCGCCAAGCTAGATCCTAATGCTCACCTTATTGCTATCGATCTCTTCGGGCATGGTTTCTCGTCGCATAAAGCAGGGAGTTACTACCCATTTCACGACTATATTGATGATTTGCACCAGCTAGTGACCAAATTATCGCCAAACAGACTGGTACTGGTAGGACATTCTCTTGGTGCATTGATAGCAAGTTGCTATAGTGCCGCCTTCCCTGAAAAGGTGTCAGGATTAATTCAAATTGAAGGTCACGGACCTCTTTCAGAAGCTCCCCACGAAACAGTCTCTCGTTTGAGAGATGGGGTACTCAGTCGTCTTCGACAGCGAAGAAAGCCTTCACGTCCTCTAGCAAGTCTTGAGGATGCTATTAAGCTGAGAGCTTACGCCAACCAAATCAATGCAGAACTTATTGCTCCTATTGTTGAGCGAGGTATTGCCGAGTTCGAGAACTCTTGGCAATGGCGATGCGACCCTAATCTAAAATGTGACTCGTTATATCGAATGTCACAGGCGCACGCTGAAGCGATTATGGCGGCGATTGAATGCCCTCAATTAATAATATTAGGGAATGGTGGATTTCGACATTTGCAGCATAATCGCTACAAATCAGCGCATAGTCCTCTGAATATAGAGACGATTCCTGGCGGACATCATTGTCATTTAGAGAGCCCAGAGCTAGTTTCAGAGCTAATTCTTGGTGTAGTTAACAAAATTTAAACAAGTGTTTGAGCCTTTTAGTGCTCATGCACTAAAGCTGTGCTGTAATACCGCAATGATAAAAAGCGGCGAAGCAGTCGTCAGCTGATAAACGAGGAGTAACATCGTGGATAAACCTTGGCTTTCACGTTATCCAAGTGACGTACCAGAAACGATCAACCCAGATCAGTACCAATCTCTTATTGAAATGTTTGAACAGTCGGTACAGAAGTTCGCCGACCAACCTGCATTCGAGAACATGGGATCGATTATGACATTCCGTAAGCTTGAGGAGCGAAGTCGTGCTTTTGCTGCTTACTTGCAGAATGATCTAAAACTGAAGAAAGGCGATCGTGTCGCGCTTATGATGCCAAACTTGCTGCAATACCCGATTGCACTGTTTGGTGTACTGCGTGCAGGTATGATTGCAGTGAACGTCAACCCACTGTACACACCTCGTGAACTGGAACACCAACTGAATGACTCTGGCGCAAAGGCGATTGTTATCGTTTCTAACTTTGCGAGCACGCTAGAGAAAGTTGTTGATAAAACTCCGGTTAAACACGTTGTACTCACTAGCCTTGGGCAAATGCTGCCACGAGCAAAAGGTACGATTGTCGACTTCGTAGTGAAATACGTAAAAGGTATGGTGCCTAAGTACGATCTACCGGGTGCTATTTCATTTAGAAAAGCACTTTACAAAGGCCGTCGTCTTCAATATGTGAAGCCATTTATGGCGGGTGATGACATTGCATTCCTGCAGTACACAGGTGGTACAACAGGTGTAGCGAAGGGCGCAATTCTAACCCACCGCAATATGATTGCGAACGTACTTCAAGCGAAAGGGGCATACAGCCCTGTGCTACAAGAAGGCCGTGAATTGGTGGTAACAGCATTGCCGCTTTACCACGTGTTCGCACTGACAGTGAACTGCTTACTGTTTGTTGAGATGGGTGGTCGTAACCTTCTGATTACTAACCCTCGTGACATTCCTGGCTTTATTAAAGAGCTACAAAAAGTTCCGTTTACCGCGATTACTGGCGTAAACACCTTGTTCAATGCGTTAGTGAATAACGAAGATTTCCACGAGTTGGATTTCAGTAACATGCGTCTGTCTGTTGGCGGTGGTATGGCGGTTCAACGCGCTGTTGCTGAGCAATGGAAGAAAGCGACAGGTGTTCACTTACTGGAAGGCTACGGTTTAACCGAGTGTGCACCTCTGGTCACAGGTAACCCATACGATCTTAAAGACTACACAGGCGCAATCGGCCTACCAGTACCATCAACAGAAGTTCGTATTGTTGATGATGAAGGGAAAGTCGTGGGCAATGACCAAGTGGGTGAATTGCAGGTTCGTGGTCCTCAAGTGATGCAAGGTTACTGGCAGCGTCCAGAAGCGACCAAAGAAGTGATCGACCAAGACGGTTGGTTGTCGACTGGTGACATCGTTAAGTTTGATGACGAAGGCTTGTTGTACATCGTTGACCGTAAAAAAGACATGATTCTTGTGTCAGGCTTCAACGTTTACCCGAACGAGATTGAAGACGTCGTGGCTCTACACGGCAAAGTGTTAGAAGTTGCGGCTATCGGCCAACCTCATGAAGTGTCTGGTGAACTGGTTAAGATTTACGTTGTGAAACGTGACCCGAGCCTAACCAAAGAAGACATTATCGCGCACTGTCGTGAGCACCTAACGGGCTACAAGATCCCTAAATTGATTGAGTTCCGTGAAGAACTACCAAAAACCAATGTAGGTAAAATCTTGCGCCGAGTGCTTCGTGAAGAAAACGACGCAGAGCTTGCCAAACGCGCAAGCGAGTAACGAGCTCATTTACGAGAAGATGATGCACCACAAGCCATAGCAGCGCTTAATCTAAGCGAGCGCTGAAAAATGGTGTTAGAATGCCGACAGTTAATGTCGGCATTTTTGTATCCGGCGATCAAAGTAAAATCAGTGAGAGTTTTTGTGGATTATCAAATCATTACCCAAGTGAAAGACCTTGAGCGAGTTTGCCAACAAGCACGTGAAGCCGATGTTGTTATGCTTGATACAGAGTTCGTTCGTACAAGAACCTATTACCCTCAATTAGGCTTAATTCAGTTATTTGATGGTGAAACGCTGTCACTGATTGATCCTATTGCTCTTGATGAAATGACCCCGTTTGTAGGGCTGTTGAAAGATACTTCAGTACTGAAAGTATTACATGCGTGTGGCGAAGATCTAGAAGTGTTCCAGAACGCATTTGGCTGTACGCCAACACCAATGGTTGATACACAGATCATGGCAGCTTTCTTAGGGCATGGTCTATCAACTGGCTTTGCGGCTCTAGTTTCTGAGTTTGTAGGTGTTGATCTAGATAAGAGTGAATCTCGCACCGACTGGCTAGCGCGTCCGCTTTCTCAAAAGCAACTGGACTATGCCGCGGCAGACGTTCACTACCTACTGCCAATGTACAATAAGCTGCTAGAAAAAGTGATGGAAGCGGGCTGGTGGGAAGCTGCTCAGCAAGAGTCTGATTTACAAGTGGCTAAGCGCATCCGTAAAGTAAACCCAGATAATGCTTACCTTGATATTAAAGGAGCGTGGCAGCTAAAGCCTCAGCAACTAGCTATTTTGAGACCGTTAGCAACTTGGCGTTTAAAAGAGGCGATTAAGCGTGATTTAGCGCTGAACTTTGTTTTTAAAGAACAAGACCTATGGGCAGTAGCGCGTTTCGCGATGAAAGATCCTAAGCACATGGAACAAGAAGGTTTTGATTACCGCTCTGTACGTCGCCATGGTGCTAAAATCAGTTCAATCGTTAAGTTAGCTGAGCATACGCCAGAAGAAGAGTACCCAGCGCCAGTAGAGCGTCTAATGGACTACCCAGGTTACAAGCAACTCTTCAAAGTGTTGAAAGATGAAGTGAAAACAGCATCGCAACACAGTGGTTTAGCGACTGAGTTTTTGGCATCGAAGAAGCAACTTAACCAAGTGTTAAGCTGGATTTGGAAGTACGATCGTAACCCAGAGAAGCTGCCTGATGTAATGCAAGGTTGGCGTCTAGACGTGGTTGGCGAGAAGCTCAATAAAGCGATCAAATAACTAACGATCGTAATAAAATATCGATGACTCAAAGAAAAAGCGACCTCAATTAAGGTCGCTTTTTTATTTCGTAAAATTTAGCTAGCTAATTAGCTATGATTGGCCAAATCACGGTTATTGGCCAATCATTATGCATCACTTAAGCCATTCTTTGAGTTGGCTTCCAGCGTGCGAGTTCAGGATCAAGCTTGATGCCCTGTGAAGTCAGCAAGTTAACACGTGCCAAGTAAGCGGCACCGTGCATCAAGTGCTTAGCAAGGTCGACCGCATTACGCTGTTGGTAATCGTCTAGGTAGCTGTCTTTTGCCCATGCGTTGAATGCGCCAAGTGCAGGACCTGCCCATACTTGGTAATCCATTTCACGACCTTGTTCGCCCGTGTTTGACCAACGGCTAGAAAGACCCAAGTACCAACGGAAAATCAACGCCATTTTACGTTTCGGGTTGCCTTCAGCACGTTCGATTTGTTTAGGGTCGCGCTCGTTAAAGTGCGCCACAGTGCCAGCCCAAATGTCATCCAGTGTTGAACGGAATACTTGCTTCTCTAACTTCAGGCGTTCTTCTACTGGAATCGCTTCAATAGAATCGTAACGCGTGTATAGCTCGTATAGCTTGTTTGCACGCATTGGGAACAAGGTACCGCGCTTAACCACTTGTAGCTTCACGCCCATTTCGAACATGTCGGCCGCCGGAGCCATAGTCACATCAGCCATTTCAGTTGTCGAAAGCAGCTTACGTGTGTGCTCGCTCGCGCCAGCCTCAATACACGCTTGGTTGATTGAACCGGTAACAATGTAAGCAGCGCCCATGTTAAACGTCGCTAGAGCAGCGTCAGGCGTACCTACGCCACCACCACAACCGACACGTAATGGTGTTTTGAATTGGTATTGTGCTTGGATCTCTTCTTTCAACGCTAGAATGGTAGGAAGCAGAGTAACAAGTGGTCGGTTATCTGTGTGCCCGCCAGAATCGGCTTCAGCAGTAATATCGTCAGCCATAGGAACAAGCTGTGCCAGTTCCATTTGTTCTGCTGTGATACGGCCTTCATCAACCAAAGCTTGCAGCATTTTCACAGGAGCAGGTTGCATGAACTTACTTGCGACTTCAGTACGGCTTACCTTAGCAATAACTTTGTTGCCAATCTGAATCTCACCTTGTGCATCGCGGCTAAGGCCCGCGGCACGGTAGTGAACGATTTGCGGTGTTAAACCTAAGAAGGCAGAAGCTTCAACCGTTTTCACTTTGTGCTTCAAAAACAGCTCTACACTGCCACGCTCTAGAGCGGGTTCGCTTGGGCTGTGAATAAGGTTAAACGCGTAAGGTCCGTTTGGCAGTGCAGCTTGAATACGGTTGATCGCTTGTTCAACGCGAGATGGGATTAAGCCCGCCGCGCCAAATGAACAAAGAATGCCAGCCTGGCCAAGTGCAATCACCAACTCTTCTGATGAGATACCGTTTGCCATTGCGCCCGCGTAGTAAGCGTATTTCACGCCGTGGCAGCGACGAAAATCTTCGTCGCCTAGGCTTTGTGTACCAAGAGCTGGGGCAAAGGCGCTAACAGGTTGGCTGTTCGCCGAGCTTGCTGAATCGCCTGATGCAATCTCTGCTTGTTGGCTTACGCCTAAGCCTTTTTCTGGGTGGTTCACTACGTAACAAGCAAGGCTTAAATCTTTCAAGATTGTCGACATTGTTGCGTTATCGAAACGCGTTGTGTTCTCTTCGATCTGCCAAGGCCACGGAGATAGCTTTTCGTTATTGATAGTAGTTTGAGTTGTCATACTAAATTCTTTCCTAATTCTCTGTCTCTAATGGCGGCTTATGCTTTATCGATAGCAGAGGCTTTATCGATAACAGGAGCTTCTTCGATACAAATCGCGATGTCTTTCACTTCGTAAATACGCAGACCATCTTTGCTCAGGTTTGCGTCGCCAACGATGATGCGCTTGCCGTCTTCGTCTTTAATCGCAGTGATGTGTACATCCAAAGACATCTGTTTGTTCAGAGGGTTAATCTGACCACGATATTTCCATTTCACTTCAGATTGGATTTGACCAAACTTCGGATTGCGGAAGCCAGCGCCAAGGTCTTTGTTTAGCGCGTAGGTTTGCATTAGCTCGATGATCGCTTCGACACCTAGAGAGCCTGGCATTACCGGATCTTGGTGGAAGTGAAACTGGAAGAACCAATCGCTTGGGTCAATCGTACGCTCAGCGTATAGGTAACCCAGACCGTCTTTACCACCATCGCTGGTGATCTGCACCGTATCGATAAAGTTCAAACGACCGCCAGCCAGTTGGTAGTGCTCTTGCACTTGGCCAGTAGCCGAAACGGGTGCATTGAAGTAACGCGTCGTTTTGTCTAACAGATTGATGTTTACATCCGGTGTGCGATTGTTATCAACGTGCCAAGGGTGGGTCACCTTACCGTTGTCCAAACCAAGTTGGTCTTTCAGTGCTGCACCTTTGAAGTAACCAAATACCGCTGTACCTTGGTAGAATGGCACGCCGTCAGTGCTCAGTTCGAAGCTAAAGCTCTGTACGATGTTGGTGCCCATCATTACCGTTGAAAGCAGACGAGAATCGTTGGTGATCGTTTTGCCGCGCAAGTCGACGTTACGCAACATTTTACCGCTGCCATCTAGGTTGCGGAAAAACAGTTCTTCACCTGGGAAGCCCAGTGTTGTGCCCATGTAGCCAGAGATGAAGCCGTTTGGCTGCAGTGAAATCTCCATCAATACCGAGTAAGGCATTAGGGTCTGGTGGCTGTTTTCATCAAAGTACCATGCATTTTCTGGCACTTCGTATTCTGCGATACACGATGAAGGTTTCTTGAAGTCACCACGCTTACCGTCGATCTCAACAACACGAGTAGTTAGCTGTAGGTCGCCACACGGAGTACGTGGTGGAATCATGCCACGGTAGATAGAGAAATCAGGACCGAAACATTTCTCGATATCGCCGGTTGCGAATTCGAACATATGGTATGGCGTGAACGGAACCGTATCGGGTGTGCGGTTCGGGTAATCAGGCGTTACTGGAGCTTCAACGTGTTGAAGAGGAACTACACCTTTATTTGGCGCTGTTGCTAGGTCTTCAATTTGTGCCATAAGTGGCGCATTTGCTGAAGCTTGTTGGTTCACTGCTGGTGTATGGCCCAAGCTTTTATGGTCCAAGTTTTCGATAACAGGGGTCGCGACAGCTGTTTCTAAAGAAGGCAGGTAACGAGTACATTCGTCGTCTTCTTTGATCATCACACCCAAGTTTTGGAAATCAACAATCACTTTGCCGTTCAGCAAAATATCGATGTTAGCTTTCGCGTATGGGCGAGGGCTTAGACCAATCTCAGTCACTTCCATGCGGTAAGTCAGTTCTGCCGATTGTGGTAGCACTTGGCCACGACAGCGTACTTGTTGAGGGGCGTTTTCAAGTGGTTGGAAACGACCATTTTGAACAAGCGTGTGCATGCCAAGATGCATCATGAAGAATTGAAGCAGTTGACCACAACCTTCTGCCATCAAAGAGCCAGCCATTACTGAGTCATCTTTGAAGTGACAAGGGAAGTACCAGTGTTCAGGCTCTAGCTGTTTATGGCCTTCAATCAGACCAAGTCCCCATGTGCCGCCTTGCGGTTCAACACGGCTAACTTTTTCGATCATCATGAACTTCTCTGAGCTGAAGCACAAAGAAGGCTGGTGGCTATTAGATTGGTGAGTTGGGCCAAAACATTCTGCAATGTTGGCAGTCAGTAGATGACGCAGTTCTTGGTGGTTAAACTGGGTTTTAGGACAGTGCAACATAGGGTTGAAGCGTTGCTTAGTGGCAAGTTTACGAGCCTTGATTTCATCTTCAGTGTGAATCACACCTTTGCCATCTGCTAGCTCTTCATCAGTGAAGAAGCCCGCACAGCCGTTATCCATTTTCAGGATCATCTTGTCGCCAACGAAACATTCGTACGAGAAGAAGAAAAGCAACGTGTCGCCATTGCGAGCAAAGCTATTGATTGAGATATCGTAACGCAGCGTATCGCCACCACGAGGCAAGTCGCCAAGGAAGGTCAACGTACAATCAAGCAGGCGATAAACACGCTCGCCTTTGTTTTCAAAATCGATACCTAAGTAGCTGATCAGCATTAGGTCACACTGACCAGATTCAACTGCAACAGCCCAAGGGATCTGACCATCAACAAGATACGGCGCATCAACTGGGATGTCGTATTCGGTGGTCATGGTGCTTGGCTTGTACTCGTTGACTGTCGCGTTGAGCTTAGTCACACGAGATACCAATAGGTAGTCAGTGGTTGGTAAACGAACGCGGCGCGAGTAGCTATCGATGGTCGCGTAGTCAGGGCCAAATACATTCGCAATATCACCTTCCGCGTATTCAACCAGATCATCGTAATCCCAGATACATGGTTTACGGATCGGTTTCACGGGTGCTGGCGTTGCAAGTACGTTGACTGGCGTTGACTGAACCTGAGCCGGTTGAGCTTGAACAGGCTGAGCTGACGTTTGTTGGTCAGTCGTTTGTTGACCATTTTTTTGTTGAGAAACGGCTGAGCTATCTAAACCAGACGTAATTGCGTTTAACTGTGCTTTCAATAGTGCATCAGCCATTTGCATGCCTTGGGCACGAGTGTGCAGGAATGCTTTGTGTACTTGCTGCGCTGCTTGCTGGTTTTGAGCAAAAGCTTGGTTGTGTGGTGTTACAGACGGCTGTAATGCTGCATCCGTATTAGCGTCGATTTGAGACGCGCCATTTTTAGCGGATAGGACATGAGTCATATTGCTGTGGTTACCTGTTAACTGACTGTGGCGAGTTGGCGCCAGAGTAGGGGATACTGATGTAGGAGTTTTGATGACTGGCTCTACCGCGTTCTGCGTTAGTGCTTTCTTCTCTAACTCTTTTTGCACAAGAGCTGCTTGAATGCTTGCTGTCGTTGGAACCGACGCCACTCTTGCTGCTTGTTTACCAGAAGCTTTTTGTTGAATCGTTGCCAAGTTGGTCACTGGGGTTTGGGCAATATGTTGATAGATATCACGACCACCAAGAGTAACTTGCTTAACTAATTGACGTTTAGCATCGCTCGCCAGTTCATTGCTTAAACGAACGGAAAGTGATTGAGATTCAACACTCGATTGGCTTAGTAGCAGCTGTGAACATTGTCCTTCGCTGATGTTGGCAACAATCGCGCTCTTAGAACTGACATTCGGATTCAGAGGTGCAAGGTTCAGGTTGAGCAGACCGTGTAGCAGGCTTGCCATACCAGAAGCAGCAGAGCAATGACCAACACGCTGACTCGCTTGAGTAGTCTTTATGTTCCCTAAACTTAGAGACGAAAACTGATGAGATGAAGATTCTGGTGCATGGTTAAGCTCAAGCAGAGAAACACCGTTCGAGCTCATACCGACTTGAGTCAGTAACTCATCAACAACGGCGTTGTTATTCTCGCTTGAACCAAAGGCTAAGGCGTTGATGCTGCCGTAAGCTGTGCCTTGGTTGCTCGCTACTCGGTTTTCTTCAACAAGAACAATGGCACCTGCGCCTTCACCCACATTCCAACTGCCGTCTTGCGGTTGTCCGAATTTTGGAGCAAGTGACACTGGGCTGACGCTGTTCTTCAGAATCACATGTTCTGCACTGCCACTAAGGTCGACGGCTGCAATCACGACTGCATCCATGGATTCTTGCGACATTAGGTTTTGCGCGACATCGATACAACGAGCAACTGACTGTTCAGCGGCTGAAATCGTAAAGGCAGGGCCGTTAAAGTCCCACAATGAAGAGATCCGCGAAGCCATGATGTTGCCGATGAAACTGGTGTATTGGTTCAGCTTGGCTGCGTCCATCACACTGTCCATCGCGATGGTTTCTAGCGCTTGGTATTCGTCTTGAGTTAGTTCGATCCCCATGTTGGCAAAGCTGTCAGCCAATTGGCTATGCAGGTTTACGCGTCCACGGAATTGGTGCATCTCAAGCTCTGTTTCCATCGCAACTAAAACCGCAACCTTTTGGCCTGCAACAAGCTTGGCATCTTTGATGGCTTCGTCTGCAACTTTCATCAGTAGCAACTGCTGAGAGATCAAACGGTCATCTTCATTAGGCGGAACTTTAAAACGTAGGAAATCGAGATCGAATTGATCGATGTACGCTCCGTTTGGAATGCCGCGTAAACCAAACTGATTCAGTAGTTCTGGATGTTGATCTAAGCCTTTCCAGCGCTTCTTAGGCAAGGCAATGAAAGCATCGTTGTTGGTCTCAATCGCAGTGCTTAGTGCATTGATGCTTTGCAGAGAGCCGAAGTGTGATGCTAGACCGGTAATGCTTAAATTAGACGGTTGTAGGCTTGGAGAAGCCGACTCTAAAGTCTGATTTGCATGACTTTTGTCTGAATACGCTTCAAGTAGTAAGTGAGCGTTACAACCACCGAAACCAAATACAGACACACCTGCGCAGCGCTCTGAGTTGCCCGCTTTACTTGGCCAAGGTTGCACTTGTGTTGGTAGCGTCTGAGAGCCAAATAAACCTTCTGGTGAAGACAGTGGCTTGTCCAAGTTAATACTTGGCGGAAGCACGCCTTCTTTCATCGCAAAGATCATCTTCATGATCCCAGGCATACCTGCTGCAGTCAGTAAGTGACCGAGGTTTGACTTCGCAGAGCCAATCAATGGCGGGTTAGAGCCATTCAATTTGTCAGCAAAGAAACGCTCCATTGAGGTTAACTCAACCTTGTCACCTAATGGTGTGCCGGTTGCGTGACACTCAATCACTTCAATGCTGTCTGGTGTTAGGTTTGATGCCTCGTAAGCGCGTTCAAAGGCTTGGACTTGTCCTTTGCTGTTTGGGCTTAATACGAACTGGCCACGGCCATCGTTCGATAAGCCAATGCCGCTCACCACAGCGTAAATATTGTCGCCATCACGCTCGGCATCAGCCAAACGTTTTAGGACTAAAACACCGGCACCTTCGCCAGCAAACAGACCTTTACTGTTGCTATCAAACGGAACCGACACACCGTGGTCAGGGTAAGCGTGGAAGATGGAAAAACCCATGTTGATAAAGAATGGATCAGCACCTGATACCGCGCCTGCCAACATCATGTCGGCTTTGCCCGTGTTCAAGTAATCACACGCTAACTTCAATGAATACACTGAGCTTGCACATGCCGCATCTAGGCTAAGTTGCACGTTGCCTAAACCTAGCGCATCAGCCACTAACTTAGAGGCGTTATGTGCTGCAGCACCATTGATAGGGTTGAGGTCTTGAGCTGTTTCATTGGTTGGCAGCAGTGAAAACTGGTCATTAGCCAATTTATCTTTAAGTGCTTTCTCGACCACTGAGTGATACATCGGCAGAAACAAGTCGTTTGAGCGTGTTGTTGGGAACGAAAGGGCACCCATGATCACGCCTGTGCGCTCTAAAACATCGGCATTTAAATCAATGCCGGCGTCGACTAACGCCTTGCGGCTGGTATCCAAAGCCCACAGGAAGCTTTGATCTACGCCGTTGAATGATTCTGCTGTTAAGCGGTAGCCATTGTTATCGAAATTGAAGTTTTCGATGTAGCCGCCTTTGTCACAGTAAAAGCGGTCTGACTCACCTTGCACGCCCTGATAGCTTTCAGGTTTAGCACCTAACTTTTCAGCGCTTAATGTGGTTCGAGAATCTTTTTTATTCAGCAAGTTTTGCCAAAAGTCTTTTGGCGTATCCGCTTCTGGGTATTGGTTAGCAATACCGACAATCGCGATCTTATTGCACTTCACTTGCTGCTTATTCTTAGTTTGAGCCTGATATTTATATTGAGTTGGTTTCGATTGAGAACTCATACTAGCTCTCCTTGATGATTCACTGCGCTGCCTTGAGACACACCACTTAATTGCTTAGCGGTGGTGATCTGTTGTTCTAGCCCTTGAATAAGTGGCTCGACAGACAGTGGAATTTGATGAGTAATGAGCTGACCAATGCATTTGATGAGCGTGACAACATCGTCACCGCCTTTGGCATTGGAAGCGATTGTGCAGTATTGGTCGGCTACGTTGTCGCTACGATTGATCTTGTCGATCAATGTGCTGGTTTGACGATCGGCACCTACTTCTATAAACAGACGAGCACCTTGTTGACGCGCACTCTGGATCAACGCGGTGAAATCTAACGTTGAACAGAAGGTGTCGGCAATCGAAAGGGCGATACTATCGCTGTCGATATTGATTGGTGCGCCAGTCGGTAGACCTGCTGCGCTGATAAAGCGGATATGCTTTGGCAACTCGTCGAACAGTGGTTGAGTGTAAAACTCCCGCACTTGGCTATGCTGGCTCAACGCTGGCGTGGTGTGCATTGCAGTAACACGGTTCGCGGCAATGCCACGTTTACCCAGTTTCTTGAGCAGAGCACGACAGGTGCTTTCACAGCCTGCCAGTACACAAGTGTCACCTTGGATGATAGCGAGATAAGCGCGCGGAAACTCTGGTAACAGAGCCTCAATCGCTTGTGCATCACTGCGAACCACAAAGCTATTCCATTGGATGCTTTCGTCGCCGTTCAACTGCCAATCTTGACGTACTGCGGTGAGTTCGCCAGAAATAGCCGTGGTGAAAATTGGGCTAGTTTGAGTCATCTCGATCAGCGCATGTGGATTTTTCCAAACATTTAAGCTCGCCCACATGGAGGCTTCGCCTTTGGAGTAACCCAAGGCGAAATCTGGCTGCACTTTGAATTCATCACACAGCAGTTGTGTTAACAGATAACTACTGCCCACACCGGCAATTGCCAATTCACTGAGCGACATTTCTTGCGAGTCTTCAGCGTAGGTTTTTTCAGCCTGCAGCATCTCTTTCAAGTTACCTTCGCGTTCTAAGCGAGCGAATAACTGCGGGAAATGGTGGTGAAACTCGCGCAACATACCGGGATAAACCGTGCCAACACCAGGGTAAACAAATGCAACGCCACCTTTGCTTTGAGGCATCGGTGAGAAACAACTGCCCGCTGGCGTTTTGTAGTGGCTATTGTCAGCCATTACTTTTGGCAATGCATTTTCTACCGCTGTGATTTCTTGCAATGCAGCATCAATTGAAGCCGCTTGAATCACGATATTCGCGCCAAGGTCAGCATTGTGCTGAACGATTTGAAAGTGGCTTAGGTTTGAATGCATCAAGGTGGCGATAGCAAGTTCGCTGTCCGCCGAATCGCTAACGCATTTAAGCTCAGCTCTTAGTGAGGTCAACTGGGAAACTAATTCAGCTTGGTTATTGCCAGAAACCACAAACATCAAACGCTCGCTAGATAGCAATGGTTTTGGTTCTTGCAAACCGGTCGCTTGAGTCAATATCAGGCTGGTGGCTTTTTGGCTATCGTCACTGAAAGTTAACGCAACAACACGTGCTTTGTTCGGCTCAGTGAACCAGTAATGGTTAGGGAATGAATGGCTCGGCAATGAACGGCTCGATATCGAATTCACCATATTTAGCAATTGACCGAACTGTTGTGAAGCAGATAAGTCAGAGTGTTGCTGTTGATGGCTTAAATCTTTAGCGGGGCGACGTGACATCTCTAGAGCAAGCTGAATGCTATCTTCGGTAACTGTATCTGCAAAACCCGCTAAATTCGCGTGCGGGTGAATCTTATTCTGAGCAGCGGTCAGCGCACTCAACATCAACAATGATGGTGAGTGAGAATCCAAACAAAGCTTAACCATACTGCCTTGATTGACTGCCTCAATCGCTTGAGTAAGTGCTTGATTAAAATTGCCATCAACCACAACAGCCATTATGTCTGGGAACGAGGGGAATAAGTCGGCAGAAAGCTCAGCCGCGTTTGCTGGCTGAGCTAAAAGAGCGATGCGCAATGGCATCGCTTTATTAGTAGGAACAGTCACTATGACAATTGCTCCTTTTCTGGGTTCTTAGTCGCCTCTTTCTTCGATACTGCTGAGCTAGACTTCGGCAAAAATGCGTCATTTAAGCTCTTGCTGATGGTGACTTTGGCACCTTTCATTACTGCGCTTAACCGACCATCTTGGTGGTAAAGCGAGATATCAGCTTGCAGCGAACGAGCCGTGCTTTTTATCACGCTCAGCTCTAGCCAACCTTGGTCACCATCGTGCATCGGTGCGTAACAAATAAACTCACCGATTGCAGACGGTAGGCTTGCCGCGCCGTATTTCAATCGAGCCCATACCAACATGGCTTGCAACAGATAATCTTCAGCAAATGGCTGGCTATCGCCAAAGCCTTGCTTAGGAATAAAAGCTCCGCAGTCGCTGTTTTCAATCTGAGGCAACTGGCATTGAGCCAATAAGCCTAAGTCATCAAAGCGTTCAACTGAGGTAATACCTTGCAGTCTTGGACCATGAAATAGAGTGCCATCACTGTATAGAGCTTGCGCCGTTGTTACAGGTGTTGAAGTGTTGGCTTCAAAGCGCTTTTCTGACGCTTGTTGAACATCTTCAGACACTAGCACAGAGGCAACTTGCAACTGAGCTTGATACTGTGGTCGCCCTTGGCAACTGATCACAGCTTTTAGCTGATCTTTTGATTTAGCATCAGAGGACGGCTTCTTAGTGTCTGCAGACAAGACAAGCGTTAGCTCTTGCACTTCATCAGTATCAAAAATCACACCTTTCAGCAGTTTGTAGTTGTGAACGCTAACGTTCACCCCTAACAGTTGCTCTGCGACTTCACGCATCCATTGGATGGCACACACTGTCGGTAACACTGGGTTACCGGCAATGCAGTGATCTTGAATGAAAGGCAAAGCCTTAGGATCAAGATGACGTGTCACAGTGATGCTTGTATTCAGCGGACTCTTTGCAAGATGCACAGACTCCGCATTAAGCTTTTTTACAGCAGCTTCCTTGTTGTCAGAACCTTGCATGCTCGTACCAACCAGCAGTTGAATGCCAGTTTCGTTCAGTAGTTGAGAACTAAACAGCTCTGCACCTGCCTGAAGAGGAATTACGTACACACCGCGCTCTGTGAACATACGTTTCAGTGCTGCGTTGACCATGCCACCGTCCCACGGTCCCCAGTTAAAGCTCATCACTTTCGCTTGAGGGTTGCGAGCAGACAATTGCAGAGCCGCTTTGTTTAGGATTTCGTTAGACATAGAGTAATCGCTTTGGCCCGTGTTTCCGTAGAAACCCGCCGCCGAAGAGAACATCGCAATCAGTTTTAGCTTGCTGCTATCAAGACCACCAAGAACCGCTTCTAGTCCGCCCACTTTCGTGCCGTAAACCATGTTCAGTTCATCAAGTGTTTTGTCTTGAATGTGTTTGTCAGCCAGTACACCAGCGCCGTGGATAAGACCCGTGATACCTTCGAAATTCGCCAGCGTTTTCGCTACTGACTCATGGTTCGATACATCTAGGCTTAGGTATTCAGCGCTCGCGCCAATCTCGTTGAAAGCGGCAAGTGCTGCGTTGATTTCAAGGCTGCTCAATACCGGTTTTAGCAAGGCATCAACTTTCTTCGGCGTTGGCTTATCACCCGTAGCTTGTAGGTGAGCGATAGCCGCTGGTTTTAGCTCTTTCTCTTGCTTGCCTTGTGCCCACTGAGGTAGCTCAGCTGAAGTAATATGCTTACTACGACCTGCAAGAATGAAGTGAGACTTACATTGCTTAGCAAGCGTCAGTGCACATTCAAACGTCACGCCTTTAGCGCCACCCGTTACGAGAACTTTGTCGCTCTTGGTGAGCTGAGCGCCTGCGTTTTTGGTTTGTGCAGCGCCTGGTGTTGCAGCAATCAATGTTGCACGACCAGATTCACCGTTTTCCGCATGGCTAAGGCCGATTTCAACGGTGTTGGTATCGATATCGAACAGTTCGCCTATGATAGCTTCAGCTAGGTGACGAGCATCAATAGAAGCGTCAGCATCCAATGCACGGCAGAACACGTTTGACCATTCATGGCTCAGTGTCTTAGTTAGACCAGATAGAGCCGCTTGGTTAAGTTCTGCATTTGCTAGTTGCTTAGTATCTAGGTAACCAAAGCCACCATCGATACGGCTTAGTGTGAAGAACACGCTACGACCAGAAACGGCATTCAGTTGGCCATTTAGGTGCTTGGCGAATAAGAACGCTGTGGTTAGCGAAGCTCTTGAGTCTGCATTCAAGTTAACCGCTTGCTCGTTGCTTTGTTTAGCATCAACGATAGCTTGTAGGTGAATGAAGCCCGCAATCACTTTGTTCGACGTTTTAAGGTCTGCTTCGATGTCGTTAATAACTGCAGTCACACCAGCATCATCGACGCTGTTGAGTGTGTAGCTTGCGATTTCACTGTTTAAAGGTGACGCGGCAGAAAGAGCACTACGCACTACAGCAACTTGAATGCCGTTAGCGGTCAACTTTTCTGCTAGAACACCGGCGTTGTGACCATCATCAGTGATCACGACACAAGCGTCTTTTGAGAAACAATCGACGAGTTTATCTGCCGCTGGTAGCTTTTTTAGCGCTACCTCATTGTGTGGAGGAAGTTCCGCTGTCGCTGTTTCTGCGATAGGCGTTACCGATTCCGCTTTAGGAGTCGCTACGGGTGCAGCAGCGGATAGCTTGCTTTGCATGTAGGTAACGATTTCACCAAGCGTACGACACTCAGCTAGGTCTTCAGGGTTTAGTTCTGGCAGCGTTGGTAGCTGGTCTTGAACTGTTCCTAAAATCTCAACACGTTTGATTGAGTCGATACCAAGGTCTGCTTCCATGTCCATCGCTAGGTCGAGCATTTCTGCTGGGTAGCCAGTTTTATCGGCAACCACTTCCATCATGGTTGATTGAACGTGAGCAGGGTTTAGGTCGTTGTTCGTGCTTTCTGCAACAGTATCTGCTTGTGCTTCTGGAGCTACTGTCGCTGCTTCCGAAATAGGAGCTAGCTTGCTGTTCATGTAAGCAACGATTTCGCCAAGAGTACGACACTCAGCTAGGTCTTCAGGGTTTAGCTCTGGCAGCGTTGGTAGCTGGTCTTGAACCGTACCAAGGATCTCAACACGTTTGATTGAGTCGATGCCAAGGTCTGCTTCCATGTCCATTGCTAGGTCGAGCATTTCTGTTGGGTAGCCCGTTTTATCCGCTACTACGCTCAACATTGTGCTTTGAACTTGTTCTGCGTTTAAACCGTTTGATACTGCTTGTACTGGGGCAGATGCTTGAGCCGCTACTGGAGCAGAAGCTGGAAGTTTGCTGTTCATGCTTTTAGTATTCATGTAAGCAACTATCTCGCCTAGAGTACGACACTCAGCGAGGTCTTCAGGGTTTAGCTCTGGAAGAGTCGGTAGTTCGTCTTGAACCGTACCTAGGATTTCAACACGCTTGATTGAGTCGATACCAAGGTCAGCTTCCATGTCCATTGCTAGGTCTAGCATTTCAGTCGGGTAGCCCGTCTTCTCTGCCACTACTTCTAACATGGTTTTTTGAACGACAGCCGCATCTAGTCCGCTAGCTGCTTGAACTGAAGTTGCTGCAGTTTGAGCGACTACTGGTGCCGAAGCTGGAAGCTTGCTGTTCATGTAAGCAACGATTTCGCCAAGAGTACGACACTCAGCTAAGTCTTCAGGGTTTAGCTCTGGAAGAGTAGGCAGTTCATCTTGAACCGTACCAAGAATCTCAACACGCTTGATTGAGTCGATACCAAGGTCTGCTTCCATATCCATTTCTAGATCAAGCATTTCCGTTGGGTAACCTGTCTTTTCAGCAACCACTTCTAGCATGGTTTGTTGAACGACTTTCGCATCAAGACCATTAACTATGGCAGCTGCTTGAACAGGAGCAGTTGCGCTTGGCTGTGCTGCCACAGGCGCTGATGCTGGCATCTTGCTGTTCATGCTTTTACTGTTCATGTAGCCGACGATTTCACCAAGAGTACGACACTCAGCTAAATCTTCAGGGTTCAGCTCAGGTAGGTTCGGCATTTCGTCTTGAACGGTACCAAGGATCTCTACGCGCTTGATTGAGTCGATACCAAGGTCTGCTTCCATGTCCATTTCTAGATCAAGCATTTCCGTTGGGTAACCCGTTTTCTCCGCGACCACTTCTAGCATCACTTTTTCAGCATCGGCTGATTGTACTGCTACTGGTGCAGCCACAGGAGCTGGTTGTGCTTTAACTGGCACAGGCTTAGCTGCAACAGGCGCTGCCGCTTGAGCGGCTACTTGCGGTGCAGGAACGGCTTTCTGGACTGGAGCTTGCTGAGCTGTTGTATTTTGAACTGGTGCTGCTTGAACAGACTGAGCTTGTACAGGAGTCGCTTGTACTTGAGCTACAGGCTGTTGAACGATAGCTGCTGAAGTAGTTGGAGCTTGAATCGCTGGCTGAGCATTTACAGAAGCAACGAAGGTTGGTTGTGCCGTTTGTACTGAACCTTGCGTCAGCATATTAAGTGCTGAGTTGTTGCTGTGTGCTTGCATCTCTAGGTAATGAGCGTGAGCTTTTAGCGTTTCAGCTTGGTGCTGGTGGAACATTTCCATAGAACGTTGCAGGTTCTCTGGAATTGCTACGCCTGCTGTTGCCATTTTCGCTTGCTCAGACATTAAGGTGTTGAATGTGTCACCGTATTGCTGAGGAATCGCCAAGAACTGCTGATGTACTTCCGCTGCTTGTTGTTGAGCATTGAAGAACGACTGCAATGAAGATTCATCAACCGTTACGTTAGACGGGGCTGTTTGAACCACTTGAGGCTGCTGAGCTGTTGTTGCTACTTGTGCGCTTGGTGCTAGAGCAGCTGACTGTTGTACATTTGAAGCTTGAGGAGCAGCCACAGGTACTTCAACGATTTCTGTTTTGATCACTTCTTTTTCCACGATTTTCTCGACTTCAACTTTCACTTCAACAATCTCAGTCTTTTCGGTGACGTTGCCCGAAGCCAATGATTGATCCATTTTCTTACGAGTAGCAGGGCTGATGTAGTTGGTTGCATTCAGCTTGATGTTCATTGGTGATGCCTTCGCAGGTTCAGCAATGTCAGCTTGGTAAGGGTCAATGTTGTCTAATGAAACACCTGCCACGCACAGTTGAACTGCAGCTAAACGAAGCTGTTGGTCACTGTCGCCTTTAGGGCTTGGGTTGATGCTGATTGCGTAAAGCTCTTCGTTCTTATCAGCCAATGTTTTCTCAACCAGCTTTTGAAGAATGTTTTTCGGACCGAACTCAACGAATACACGCGCACCGGCTTCATACATCGCTTCAATTTGCTCGCTAAAACGAACCGATTGCAGCATGTGCTGCTTGAACGCTTTCTTAATCGCTTTAGCGTCTTTGCTGTGCAGTTTGCCTGTTGCGTTTGAGTAAAGCGGCAGCGTTGGAGCGCTGAATGAAGCTTTATCAATTGCAGCAGCAAATGGTTTTTGAGCGTGAGCAACAAGCGGTGTGTGGAAAGCGCCAGAAACAGGCAGAGCAATCGCTTTGAAGCCTTGTTCTGTTAGCGCTTGTGCTGCTTGTTGAACCGTCGTAGTTGGACCTGCAATCACCAGTTGAGTCGGAGCGTTGTAGTTGGCAATACTCACACCTTCGAATTGGCTGATGCAGCTTTCAACGGCTGGAAGTTTGTCTGCGTCTAGGATGACCGCAAACATAGTACCGCTGTCGCCTTGTTCAGGTGTCGCAGCCATAGCATCGCCACGAGCGAAAGCTAACTGGTAGTAATCGTCTTGCGAGATAACACCCGATGCACATAGTGCACTTAACTCACCAAAGCTGTGCCCTGCGACCATGTCGGCTTTGAAGCCAGCTTGAGTCATGATGTCGAACTGACCCATAGACACAGTACCAATCGCACTTTGCGCATTGGCCGTGTTGGTTAACACCGCTTCTTGAGCTTTGGTTGCTTCTGGTGTGAAGGTTGGAATTGGGAACAGAATTTGCGACAGAGCCGTTTTCTTGTGTTGACCAAATACTTGATCCGCTTGAGCAAGCTGTTGGCGCATTTCAGGGTAATGACACGCAAGTTCGCGACCCATGTTGAGGTATTGCGAACCTTGACCTGCAAATAGCGCTGCCACTTTACCCGCACCGTTTTCAGCAATCAGTGCCGACTCACGGTAGCTAGTACCGTTTGGCATCTGCCAATGTGTTTTGGCTTGGCTCTCAAGCATAGAAACCGCTTGAGTCAGTTGCGCTTGAAGGTCTGCCTGGTCAATTACAACTAAACCAAGACGAGCGTGCTTAGCGCCAACTTCGCGTAGAGCGTGCTGCTCAGCAAGCGCTTCTAGTTTGAACGCAGCATCGGCAGCTTGAGTTGAAACCTGCTTGAGCTCATTGATCAGTGCTTGACGAGATTCCGCGCTGAATAACAGAGTTTGCGGTACTTGGCGCTGACGGTATTTGTCACCGCGAGCGTGTTCTGGAGTGTACTCTTCCAATACAACGTGGAAGTTAGTGCCACCAAAACCAAATGAGCTGATACCTGCACGGCGTGGTGTGCCGTCAACACGTTTCATCCAAGGACGCGTTTGTGTGTTTAGGTAGAACGGTGAGTTCTCGATATCCAACTTAGGATTCGGAGCCGATACGTTAATCGTTGGCGGCAGTACTTTGTGGTGCAGTGCTAAGGCAGCTTTAATTAGACCTGCAGTACCCGCGGTTGATTTAGTGTGACCAATTTGAGATTTCACAGAGCCTAACGCAATGTGTTGCTTCTCTTCATTGTTCTCACTGAATACCGAGTTTAAGCCACCAAATTCAGCCACATCACCTGCAGCAGTGCCTGTACCGTGCGCTTCTAAAAGGCCAAGTGTGTGCGGTGCGAAACCAGCATCATCGTAAGCACGTTTTAGTGCTTTTGCTTGTCCTTCAGGGCGAGGTGCGTAAATACTCTTGAACTTACCATCCGAAGAAGAACCGACACCTTTAATCACTGAGTAAATTCTGTCGCCGTCGCGCTCTGCATCTTCAAGACGCTTAAGAGCAACCATGCCAATGCCTTCACCAATCATCATCCCTTTTGAGTCGATATCGAAAGGTTGAATTGTTTCATTAGTAGTGAATGCTGGTGTTTTAGAGAAGCTCATGTACATGGTTGGTGAGTTATCAGTACACACACCACCTGTGATCATCATTTCACTGCGGCCTTCAACTAGCTCACTTAAAGCCATGCGCATTGCGGCTAAAGAACCTGCACAAGCAGCGTCTACCACACAGTTGATGCCGCCAAGGTCAAAGCGGTTAGCAATACGACCTGAAATTACGTTACCCAATGAACCAGGGAATGAGTTCTCTTCCCAGTGGATGTATTGGTCTTGGAATTTTTTGATCAGCATTTCGCTGTCTTCGTCGTTGATGCCACTGCTCTTGAAGACTTTTTTCAAAACAGGGTATTGAAGACGAGCATTTAGGCTTTGAGCGATCTTCTGACCACCACCCACACCGAGTGTGATACCGATCTTATCGCGATCGTAGCCTTCAGGAAGTTTCGCATCTTCAAGTACTTCTTTTGCCACGATCAAAGAAAGCAGCTGTGATGTATCCGTCAGTTCTAGGATATTTGGCGGAAGGCCGAACTCCATTGGGTTGAAGTCCACTTCAGGGATGAAACCACCGCGCTTACAGTAAGACTTGTCTGGCGTAGTACGATCTGCATCGTAGTAATCTTCTGGACGCCAGTGCGTATCTGGTACTTCGGTAATTGCATCGATCTTTTCGCTGATAAGATCCCAAAATTTATTCAGGTAACGAGAGTTCGCAAACATGCTTGCCATACCAACGATAGCAATAGGCATGTCTTTAAGACGTTTATTAAGTCGAGTGTCGTCGACTGATTCCGGTGTATTTTTTTCGGGTTGGCTCATTGTGAGTCTCCACTTGAAATCACTGAGGGCGATGTCGTGTTTTGAGGCTGCGCTTTTAATTGAATCGAAAATAAATCTGAAACAGATTTGGGCAAACGCAGCTGAAGAGTAAGGTTGCCGAAAGTTGGCCACCTGACTGAAATAGGGAGTGCGAAGTTCATTGACTTGCAGACGTTGAGAACGTGTTTCATGCGTGAAGGGAGTATTCGAATGTGAGGGTAATGTCCATTTAAATCCTGTCCAAAGTACTGCTTAACGGAAAGCAGTTATCCGCAATAAAAACGTGTGAATTTGTTTAATGGTTGAGCAGGCTACCCGAGGTGAGTTGCCGATACAATGCTCCCAGCGGCCACTATGATCTGTTCAGACCAGATGATTTTTCTGAACTTTTGTTTTTTGTGTTTTTAGTGATGTTAACTTATTGATAACTACAGGGTATGAGTGGTTATTTAGTGTTTATACTCTATTTTTGTGCTCCATGAGATCTATGTCATATTTTTGTAAGTAACATTTAATAGGTGTCTGCTCTATAAGGCTAAGTGTGATCTGTGTTTTAATTTGTTATCATTTGGAAAGTTAGTTTTAATTCCCTATGTGAAAGGTGTTTCCTGCACGAATTCTCTATGTTTATCTCAAATCATAGATGAGTTAAATTTGTTCGGTTTGGTGTTTTTTTGATGAGTGGTTTGAAGAAGTAAGCATGAGTAAAATGGAAAATCCAGTCGTTGATTTATGGTTATGTTCTTTGAGTGATTTGCGTGATGATATCGATAGCGTTTCGTGTCTTAAGCAAACACTCACGGCCGATGAAATAGCGAAAGTCGAGCGCTATCGAATGCCCTCATCTAAAATTCAGGCCCTGTATGTTCGAAATTACTTAAGAAAGGTGCTGTCTCGTTATTCTGATTTGATGCCTGAAGCGTGGCGCTTTGAATATGGCGAGAAAGGAAAGCCAAGTTTAGTCGCCGAACAGCAACTCAAGACGGGGTTAAATTTCAATATCAGTCATAGCAAAGAACATTTGTTAATCGCGGTTTACCTGAGAGAAGGGAAGCAAGTTCAATTAGGTGTTGATATTGAACACGCAAGAAGTTCGACCAATATCGACTCGATCATGAAGCACTACTTTTCAGATAAAGAGTTGGCGGATTTACTTGAGCTTTGCAAGGAAGAACAGAGAGAGCGTTTTTTCGATCTGTGGGCATTAAAAGAGTCGTACATCAAAGCGACGGGCAAGGGGCTAGCGACATCGTTGCGAAGCTTTTCGTTTGATTTCTCTAGCTTGACTAACAAGACATTGGAACTCAGGTCGTCAGGCTTTCAAACAGGGTTGTATCGCGAAATTAGGCTACATAATGGAATTAGGTTGGATTTGGATTCTGCTGAACAAAGCGATGTTTCTACATGTTGGCAATGTAGCTTAGGTCGATTGGATGACCAGTACCGATTTGCTGTTACGCTTGGTGGGAATTTGCTACCCATGCAGATAGAGATGAGAACCTTTTCGTCGTCTCATCTCCTTTAAGCGAGTTTGGTGAGGTGAGGTAAGATGAGGTTAACTCGTTTCGCCAAGCATCGCTTGTAATACTTCGGCAGGCACGGGCTGCAGTTGCTTGTCTTTATCTAGGCAAACCATTTCGATATCACCAATCACCGCAGGCTTAGTTGCATCTTTGCGCCACACTTCTTGTCGCCATAGCGTTTTGTATTTTCCATCGAGTTCAAAAGAGGTTCGGATGTCGCAGATCTCAGCGAACTCAACACCATCTTGAAAAGTCATGTTGGCTTTATATACCGCAAACCCCAGTCCATGCTCGTTCCACAATTCCGCCAGTTTATCGCTGCCCAATACATGCTCGCGCGCACGTTCGAAGTATTTAAGAAAGTTAGGGTGATAAACCACACCTGAGTGATCGGTATCTTCATAGTAAATTTGTACTGGGTGATGGTAGATCTGACTCATTGGTATCAACTCTTATTAAGTGTAAATCTGACTAAGTTGTGCAGCACTCTACAGGATAGGTCGAAATTACTTCAAGGTATCATCGGCAATGTGGCTTTTGGTCAGACCTCATTTATCACTGATGCTTTGGTCAGCTTCCACCCATTTACAAATATTCTATGTGTCATTTCCCACCCATTGATTTTTGCAGCGAGTTGGCGAGTGCAGCAGGCAAATATCATGAAGCCTTATGGTTAAAGGGTTGTTAATGTTTTGTGTTAATGTGGCGCGCTAATTGCCTTAGTGAAAGCACGCAGTTCCCATTGAAGGGCTGTTTTGTTTACTAAGGAGAATAATAATGTTTAAGCCTCTTACTCTGCTGTCTGTCTCTGCTCTTGCGCTCACAAGTTTTAATGCTGCTGCAAACTGTGACCCAGGTGAAATCGTGATTAAATTCAGTCACGTAACTAATACTGATAAGCACCCGAAAGGCATCGCCGCTTCTTTACTGGAAGAGCGAGTAAACACGGAAATGAATGGCAAAGCTTGTATGCAAGTTTTCCCTAACTCAACACTTTACGATGATAATAAGGTACTGGAAGCCCTGTTAAATGGTGATGTTCAAATGGCGGCACCATCGCTGTCTAAATTTGAGAAGTTCACTAAGAAATACCGCATTTTTGACCTTCCTTTCCTATTTGAAGACGTAGAAGCCGTTGACCGTTTCCAAAACTCAGAGTCTGGCGAAAAACTGAAGAACGCGATGAAGCGCCGTGGTCTGCAAGGTCTAGCGTTTTGGCACAATGGCATGAAACAGATGTCGGCGAACAAACCTCTTATCAGCCCTGAAGATGCAAAAGGTTTGAAATTCCGTGTTCAAGCATCAGACGTATTGGTGGCTCAGTTTGAACAACTAGGCGCTAACCCACAGAAGATGTCTTTCAAAGAAGTGTACGGTGGCCTGCAAACTAAGGTTATCGATGGCCAAGAGAACACATGGTCAAACATCTACGGTAAGAAGTTCTTTGAAGTACAAGACGGCGTAACTGAAACCAATCACGGTATCTTGGATTACCTAGTTGTAACGTCAAACGATTTCTGGAAAGACCTACCTGAAGATGTACGCACACAGCTTGGCACTATCGTTCAAGAAGTGTCTGAGACGCGTAACGCCGAATCTTCAAAAGTTAACCTAGCGAACAAAAATAACATCATCGAAGCGGGTGGTGAGGTTCGTACGCTTACGCCTGAACAGCGTGAAGCATGGGTAGCTGCACTTCAACCAGTATGGAAGAAGTTTGAAAAAGACATCGGTTCAGACCTTATCGATGCAGCGTTAGCTTCAAACCAATAACACCGCTAAGGGAGTGGCGAGTGTTCGTCACTCCTTATTAAAATAATTATAAGCGGAGTCAATTATGGAAAAGCCTCAAATGGAACAACCAAATTCTAGCGAATCAGCACTGGAAACATCTCTTTTTTCCAAAGTCGGAAGAGTTACGGATGTGATTGAAGAGTCATTAATCGCATTTTTCCTTGGCGCAATGACGCTACTTACTTTTGCCAACGTGGTATTTCGATACGCATTCAATGGCAATATCTTGTGGGCACTAGAACTGACTGTGTTCATGTTCGCTTGGATGGTGTTAGTGGGCGCATCTTATGGCGTTAAAAAACACTTCCACATTGGCGTTGATGTCATCATTAACCTTGCCCCAGAAAAGCTACGTAAAGTGTATGCGTTGATCGCCGTTACAAGCTGCCTGGCCTTTTCAATCCTACTTCTTATCGGTTCTTGGAATTACTGGTACCCGTTCGCGACCGAGCGCGCTTGGTATGAAACCGATGATATTCCAATGCCCGAGATGCTTCAGTTTCTTTCTGACTGGATGAATGAAGGCGAACGATACGAGAAACTGCCACGTTTTATTCCTTACATGGCACTACCGATTGGTATGGCAATGCTGACGTTCCGATTCATCCAAATCGCTTATCAAGTGGCGACGGGCAAGCTTGACCGCATGATTGCAGGTCATGAAGCCGAAGAAGAGCTGGATGCATTGAAAGCTGATGTGTTAGCGGGTTCTGATGAAGACGCGACAGCGGTATTGGATTCGGCTAAGCAAAACAAGGCGAACGAGTCGGGTACAAAATCTAACGGTAAGGAAGACTAATCATGGCAATGTTATTTCTATTTTTAATGGTAATTGCTTTCATGTTGGTCGGTGTGCCAATCGCGATTTCCCTTGGTTTATCGAGCGTTATATTCTTGTTGATGCACTCTGATGCGTCATTAGCTTCAGTCGCACAAACGCTGTTCAACGCATTTGCAGGCCACTACACACTCTTAGCGATTCCTTTCTTTATCTTGGCCTCTAGCTTCATGTCTACGGGTGGTGTGGCGAAACGTATTATCCGTTTTGCTATCGCAATGGTCGGCTGGTTCCGCGGCGGTTTAGCGATGGCGTCGGTTGTGGCATGTATGATGTTCGCAGCACTATCTGGATCGTCTCCAGCAACGGTAGTGGCAATCGGTAGTATTGTTATCGCTGGTATGATCAAAAACGGCTACACAAAAGAATTCGCGGCAGGGGTTATCTGTAATGCGGGTACTTTGGGTATCTTGATTCCACCGTCAATCGTGATGGTTGTTTATGCTGCGGCGACGGATGTATCGGTAGGTCGTATGTTCCTTGGTGGTGTTATTCCTGGCCTGTTGGCTGGTGTGATGTTGATGATTGCTATCTACATTGCAGCACGTATTAAGAAGATTCCTGCGCAGCCGTTTGTGGGCTGGGGCGAGATGTTTGCAGCTGCCAAGGATGCGAGTTGGGGTTTGTTGCTGATTGTTATCATTTTAGGTGGTATCTACGGTGGTATCTTTACACCGACAGAAGCGGCGGCAGTCGCAGCGGTTTACGCTTTCTTCATTGCTAACTTTATCTACAAAGATATGGGGCCATTTGCGGACAAGAACAACACAAAGCCTGCGCTAGTTAAGGTGTTTCAAACCTTCTTCCACAAAGACACCAAAGATACGCTTTACGATGCGGGTAAGCTGACCATAATGTTGCTATTTATCATTGCCAACGCCTTGATTCTTAAGCATGTACTGACAGAAGAACGCATTCCTCAGATGATCACGGAATCGATGTTGTCTGCAGGTTTAGGTCCAATCACCTTCTTGATTGTGGTGAACGTACTACTCTTGATTGGTGGGCAGTTCATGGAACCTTCAGGCTTGCTGATCATCGTGGCACCGTTGGTATTCCCAATTGCAATTGCACTTGGCATCGACCCTATCCACCTAGGTATCATGATGGTGGTGAACATGGAGATAGGGATGATAACGCCGCCAGTGGGGCTCAATCTGTTTGTGACCGCCGGGGTCGCCAAGATGTCGATGATGAACGTGGTGAAAGCGGCATTGCCTTGGGTAGGCGTGATGTTCTTATTCCTGATTATCGTAACGTACGTGCCTTGGGTTTCGACATGGTTACCGACCACATTGATGGGGCCGGAGATCATCACGAAATAGAGAGTCAAATCATAGCGAAGTGATGGGGAGGACTAAACCTCCTCATCAATGATTTTTCCATATCGAGAGCCAGAATCAATCGGTTCATACAGCGCTCTTTTTGCCTCTAACTCTGGTGTGTCTAAGTTGACATGATTATCAGTGTAAAAAATACCGTCAATTTCGAACGTATCGGTGATCGAGGGAACTTTTGTTTTCTCACCCATAATGACCTCCTTATTATCTTGGTTGCATAACATCCTGTTGAGAGATAAGTATAGGTGATCTTGCTCGCAAATCTAATTTAGTTTGGTTCTACCTTATAAGACTCTTTCGTTAGCTGGTGTTTTTGCATCTTATCGTAGAGGGTTTTCCTCGGTAATTGCAGCCTCTCCATGGTCTCTTTAATGCTGCCATTACACTCAATAAGCGCTTGCTTTAACGTGTTTTTCTCAAAGTCAGACACCAGTTCTGCCAAAGACAGTTCTTGACTGATTTGATTGGTGTTGTCTGATAAGTGAGAAAGCTTACCTAAAAGTACAAACCGCTCTGCAGTATTACGTAATTCTCGTACATTTCCCGGCCAATCATGGGCTAAAAGTGCGTGCAGTTCCTTTTGGGGGAGTGCTGGTGCTGTCTTGCCATAACGTGCTGCTGCGACCAGTAAAAAGTGATGAAAAAGTGCAGGGATATCTTCTTGGCGGCTTCTTAACGGTGGTAAATCCAAGGTGACGACATTGAGTCGGTAGTAAAGGTCTTGTCTGAAAGTCCCTTCTTCAGCCGCCTTCTTTAGGTCGATTTTGGTGGCGGCAATCACACGAATGTCGAGAGGCACCAAGCTATTGGATCCAACTCTCTCAATCACGCGTTCCTGTAATACACGCAGTAGGCGAATTTGTGCCTGCATCGGCATGGATTCAATTTCATCTAAGAATAGGGTTCCGCCTTGAGCAAATTCAAATTTACCGACACGTTTACTTTCTGCGCCAGTAAACGCGCCTTTCTCATGTCCATAGAGTTCGCTTTCAATCAGGTTCTCTGGAACCGCCCCGCAATTGACGGCGACAAAGTTTTGCTCTCGGCGACTGCTTTGTTCATGTAGAGAACGAGCAACTAGCTCTTTGCCCGTCCCCGTTTCGCCAAACAATAAAATATCGGCGTTGGTATCGGCAACATGAGTGATGATAGAACGTAGCTCTGTCATTGATTGCGTGTCACCAATGATTCTCGGCCCAAGCGCTTTACTGGCCTTTAAAGAGCGCTTCAATTCAAGATTCTCGAGTGTGAGTTGACGTTTTTCTATTGCTCGTTTGGTGGTTTCGATTAGACGTTCATTGGCGAACGGCTTTTCGATGAAGTCATAAGCGCCATCTTGGATCGCTTGTACAGCCATCGAAATATCGCCGTGACCAGTGATCATAATCACGGGGATCTCTTTGTCTTTGTGCATCACGGTGTTGAGCAGATCATGCCCAGAAAGACCTGGTAAACAGATATCAGTGATGATTACGTGGGGTAAGCCGTTCTCTTGAATTGCGAGCAGAGCAGACTCCGCATCGGGAAAGAATTCGGCATCAATGTCGGCGAGACCAAAGCTCTGTTCAATCGCCACTCTTAGGTCGGGTTCATCATCAATGAAATAGACGTGACACATAATTATTCCTTTAATCTTTTATTTTTATTATTGGTGAAGGCGTACTGGTTTGCTTAGCGACTAATCTGATTCTTTTGTTGGAACTATGGGTAATTCGATACTAAATCGAGCACCACCTTGAGGGCTGCTACCGGTAACGAGTTTGCCGTTGATTCCGCTGATTATTTGCTGAGAAATTGACAACCCGAGTCCGAGCCCATTTTTCTTAGTGGTATGGAAGGGTTCAAAAAAATCTCCGCTCGAAGGGGAACTGAAACCGGGGCCATTATCATCGACATGAATCAGCAAGGTGCTGGTTTGTTGGTGGTCGGATTCCCTAATCTCTAACAGAATAGCTAATTGTTTGTCGTCTTGTTGTTCCATCGCCTGAATCGCGTTGGTTAGCAGGTTAATGATCACTTGCTCCAGTTGAATGGCGTTGGCGAGCACGCAAGCATCAAAGATTTCAGGGAGTTCGTTGACCTTAACTCGTTCACTCTTGAGTTGTGGCTTCATCAGTTCTTTTGATGAGTGCAATACCGGCAGTATCTGTAACGTGTGCAGTTCTTCCGCGGTGGATTTCTTGGCGAAGGAACGAAGCTGGTGGCTGATTTTCGCCATACGGTCCGTGAGCGCCGAGATTCGCGAGAGGTTGTCATCGACACGATCGGTCTTTTCTTTGGCAAGAAACAGTCGGCCGTTATCGGCATAACTACGAATTGCCGCTAATGGGTTATTTAGCTCATGACTGATGCTTGCTGACATTTGTCCCAATACTGCCAGTTTGGCGGCTTGGATGAGTTCGTCTTGTGTCTGCCTCAGTACATGTTCGGTTTCGATTCGGTGCTTAATCTCGACATGTAACTCTGAAGTACGTTCAAGCACTTGAAATTCTAGCTTTTGCTTGGCTTCTGATTGCAGCCTGTCAATTTGTGCACGCCTTTGTTGCCGATGGTGATTAAGCTGCATCGTCAGGTAAATAATGGCGAAAATAAGGCTCAAAACCACGAGATAAGCCGCCAAGTCCCACCAAACTAAATGGGTTGGAGAAAATACTCGTATGGTGAGTTTTGGCTCGGCTAGGAAGCGTGAGGAGCTATAGAACTGCTCTTGGACGAGTTTGTGTGGTGACTCAATATTGCTAGTCGCACTCTCGAAATCGCCGGAGAAATGCAGGCTTTCTATTTTGGTATCGAGATACTGCCTGCTTTCTTGAATTCGAGTGTGTTGTTGTTCGCTTAGTGGTTGAAGGCTTTTGAACAGCCACTCAGGATTGCTCGACATAAATACGATCTGGTCTTTATCGTCAGCAACAAAAAAACTCTGCTTTCCTTTCCAACTTGCTTCAATCAGCGATAAATCCATCTTTACGACAATGACGCCAATAATCTCGGCGGCATAGGAGACGGGGTAAGAATAATAATAGCCTCGTTTCCCTGAGGTTGAACCTAGCGCAAAATATTGATTTTCATTGCCAAGAATCGCTTCTTGAAAATAGGGACGGAAAGCGAAATTTCGACGAATAAAAGAACGCGGTAGATTCCAGTTACTGGCTGCTATGGTGGTGCCAATGCTATCTAACAGATAGGTGTCCGATGCTTGAATCACCGAGTTTACGTGTTCTAGGTAGCGATTGGTGAGTTCGATTTGCGCAGAGTTACTTGGAGAGTGAAGAGCATCGACCAACTCTTTGTCTTTTGAAAGCAGCTCGGGAATGTGCGCGAACTTGTCCAGTTGGCTTGAAATATGAACCGAAAATCGGTCTAGCTTAGATTGATGATCATTTAACAAACTTTCATGGCTTGTGTTCCACACCCAATGACCGCCAAAGACCATCAGTAGACTGTATGTGGCCATTAATAGTATTGGGATTCTCAAAGCTTGAAACATGAAGGCTCTCCGCTCATTTCTTTGGTAAACAATCAAGCCTGTCTTCTCTCGTTTATAGTCGCAAATAGCGGTAGTGTTTGCTGAAAGTAGAGAGTCGCCAGATGGATGTAGGTTAAGGGTTTGTAACGGGGATTGTTGAAAAAGTTATCGACTCTGAGGGGTAAAACAAGAGCAAGATCTCTTTTTAAAGTTTTTAGCAAAAAAAGCCCTCGATTCCCTTGAAAAAGTCGCTATTGTCCCCATTTCTGTTGTGCTAAGTGATGATTTGATCGTTTTTGTATCATTTAGTTGGACGAATTTAGAGCATTCATCATCATGCAGAGGTGAACGGCTCGACAGAGATTAAACAGATCGCTAGAATGTCGCGTCTAAAATTTCTGTCCTGAGGCTAATCGGAGATACCTTTCTTGTTTTCGAAAACAAGCTTTATTGCGTTTTAATCGACGCGTGAAGAACGAAGATATCGCTGATTAGTCTGGTGTTTGGTTGAATAATCAATTCAGACATCAATGCTCGATTTTAAATTAGGTGTTCGGATAGAGCACTACACAAGGATGCAGCCAACAACGTCGGCTTTTGAATTAAAGCTAAGTTACGGCTCATATGCTCAGATTACTGAGCCAGTTTTGAGGTTTATATAATGCAAGTTACTGTTGAAACGCTAGAAGGCCTAGAGCGCCGTCTTAATATTACTGTTCCTGCTGCTAACATCGAAGATGCAGTTACAGCTGAACTACGCAACATCGCGAAAAACCGTCGTTTCGATGGCTTCCGTAAAGGCAAAGTGCCAATGAAGATGGTTGCTAAAATGTACGGCAAAGCAGTACGTCAAGACGTGATGGGCGAAGTAATGCAACGTCACTTCATCGAAGCGATCGTTAAAGAGAAAATCAACCCAGCTGGCGCACCTACTTTCGCACCAGTTGAAAACAACGAAGGCGCTGACCTAGTATTCAACGCAACTTTTGAAGTTTACCCAGAAGTTGAGCTGAAAGGTCTAGAAAACATCACTGTTGAGAAACCAGCAGTAGAAGTTAAAGAAGCTGACGTTGAAGAGATGATCGAAACTCTACGTAAGCAACAAGCAACTTGGACTGAAGTTGAAGCTGCTGCTGACGCTGGTTCTCGTGCAACTATCGACTTCGTTGGTTCTATCGACGGTGAAGAGTTCGAAGGCGGTAAAGCTGAGAACTTCCCACTAGAGATGGGTGCTGGTCGCATGATCCCTGGTTTTGAAGACGGTATCGTTGGCAAAACTGCAGGTATGGAATTCGAAATCGAAGTAAACTTCCCAGAAGATTACCACGCTGAAAACCTAAAAGGTAAAGCTGCTAAGTTCTCTATCAAGCTGAACAAAGTTGAAGCTCGTGAGCTTCCAGAACTAAACGAAGAATTCGTTTCTAAGTTCGGCGCAGCTGAAGGCGTTGAAGGCCTTAAAGCTGAAGTTCGTAAGAACATGGAGCGTGAGCTTAAGCAAGCTGTTAAGAACCGCATCAAAGAGCAAGCAATTGACGGTCTAGTTAACGAAAACAACATCGACGTACCTTCTGCTCTAATCGATCAAGAGATCGGTGTTCTACGTCAACAAGCTGCTCAACGTTTCGGTGGCAACACTGAAGCTGCTGACCAACTTCCACGTGAGCTGTTCGAAGAGCAAGCTAAACGTCGCGTAGTTGTAGGTCTTCTTCTTGGTGAAGTAATCAAGACTGAAGAGCTAAAAGCTGACGACGAGAAAGTTAAAGCTATCATCGAAGAGATGGCTACAGCATACGAAGATCCAACAGAAGTTATTGCTTACTACGAGCAAAACGAGCAAATGATGAACAACATGCGCAATGTTGCTCTAGAAGAGCAAGCTATTGATGCAATCATCGCTAAAGCTCAAGTTTCTGATAAAGAAGTTAGCTTCAACGAGCTAATGAATCAGCAACCTGCTTAATATAGTAATATCTGACGTAGAAGGTTGACGTACGGTCAACAATTCTGCTAACAATGGTCCGTATGATTTAATCATTCGGGCCATTTATTTTAGGGACATAAGAATATGAGCTACCAAGAAAAAAATACAATGCCATCGATTATGGACGCACTAGTTCCTATGGTGGTTGAACAGACTTCCCGTGGTGAACGTTCTTACGATATTTATTCTCGTCTATTAAAAGAACGTATCATTTTCTTAACAGGTCAAGTGGAAGACCACATGGCAAATCTTGTCGTGGCTCAACTGCTTTTCTTGGAATCAGAAAACCCAGACAAAGATATCTATCTTTACATCAACTCACCTGGCGGTAGCGTAACAGCGGGCATGTCTATCTATGACACAATGCAGTTCATCAAACCAAACGTGAGCACAGTATGTATGGGTCAAGCTTGCTCTATGGGTGCATTCTTACTAGCGGGTGGTACTCCTGGTAAGCGTCACGTGCTTCCAAACTCACGTGTAATGATTCACCAGCCACTTGGCGGCTTCCAAGGCCAAGCGTCTGATATTCAAATTCACGCGCAAGAGATCCTAACGATCAAGCAAAAGCTAAACAAATTATTGGCAGAGCACACAGGTCAGCCTTTAGAGGTTGTTGAGCGTGATACAGATCGTGATAATTTCATGTCTGCTGATCAGGCTGTAGAATACGGTTTGGTGGATTCAGTTCTTAATCACCGCGGTCAATAATTGCAGGGCAATTGTTTAACGCAAAGTGATTCAAATTGATATACACTCAAACATAGAGAGTAAAGGCTAAGAGGTTAGCGAATGACAGATAAAAGCAAAGAGGGTGGTAGCGGTAAATTGCTTTACTGCTCTTTCTGTGGCAAAAGCCAGCACGAAGTTCGCAAGTTAATCGCAGGTCCTTCTGTTTACATTTGTGATGAATGTGTCGATCTTTGTAACGACATTATTCGTGAAGAAATTAAAGATGTTCTTCCAAAGAAAGAATCGGAATCGCTGCCAACGCCGCGTGAGATTCGTGAGCATCTTGACGACTATGTAATCGGTCAAGAATACGCGAAAAAAGTGCTAGCAGTTGCAGTATATAACCACTACAAGCGTTTACGTAATGGTGATACGACGGCTGAAGGCGTAGAGCTAGGTAAGAGTAACATTCTTCTTATCGGTCCTACTGGTAGTGGTAAAACCCTACTGGCTGAAACACTGGCTCGTTTCCTAGACGTTCCTTTCACAATGGCAGATGCAACAACACTAACCGAAGCGGGTTATGTGGGCGAAGATGTTGAAAACATCATCCAGAAGTTGCTTCAGAAATGTGATTACGACGTAGCGAAAGCGGAACGCGGCATTGTTTACATCGATGAAATCGACAAGATTTCTCGTAAAGCTGAAAACCCATCAATCACGCGAGACGTGTCTGGTGAAGGTGTACAGCAAGCTCTACTAAAACTTGTTGAAGGTACAGTGGCTTCAGTTCCACCTCAAGGTGGTCGTAAGCATCCACAGCAAGAGTTCTTGCAAGTGGACACGTCTAAGATCCTATTTATCTGTGGTGGTGCGTTTGCCGGCCTAGATAAAGTGATTGAGCAACGTGTAGAAACAGGTTCAGGTATCGGCTTTGGCGCAGAAGTGCGTTCAAAAGACGAAACCAAAACTATCGGTGAATTGTTCACTCAAGTAGAACCTGAAGATCTAGTGAAGTATGGTCTGATTCCAGAATTCATTGGTCGTCTACCTGTTACAACAACACTGACAGAGCTTGATGAAGAAGCGCTAATCCAAATCCTTTGTGAGCCAAAGAATGCACTGACAAAACAGTACGCTGCATTATTTGAGCTTGAGGATACAGAGTTAGAATTCCGTGAAGACGCCCTACGCGCAATTGCGAAGAAAGCAATGAACCGTAAAACGGGTGCTCGTGGTCTACGCTCTATCTTGGAGGGTGTTCTACTAGAAACTATGTACGAACTGCCATCTTCAACTGATGTAAGCAAAGTTGTTATTGATGAGTCGGTAATTAATGGTGAGTCAGAACCACTATTGATTTACAGCAACTCAGATAATCAAGCAGCTGTTGCAGAGTAGGTCTTTTTAAGACTACACACTCAAATTGAAAAAGGAGGTAAGCAATTACCTCCTTTTTTTTATTCTTCCATTGAATCCAGTCGTTTAAGCCCCATATACTGCTTTATAAGTTAAAGCGGAAGAGAGAAATATATGAACTTGGAACGTTCCGAGCGTATCGAAATCCCCGTGCTACCTCTACGTGATGTAGTGGTTTACCCACACATGGTTATTCCATTGTTTGTTGGTCGTGAAAAATCGATTACTTGCCTTGAATCGGCAATGGAAGCTAACAAACAAGTACTACTTGTAGCGCAGAAAGAAGCGGACACTGATGAGCCTTCAATTGACGACCTATTTAACGTAGGTACAGTCGCTACTATTCTTCAGTTGCTAAAGCTGCCAGATGGTACCGTAAAAGTACTTGTTGAAGGTCAGCAGCGTGCAAAAATTCACCAGTTCAAAGAGAGTGAGTTTTTCTTAGCAGATGCCGAATACGTTGTTACCTCAGAACTTGACGAAAAAGAACAAGAAGTGGTTGTTCGCAGTGCGATCAATCAATTCGAAGGCTTTATTAAGCTGAACAAAAAGATTCCACCAGAGGTTCTAACATCGCTGAACGGTATTGATGAGGCTGCACGCCTTGCTGATACTATTGCTGCGCACATGCCACTTAAACTGGCAGATAAGCAGCACGTTCTAGAAATTTCTGATGTGACGGAACGTCTGGAATTCTTGATGGGCCAAATGGAGTCAGAAATTGACATCCTACAAGTTGAAAAACGCATCCGTGGCCGCGTTAAGAAACAGATGGAAAAGTCTCAGCGTGAGTACTACCTGAATGAGCAAATGAAAGCGATTCAGAAAGAACTTGGCGAGATGGACGACGCACCTGATGAATTCGAGACTCTGAAGAAGAAGATCGAAGATTCAAAGATGCCTCAAGAAGCTCGTGAGAAAACTGAGCAAGAACTGCAAAAACTGAAAATGATGTCGCCAATGTCTGCTGAAGCAACAGTAGTACGTAGCTACATTGATTGGATGGTTGGTGTTCCTTGGGCTAAGCGTTCAAAAGTTAAAAAGAATTTAGCCAAAGCGGAAGAGATCTTAAACGAAGATCACTACGGCTTAGAGCGTGTTAAAGAACGTATTCTTGAATACTTGGCAGTACAAAACCGTATCAACAAGCTGAAAGGTCCAATCCTTTGTCTTGTTGGTCCTCCTGGTGTTGGTAAAACTTCACTAGGCCGTTCGATTGCAGCAGCAACGGGTCGTAAGTACACTCGTATGGCTCTAGGTGGCGTACGTGACGAAGCGGAAATCCGCGGTCACCGTCGTACTTATATCGGTTCACTTCCGGGTAAGTTAATCCAGAAGATGTCTAAAGTTGGCGTTAAGAACCCACTGTTCCTATTAGATGAAATCGACAAGATGTCTTCTGATATGCGTGGCGACCCATCTTCAGCTCTTCTAGAAGTGCTAGACCCTGAGCAAAACAACGCATTCAACGATCACTACCTAGAAGTCGATTACGATCTGTCTGATGTGATGTTTGTGGCAACGTCTAACTCGATGGACATTCCTGGCCCGCTACTGGACCGTATGGAAGTGATTCGTCTGTCGGGTTACACAGAAGACGAAAAGTTGAACATTGCTAAGAGCCACTTACTGGACAAGCAAGTTCAACGTAACGGTCTTAAGCCTCATGAGATTGAGATTGAAGACTCTGCAATCATCGGCATCATTCGTTACTACACGCGTGAAGCGGGTGTGCGTAACTTAGAGCGTGAAATCTCTAAGATCTGTCGTAAAGCAGTGAAGAACATCTTGCTAGACAGCAGCCTTAAGTCTGTAACGGTTAACATTGATAACCTGAAAGAGTACTTAGGCGTGCAACGTCATGACTTCGGTAAAGCGGATGAAAGCAACCGTATCGGCCAAGTAACTGGCTTAGCATGGACGCAAGTAGGTGGCGATCTACTGACTATCGAAACTGAATCCATGCCAGGTAAAGGTAAGCTAACGCAAACCGGTTCACTGGGCGATGTGATGAAAGAGTCGATTCAAGCGGCAATGACCGTGGTTCGCTCTCGTGCTGAAAATTTGGGTATTAACACCGATTTCTACGAGAAACGTGATATTCATGTTCACGTACCGGAAGGTGCAACGCCAAAAGATGGCCCGAGTGCGGGTATCGCAATGTGTACTGCATTGGTCTCTAGCTTAACGGGTAACCCTGTGAAAGCAGAGGTCGGTATGACAGGTGAAATTACCCTTCGTGGTGAAGTTTTACCTATCGGTGGCTTGAAAGAAAAGCTGCTTGCAGCGCACCGCGGTGGCATCAAAACAGTCTTGATTCCTAAAGACAATGAACGTGATTTGGAAGAGATTCCAGACAACGTAATCGCTGACTTGAAGGTGATTCCGGTTCAATGGATTGATGAAGTACTGAAAGTCGCACTAGAACGAGATCCGTCAGGGGTCGAGTTCGACGTGAAAAAATAGTGATGCATAGCAAAAATAAGTAAAGAATTACGCTGATAGGCCCGAAAAGGCTTGTCAGCGTTTTTTTTGGACGCTAAGTTATTCGACTAAAGCGGCAGCCCTTTTGTAATAAGGGTTGCGGCTAAATTAAAACCAAAATGGAACGTACAGTCATCGAGAAGTAGTCACAGATGACACATAGGGGAAAAACAGTGAATAAAACACAACTAGTAGAATCAATCGCAGAAAACGCAGACATCTCTAAAGCTTCAGCTGGTCGCGCTCTAGACGCTTTCATCGAAGCAGTTGGCACAACGCTACAATCAGGCGACCAAGTTGCACTTGTTGGCTTTGGTACTTTCAGTGTTCGTACTCGTGCTGCTCGTACAGGTCGTAACCCAAAAACTGGTGAAGAGATCCAAATCGCAGAAGCTAAAGTACCTGGCTTCAAAGCGGGTAAAGCACTTAAAGACGCATGTAACTAATTTTTGTTGCTGAAACCTCGAGTTTTGTGAGGGGAAGGCAGTAATATGCGTTTACTGTTTGAACAATGATGTTTCATTTTTAAACAGTATATGTGCAAAGCACATTGAACTTATTTAAATTATGCGCATCCTACTGATGCGCATTTCTTTTTCTGATAATATCGCGTGAATAGATTTTATTTTGAAGCCAATGCTTCATATCCGGAGAGCACTTAAATTATGATGGATCGATTACGCGAAGGCGTGAATAGCATCGCGGTAAAAATTATCCTTGGGTTGATTATCCTGTCATTCGTATTCGCAGGTGTAGGCAGCTACATCACCGGTGGCGGTAACAACGCAGCAGCTAAAGTTGGCAACACAGAAATTGCTCGTGGTGAGTTCGAACAAGCTTACCAAAACGAACGTAATCGTATGCAATCTCAACTTGGCGATTACTTCGCTCAAATGCTTGCAGACCCTGCATACGTAGAGTCTTTCCGTAAGTCAGTACTTGATCGCATGATCAACGATGTTCTACTTGAGCAGCAAGCTGAATCTTTAGGCCTACGAATCAGTGATTCTCAAATCCGTACCATGATTCTAGAAATGCCTCAGTTCCAAACGGCTGGTCAATTCGACCAAGAAGTTTACCAATCAGCACTACGTCGTGCAGGTTTCAGCGCAGAAAGCTTCGCTGAATACATGCGTCGTGACCTAATGCGTAATCAACTGGTTACTGCACTTCAAGGCAGTGAATTTGTTCTTCAAGGCGAAATCGATATTCAGAGCAAGCTTATTGCTCAAACTCGTGACATTCGCACAGTGACACTGTCTGTTGCTGACCTAGCGAAAAACATCGAGTTAACTGACGAGCAAATCGAACAGTACTACCAAGAGAACCCTACGGCTTACACTCGTCCAGAGCAGGCTAAAGTGTCTTACATCGAGCTTTCTGCTGAAGCGCTTAAATCGCAGCTTGAAGTTAGCGATGAGGAAGCTCAGAAATACTACCAAGAGCACCTAGACAAGTACTCTACTGAAGAGCAACGTAAAGTTAGCCACATCCTAGTTCAAGGTGATGACGAAGCGAAAGCACAGTCTATCTTAGACGAGCTAAATGCAGGCGCTGATTTTGCTACGCTAGCAGAAGAGAAGTCTGACGACTTCGGTAGTGCAGACGTTGGCGGTGACCTAGGTTGGATTGAACGTGACGTTATGGACCCAGCATTCGAAGACGCGGCTTTCGCTCTTGAGAATATTGGCGATACTACTGGCCTAGTTAAATCTGATTTCGGCTACCACATCATCAAATTAGACGAAGTAAAAGCGTCTCAAGCTCAGGCTTACACAGAAGTTGCTACTGATATTAAGCAAGAGCTACTAGACCAGCACGCTGTAGATCAGTTCTACGAACAGCAAACTGAGCTAGAAAAAGTAGCGTTTGAATTCCCAGATTCTCTAGATGACTCTGCAGAAGCTATCAACGCAAAGATCACAACAACAGATTTCATCTCGCAAGTTGACGCTCCAGAAGTTCTGATGGCGCCTGCAGTTATGCAAGCTATCTTGAGCCCTGAAGTGAAAGAAGACGGTCTGAACTCTGAAGTTATCGAAGTGGCTCCTGAGCACGTGATTGTTGTACGTGTAGAAGAGACTCGCGACGAAACAGTTCTTCCACTAGCTGAAGTGAAAGATCAAGTTGTCGCTGCACTGTCTGCTGTAAAAGCAGAGCAACAAGCGGTAGAGCTAGGTGTTTCTCTAGTGAACGAGCTTAAGCAAGGTAACGAAGCAGTACTTGCAGATAACAACCTTGAGTTCACTGAACTTGAAACGATTGACCGTAACTCGCCACTAGCGGCGTCTGTATTCGCTCTAGCGAAACCAGAAGCAGGTCAAGCTGTGTTCGGTCAGTCTAAAGACCAAGACGGTAACATCGTTGTTGTTGAGCTTTCTAAAGTAACGGCTGAAATCAACCCAGCTTACAGTACACAACTTGGTGCACAGTTAGAGCGTGTTGGTAACCAACAAGACCTTACTAATGTACTAAACGTACTGCGCAAAAACGCAGACGTTGAATACTACGTAGTGGGTCAAGGTCAGTAAGCGTTTGATTATCTCAGTAGCAATATCAACTTGATGATTGACTACTGAGAATCAACATATGATTGTTAGGCTCCAATTCAGATTTGTGAGCCAACAAACAAGCTGATGAAAATAAGATGTATAACGAAGCGGGTCACTTAGGTGACCCGCTTTATTTTTATCTGGTGATTGTGTTATCTAGCGCGGCAAATGCATAAGTTACGTTTTTTGAACAAAGGAACAATTTATGCGCACGATATATTCAACACTACTTCTTTCATTTCTGATGACCCTGAGCTCCCCTGCGCTTTCTGATAGCCCAACTAAAGCTGAGCTTTACGATGGCATTGAGATTACGGTCAACATCAATACCGCGACAGCAGAAGAGCTGTCAGCACTATTGGTTGGTGTGGGGGATAAGAAAGCCCAAGAGATCGTCGATTACAGAGATAAAAACGGTGTATTTATGACTGCTGATGATTTGGTGAGTGTCAAAGGGATAGGTGAAGCCACGGTTAAAAAGAACCGCGAAAGAATTCAGCTTTGATCCGTTTTTTTATTCATTAGAAATGAAACTACAGCCATGAAGCCCCCGGCCAGTGCACCTGCTCGGTGGGCTTCAATGGCGACACGCGCATTAATCAGTTCGCCTGTCGTGCTAGAAGGGCCAACAAGCTGCTCCCAAGCAATCTTTGCGACTAATCCGAACACTAACAGCCAACTAGATTTCCTACCGTTTAAAGCTTCTCTGAGCGCAAATAAGCCAAACAACCCATGCAAAGTGCCAGATAGGCCGACATAGATCTGAATAGTCGAAAGCAGCAGAGCGACTCCATTCACTAAGCTAATCACAAGCAAAGCAACCGCAAGCTGTTTTTTGCTCGGTTGAAACAGATAGCTGATGATCCACAAGCCTGCTAGATTCATCAGAAGGTGCGAGGTGTTGGTATGTGAAAAGTTTCCTGTTAGGATCCGCCACCATTGCCCTTCGGCAATCGCATTGCTATCCCAAACGACCCAAGCTTGTATTGGCTCAAATTGGAATAAGACGCATAAAAGTGAAGTGAAAATTAAAACAGGGTACACATTAAATCCATGTCTCGTTATTGCCCCCAATGCAGCAAGGCTTTGAAAGCTTGTATTTGTCAGTGGGTTACACCACTCGAATCGAATGTTGAGCTTATCATTCTTCAGCATCCATCAGAAGAGCATCGCCCGATGGGAACTGCGCGTATCCTCTCGTTATCTCTAAATAACAGCGTGACGCTTGTCGGTGAAGATTTTTCAGACAACGATCAATTGAACGCATTGCTGGCCGATGAACAGTATCAACATGTGATTTTATACCCAAGTGAAAACTCTGTTTCCGTTGAGTCGGCAACATGTCCAAGTAAGAAGTTGCGTGTAATTTTATTGGATGGGACGTGGAAGAAAGCATTCAAGATGTGGCAAGTATCGAGTAACTTGCATGCGTTGAACACGGTTCACTTGCCGAAAGATCTCAAGGGTAATTACCGAATTCGCAAAGCACCTAGTGAAAATAGCCTTTCTACCGTTGAAGCTGGCTATCATTTGCTTAGCTTGTTAGATAGTGATGGCGACTTTAGCCCTTTGCTAACGGCATTTGACCGAATGATTCAGTTTCAAATCAATCAAATGCCGCCGGGCGTGTTTGAGAAAAACTACTTAGATTAAGCTGTTTCAGTAAAGTGAGCCAGGAATTAAAACTCGGTATGAGCTGAGAACAGTTGCTGATGCATTTTCTGCGCAAGATCATCGGTCATTGATGAGATGTAATCTGCTATCACGCGCATCTTTTTTGATTCATCGTGATGCTGTTGCCATTGCTTCTTTATGGGCAGAGGCAACAAGCGTTCAGGATCGGCGCTGAATGCTTCAAACATATCCATGATGATCTGTTGGCCCTTGTATTCGATGACCTGAACTTGAGGGACTTGAATCACGAACTCGCTGACAAAGTGCTTCAGCTTATCGAGTGTGGCGTCCATGCTCGGTTCAAGCACGGCATTGTAAGCCAACAGCACATTCTCAAAGCTAGCATCTACCCGCTTAATCGAGATACTGGTCAACAGTGCGTTGACTATCCCACCAATCGCATCCTTTCGACGGTACTGCTCACCAGAGAACAGCATCTCTGTAATTGAATCTAAGTGCTCACAAATCCAAGGGTCAGCCATTTCTCTGAGCTGAGGGTATGCAGAATCGACCCATTGAGCTTTAGTCACTGAACCTAGCACAATCGCATCTTCCAAATCATGCACGCCATATGCGATGTCATCGGCCAACTCCATGATCGAACAATCAAGTGACTTATATTTGGTTTTGTTGTGCTCAAGTGGCTCGGTGTGCGACTTTCTTTTCTGTTTTAGAAGCTGTTGGTCGTTACTCGAAAGTGGCTCAAGTACCCAGTTGAATAACTCTTCATCGTGGTCATAAATGCCTTTTGCTGGCATCCAATCTCGCGCTCGAAGCTGTCGTTGGTGTTTAACAGGTTGAGATTGAGTCTTGGCTTGAACTTCGCTCAGTAGTGAAGGGTATTTAATCAGCCCCAACAAAGTGCGTCGAGATAGATTCATCCCGTGATGTTCAGTGTAAGGTTCTAATTGAGTGACAATGCGAAACGTTTGAGCATTGCCCTCAAAGCCGCCGTGGTCGCGCATCATGTAGTTGAGTGCGACTTCACCACCATGGCCATAAGGCGGGTGGCCGATGTCGTGAGCCAAGCACAGTGAATCAATCAAACTGTCTGAGGGTAGTAGGTCTCGAAACTCAGGCTGTTTTTTCTTCAGCTGGGCAACGATACCGGTACCAAGTTGGGCGGCCTCAAGAGAGTGAGTTAGACGAGTACGATGGAAATCATTGACCGTGGTGCCGTGCACTTGGGTTTTTGCTTGTAGGCGGCGAAAAGCAGCAGAGTGAAGCACTCGCGCACGGTCACGCTGATACGGACTACGGTGGTCATCACGCCTTATTTTATGTTCATCGTCATTTCGATGTTGCCATTCTTGTTCGAGTTCAAATGGTGGTTCGAGTAGAGAAGTCAAAATAGCACCTATCAATCTGATTTATTTAGCTAATTAAAAACAACTTATACCCAGCTAGCTTATCTCGTCTAGTGATAATTCAAAGCTTGGCGCAAATGTGGTGAGAAAGTAGTCCATTTCAGGGCTTTTACGCTGTTCGAGAGTCTCTTCCAACCTGCGCTTAGCTTGTTCGTATTCATGATTGCCCGCGCTGAGTTCTTCCAAGCATTTTAGGTAAGCACAGATGGTGTCGGCTTGCTTAACGATGTTTTGCTCTTCTTTATTTGCTGTTCCTGAAATTAGAAAGGGTGCGAAGTCGTCTTGGAACTCTTCAGGCAACATTGAAAGCAGTCTTTGCTCTGCTGCCGCTTCTATCTTCTTGTACTCTTGCGCAATGTCTGGATTGTAGTATTTGACCGGTGTCGGTAAATCCCCAGTTAACACCTCGCTAGTATCATGGTACATACCAAGCAGCGCAATGTGCTCAGGGTTGAGCTGACCATTAAACTTCTTATTTTTAATCAATGCCAAGGCATGTGCGACGAAAGCCACCTGTAGGCTATGTTCTGAAATGTTCTCGCTTGAGACTGAGCGCATCAAAGGCCAGCGTTGGATAAGCTTCATGCGCGCGAGATGGGCGAAGAAATGGCTCTGTTTCATAAATGTCCTTATAGTACCAATCGTAGTAAATAACTGGTCATCCTAGCTTGTTAAAAAACTCGATAACTATGTTAGAATTTTTGATTGTAGAATAACTACTTATCGAAAAATTCTGCCTTGTTCTCAAGCTTTTTCCCTACGCTATGTCTGAACACTTACTTACTGTGATTGGTATAAACAATACTCCACTCGTATCTTGTGTTTGCACAGGGATACGAGACAGCGGATACAAAAAAGGCTCCCAAGCAGGAGCCCTTTAAGCATAGAAGTGATTGATTACAAGTTAAAGTCTTTTAAAACAGCAAATTGTAGTCATCTTTCTTTGTGCCAATTAACCTTCGACGATGTCGTCTTGGCTGTAGGTCTGTAAGAAGCGCTCTAGACGACCAATCGCGATTTCTAGATCTTCGATGTGCGGTAGAGTCACGATGCGGAAGTGATCCGGCTTCGGCCAGTTGAAGCCAGTACCTTGAACTAGTAGCACCTTCTCTTGTTTAAGGAAATCGAGCACAAACTTCTGATCGTCTTTGATGTTGTACATGTTGGTGTCGATCTTAGGGAATAGGTACATCGCGCCTTTTGGTTTCACACAAGAAACGCCAGGGATCTTGTTGATCAGTTCCCATGCACGATCACGTTGTTCGAGTAGTCGACCACCAGGAAGAATCAATTCATTGATACTCTGATAACCACCCAGTGCCGTTTGGATGGCATGCTGCATCGGTACGTTGGCACATAAACGCATCGAGGCCAGCATTTCTAGCCCTTCAACGTAGCCTTTCGCTATGTGTTTCGGACCTGTTAAGAACATCCAACCACCACGGAAGCCGCATACACGGTAAGCTTTAGACAGGCCATTGAATGTGACCATTAATACATCTTCGGCAAGCGTTGCAACTGAAGTGTGTACCGCACCGTCGTAAAGTACTTTGTCGTAGATTTCATCAGCGAAGATGATCAAACCGTGCTCACGAGCAATCTCAACAACTTGTAACAGGAAATCACGGCTGTAAACCGCGCCTGTTGGGTTGTTTGGGTTGATAAGAACGATGCCGCGCGTCTTTGGTGAGATCTTCGCGCGCATGTCGTCTAAATCTGGATACCAATCAGCATCTTCATCACACATGTAGTGAACCGGTGTACCACCAGAAAGCGCAACAGACGCTGTCCATAGTGGGTAGTCCGGAGCGGGAACTAATATTTCATCACCATTATCCAGTAGCGCCTGCATAGACATAACGATAAGCTCTGATGCGCCGTTACCAATGTAAACGTCTTCTACATCAAGGTTACGTAGGCCTTTTTTCTGGTAGTGCTGAACAACCGCTTTGCGGGCTGAATAGATGCCTTTTGAGTCACAGTAACCCTGAGATGTCGGCAGGTTACGGATTACGTCAACAAGGATTTCATCAGGGGCGTCAAAACCAAATGGGGCGGGGTTACCAATATTAAGCTTCAGTATTTTATGCCCTTCTTCTTCCATGCGCTTAGCATGTTTGAGTACAGGCCCCCTGATTTCGTAGCATACGCTGTTGAGTTTTGACGACATCCCGATATTTTGCATTGCCGATTTCCTGAAATTAATTTAAATACTTTATTAAAGTACCGCAAAATGACGTTTGATAGAATAAAAATCTGATGAATGTCGAATTTCAGTGTCACGTTTGGTCTTTTTGTTGTCACTCATTTCTAAATTTTAATTAATCGCTTTTGTGGTTACTCGCTAAGATGAATAAAGGGATGGGATCGCTTAAAATCACAGGAATGTTCAAAAGATATAGTACATTCTTGATCTAAATGGGTACTGCCCATAAAGTATCAAACTAATATAATAATAATTTAGATGTGAACGAGGTCGATTTGTCACATTTCCAGCAAACTATCTCCGCTTTGATTGAGCGAGTACAAAATGCCCAAGCAAGCGAAGTTCGTTGTGTTGAAGTTCTAACGCAAAAACCATCGTTTGCATTTATTGAATGGCTTCATGCTCAACCGCTCTTTCCTAAGTTCTACTGGCAGTCGCGCGATACTCGTGAAGAGGTCGTTGCACTCGGTCAACTGCATACTTTCTCCGATCCCGCTCCGGCGTACGCTATTCTTGGCGAAGACCAACGAATTTGGGGCGGACGTTCGTTTGATGGACATACCGCAAAGAACCGTCGTTGTATGGAATCGTTTTTCTTCCTTCCTCAGGTTGAATTGATCCGTTTTGACAATACATGGTCACTAGCCGTTAATTTGTCTCCGGATCGCGTTGCCTCCATTAACGCTTTGAATAAGCTTTCTGTAGAAGCGGCGATATTGGCACCTTTGTCGGCTCACATTGAACAGATTGACCACGTTCCAGAACGAGAACAGTGGGGTAATTTGGTCGATAAAGTGCTTCAGGGCATTAGCGACGAAGAGTACAAGAAAGTTGTTTTAGCGCGTAAAACCACGTTGCAGCTTGATGCGCCAATCTGTGCGGCTCAATTACTTAAAGCCAGTTATCTGCAAAATCATCACAGTTTTCACTTTATGTTGGTGCTGGATTCGAAACACAGCTTTATCGGTTCGACGCCAGAGCGCTTGTATAGCCGACATGGTACTGAGCTTGATACCGAAGCGCTAGCGGGAACCATTGGTCGCGGGGAGAACGCAACCGAGGATATGGAGTTAGCCAACTGGCTTTCTCAAGACAGCAAGAACCTCAATGAAAACCAATATGTAGTCGACGATATCATTGAGCGCCTGACACCTCATTCCCAAACGGTGCATGTTGAAAAAGATGCCCGTCTTGTGCGTCTGCGTAAGGTGCAGCATTTGAAGCGCAATATTCACGCTCAACTTAAAAATGGTATCAACGGTGTTCAGTTGCTTGCAGCATTGCAGCCAACCGCTGCTGTAGCAGGTCTACCGCGTAAAGAGGCGATGGACTTTATTCTTGAACATGAACCGTTTGCACGAGGTTGGTATGCCGGTTCAGTCGGTTACATTAGCCATCAACGTGCGGAGTTCTGTGTGGCAATTCGAAGTGCATTGGTTGTAAACGATCAAGTACAGCTGTTTGCGGGCGCGGGGATCGTGCCGGGATCGGTTGCTGAGCATGAGTGGCAAGAATTGAACAAAAAAATGTCGACCTTACTGAGCTTAATTTCAGATCACCCACCGCTGGGTGTGGCATCATGAATCACGACCAAGCCGTATTGAATAGAGTTTGGTGTAACACGTTACTTGAAGAGTTAACACGCAGTGGTGTTGAGCATGTTTGTGTTGCGCCGGGCTCTCGCTCGACACCGTTAACTCTCGAAGCGGAAGCTAATCCCAAGTTAACCTTACACACGCACTTTGATGAGCGTGGTCTTGGATTCTTAGCTTTAGGTTTAGCTAAAGCCAGTGATAAGCCAGTTGCCGTGATTGTTACCTCTGGTACTGCTGTCGCTAACCTTCTTCCTGCGACCGCTGAATCGGGTTTGACACGAGAGAAGTTGATTCTACTGACTTCTGATCGACCCATCGACTTGGTTGGCTGTGGGGCCAATCAAGCGATTCAGCAACAGGGTATTTTTTCTTCCCATGTTGAAAGTGCTTTAAATCTACCCAGTCCAACCACACAGATTTCATTGAATTGGCTTCTGACATCCGTTGATAACGCGCTGGTAAAACAACGCAATGTTGGTGGTGCGATTCATATCAACTGTCCGTTCCCTGAGCCTCTATATTCTGCGAATAGCGCGGAAATGTATGCGGAATACACATCCAGTATCTCTGGGTGGAAGTCGGGAACAGGTTGTTACTGCCAAACGTTTTTACCTAATCAAGTGAATACACAACTGATTGCTCCAGGTGAGTATCTTGGACGTAAGGGTGTGGTTATTCTCGGTTCGATCGATATTGAACAGGCGAAAAAAGCTCAGCAGTTTGCTACGGCATTAGGCTGGCCAGTTTTTTGCGATCCTCAATCAGGTGTCACAAGTGATTGGAAGCATTATGATCTATGGATGCAGAGTGACGTAGCGAAAGAACAACTCAACCAGTGTGATTTCATTCTTCAGTTTGGTGAGCGCATTGTTTCTAAGCGATTAAACCAATGGATAAAGTCACAAGCGGCTTCGTTCAATTGCACGCAATATGTTGTGGTTTCACCTGATGCGCACCGTATAAACCAAGATCATCTGCCGCAAACTCATATTGTTGCCAATATCGAGTCATGGATCACCGAGCAACACCAGCCAATTTTGTTAGGCAAACATTCTGGTTGGGCGACGCCTTTAATCGAGGTCGCAAATACTGTTCAGCAGCTCGCCCTCGCGCAAATATCCAATAATGACCAACTGACGGAACTAAGTGTTGCCGTTGATTTGTCGACTAGACTTAAAGACAGAGAGTTGTTTGTGGGAAACAGCTTGATGGTAAGGCTGGTGGATATGTTGTCATCAATATCTGCGAATCAAGTTTACAGTAATCGTGGTGCATCGGGCATTGATGGCTTGGTGGCGACGGCTGCGGGCGTGATGAAAGCCAACCAGAATCCTTTGATGATGTTAATCGGTGATACTTCTCTACTGTACGACCTCAACTCGCTGGCTCTGCTGACTCATAATTTAACGCCAATGGTTATTGTTGTGACTAACAACGACGGTGGGGCGATCTTTGATTTGTTGCCGGTTCCTGAACAACAAAAACAGTCACTTTATCAAATGCCTCATGGTTTCAGCTTTGAACATGCTGCAGCGCAATTCCAGCTGGGATACGCTGCGCCAGAAACCTTGAACGGCTACCAAACCATTGTCGAACAACATTTCGAACAGGGTCAGGGTACCTTGCTCGTGGAAGTTAAGACGCCTCCCGAACAAGCGTCGACTCTGCTAAAACAATTCAGTTCAATGCTCACCGAGGCATTAGCCTAAGGACTTTACATGCTTTACTCCAATTATTACCCAGCGGTACAAAAATCTTCTGACAAACCTTTGCTTGTTTTTTTACATGGTTTACTCGGAAGCGGGGATGATTGGAGTGCATGTCATCCATTCCTCGAGGATTTTCCTCGTCTTTGCATAGATTTGCCCGGACACGGACAAAGCCGCTTTACTGATCCGGTAGGCTTTGACCATTGCTGCAATAAAATTGTCCAGTGCATCACATCTCAACTGGCGCTCAACAACCTTCCTGATAATTATCCTATCGTGATGATCGGCTACTCTATGGGGGGGAGGCTTGCTATGTATGGGGTGACAAGCCCTTGCTTCGAGACGCTTAACCTAGAGAAAGTCATCATTGAAGGTGGTAACTTTGGTTTGGAGTGCGATGAAGAGAGAGCACAAAGGTTAGTACATGATACGCAGTGGGCAGTTCGCTTTGCACAGCAGTCGATTGAAGATGTTTTAGACGATTGGTATCAACAAAGCATCTTTTCTTCACTAAATCATGAGCAAAGACAAACTTTGGTCATAAAGCGTAGTGGTAACCTTGGAGTATCCGTAGCAAATATGTTGTTATCTACATCGTTAGCTAAGCAACCAGATTTACGTGCCACATTGAAATCTCATGAGCATTTATTGCATTATGTATGTGGAGAAAAAGATCGTAAATTCATGGAGCTAGCTGAAAATAGTGGTTTTGAATATAGTCAGGTCGATCACGCTGGTCATAATGTTCATTTCGAGCAACCAGAGCTGTTTTCCAACCTGATAATTCAATGTATCGCCAGTCGTCGTTAATCTGACTGAGCGATTCTTTCGTATCAAGCACTATCAAAAGCAGAGCAACACCGTCACGACTATTCGTTAGTCGTGGTCTCTAATAGAACAATGGGAATCACCATGGCTAAAACAGTAGGCATCACAGAAGAAGAACTTTACGCAGCCGTTAACTGGCGCGATGAAAGCAGTCAATTTGAAGATATTCAATACCATAAGTCTGACGATGGTATTGCGAAAATCACGATTGCGCGTCCTCAAGTGCACAATGCGTTCCGTCCACAAACCGTAAAAGAGATGATCAATGCACTGGCTGACGCTCGTTACGACGAGAAAGTAGGCGTGATCATTTTGACGGGGCTTGGTGAGAAGGCGTTCTGTTCTGGTGGTGACCAAAGTATCCGTGGTGACTACGGCGGCTATCAAGATGATTCAGGTACTCACCACTTGAACGTACTTGATTTCCAACGCCAAATTCGTACTTGTCCAAAACCAGTTATCGCAGCGGTATCTGGCTGGGCAGTGGGTGGCGGTCATGTACTTCACATGATGGCAGACCTGACTATTGCCGCTGAAAACGCGCAGTTCGGTCAGACGGGTCCTAAAGTGGGTTCATTCGATGGCGGTTGGGGTGCTTCTTACATGGCTCGTATCGTTGGTCAAAAGAAAGCGCGTGAAATTTGGTTCCTGTGTCGTTTCTACGATGCACAAGAAGCATTGGACATGGGTCTAGTAAACACAGTCGTGCCTGTTGCTGACCTAGAAAAAGAAACGGTTCGTTGGTGTCGTGAAGTTCTTCAACACAGCCCAATGGCGCTGCGTTGCTTGAAAGCCGCACTAAACGCAGACTGTGACGGCCAAGCTGGTCTTCAAGAGTTGGCGGGTAATGCAACCATGATGTTCTACATGACAGAGGAAGGCCAAGAAGGCCGCAACGCATTCAACGAGAAACGTCGACCGGACTTCGACAAGTTCCCGCGTAACCCATAGTCTTTTTCTTCTTTAAAATGAGTCGCTAATAGCGGCTCGTTTTGTTTTGATGTTCCCCGTTTTTTAGGAAACTTTATGAACTCAGTGAATTCTCAGCGTCACGCTAAACTCTATCGTTATCAATTACCTATGGATAGCGGTGTGGTGCTACGTGATAATAAGCTGAACGAGCGTGTTGGCTATATCATTCAACTTGAGTGTGATGGTAAGACTGGTTTTGGTGAAGTCGCGCCTTTGCCTGGTTTTAGCCAAGAAGATGCTGAGCAAGCTGGTATTCAGCTTCAGCATGAATTAGAGCTTTGGAGCCACAATAACCCTCAAACGCCTTTTGATGAGTTATATCCTTCTGTTGCCTTCGGTTTTTCGATGGCGATGATGGAATTACGAGGTGAACTCAACGCTGAAGGTAACTATCAAGCTGCGCCTTTGTGTACTGGCGATCCAGATGAGTTGATCCCTGTGCTCAATGAGATGGAAGGCGAGAAGGTTGCTAAGGTAAAAGTTGGCCTTTATGAAGCGATCCGTGATGGCATGCTTGTCAGTTTATTCCTTGAGTCGATTCCGGATTTGACTCTAAGACTTGATGCTAACCGTGCGTGGAAACCAGAAAAAGCCAAGCAGTTCATTAAGTACATTTCGCCGTCACTGCGTCAGCGCATCAGCTTTATTGAAGAGCCTTGCCAAAAGCCAGAAGATAGCTTGGCGTTCGCAATTGACCACGGTGTAGCGATTGCGTGGGATGAAACCCTGCAAGAGGCAGTGCGTAATCCAGAGTTTGATTTAAGCGACTTAACAGGTGTTAAAGCGGTAGTGATTAAACCTACCTTGATTGGCTCGGTAGAACGTTGTGTTGCAATCATTGAACGCGCACAGCAACTTGGTATTAAGCCTGTTTTAAGCTCAAGTATTGAGTCGAGCCTTGGCTTAACTCAGATTGCGCGATTGGCACAACAATACTTACCTAATGAAGTTCCAGGGTTGGATACGATTGGCTTGTATCAGCAACAGCTAGAAGTCTCTTGGCCAGGTTGTCCGCTTCCAGTTTCAACGCTTGAACAGCAGCAATTGATTTGGTCTTCTTAGGCCGATTGCTCGATTGGCTTAAGCCGTTCTCGATCTTTAACTTGGTTATCTTATGATGCGCCCACAATCTAATCATTACTCGCTCTGGGTACAGTGGGCGCAGCAGAACCCACATCAAATAGCGTTAGTGACTCCTAATCACGCTTATACTTGGCAGCAAGTGTCTCTGCTGGTGAGTGAGTACCAACGACAGCTATCTCAGCAAGGCCTATCTGAAGGTGATGTACTGACAATTGTTGGTAAGAATCAAGCTGAAGTGATCCCCGTTTACCTTGCCGCACTCAATTTGGGGGTGGTTTGTGCGTTTACCATGCATCAGCCAGCAGCTCGTTTAACGCAGAAACTTGAATCCCTCTATGGTCAGCTAGACAGACGTTACCTTTGGCTATTAGATAGCTGTGGGTTAGATCATTCTGATGCTGTTGACCTCAAGACTGTATTGGTGACGTTACCTTGCTTGAACGAAGTTAAGGTCGATGGTGATGACAAACCAACAACACCGCAAAATCCTAACTTTAATCCTCAATCTTTAGCGAGCATCGTATTCACTTCTGGCTCTACCGGAAACCCGAAAGCCGTGGCGCATACGTTGCAGCAGCACTTACATTCGGCGGTCGGGTTACTTGAGGTGTTTTGTTATCAACAAGACGATACTTGGCTACTGAGTTTGCCTATGTACCATGTGTCGGGATTGGCGATAGTTCATCGTTGGTTGGCGGCTGGTGGCTGCATCAAAATTGGGTCAGGTCAGCTCGAAACCGATATAGAAGGTTGCAGTCATGCCTCTTTAGTGGCTACTCAACTACATAGGTTATTGCAGAGTAAGCAAGCACTTACTTTAACTCATGTGCTTTTAGGCGGTAGCCACATCCCAGAAGCGCTAGGGCTTGAAGCTCAACAAATGGGTATCGAAACATGGCTTGGATACGGCATGACAGAAGCGGCTTCAACAGTGACTGCGAAGCCCATTGATGCCAGTAGTACGGCCGGCTTTATCCTTAACCATCGCCAACTAAAAATTGAAAAACAACGTATCTTTATTGGCGGCAATACGCTTGCTTCTGGTTATTACTATCAGGGCGAGTTAACACCGCTGGTGGATGAGAACGGTTGGTTCGACAGTAAAGACCTCGGCGTATGGGATGGCGAACAAGTGTCGATTATTGGTCGCGCTGATAATCAGTTTATTTCTGGTGGTGAGAATATTCACTGTGAGGAAATTGAACAAGCACTCAACCAATTACCTGAAGTTAAACAAGCCTTTGTGGTTCCTGTTGAAGACAGTGAATTTGGCTTTAGACCGATTGCGATCGTCGACTGTGATGAACTACCTACCATAGAGTGGTTTGCAGAACAGTTACAAGGGAGCCTAGAGCGATTTAAGTTTCCTATCGAGTATTATCAGATGCCAGAGCAAGAACAGCAGGGGATCAAAGTATCGAGAGCAGGTTTAGCATCTTGGGTGTTGCAGCATAGGAACTAAAAGGCCGAAAGTATCAGGAAGGTGTGTGTTGTTTGCTAGATTGGAAGACGGTTAGTTAATTTAGCAATTAGATAGTTCAAAACAGAATTTATTATCTTTATAACCATCCATCATAATAAGCCCTATAAATAATGGATTATAGAATAAGGTCTTATTATGAAAGTTGCCCTCATCATTGCGGTTTTGCTGCAAATAGGCCAAGCGCTCGTTTCGTCAGGACTGACTCGTTCATTGGCTGAACTCACTGCATTTGTGCTGGTTGTGGTACTTGTTTTAATGAAAAGAGAGAGCAAGAAGAGTGATAAGCCCCTGTTTGATTTGTGATTGTTGCAACAAAGAATATCTTTACTACAAACGATATTTTCACTAAAAACGATAGGGGTAAAGCCCATAGGAGCTTTGCCTTTTTGTTTTGTTGCTCGCTAATCTGAGTGTCTAGGTAACCGAACAACCAGCTAAAGCGTTTCTTTGCGAACTAAGCAAGGGTTAACCACGCCAAAGAACCCGTCGAAATCATCGTCCACATCGTAATACCAAACATCAATGGCTTCGGCCCTGCTGCTTTTAACTTCTCTACAGAAATACCACAGCCAATTAAGAACAGACACACAACCAACGCGCGTTTGGACACATCAAAGATCCCTTGGTAGACCATCTCAAATTGTGGCAGCAAGTCACTAACAGCAATAGCAGCGCAATAGAAGAAAATGAAGTAAGGAATCGTAATCTTCTTTTGATCGTTCTTGAAGATCATTGCACTGACTAACGCGATTGGGATGATCCAGAGTGCGCGAGCGAGCTTCAACGTTGTCGCTGTGGTCAGAGCTTCTTCGCCATATGCTGATGCTGCGCCGACTACAGAGGAGGTATCATGAATCGCGATGGCAGCCCATGTTCCGAAAGTTTGTTGGCTTAACTCTAGTGCATGGCCAATCATCGGGAACAAGAATAGGGCGATTGAGTTCAATACGAATACTGTGGCTAATGCTAAGCCAATTTGTTCATCGTCGGCTTTAATCGCGGGGGCTACGGCTGCGATAGCGCTACCACCACAAATCGCGGTGCCTGAAGAAATAAGGTACCCCGTGGTGCGATCCAGTCCCATTCGTTTCGCTAAGAACCAACCAATCACCAACGTACCAATGATGGTCGTGACAATTAAACCAATCCCATCGCCTGTCACTGCTAATGCTTTTTCAAACTGAATGCCAAAGCCCAAACCGACAATAGAATAGGCCAGTAGCTTTTTGGTGAGTTTTCCGACTTCCAAATGTTCAGGCACTAAACCTAAACTAGCAAGTAGGAAACCGATGACGAGGGCGGTTGGTGAGCTTACCCATGGCGTTAAGCAAAACAGTGCAGCAAGATAAAATGGAACAGACTTTTTTATATTCATTGTTTTTAGAGTCTTGTTTGACGTTATTGTAATGGGGCCACTATACGTTTAACTAAGTGGTAAGTAAGTCTAAATGAATTGAACAAACGTTAAGTAAAACTAAACGTTTGTTCAGTTGATATGAATAAAGGGTTGCCTAGCGTAGCGATCCGCGAAGATCAGAGACTGACTGTCGAAGAGTGTTGCATGAAGCTTCTTTCGCAAGTATTGGTTCGCCAGCTTCTATCTCTAACTTGGCCCGGAAGCGGGTCGGTAGCCCCTTGAAAGCTTGACCTTTATAACGACTGAAGTAGCTGCCCCATAACCCTTTAAGTGCCATTGGAATGACAGGCACAGGAGAACGTTTAATAATCAGCTCCATGCCACGCATGAATTCGGCTACTTCGCCATCAGCGGTTAGCTTGCCTTCAGGGAAAATACAGACGATGTGCCCTTCATCTAGGGCTCGTTCAACTTCTTTGAAAGCGTTTCTAATCGAGTTTCGGTTGGTTGCGGAGATTGGAATAACCCCTGCTCTTTTTAAGAATCGACGTAGTGGAGGCAGTTTGGCGTAATCCTCTTCCATCACAAACCGAATCAAGCGAGGGCAAACCGCACTCAGAAGCAGTGCATCCATATAACTCACATGGTTGCAAACAATCAGTGCGCCGCCATTCTCTGGAAGATGGTGTAAGTTCTTGTGCTTAACTCGGTACATGGTGTGAGTGACCACCCATGTAAAGAAACGGAAAGCGTAGATAGGCACCTGATAAAACAGGTACAGCATAACCAAAGTATTCCCTATCGCGAGCAACACAAACAGCTGTGGAATAGAAAGATCGAGAACACTCAGGCAAACAATACCCAAAACGGCGCTTCCCACCATGAATAGTGAATTGTAAATGTTGAGCCCGGCAATCACTTGAGCGCGTTCATCTGGTTTCGCTCGAAACTGCATCAGAGAATACAGAGGAACAATGAAGATACCGCCAGAGATACCTAATAGCAGAAGATAAGTAAACAGCGGCCACAGCTCTGAATACGTCATGAATTGATGGAAAGAGGTAAATTCAGGCAAGGACTCAGGAATGGATATCGCCATCAATAGCCCAAAAATCGACATACCTAGGCTACCCATTGGTACGATGCCGATTTCAATTCTGTGATTTGACAACTTATCGCAAGCCAAAGAACCTATCGCAATACCGACCGAGAAAAGAGCTAACAAAAAGGCAACCGAGCTTTCAGTACCGTTCAAGTGGAGCTTTGTGAAGTTTGGAAACTGAGTTAGATAAGCAGCGCCAAGGAACCAGAACCAGCTGATAGACATCAGAGCTTGAAACGTTGGGCGATCTTTTTTTGCAATCGCCAGTGTCGCGCGGGTTAGCTTTACTGGCTGCCACTTCACTTTCAGATCTGGTGCGTTACTCGGCGCTTGTGGAATAAAGCAGCTTGATACATAGCCAAGCACGGCGAAAGAAACAATACATACCGCAGCAATGAGCTTCGCGCTTTCTTCAGATGCAATAATACCGGCGCCTAAAGTACCAATAAGGATGGCTAAGAATGTGCCGGTTTCGACTAAAGCGTTGCCGGATACCAGTTCTTTTGTTTCTAACTGTTGTGGAAGCAGTGCGTATTTCACCGGGCCAAAGAAGGCACTTTGCGTTCCCATTAGGAACAGAAGTAGGAGTAGTATCCCGTAGCTTTCGTAGATAAACCCGATCGCACCCAGTGACATGATCGCTACTTCAAGGAGCTTAACTTTACGTATAAACCAAGATTTTTCGTATTTGTCAGCCAGTACACCAGCCAAAGCAGAAAATAGGAAGAAGGGCAGAATGAAAAGACCAGCGGCCAAATTAATGAATAGGTTGCTGGAAATAGGCAGCGTATCTACGCTCGCGAAAGCAACAAACAGTAACAGAACATTTTTGAATATGTTGTCATTAAAGGCGCCTAGAAATTGAGTAATAAAGTAGGGTAGGAACCTTTTTTGCGTTAACAGCGAAGATTGGCTGCTGTTGTTCATTGTCTTTCCTTGGATGATTACCAGTTGGTTAAGTAGTTTGAGATTAGGTTATTGATCAACTCTTTACCATCGATAGGTTCAGAGGCGAAAAATTTATCATCAACGCTAAGTAGAGTAATTCCATGTACTCCAGACCATAATACACGGCTGGCTTTAATGACTTCGCTTTCTGTGTGTTCAGGCGCAATAGCTACCAGCAATTGCTCTAACATACCTGTCATTCTATCAATACGGTTCGATTGCCATTCAGGAAGGTTTTCACCATTCATGTTGTGCTCAAAGATAAGCTGCCAACGGTGAGGGTGTTTTTGTGCAAAATCGTGATAGCAGTATGCAAGATTGAAAAGAGCCTGTTGAGGGTTGCTCGATTGTTCAACCGCAGAAGCAGATTGGGACGACAGTTCATCTAATGTTTGAGCAACAACGTGTAAAAGGAGTAGGTTGTAGTTACCAAATACATTCACCAAGGTGCTAGGGACATAACCAATCATATTGGCAATTTTACGTAGACTTAGCTCGTGATAAGAGTGCTCTTCTAAGAAGTCGGTTACCGTCTTTAAGGTTAATTGCACTAATTGTTCGCGAGTATGATCGTTTCGTCTTGCCATGAGTACTTTCTATTAAATGAACATCGTTCAATATTTTAATGCTGCCCCAGAGTGCCGTCAATCCCTTCACTAGTTTAGTAATCAATTAATAGCCGCAATATTATGATACATGTGTAAACGTCGTGAATATTTCATTGTTCTTTGTTAACGAGTATGATTAAGGTGTCGAAAGATAAAAAAACCTATAAAGGATAATAATGAAACGATTTTTCTCACTAGTCGCGATCCTGTTGGTAACAGTCGCGGTGACGCCAATCGCGGAAGCGAAAAAGTTTGGTGGTGGTAAGTCATTTGGCAAAAGCTTTAAAACGGCTCCAGCACCAAAACAACAAAACACAAATTCGATCCGACAAGATCAAACGGGCAAGAAAACAGCAGCAGCTAACTCTAGCAAGAAAGGCCTTATGGGCGGTCTGCTAGGTGGTTTACTTGCTGGTGGTCTTTTAGCTGCATTCTTTGGTGGCGCATTTGAAGGTATCCAGTTCATGGATATTCTGATCATGGGTCTGATTGCTTTCCTAGCGTTTAAATTCCTACGCGGAATGCTGGGTGCGAAGCAGGGCTCAATGAATCAGCAGAATGCACGTGGCCAACAGCCAGCATTCGGCGGCATGGGTCAGAACAAGTTTGAACAACCTAAGCAACAACCAAATGTTCATAACTTCGAGCAAGCACAGCCTCAATCACAACCTCATTCGCAAAATAGCGCTGGTGGTTTCGGTTTTGGTGCACAAAGCGATGTTCCACATAACTACCCACCAGGTTTTGATCAAGCGGCATTCATCAACGGTTCTCGTGAGCACTACCGTACACTGCAAGGTGCATGGAATCACAACGAGCTAAACACGATTGAAGAATACGTATCTCCAAGCCTATTTGAAGACCTTAAAGCTGAGCGTAACAAGCTAGACGGTGATCAGCACACAGACGTAATGTACGTTGATGCTGAAATCGTTCGCGCAGACCACGATGGTAGTAAAGCACAGCTAAGCCTTCAGTTTAGCGGTCGCTACCGTGACACCGCAGACGGCATTGAAGAAGATATCACTGATATCTGGCACTTAGAGCGTGACCTAACGACTCAAAATGCACCTTGGTTAATTGTTGGTATTCAAGGTTAATTCCACGATTTAACTAAACATCAATATGATGTAGTTATTCGGAATAACGGCAAATAATTTAAATCCCCTGCTGAGAAATCAGCAGGGGATTTTTTGTGTCTAATGATAGGTATCTGTAAGTCGCAGCAGGGAAATTGGCTTTGAGCTTTTTTTGGGGAGGGGAGAAGAGTTTTAGACTCACGGGACAATGCCAATATGACTAACACGTGGTGAACCGACAAAGAACATGTATCGACCAATTGCTTAGGCTGCGTTGCTTATCTGGTTTGTGAGCGTCATGTTGAAGTGTGGGATCACTGATGTTTGAATAGGCTAGTTCGCTTAGTCTTTTTTGCAGTATTGGGTTGGTGTAAGTTGAGGACCGTGTTTAGAAAGACACGTTTAGAAGGATACAAAGCTCAGAAACGAAAAAAGCCAACTCAATGAGTTGGCTTTTCGATTTTCCAATTAAGGAGAATATGGTGGAGGGAGACGGATTCGAACCATCGAAGGCAGTGCCGGCAGATTTACAGTCTGCTCCCTTTGGCCACTCGGGAACCCCTCCAGGGTGTGTCTTACTTTTCACAAAGTAAGCCTAAATTGATGTTTTCCCATAAGCCCATCAACTAGGTTGTTCTCTTAACTCTCGAAAGAGGTAAGAAGAATATGGTGGAGGGAGACGGATTCGAACCATCGAAGGCAGTGCCGGCAGATTTACAGTCTGCTCCCTTTGGCCACTCGGGAACCCCTCCAGGGTGTGTCTTACTTTTCACAAAGTAAGCCTAAATTGATGTTTTCCCATAAGCCCATCAATCAGGTTGTTCTCTTAACTCTCGAAAGAGGTAAGAAGAATATGGTGGAGGGAGACGGATTCGAACCATCGAAGGCAGTGCCGGCAGATTTACAGTCTGCTCCCTTTGGCCACTCGGGAACCCCTCCAGGGTGTGTCTTACTCTTCACAAAGTAAGCCTAAATTGATGTTTTCCCATAAGCCCATCAACTAGGTTGTTCTCTTAACTCTTAAAAGAGGTAAGAAGAATATGGTGGAGGGAGACGGATTCGAACCATCGAAGGCAGTGCCGGCAGATTTACAGTCTGCTCCCTTTGGCCACTCGGGAACCCCTCCAGGGTGTGTCTTACTTTTCACAAAGTAAGCCTAAATTGATGTTTTCCCATAAGCCCATCAACTAGGTTGTTCTCTTAACTCTCGAAAGAGGTAAGAAGAATATGGTGGAGGGAGACGGATTCGAACCATCGAAGGCAGTGCCGGCAGATTTACAGTCTGCTCCCTTTGGCCACTCGGGAACCCCTCCAGGGTGTGTCTTACTTTTCACAAAGTAAGCCTAAATTGATGTTTTCCCATAAGCCCATCAACTAGGTTGTTCTCTTAACTCTCGAAAGAGGTAAGAAGAATATGGTGGAGGGAGACGGATTCGAACCATCGAAGGCAGTGCCGGCAGATTTACAGTCTGCTCCCTTTGGCCACTCGGGAACCCCTCCAGGGTGTGTCTTACTTTTCACAAAGTAAGCCTAAATTGATGTTTTCCCATAAGCCCATCAACTAGGTTGTTCTCTTAACTCTCGAAAGAGGTAAGAAGAATATGGTGGAGGGAGACGGATTCGAACCATCGAAGGCAGTGCCGGCAGATTTACAGTCTGCTCCCTTTGGCCACTCGGGAACCCCTCCAGGGTGTTTTTTCCTAACTCATAATGGATAGGCTAAAGAGATGTTTTTCCCAACGCATCTCTCAAGTGCGGAGCGCATCATAGCAAACACGTTAAACCTGTAAAGGGTTTTTCTTATGGTTTTGTGTTAAATGCTGCCTTTTTGGGCAAAGATGGCGAAAAGTACGCATATTGCTCGTGAAGTGAACATCTGTACTAAGGTTTACGTAGTGATAGGTAACACCTTGAGGTAACTCGCTTTCTACATTGTGTTTGGTTTGTGCAATTCGCCAAGAAACGTAAATGGAATTTAATCTAGATTTACACTTCTTGACGTTACAGCATTCATCAGTTGATAGAATACGGTTAATTTCATTTATAGATAATAATACCAATCGTAGTAAGTAACTTGTCATTCTAGCTTGTTAAAATACTCGAGAACAGCGTCAACAATTTTGATTGTAGAATAACTACTTATCGAAACTATCTGTTGAAAAGAGCCGCCTTGTTCTCAAGCTTTTTCCCTAAGCTATTTCTGACCACTTACCTACTGTGATTGGTATAAACCTTACTTGCAGACCATTATTATGAAGCATAAATCTGTTTTAACCCTGCTTAGCTTGTCTATTCTTATGGCGTCTCCAGCCGCACTAGCTAAACGCATGGGCCCTAGCACCGTCACTGTTGTTACTGAGCAAGTTGATATTCACCAAGTTAGCCAATCTCTTTCTTTGGTAGGTAAGTTAGAAGCAGAACAATCTGTGATCATTACCTCTGAAGTAGCGGGCAGAGTTGACTCTATCAACATCAAAGCCAATCAAGATGTCACCAAAGGGCAGATGTTGGTTCAATTAGATGACGACAAAGCAAAAGCTGCAGTTGCAGAAGCGCAAGCGTACCTAAAAGACGAGCAACGTAAGCTAGCGGAATTCCAACGACTAGTGAAACGCAACGCGATCACGCAAACTGAAATTGACGCTCAGAAAACTAATGTAGAGATCGCCAATGCTCGCCTAGCTGCCGCCAATGCCAATCTTAAAGATTTACACATCAGCGCGCCTTTCTCTGGCACGGTCGGTTTTATCGACTTTAGCCGCGGAAAAATGGTGACAGCAGGTACTGAGCTTGTGACTTTAGATGATTTGTCTGTGATGCAGTTAGATCTTCAAATTCCTGAGCGTTACCTTTCTAAGCTGTCTAAAGGCATGACAGTGACGGCTCGCACCAGTGCGTGGGGCGAGACTCAGTTCACTGGCACAGTGGTAGGTATTGATTCTCGTATTAATGCTGAAACCTTGAACCTTCGAGTTCGAATCCACTTTGACAACAATAATGATTACCTAAAGCCGGGCATGCTAGTGGCAGCTGATATGGATTTCCCTCCTGTAGAAGCGCCGATTATCCCAGTTCAAGCGCTTGAGTATTCTGGTACTAAGCGTTTCGTCTATGTTATTGGCGAAGATAACAAGGCGACTCGTACCGAAGTGTTCTTGGGTGCACGAATCGATAACGAAGTTGTGATCGACAAGGGCATCGAGATTGGCCAGAAGATCGTGGTGCAAGGTATCGTGAACATGCGTGACGGAGTCTTGGTTCAAGAGCTTGCCGTTAATCGCCCAGCTAAACTAGATGAAAATACAGCAGCACAAGAAGGCGCTAACTAATGTTGTTATCTGATGTTTCTGTAAAGAGACCAGTAGCGGCTGTCGTATTGAGTCTGCTTTTGGTTGTGTTTGGTATTGTCTCTTTCAATAAGCTTGCAGTTCGTGAGATGCCTGATATTGAAAGCCCGGTGGTATCGATCAGTACTCGTTATGAGGGTGCGTCTGCCACCATCATTGAAAGTCAAATAACCTCCAATCTTGAAGACCAGTTATCCGGCATCAGTGGTATCGATGAGATCGAATCCACAACGCGTAACGGTATGTCGCGTATCACGATTACCTTTGAGCTTGGTTACGACCTCAATACTGGTGTCAGTGATGTTCGTGATGCCGTAGCGCGTGCTCAGCGTTCGTTGCCCGATGAAGCTGATGATCCAATCGTTTATAAGAACAACGGTAGTGGTGAAGCGTCGGTTTACATCAATTTAAGTTCGACAGAGATGGACCGAACGCAGTTAACCGACTACACCGAACGTGTGTTGATTGACCGCTTTAGTTTGATCTCGGGCGTGAGCTCAGTGGATATCTCAGGTGGCTTGTACAAAGTAATGTACGTGAAGCTGAAACCTGCTCAGATGGCTGGCCGTGGTGTTACTACCTCAGACATCACTTCTGCGTTAAACAGTGAGAACATTGAAAGCCCAGGTGGTGAAGTACGTAACGATGCGATTGTGATGTCGGTTCGTACCGCTCGTTCGTACACTGAAGCGGAAGATTTCGAATACCTAGTGGTAAAACGAGCCTCTGATAACACACCTATCTACTTAAAAGACGTAGCGGATGTGTACATTGGCGCAGAAAACGAGAACTCGACCTTTAAGAGTGACGGCGTTGTTAACGTTAGTATGGGGATTGTGCCTCAGTCAGATGCTAACCCACTTGAGGTGGCTGACTTAGTCCATAAAGAAGTTGAGGCGATTCAAAAGTTCTTGCCTGACGGAACTCGCTTGGCTGTTGACTATGACTCCACTGTCTTTATCGACCGCTCGATCTCAGAGGTTTATAGCACACTCTTTATTACGGGGGGGTTGGTTATCCTCGTGCTTTACGTCTTCATTGGCCAAGCCCGTGCAACACTGATTCCAGCGGTAACCGTTCCTGTGTCGCTAATCTCGTCGTTTATTGCGGCTTACTACTTTGGTTTCTCTATTAACCTAATCACCTTGATGGCACTGATTCTGTCTATAGGTCTGGTGGTTGATGACGCTATCGTAGTGGTTGAGAACATCTTCCACCACATTGAACGTGGTGAATCGCCACTGCTTGCGGCTTATAAAGGGACGCGTGAAGTAGGATTCGCGGTAATCGCAACAACGCTTGTATTGGTGATGGTATTCCTGCCAATCTCGTTCATGGATGGCATGGTCGGTCTTTTGTTTACGGAGTTCTCGGTACTGTTGGCTATGTCAGTGATTTTCTCGTCTGTCGTAGCATTAACGTTAACGCCGGTTCTGGGTAGTAAGATCCTGAAAGCGAACGTGAAACCAAATCGCTTCAATCGATTTGTAGAACGTGTGTTTGGCAAGCTAGAAGCTGGATACAAAGCGGTATTGCGCCGTGCTCTAAATTGGCGTTGGGCAGCTCCCGTGATCATTATTGCGTGTATAGGTGGTAGCTATGGTTTGATGCAACAAGTGCCTTCGCAACTGACTCCTCAAGAAGACCGTGGTGTTATCTTTGCGTTTGTTCGTGGTGCTGATGCAACCAGTTACAACCGTATGTCTGCCAATATGGACATCGTTGAAGAGCGCCTAATGCCGCTGCTTGGTCAAGGTTTCTTGAAGTCATTCAGTATTCAATCGCCAGCGTTTGGTGGCAATGCGGGCGACCAAACGGGCTTCGTTATCATGATCCTGGAAGATTGGGATGAACGTGATGAAACCGCTCAGGAAGCGTTGAACGAAGTACGTAAATCTTTAAATGGTATTCCTGATGTACGTGTATTCCCGTTCATGCCGGGCTTCAAAGGTGGTTCAAGTGAGCCTGTGCAATTCGTACTGGGTGGCTCTGATTACTCTGAGCTTCAGAAGTGGGGCGAACTGTTAAAGCAAGCGGCTGAAGACTCTCCAATGATGGAAGGCGCGGACATCGATTACTCTGAGAAAACACCAGAGTTATTAGTAACCGTAGATAAGCAACGTGCAGCTGAGCTGGGTGTGAGCGTATCGGATATTTCGGACACGTTAGAAATCATGCTTGGCGGCCGTAGTGAAACCACTTTCGTTGACCGTGGTGAAGAGTATGACGTATACCTGCGTGGTGATGAGAACAGCTTTAATAATGCTAATGACTTGAGCCAAATCTACATGCGAACTCAGTCTGGTGAGCTGGTTACACTCGATACGTTGACGCACATTGAAGAAGTGGCATCCTCGATTCGTTTATCGCACTACAACAAGCAGAAATCGGTCACCATTAAAGCGAACTTAATGGAAGGTTACACGCTGGGTGATGCTTTGGATTTCCTTGATGAACAAGCGATCGAGAAGCTACCAGGCGATATTTCAGTGAGCTACTCTGGCGAGTCCAAAGACTTCAAAGAGAACCAATCGAGTATTCTCGTGGTGTTCGCGCTAGCGATGTTGGTCGCGTACTTGGTACTTGCGGCGCAGTTTGAAAGCTTCATCAACCCGCTGGTGGTGATGTTCACCGTACCTATGGGTATCTTTGGTGGCTTCTTAGGCTTGATGTTGATGAGCCAAGGGCTCAACGTCTACAGCCAGATCGGTATGATCATGTTGATCGGTATGGTGACCAAAAACGGCATCTTGATCGTGGAGTTTGCCAACCAACTTCGAGATCGTGGTATTGAGTTTGAAAAGGCGATCATTGATGCTTCGGCTCGACGTTTACGTCCAATCTTGATGACGGCGTTTACCACACTAGCCGGTGCAATCCCATTAATTACTTCAACGGGCGCAGGCTATGAAAGCCGAGTGGCAGTGGGTACGGTTATCTTCTTCGGTATGGGCTTTGCAACTTTGGTTACTCTGTTCGTAATCCCTGCGATGTACCGACTGATTTCTGGCTCAACACGCTCTCCGGGTCATGTGGAAGCGGTTCTAAATAAAGAGCTAAGCCACGATAACGTGGGAAGAAGCAGTCACGGTTAATGAACACGCACGGCTAATGAACATGCAATAGTGTAACAATATTGAAAAGCCTGCGTTTGCTCCTAGCGAATGGCAGGCTTTTTTTGTATAACAAGCAGAGTTCAACGAATTAATACAATAAACCGAATAAAGGAAAGTAAAGTGGCTGAATTTAAATACAAAGATCTTTCTCAAGAAGCACAAGACAAGCTAGATGCAGCAACCTTCCGTCGCTTGTTAGCACACTTAGATGATAATAAAGATGTGCAGAACATCGACCTGATGATCTTAGCGGGTTTCTGCCGTAACTGTTTCAGCAAGTGGTACAAAGCAGAAGCTGAGCAACAAGGGCTAGACTTAGATATCGATGATGCTCGTGAGCGCGTGTACGGCATGACTTACGATGAGTGGAAGCAAAACCACCAGCCAAAAGCAACGCCAGAACAACTAGCGGCGTTTGAAGCGAAGCAGAAGCCAGAATAATTTGTTCTCGTTAGTGATTGATTAACAGAACAAACAAAAAAGAGCCCATCAAGGGCTCTTTTTAATTTTGGCGCCGGTGCTTACTCTGTGGTTAAGCCAACTCACCTGTTTGCGAGAAAGCTTCTAACTTCGCTGCATAAGGTTGTAGGTCACCGATATTCAGATTTACCCACTCATCATTGAAGTAAGTGTCTAGGTAACGCTCGCCGCTATCACATAGCAAAGTCACGATCGAACCTTTCTCACCACGCGCTTTCATTTCACTGGCTAGCTGAAGCACACCGTACATGTTGGTGCCGGTTGATGCGCCCACCTTACGGCCAAGAATGTCAGACAACCAATGCGTAGTTGCGATACTTGCTGCGTCTGGGATTTTACGCATTTCGTCAACCACACCAGAAATGAAGCTTGGTTCTGCTCGTGGGCGACCAATGCCTTCAATCTTGCTGAATGTATTGCCTTTCACGTTCGCATTGCCGGTTTGGAAGTATTCGTGGAATACAGAGTTCTCAGGGTCGACAACACAAAGCTTAGTTTCATGCTGTTGGTAGCGAATGAAGCGGCCGATAGTTGCAGAAGTACCGCCAGTACCTGGGCTCATTACTACCCACGCTGGAACAGGGTGATCTTCCATCTGCATTTGATTGAAAATGGAGTTCGCGATGTTGTTGTTACCACGCCAGTCAGTTGCGCGCTCAGCATAAGTAAATTGGTCCATGTAGTGACCATTCAGCTCTTCTGCTAAACGACGAGACTCATCGTAAATTTCATCTGAGCGGTCAACAAGATGCGCTTGGCCGCCGTAGAATTCAATCTGCTCAATTTTTTTCTTCGCTGTGCACTTAGGCATTACCGCAATAAACGGCAGGCCAAGTAGACGAGCGAAGTACGCTTCAGACACGGCTGTGCTGCCTGATGAAGACTCAATGATTGTTGTTTCTGGGCCAACCCAACCGTTACAGATAGCGTATAAGAATAGAGAACGCGCTAAACGGTGTTTCAAAGAGCCTGTAGGGTGTGTGCTTTCATCTTTAAGGTAAACATCAATGCCTTCGATACTGGGTAGATCGAGCTTGATAAGGTGCGTATCCGCTGAGCGTTGGTAGTCCGCTTCAATTTTACGAATCGCGTTGTTAATCCATTGATGGTCAGTGCACATAAGCGTTCTCCTGATCGAGAGTAGGAATTCTTTGTAATTGGTATGGTTCCAATTTAGCTAGAATCTGAGAGAAAAACTTTGCCATATTTGCTTTGTTTTGCTTAAATTGTAGAAAATTATTCTCTTTAAATGCAATTTGGTGAAAGTGTGATAGATACCGTAGATAAAAAAATATTAAGGTTGTTACAAGAAGACAGCACGCTGTCATTGAATGACATTTCAGAAGCGGTCAACCTAACAACAACACCTTGCTGGAAAAGGCTTAAACGCCTCGAAGAAAACGGCACTATTGAAAAAAAAGTGGCGTTACTGAACCCAGAAAAGCTCGATCTTGCTTTTACCGCGTTCGTCTTGGTGAAAACCAGTGATCATTCTCATGAGTGGTATGGTCGTTTTGTAAACACCGTATCGGAATTTCCAGAAGTGATGGAGTTCTATCGCATGGCGGGCGAATATGATTATATGATGAAGGTTCAGGTGAAAGACATGAAGTGCTTTGATGATTTCTACAAGCGCTTGGTTAATAGCATCGATGGTATCTCGAATGTGACCTCGACGTTTGCGATGGAGCCATTGAAGTACACAACGGCATTACCCCTTTAAGCTACACCTAGTTCAACGTTAACTACCGTTTCAGTTTAACTATCTTCTCAGTTTAGAACTCGCCTCTGCGATAACGAAAAGGATTATCCATGTTTGCAAAAGTCTCTACTGCTATCCAATTGGTGCTGGCCGTCGCTATTTTTTACTTAGGCTACACCATCTATTCGTTTACCAATAAAGTCGGTGAAATCGTTGATACGTATCCGCAGGTGATCGAAGATTTATCCGGTCTCACCAAAGGGTTAAAAGTAGAAGAGCTATTAGCGTTTGCTGAACATGTTAATGAGCTTGCTCCTCAGGTGTTAGACACTGTCGAAGATGTCAGAAAAACCGTTGAAAAAGTGAATCAAACCGTTTCATCGGTCGATAATAAAATCCCTGCGATATTAGATGAAGTGAAAAATGTCCGAACGGAAGTCGGGCAGGTAAGAACCGATGTTATTCCACCAACATTAACGGAATTAAAGAGATACCGTATCGATGTCATGCCACCAATGCTCGCCGAGAGTAAATCTTACCGCCAGCAGACTATTCCTGTCATCGTCACTGAATCTGAAATGCTACGAGCGGAAGTGCCGAGTATTTTGGCACAAGCGAATTTGCTGGCCGATAAGAGTAAAGAGTTAGCTCAGGGAGCCGCAGAGGGCGCTGTCAAAGGCGTGGTGTTATCGCCATTTAACCTATTACGAGACGCTGGTGATGGAATTAAAACGCGAGTGCAAGGTGAATTCGAACCCTTGCTAGAGGCTGAATAGGGTTTACGAATTGTTAAGTGACAGTTTGTCGTCAGCATCATTAAAAAGAGAGGCTAGGTATGAAACCTAGCCTCTCTTTTTGTTTTCTCGTACATATGTGCGGCTTATAAAAAGCGTTTATTGGCTATTTATTTGATCTTTATTTATTTGCTCGCTACTTAGTAAAACGCATCACACCTTCTTGAACGGCTGTCGCTACTAGCTCACCTTTCTGATTAAAGATCTCGCCGCGCACTAGGCCACGAGTGTTCGCTGCCGTTGGGCTTTCAATCGCATAAAGTAGCCATTCATCCATCTTGAATGGGCGGTGGAACCAGATAGAGTGGTCAATCGTCGCCACTTGGAAGTTCGGCGTCATGATAGAAACTTCATGAGGGTGTAATGCCGTTACTAAGAACCCCCAATCGGATGCGTAAGCAAGTAGGTATTGGTGAATCAATTGGTTGTCTGGCATCGCGCCATTTGCTCTCACCCAAAGATACTGTTTTGGGTCGGCTTTCTTAGGGTTAAGCGGGTTCACTATTGTTACCGGGCGCATCTCAATCGGCTTTTCGCCACAGAAAGTCTTACGCAGTTTCTCAGGCAAAAATTCAGCAATGTGACTCGCTAACTCAGTTTCTGATGCAAAATTTTCTGGCCCAGGGATATTTGGCATTTCATTCTGGTGTTCAAAACCTGGAGCATCACCATGGTAAGAAGCCGTGAGATAGAAAATAGGGCGACCATTTTGAATCGCTTTCACACGGCGAGTGCTGAAGCTGCGTCCATCTCTTAGGTTCTCAACATCGTAAATGATTGGCTTTTCAGGGTCGCCGGGAAATAGAAAGTAACTGTGGAACGAGTGAACACTGCGGTCGTCTTGAACCGTATAACGAGCAGCAGAAAGCGCTTGCCCCAATACTTGACCACCATAGACTTGTGGCAGACCTAGGTTCTCACTTTGCCCGCGGAAAAGGCCTTCTTCTAGTTTCTCTAGCTGAAGTAAATTGAGTAATTCATTTAAAGGTTGACTCATCGCCAGCATGCCTCTTGGTAAAATAGGTGTCAGATTATGGTGTTAATCATTCAGCTTAGTCAGATATCTGTCAATAAATCATAGGGTTTCGAGACAGAATATGAAAGCTCTCTTATAATTGCTGAGTAGATTTGCCGAGTCCGGCAAACATGTTGAGAGAAATTGAATATGAAAAAGGCTCTAATTCTTATTACGTCTTTAGTATCGTTTGGCCTGCTTGTGGGTTGCCAAGCAACATCAGAAACCAGTGCTTCTCAGGAAGTGGTTGCAGAGAACACTCAAGTGATTTCAGGAACAGTAAGCTATCGTGAAAGAATTGCATTGCCAGAGAATGCCGTAGTGACTGTTACGCTAGAAGACATCTCACTGGCTGACGCACCATCGACCGTTATCGCGACTCAAGAGTTCACCACAGACGGTAAGCAAGTTCCGTTCGCATTCGAGCTGAGCTACGACAACAACAAGATTAAAGCTAACCACCGTTACAACATGCGCGCAACGATTCACGTTGACGGCAAACTACGTTTCACAACAGACACAATTAAGTCGGTGATTACTGATGTAGAAAACACTCAACAAGCAGACCTGCGCTTGGTTGGTGTTCGTTAATCTAAATATAGATGCAATCATTAAGGCATCTTGATTCGTTTGACTTAGCTCGTTGATTCGTTGACTCGCTAAATTAGGTGATTAGTGGCAGCTTTAGGGCTGCCATTTGTATATTCTGAGTTTAATCTTTCCTGCGTCACTCACTTCAACCCCTTCTTCGATCAGATGCTTCTTTTGGCGATCAAACGAATCACCCTTCAAAGAGATCTCACCTTTGCTGTTAATAACTCTATACCAAGGTAGTTTGCTACCTTCTGGTAGGTTGCCTAACGCTTTACCAACATGGCGCGCATAGCCCGGAAATCCTGAAAAACGTGCGATGTCTCCATAAGTTGTTACTTTCCCATATGGAATTTGGTGAATCACAGCAAAGATTTGGGGCAAAAATTGGTCCATACTAAATGTTCCTAGTTCATAAATACCAATCACAGTAAGTAAGTGTTCAAAAATAGCGCAGGGAAAAAGCTTGAGAACAAGACAGATTTTTCGATAAATAGTTATTCTACAATCAAAAAATCTAACGAGGTTATCGAGGTTTTTAACAAGCTAGGGTGACCAGTTAATTACTACGATTGGTATGGTACCACGGATCGGTAGAAGGAGAGGGCTATGGTATTTTCAACGTTTCAGTTCTTGATAACCACATTATTAGCCGTTGTTTGCGCGAGAGCAATCAGTTTAAGTGAGGGAGATATCCCAGTGCTTGCAATGGTGATTCCTGCTTTATGGATTTTGCCACAAGGGGGCATCGCAGGATTAGCGTTGCTTGCTGCCATGACCACTTACGGTCTAACCCTTCCTTTGCAACCCATCACGCTGTCAGTCAGTGTGTGGGTGTTATTCCCACTATTGATGGTGGTCTTTTCAAAACGCAGCAGTTTGTCGGTCGTGATTATTTCTGGCTTGATCGTCGCAACGTTACAAGTCGGGATCATGGTGACGCAATCCGCAGGAAAGCTTGATGGCGTTCCGTGGGTTACTACGCTGCAAACCTTGTCGATCATCGTGATTTGGTGGGCGGCCAATCATCTTAAACCAGCCAGTCGACACAGCTGGTGGTCATTAGGTTTAATACTTCCATTGTGGATGGCCGATTTACCTTATGCCGCTTTGGTTGCTTTGTGTGTTACAGGCATCATGGCATCGATGGAAACCCTCACTCGCTTGAAGACCTTCCGTTGGAATAAGTTACTGTGCTGGACATTGCCGACAGTTGGTTTTGCCGCTTTGGTGATAACCCCAAGCATTGAGGTTCCAAGCCCGGTATTTGTGGTTTGGTTGTGCTTGTTGGGCACCGCTTGGATGACAGACTACATCATCCGCACGGAAGAGAACGAAGACACCGACCTCTAGCTGAAGTGAATGATATTCTGCTCGTAGTGATACAAGCGAGCACATGTGACTTGAATGAATGCGTTATGAAACAAAGACAAAGGTGATGCTTTATCCGACAGTTTTACGGTGTGTTGGGTAAAGGGTAATCACTTAAACCACATTTGTTTAAAAAGAGTCGCTTTGTGCTTGCAATGGTTGCTGCGATGCTTAATAATCCAATCACTCTTTGAGGCAAGCCTCTTAGAAAAAGAATCTATGGAGGCTCTGGTCCTCCCGCAACACTAACTTGTGAACTCGGTCAGGCCTGGAAGGGAGCAGCCGCAGCAGGCGACGTGTGTGCCGGGATGTGGCTGGGGCTTCCACCCATTAAAGAAGCCGCTCTTAATGAGCGGCTTTTTGCTATCTGCCGTTTGCTTTTTTCTTACTAAAGAACGTTTCATAGTTCTCAATTCGCAGGCAACACAACAGCAGACGCTTCTTCGTTTGAATCTTCTTTGTCTTCTACTTGATCAGCAACCCAATCAATCGTCTTTGTTAGATAGAGCTTGTTGATTTCGGTATCACACCAACTTTTTGATAGCCCTCTTCGATTGAATTCACTGCCAATTGCTGCCAGTGTTTGGTTGCTTGAACGTCCGTAATACAAGGTGTCGCACAGTTGTAGGTTCGACATCGATTGTGGGTACGTATTGACTGACGATGAGTTCATGCTCAGTGCTTTGGATTGGTTGTGAGTGCATCCCGTTAGGCTCAGGAAAAAGAGAAGGATTAGCGTATTTTTCATGGTGTGTCAGATCTGTTGCCGATGATTAGAAGACAGTATTGGCATGTATGATTAAATTAATGTCAATTTTTCGCCAACTAGTTATAGACCAAGACTTTCCTCCCAGTTAGAAAGCGTTATTAAACCAACGACAAAAGCGGTATTAACGACCAAATGCGCAATTTTGTACAAAAGTTGTGAGAGCCTATAGAGTAGACTGATAAGTCGCTCGATAATTAAAAGGCTTGGGGATGGTTATGGATAACAAAAAGCGTTCTAAAGAGAAAGCCGAATACAAGATCACAGAAGAACTCGGTGGCCTTGAAATCCTCAATGCAGAATACGAAAAGCAGAATTTCTCACGTCACAGCCATGAGGGTTACACACTCGGTGTGATTGAGCAGGGTGCTCAGCGCTTCTATCGAACGGGAGGGCATCATGTCGCACCTCAAGATGCCATCATTCTGGTCAATGCTGATGAAGTTCATAGCGGTCATTCCGCCACTGAAGGCGGTTGGGCGTATCGCGCGATGTACCCACTCCCAGAGCAACTTGCTAAGATCACTCAAGAGCTAAACTTACCGAACTACGGCGCGCCTTACTTCCCAAGAGCTGTTGTTGAAGATCCTGAACTCGCCAATCAGCTCAGATTAGTTTTCAACACGATTGATGAATCAGATAATCGCCTGCTAAGAGAAACTTTGATGTATGGGATGTTGGTTAAACTGATTAGCCGACATGGTAAATCTCCGCTGAATCCTCAACTCGATGGGAAGGCTCAGCGCCAGCTTGTCTTGGTGAAAGAGTTTCTAGATGACTTTCCACAAGCTGATGTGTCATTAGATGAGCTGTCTAAACTGGCGGCTTTGAGCCCGTTTCACTTAGTGCGTTCTTTTCAGAAAGAATTTGGTCTTCCGCCGCATGCGTATCAAATCCAATCTCGGTTAAGGCTTTCGCGTAAGTTATTGAAACAAGGACATACCATTTCTGATACCGCGCAAGAGTGTGGTTTTCATGATCAAAGCCATTTTCATCGACACTTCAAAAAGGCCAATGGATACACGCCGGGGCAATACATCAAAATGCTCTAAACTTGCGTGGCTAAGGCATGGATAACTTGTGTTAAGTGCGGTTAAGTACGGCAAACAGAGGGGCATGAAATCGAGCAAGTTTGTACAATCGAACCGACTCAACTCCTCTTACATTGAATAGCTAATGTGAAGAGAGAAAAGAACTATATGGATAGTGAAAGAATGGATAGACGAACACAGTTATGGAAGGGCGTTTTAGCGGGAATGCCCTTGAGCATTGCAGTAATCCCTTGGGGAATTCTAGCGGGCTCATATGCGATAGATGCTGGATTGAGTCAGCTTCAAGCGCAAGCGATGTCGGCTATTCTATTTGCTGGCTCAGCACAACTTGTCGCTGCGGGTATGTTCAAAGCGGGTATTGGTCTAGGCACCATGTTGTTGACTACCTTATTCATCACGTCTAGACACTTTCTGTATAGCGTATCGATGCGTGACAAAATCAGCCATCTTCCTGCGCGTTGGCGTCTATTACTCGGATTTTGGCTCACCGATGAGCTGTTCGCGATCTGTAGTGGGCAGTCTCAGCATGAGTTTAATCGTTGGTACGCTGCAGGTGTAGGTGGTGGTTTTTACCTCGTTTGGAATATCGCGAGCTTCGTTGGCATTGTTGCAGGTAGTCAAATTCCATCACTTAACGAGATTGGGCTCGACTTCGCGGTTGCAGCAACCTTTATCGCTTTGGTGTTTCCGTTAATTAGTACTTTGCCTGTCGTGGTGTGTGTTGTCGTTTCACTGGTCACTTCGGTTGCCATGTCAGTCAACAACATTGAGGGTGGGCTAATGATTGCAGCGATTACCGGTATGTTAGCGGGCTTTTTCAGCGAATCGTTTCAAGATCGAAACAACGGAAACAAGCCAATCGGGGAGGGGAAATAGAGATGATTTGGTTAACGATATTACTCATGACTGCGATTGTTTTCTTTAGTCGGTATGTGTTTCTAGAGCCTACAGTTCCTCTTCGACTCAATAGTACAGCGAGGCGTCTACTAAGATATTCAAGCCCAGCGGTGCTTACCGCAATTTGGGGGCCGATTGTATTTTCACCAGAACAAACATTTTGGCCAAGCTTTGAAAATCCATATTTGATAGGCGCGCTGGTGACTGGCTTGCTGATTTGGAAAACAGGCAATGTGCTACTTACTATTGGCGTCAGTATGGGCGTGTTTTTGTTCTATAACCTTGTCGCGGTTGATTACCTATTTAACGGATAGACCTTGCAACGTATAGCGTGGTGGCATCTAATGTACGGATTCACTGTTTGTGTGTTTAGGTAAGGAGTTAGTTTGGCTAAGAAATATTATGTGGTTTGGAAAGGTCGCACGCCGGGTATTTTTACTACTTGGAATGAGTGTAAAGCGCAAGTTGATGGTTTTGCTGGTGCGAGATATAAATCGTTCCCAACACTAGGCGAGGCTGAATCTGCTTTTGGCGGTAAATCTTCTTCAGCGCCTAAACCCGGCTCAAAGTCTGCTTTTGCGAAGCCAAGCTCTGCCGGTAAGGCGGCGAAAGCGAAAGTCCCGCCTCTTACTCAGCAGCAAATCACTGATATGTCTTTTGATATCAAGATCTTTACTGATGGCGGTTGTGAGCCAAACCCAGGTGAAGCAGGGACGGGTTTAGCCGTTTACCAAAATAACCAGTTAGCAGAATTGTGGTATGGCTTGTATCAGCCAATGGGTACTAACAATACCGCCGAATTACACGGGCTTAAGCAAGCGTTTATGCTCGCGAAAGAGAAATTGAATGCGGGTCAGTCTGTGGCAATTTATAGCGACTCAAAATACTCAATTGATTGTATTACTAAGTGGGCAACGGGTTGGGAGAAAAAGGGTTGGACCAAGTCGGGTGGCGAAATCAAGAACCTCGATATTATTAAACCTGCGTATGCTCTCTACAAAGAGCTTGCTTCAAAAATCACCATCTATCATGTGAATGGTCACGTTGGTATTGAAGGTAACGAATTGGCCGATAGAATGTCGATTGTGGCTATTGCTTCTAAAGAACAAGACTTAAGTCGATATAGTGAAATCAGCGATATTTCAGAAATACTCGCTTTACGTGCCGGCTAATTTAAAATTTGAAAAAGCCTTAGTGATCGAAGACTAAGGCTTTTTTGTTGGTGATAGTGATAGTGATAGTGATAGTGATAGTGATAGTGATAGTAAAGTAAGACGCCCCGTCGTGATTTGTTAAGCAGGGTTTTCTATCCAGCGCGACAATTGCTGAGCCTGTTTAATTGAGTTGAAACTCTGTTCGACTCTTGCCCTTGCTTTATATCCCATACTTGCTTTTGCATTGCTGCTTAGCTGAGCAAAGCTTTCAATCGCGTATCTAAGCTCTTCAACGTTTTTTTCATTGACCAGATAACCCGTGTCTGGAGTAACGATCTCCTTGCAGCCCATGATGTTGGTGGTAATCACCGGCGTTCCCACCGCCATTGCTTCTTTTAAAACCAACGGTCCGGTATCGACACATCCCGTTTGAGAAAAACAAAAGGGCGCCACTAAACTGTCGTAATGAGAGAGGTGTTGTTTTACCCATTCATGAGGTTTGGCCCCTAAAAAGGTGACGTTTGTAGTCAAATTTTGCTGCTGCACTTGTTCGATTAGCTGATCTTCCAGATCTCCTGTGCCGACAATATCCAAATGAATGTTGAGTGGCTCGGCAATAGGCGCAAGTGCTTCAATCAAATGATGAATTCCTTTTTGCTCGACGAGACGACCAAGAAAAACGAGACGGAGCTGCTTCTCTTCGACTTTAGGTTGCATGGGGAACTGTTCAGTATTCACTCCGCAATGGAGCAGTTTCACGTTGCCTTTTGCAAGGGCGTTGAAGTCTCGCAACATGTCCCCACATACAGCGACAACAAAGTCGCTTGAAGATATCTTGTGTTCAATATCATAAGCGAATTCATAGACATCGTGACCGTGCGCGACGAACGAACAGGTAATGTTTAAAAGCTTTGCAGCAACGATAGCGTGAGCCGCTGTGTGTTGGCAAAAATGAGCATGAACATGATTCACGTCTTTTTCGGCGAGTTGCAGAGCCAGTTTGAATCCATAGGCAAACAGTGATTTCTTCGGCATGCTGCTTTGCTTGGAAACAAACGAAAGTGCTTTAACAAAGCCTAGCCAGTTGATACTGGTTATCTTACCCGCCCGAATATCCTTGCCGATTTTAATAATGTCATAGTCAAAGGCTTTATCGCTCTCTTCAACCTCGAAAGCCATGACACATACTTCATGCCCACAAGCTTTAACGGAATCGACCTCTGTCTGGATAAAGGTTTCACTGAGTACCGGATAGGTGGGTGCCACAAATGCTACTTTTTTCATTTTCTTGTCCTCTCGCCAACCAATTACATTCAACACTGCAAAATACGAACCAAAGCAAAAAACCTATATAGAATGGGTGCTCCCGCTCAATCGCATCGATATTGTTGTTTTGTTTCTCTCGCTTTCTCAAAATGGCAGTCAAATTGGAATATCCATTCTCTATGTGAGAGGAGAGTCTCTGTCATTTTGAGAATATGAATGTAGATGCCTGTATTTTATAGGGCTTGGCTGTTGGCACAGAAACTGCGTAAGTACCTCTATGATTTTTAATTTGCGAGATAAATGTTATGGCTAAAGTCAGCGTCATTATTCCTACTTACAACTGTTTGGATTACTTGCCTAAGGCGATTGGTAGTGTCCTTAAGCAGTCTCATCAAGACATTGAATTAATCATTATTGACGATAACAGTAATGATGGAACGTCGATTTATCTCGCTTCGATACATGATGAGCGCATCATTAAATTATCAACTCTGGGTGTGGGTGCACCTCAAGCGAGAAACCTTGGAATAGAGAAAGCAACAGGTGAATATATTGCTTTTTTAGATGCGGATGACTTCTGGTATCCCGAAAAACTCGAACGCCAGCTCGAATTTCACCAAAGATACCCAGATCTCGCAATGAGTTTTACCAACTACGAACATCTCACCGAAGAGTACCAATCGATTGTCGATTGCTTTAGTTACTGGTCGCAATTTCAAGACAAAGATGAGTTGTTCATCAACATTGAGAGCCCTTTAGAATTCATTATTGAAAACAATGTTATTGGTACATCGACGGTGATGGTGAAAGCCGATGTGTTTTCCAAAACAGACAGTTTTAACGCTGATATCAAGTACGGGGAAGATTGGGAATTGTGGTTACGAATGAGTGAAAACCATCAGATTGGCGTGTTGAACTCGGTACAGGTCGGTTACTTGATGAGAGCGACCTCAGTGACTCAAACTGAAAGCCTCAAATTGAGGAATTTGCAATCCATAGAATCCATTCTTCAACGTTACCAAAATGACAGTCAACGATGGAACCTGCCAGCGTCGAGTTTTAAAATAGCAAAAGCGAGAATACTAGAAGGCTACGCAGACTATTATCGAGGGTTACAGCAAAATAGACAGGCCGTTGCTTACAGTTTTCGATCTTTGGTTATGGCTCCGCATAAGCGAACGTTACGACACCTAATAGGAGACTGTAAGAGTTTCCTAACGCCGGCATGGTAAAGGATTGGTGACTTTATGGACTCATTGAAACAGTCGGCTTATTACGCCATTGGCATTGTTATGATGAAAGGGATCTCTTTGGTGATGATTCCCTATATCACGCACAAAATGACGTTGGCTGAATATGGGTCACTAGAAGCCATGATTTTATTGGCCGATATCGGAACCATTCTGTTTAGCTTTGGTATTGTTGATGCCATGTATCGATATGTCGGTACGGCGCAAGGGCAGGATAAAAAGCAGTTGGTATCGAACTGCTTCACGCTCAGTGTATTAGTGTGTGTGCTTGGGGGGCTGCTAATCGCGTTGAGTATGCCGTTACTCATTCTTTCACTGCCGATAGAGTTTCAAGCTTATCAAATCCTGTTGTTACTCATTCCCACTATGTTAGACGGCGCGATTTCTATTCCGCTGACGTTAATGCGCATGAACGCGTTGGCGAAGCGCTTCTGCATGCTCAATGTGATGAAAGCGAGCGTTCAAGCCATCATGACCTTTGTGTTGCTCGAAGCGGGCTACGGTATCGATGGCGTTCTTATTTCATCGGCCATTTCCAGTATATTGTTGATGGCGTGCTTATTACGTTATCAATGGCAAGAAATGGGTTCATTTGGTTACCTGAAAGACTCAATCAAGATCTTGAAATTTGGGTTACCTGTTCTGGTCGGTGCCGCGTCGGTATACATGATTAACGGGTTAGACCGTTGGTTTATGGCTAGCTTGGTTGGGGTGGAAGATCTCGCTATCTATGCTGTGAGTGGTAAGTTTGCGCTGATTCTTGGTCTGTTACTTCAGCCATATGCGTTGTGGTGGTTTCCAAATCGAATCGCTATCTTGCAGCAGCCGAACGGAAAGAAAACGTGTGCCAATAGAGCTTTGTTGGGGGTAAACTTAGCAATTATTCTGGGAACGTTAATGATCCTGACTGTTCCCGGTTTCATCTCGTTGATTTTACCCGCGAGTTACCAATATGCAGGCACCATAGTCGTCGCGTTGCTCGCCATCGGAGTTATTAAGAATGCAGGTGATTATTTGAATCTTGGTTGCTTTAGTGGCGATTCCAGTCAAGCACAAATGTGGATACAAAGTGGTTGCGCTCTATTGGCGGTGATTGGGTATGTTATTGCTACTCCAATCTACGGATTATGGGGAGTGGTTATGGTGTTGGGTGCGACCTATACCTTGCGCTTGGGTCTTTTGTATTTTGTTAGCCAAACAATGGTACATCTTCCTTACGCACACACTCAATGGATAACCGCTGTTGTCATTGGCGTTATTGCGATTGTGAGCGATAGGTTAATGGGGGCACTATTGGTTAATGTTCATGACTTCATTTTAGGAAGTGTTATCGGAATCGTGACGCTATTAGCCTTTGTTAAGTGCGCCGTAATCCCCGTGCCTCCAACACTACTTGCGAAGTTCCAAAGTAGTAAGCACTCACATGTTAGTTGAAATAGGCATACTCAAAAGTGTAAACGCTATAAAAGTGACAGTTTCACTTCGCCCTTGGTGAGCTATATCAACAGCACTTCTGAAAATACTTCGATAAATAGCTTTAAAGTTGATTAAAAACACTGTTCATAATCTTTTTGATTAGTTAGTATTTATAGATTCAATGAATACTAAATATGGAAAGATATATGAACAAGTGGATGCTGCTTCTCTCTTTGTTTTCTGCTGCCTCATACAGCGATTCTGAGTTTTTAATTGAGAACCTTGATACTCCCGACTTCAATTCAACGGATTTCAAGCCGCCAGAGGTTTCTCTACAGGAACAAAACAATGTCGTTTGTGAAAGTGTTGTTTGTAATTCAATTTCCCAATCGCAGCCCGTTCCTGAAGTGGGCGAAGTGCCTGATCGAGAACCGAATAAAACAATAGAAACGCTGGCGAGTGCGATATATATCGTGGGTGAAATTGGAATTGCAGATAATTTGTCTGAACCAGACGAAGAGCATTATATTGTCGAGTAATGATTAATTAAAATGGCGGCATGTGAAGCGATTAAATACAGAGTTTTCTGTATTAATTGACCTCAGATGGCCAAGCGCTTCAATAAAGCATGTTCTGTGTTTCTTGCCATGTCTGGTGCGAATTTACTGGTGAGCCGGCAGTAGGAATTAAGTGGTTTGTGAGTTGTATTTGTCGCTGGGTTTGGTGCCATTAAAGAAGAGAGTGCCTATCTAGAGCCCACCTCTTGATGTCGATTTAAATATGGGTGTACGCACGCCTAGGTCAACATCACGATACCGTGCATTAATACGACACTGGAGGTGAGCCGAGTTCTCATGTCAAAGTAGCCATCCGGGCCTTCGCTTTGGTTTTCTTCTCTCACCGACCTTTCCGCTCGCCAAACCGCAATATAGCCGATGATAAGAGTCAGAGTAGTGAGAAACTCTTTTTGTTCCCCAATTAGCACCGCTAACCATGCGGCTAACACAATCACGTTGCTTAGAATCAGAGCCTTATTGCTTGATTGGCTTTCGAAATTTTCGATGCCATTTCCCCACAAAATACCCGACAAAAAACTCAATATGACCACGCTGTAGGTGATGAAGAGTGTCTCGCCACTCAGGCCCAAGAATTGACTGTCGGTTAGAGACAGCAGTAGGCCAAATAGAAACGGGATTAGCCCCATGTAACCGAGCTTGGCCATGGTATTGCGGGTTTGAGTTGGCGCTAAATAATCAGACCTCATAGCTGCTGCTCAATCGCATTTTTGAGTGTCGCACTTACAGGTGATGTCGAGCTAGGGAAGGTTGCCACCACTTTACCTTTTTTGCTGATTAGGAATTTGTAGAAGTTCCATTTGGGTGTGACGCCTGCTTGTTGTTGGATTTCGGCAAACACAGGGTTAGCGCTACTACCAGATAGGGATGCTCTAGCCATCATCGGAAAGGTAACACCGTAGTCGAGATAGCAAATTTTGGCTGACTTCTCTTCGCTTCCTCGGTCTTGGCGAAAATCATTGCTTGGAAAGCCGACAACCGTGAAGCCTTGGTCTTTATAAGTCTGATGCAATTGCTCTAGCTGTTTAAACTGTGGTGTGAAGCCACATTGGCTGGCTGTGTTCACAACCAAAAGGGTTTTACCTTGGAACTCTTCACACAGGTCTATCTCTTCGTTGGAGTTTAATAAACGTTGTTTGCCGTTGAGTATCTCAGGGCAACTTGATGCAACAGCGATAGAAGTCGTTAGGCTCGCAATCAGGGCGGTGGAGCAAAGCAGCGAAGGTTTCATAGGTTTGGCTCATTTTAGTTGGCGTAACTGTTAGTACTCTTGCGCAGCTCGAAATGATCACTCTGCTAATCACTAATCATCACTATTTATGAACTAATCAAGTGTCATCGCTGATGAGATATGGAGCGACCAAACGACTTATGTTCACCTTTGCACCAAGGCGAGCAGCTAACAGGTACATGCCCCCGATTTTACGGTGTAGGAACAGGGCATCTGCTGGTGGCGTATGCCAATACTCTTGTTCCATGCTGAGTATGGTTCCGGCTTCGCGTAACCTTTGAGCGAGCCCGCTGGCTTTGAAGTCGTACTCTTCGTCAACCAACATGGGTTCACAAGCCATAGTCACTAAGTTAAGAATGGCTTGGCGCTGCTCGGGCAGTATGGCTTCGCTAAAGAACCCAATCTGTTCGAGTGCTTGATTGAGCCCTGATTCGTCTTGATTAACACCAGAGGTAAAGGCCAAACGATAGCCATCACTGAAGCGGTCGCTGTACTCTCGAGTTGCCCCAAAATCTAACAGCCCAATCTGGCGCGTGTTTTCAACGTAAAGGTAGTTGGCGAAGTTAGGGTCGGTCTGCACCATCTTAAAATCGAACAATTCCCTGAACATGAGTTCGAGCAGGCTGCGCATGACAAAATCACGAGTACCTTGATCGTAACCTTCTATTTGCTCTATCGAGACACCTTCAATGAAGTCCATCGCGAGCACTGATTCTGAAGACATTTGAGGGTGAATCTTAGGCACGACGAAGTGAGCGTGTTCTTTCAGTGCATTATGGTAACGTGTCGCGTAGTCAGCCTCGCGAGTATAGTCCGCTTCATCATGGAGCTGTTTCTTAGCTTCTTCTAGTAAGCCTTTATAATCGACGGACTTGGGTATCAAACCAACGATGTTAAGCAATGTGCCTACGTTGTCCACATCACTGTCGATGCTTTTTCGAATACCTGGATATTGGACTTTGATGGCAAGTTTGTCTCCCGCATCACTGTAAGCTTGGTGAACTTGTCCTATGGACGCACTTGCGATAGGTTTAAAGTTGAAGGAAAGGAATTCGGCTTTCCAGTTGATGCCGAGTGAGCTTTCTAATACTTGGTTGAGCTGCTTTGTTGGCAGAGGGTCGGCGTCTGAGCGTAGGCGAGAAAGAATGTCGGCGAGTTCAGGTTCGAGGACATCGCCAGCGTCCATTGACAACATTTGGCCAAGCTTCATCGCTGCACCGCGCAAGTGTGCGAGTTGGTCAGTCAGGCGAGCAATGTTTTGTGGCGTTAGCAGTAAGTCTTTTGCTTTGGGCCTATTGCCCTGTGCGAGTTGTTTGGTGCCTTCCGTTATCACATTACCCGCGACCCTTGTCGCCAGCGAGGCAAACTTACTGAATCTCGAAATTCGATGTGTAGGAAGGTTTCTCTCTTTTGCCGACATAAAGGTTCTCACTTAGTTATCAAGACTCACTACAAAGTTCTATAAATCATTACCCAACCGAATGTTTTGTTGTGATTACTTGTTTTTTTGTAATAAATTGTCTCGTGGAACAGTAAACAAAATTAGTAAGGACAAAGCATGAAGTTTATTTGGTTGAAAGTGGCGGTCACGGTATTGGTATTCGCAGCGCTGTTTGGCATTGTTTATTACAAAGTCGCCAGTGGCATGTCTTAACCGAACGGTCATAAGAGAAAATTAACTCAAGCCGCTATTTAGTGCAGCTGTTTCCGTTGCAGCGTGATTTTCCAGTTAGCCAGAAAGAGACTTTGTATCGGTTCTTGGCAAACCGCAGATAACACCAGTCGGCTATTGGCTTAAATATCGCCCAGCGTAATGGGGCATAAAGCCAACCTTTGCCCACCAGCTCCCACGCTTGGTAAGTCACGTCCAAACCCAGCAGTAATTTTCCATTCTCATCGAGTGCATGCAAAATCGTATTGGCTGCGTCTGCATCTATCTGCGGGTAGTCTAAAAACGCTTCACTGTAGATATCGATGGTTTGAATCTGATTTTTGGTATCATGCTTGGCAAGCGCTGCCATCTCTTTTGCGCATAACGGGCATGTCCCATCGTAAAATATCGTTAATGCAGTCATTGTTTTTCTTACTCTTTTCGTTAATACCAATCTATACGACATCACCAATTAGGTGGATCATTCTGCCCAGTTATCCGACACTGTCATTGTGAGAACTATTTTACAGTATCATCTAGAGGTAACATCCGTTCTATGCATTTACAAATTAAGAGCCTATCTCTAATGACAACAAAGTTAATGAACCGTTTCATTATAGCTATGACTGCGCTGATGCTCGGCGGTTGTGTTAGCTACAGCGTGACTGAGCAAGAAATGACGAACTACCTGCAAGATTCGGTGATGTTAGAGCAGGAAGTGGGTGTACAAAACGTTATGTACGCGCAAGTCGCTGTCGATGACTTGGCGGTGCAAATTGGTAGAGCTGATACCGAGCGTGTGTCTGTTTTAGCGAACACCAATGCAAAAGTTCAGGTGTTCAATATGCCGAATATGGGGTTGAACTTGGATATCGAGTTCAGTGCGATTCCTGAATACGACAAAGAGAGCGGCGAGATTTATTTGAAATCACTGCGTTTAGAGCGCTTTGAAGAAAAAGATAAACAGCTTTCGCCAGAGATTGCCAAACTGCTTAAGCCTGCCGTTTCCATGATTGGTTTTGCTTTGTCCCAGTCTCCAGTTTACAAGCTCGACAGTAATAAGGTGCAAGAGTCGTTGATTAAATCTTCTGAGCCTAATCTGGTGATTAAAGATAATAAGTTGGTTATTGAGTTGTTTGACTAATTCGTTTTAAATTAGGATCTGCATTATGGCTATCTTTCGGGTAGTCATTTTTTATGACCCCAGTTAATTATCACCTCACTTTATTAAAATCAGATCGTTACCATTCAAAACAGTGAACGCTTAAATCGTTGATGCTCTCATTCAAAGTTCTGCTTTCTTCATTGGTGAAGACGGTAAGCTGTGGTTATGATGAAGTTAAAGTGAACTTCATTTATTTGTGATTACCAAGGATAGGGTAGCAATGAGAAACATCGTATATTTGACGATAGGGCAGTTATCGGAGCGCAGTGGTGTGGCGCCTTCAGCGCTGCGCTTTTATGAAACCAAAGGGCTGATTGCTTCAATCCGCACCAATGGCAATCAACGTCGCTACCAATCCGCGATGTTGCGACGAATCGCCCTGATTCAAGTCGCGCAGTCGATAGGTTTTACGCTGGAAGAGATCACCGAAGAGTTGTCTACCTTACCCATGAACCAGACGGCGACTAAGCGAGATTGGGAACGAGTTGCGAAGAAGTGGCAAGGACAACTCGACAGCAAGATGGCACAAATCCGTTCGTTACAAGAGAATCTAACTGGCTGTATCGGCTGTGGTTGTTTGAGCATGCAGAAGTGCCATTTACTGAACCCTGAAGACATCCTGCACGACCAAGGACAGGGCGCACAACGCATTGTCGATTAGTGCCTGTTCCTTGGTTGGTTGTCGTTCTGAGTTTAACGAATTCGTAATTCATCGAATCCAACACACTCGATGTGGTTGTCGCTGAGCCATTGTTTCAACGATGTACTGGTTAAGAGATTGTATTCTTCCACTCTCTTATCGTCATAACCAGATAGTGATTTCAGTTCTTCACTCACAGAAAACGATGGGTGACACATCAACTCTACGGTGCTGTTAGGCATGGTAGTTTGGTAGCTCAACAGAATATCTTGCAAGCTGTTAAGGGAGATTCCTTGATCAAAAAATCGCATATCAAAAGCGTCCGGTGTAGGCACCAACAGTGAACCTTGCCCACTTATAATGTTGTCGATGCGCCTTACTGGCAAACCGATAGTATTTGCTGTTTGAGTAAACGCCGCTTTGAGAGGTTTGAATACACCACCAAAATGATGGCTGTCGATATGATTGATCTTTAAACCGGCATTGATGGCAGCTTGATACTGTGCGTTAAGCTCTAGCACAACCTCATCTTCGACCACATCAGCTTTGTTAAATAAAACCGCTTTATCTAAGAAGTTACCTTGGTCATCCACCAAGCTTGGTACTAAATCTGGTGAACTAAGAGGTTTCCCTGAAGTAACCGTAAAGTGCAAGCCAACTTCTGGAACCAAACCTTGATGGTAAAGATCGATGGCGTGTTGTGTGCCCGGTTGGTTCATCATGATGGTGGTCGACTTCACCATGCCTGCTTTGAAGCACTCAACAATGCCATGGTTTACCGTTTCAGTGAGGCCGAAATCATCGGCGTTTAATATCAGTTTCATCGTTGGCCTCTTATTATTAAAATCGATTGTAGGTGATTGGTGTTAGCCCATTTTCGAGTGAGCTAACACGACTAGGTTATTGCTTATTCTGAGTTAGTCTATGAGCAAACGCAGGCATGAAGTCTAGGTTCTCTCGTATTGTTTCTTGTAGTGCTTCATCGATATGAGAACCACTATCGACGATAGGGTTCAGAATCAAAGCACGCTTAGCTAACGCAATATCGCCGGTCATGGCCGCTTTAACGGTTAAGGTTTCGAATTCTTTCATTTGTTGTATGAGGCGAAGTGTATCGCTATCAAAGGGTTCGACGTTCAATGGAAGAATCGCACTGTTGGTGATAACAGAACTGACTTCTACCGCGCAGTCATCAGGAAGCCCTTGAATAGCACCATTGTTGCGTGTGTTGACGTGCATGATAGAACGCTTGTTGTTGTGAATACTGCTCATCAGTTCACAAGCTGCTTCAGAATAATGGGCACCACCTCGTTCTTCTAATAATTTCGGTTTGGTATCCAGCATCGGATCTCTGTAGGTTTCGAGCAATTGTTGTTCAACTTTTGCAACCAAGTCGGCGCGATTTTCGCTTTTTTCAGACGCCGCAAACTCTTTGTCTAGAATATCTCGTGACTGATAGTAGTAACGTAGGTAAGCACACGGCACCAGATTCAATGATCGAATCAACTCGGCATCCCATTCAAATGGGGGGATGTTCTTGGGCATCATTTGGTCATTGCCACCAAGGAGTTGCTCAATCACTTCTTGAAGTTTGTCCTCGCCGTTATGAAGCACTTTTCGAGCCCACACAAGGTGATTTAAACCTGCGATTTGCATGGTGATATCTTCGCGTTCAGCGCCAAGCATTTTTGCTGCACCACGTTCCATGTTCACGGGGATATTACACAAACCGACCGTTTTGATGGTTGAGTGCTTAATTAAGGCTTCGGTCACCATGCCTGATGGGTTAGTAAAATTGAGCAACCATGCATTCGGACAAAGTACTTCCATCTCTTTTGCGATTTCTAAAGCAATGGGGATGGTTCGACAAGCGTTAGAAAAACCACCTAATCCGTTAGTCTCTTGGCCTATCATGCGATATTTAAGTGCAATTCTTTCGTCGCGTAATCTTGCTTCTAACCGACCTGCTCGAAATTGAGAACAGACAAAGTTTGCGTCAACGAGCGCCGCTTTTCGGTCTGTCGTGAGGTGTACCGTGATATCACAGTTGGTTTTTTTAATCATTCGCTGCGTCAAATCGGCAATCACTTGCGCTTTTTCCATGCCTTCTTCGATATCGACTAGCCAAAGATCAGAAATCGGTAATTCGTGATAGCGTTTTAGTAAGCCTTCGATGAGTTCAGGGGTGTAACTTGAGCCACCACCAATCACCGCGACTTTTAGTTTTTGTTTTTGCATCATTTTACTCACCATTATTATTTAGATTACACGGTTTAATCTATATGATGAACAAGTACACCGACAAACCAGTATCGATGGTTTACGCATTAGTGAGGTTAATCTATGGGCTTGTTTGAGAATCGCCAACAAACGCTGTCGCTGTTGCACACATTCAGTGTTTCGGCCAAGCATTTGAGTTTTACTCTTGCTGCCGAAGAACTATTTCTGACTCAAGGTGGAGTCAGTCATCGTATTAAAAAACTAGAACAACAATTGAAGTTCAACTTGTTTGTTCGTAAGACGAGAAAGCTTGAACTCACACCTGAAGGGCAACGTGTTCTGGCTATGTTGAATGTCTCTTTCGAATCTATTTTTTCTGAGCTAGTAGACATTCAAACCGGAGAGCTGAGCGGGGAGTTGTACATTGCAACCTCCCCTTATTTTGCGTCCTCTTGGTTGATGCCTCGTTTGCCTGAGTTTAGACAACTGTACCCAAATTTAAGCATCAAACTGCAAACCAAGCAGAACCAATCTGATTTTCAATTTGAACCGTATGATGTGGCAATATTTTACAGCGAAGGCCACTATCCAAATCATCACAGTGAGCGATTGTTTACAGGAATTCGAACGCCTGTGTGCAGCCCTGAATATGCTGAAAAATTCAGCCTAGTAAAGGGAATACAGTATTTGGATCGCATTCAGTTCATCCACAGTGGGGATGTTACGGCATGGCAACGTTGGTTACATGAAGCCCAAAGCGATGTGGATTGTACTTTGCAATGTGATTATTACAGCGATAACCGCTTGGCTATGGATGCTGCAATGCTGTCTATGGGAGTGGCACTAGGACGCCTAGAATTTATGAAGCCGCAGATTGACCAAGGTTTGTTAATTACTCCATTTATGAGTATGGAATCTGGCAAAGGGTATGACCTAGTATGCCCTAAAGGGATGGATCAACGTACTAAGTTTCAAGTGTTTGCTCAATGGGTTAAGCAACAGTTGTGACCGAATAGCGTGCCTAGACAAACACGAATTATAGGTCTAGTTTAGATGGTTCTTTCAATAAAAGAAGAGGTTAGTTATGTTCAGCCATGTTTTTCTCGGTACCGAAGATATTGAACGCGCGAAGGCTTTTTATGACCCAATCATGAAGGTGCTTGGTTATAGCGAAGGCTCTGTTGATCCCAAAGGGCGCTGTGTTTACGTTAGCCAAACAGGTGTGTTGGGCTTAACGAAGCCGATTGATGGTCAGCCTGCGACTCACGGCAACGGCATGACGGTGGGTTTTCTTGCGTCTTCTTCTGAAGTTGTAGATGAATGGCATCGAGTTGGCGTCGAAAATGGCGGCACAAGCATTGAAAATGGCCCCGGAGCGAGAGGCTCTGATGAACGTCGCTTGTACATGGCTTATTTGCGTGATCCTGATGGAAACAAGATCTGTGCAACTCACTTTATGCCATAGTGGCGTATACTTAGGTGACATGGACTGTTAAGGATCGCTGGCGAATGCGAAGAACCAACAAAATGACACCTAATGAACGGTTTTATGAAAGCTTTGAGCGTTGCAGGATAGATCAAGAATTTCTAGAAACGTTTTTGGCGGACTTCTGCGAGCATAACCCAAGGTTTTCAGAACGCTTTGAAAACATAGGGTTTGAGCAACAAACCAAGATGCTTAAAGCCTCGATCATCCTTATCTATAATTCTGCAGGTCTACCGAGCGTACGAAACTCGGTGAAAAAGCTTGGGAAGCGACATAAAGATTTAGGAATGGATATCTCTGAACAAGAACTCAATGATTGGTTCAATTCATTGTTGAATACGGTTAAGAAGTATGACCCTCACTATGATAAAAGTATCGAATCCGCTTGGACACAGACTTTCGAGCGTGGTCTCGACATAATGAAAAAAGAGTGTGTCGTGAAGTAAGCCTCGCATTGCGTGAGGCTTATTTTAGTTGATCTATAGTTTTTTTGGGGCCGTAAACAACGGTTTGAGACTGGTATTCTCTTGTTGTTTATTAATCATTTCGTTTGAATTCATGGAAGCATCGAAGTTAATCGGCAAGAGGTAACTGATAACTGTTTTTCAACTCTTTTACTGAAATGTTCGACTGAATTGCACTTACACCTTTCACTCGTCTGATCGAACTAATACGCTCAAAGTACTCTTCCAAATCTCTAGCTAGCACTTGAATCATATAGTCGGCACCGCCTGCAATACAGTGGCACATTGGAATCCAATCTGTCACCGCGGCAAATTCCTCAAATGGTTCTGTGTTTTTAACTTCGTGGTTACCGAGTGTCACTAGGGTAAAACCTGAAACGTGAAGCCCGAGCTTTTTACGGTTGAGCTGAGCGGTGTAGCCATCAATATAGCCCGTCTCTTCCATACGTTTCCAACGACGCCAGCAGGGTGTTTCACTGAGGTTTACTTTTTCGGCTAGCTTGCTGTTGCTCATGCGGCCATCTTTTTGAATGTGGCCAAGAATAGCAATATCTGTATCATCCAACACTTCGTTGGTGGATTCTTTCACTTTCATGCGTTTTTTTGAAAACTTTTGCTCAAATTTGCACTGATAATAGCGCATATAGCAATTTTATTCCTAGTCGAACCTGTAAACTTTGCTCCAAACAACATATTACTAACTAGGAGAGAAAGAATGAGCGCTCAATTGATGCTAGCGTTCTTGCTGTTTTCAATATCAATTGGAATTACACCAGGAGCTGGAAACATTGCATTGCTTGGGATATCGAGCCGGTATGGATTCGCGGCGACGTTGCCTTTTGTCTCTGGAAATGCTTTTGGCATTATTATCATATTGGCAGGATCTAGTGCTGGATTAGTCAGCCTGTTTACTCTGTATCCGGAAATTTACACGATAATGAAGTACCTTGGTGCGGCTTATTTACTGTTCATGGCTTGGTCGATTGCCAATATGGAAATTGAGCAGGACCATTCAGCAAACCGTTCTGGGTTTGTTTCGGGTGTATTAATTCAAGTGTTAAACCCGAAAGGGTGGATTGCTTCGTTGACCGTTTTTTCTCAGTTCATTACCACGCAGGCAGACTATTTGGTTCAGGTTGTCACTATTACCACCATTATGGTCGTGACCGGTGTATTGTGTATGTTGGTTTGGGCTTACTGTGGAACTATGCTTACTAAGCTACTGCAATCACCTAGGCAGATGATGTTTGTGAATCGTTGCTTGGGTGGCAGTCTCGCACTTGTGGTTGCCTTTATGCTTTATCAACCAGCATAGACACCAGCTTTACAAGATTGCTGCACTAGAGTTCGAGTCACCGGCTGGTGGCTCGAGTTTCCTTGGTGAATGACGACTCTCTCAATCCCATTTCGTACTCCTTACAAATCGATTCAACTAATAATCTAATCAACAACACATCTCTTCGGTATTTTTCATCTTTAAATTAATGAATAACAAAAAATTATCATTAATATAATTTATGATAATTTCATTTAATTAGCCTATCTCCATATACTCTCTCCATCGAAACGAAACACCGAAGCTAATCTTCGGAAAGCATAGAATTAAAAACGAATTTGGAGCAAGTTATGAAAATGAATCACGTAGGCATCATGGTTGGCGACATGGACAAAGCAGTTGAGTTTTACACCAAGGCTCTAGGTCTAAGAATCGTAATGAACAATACCAAAGTGATGGAAGAGCGCGAATCAGCAATTGGCCGTATGTGTATCGCAGTATTTGGTGAAGGCTTCAAAGGCTTCAACATTGCACACCTAGTGACATCCGATGGCATCGGTGTTGAGTTGTTCGAAATGAAAGATCGCCAAGAGCGTCACGAAGTAGACTTCTCTCGTCTAGGCATCTTCCACTTCTGTCTACAGCTTCCAAAAGAGCAGTTCCATTCAGCTATCAAGCGCGTTGAAGAGTTTGGCGGTAAGGTTCGTATGGACATCATGCGTTACCACCCAGAAGACGAACTAAAACAAGCGCAAATGGTTTACCTAGAAGACCCGTTTGGCAATCTATTCGAATTCTACTCGCACACATACGAAGACACGTACGTGACTGATTACGAGTAATCGCGTTACTGCCTTCTATAAGGTAGAAGAACCGAAACACCCCCTAAAGAGGATTGGTAGCGATACCAATCCTTTTTGTTTGTGTGCTTTTTAAGTGATTCATCATATGGGGTGATTAAGAATTGATCAGATTTAAGACGTTGTTAAAGTTGACGTCTTGACGATAAAACCTTTCATGAACATGACGGAAGAAAGCGTACACCATGAAAATATTGGTGCATCTTACCGGATGGTAGCCTTAGCTGTGCAGTGACTATACTCAGCAATATATGGCGAACCAAAAAACAGCGAAAACAGAGAAAAATGCACAGATTAGCGCACCCAAATTACATGAAAAAATCACATATTATCTTTACTGCTCTTATTCTTATGGTATTGGCCGGATGCACTTCAACGTCGGCTGTCGGCAGTTCTAAAACAAAGGAATATGCCAAGTCACACGCTCTTGCTGGTAAAGCTTCTTGGTATGGCGATAAATTCCATGGAAGGCTCACAGCAAGTGGTGAGACATACAACATGAATGCCTACACGGCAGCGCATAAAACCTTAGCCTTTGGCACTATCGTGAGAGTGACCAATACAGCTAATAGCAAGTCGGTCGATGTGAAAATTAACGACCGAGGCCCTTATGTCAAAGGCCGAGTTATCGACCTTTCGCACAAAGCATTTTCAAAAATCGGCAACGTTAAGCAAGGAACAGTGCCTGTAAAAATCGAGATTGTTGATGACAGTAATACCTTTAGGTACAAGCACTAACCACCACAAATCTTCCCTTGAATTGTTGACCACTACAATAGGATGAGGATGATTTGCCTCGAAGTAGGACTAGAAATAAGTGAACTTAGGTGATTATCAAATCGGCTTTCAATGCTGAACCAACGAGCGACATGTTAACTCTGGAAGGGATTGGTAGAGATACCAATCCCTTTTTGTTTTGGGATGTCTAAATTGGATTTGGACAGAAACGTGTTTCGGAGAACCAAGTATTAGCAAATCACGAATTAGCATAAGTATGGAAAGTCACTAAGCTCACTGTCCAGTATTATTTTCACACCAATCTGACATTGATGAATGCCATGAGCTATCGATATAAACATCAATATATTGTATTATTACATCCGTATTTATACTTATTAGGATTTTCTATGTTGATTCACGAATTTTCGAATAAGGACGTTACCGCTGAGCATGTAATTTTGGCTCAAGCAATACTAGCAGGGACTGCTCAAGGTGATAAAAGTAAAGCACAGCGCTTTATGATTTTTGTAAATGAGATTCCCGATGCGCCGACTGTGCAAAACCTGATTCCACGCTTTAGTCAATTTATGAAGCGCTTTAAAGCCAGCTGATATTCAGAATACGTTACACAGGGATGTGTAATTAAGATCACCAATTCCCCCCTAGCCACTACCTACTTTTAAACTCTATCTGACCTTATGCTCGCTCTATATCTAGCCATTGTTGTCGGAGGACAATAGAGTTTGATCAATTTTAAAAACGTTTCTGGACATTTCTGTGTTAGTGGTTTTGCTAAATTAGCAATTCATGAATAACTACAAGTATGGAAAGTCACTAACTTGGTGTCATGCGTTAATAGACCAGTTCAAGGCGCAATGCCCCTCGACCCTCATCGAATAATTTACTTAATAAAGTGGCTTCAGGCTTGTTCAACACTCGGGATTTTGTGTTGGCAACGCAACACCTTAATCCTTATTTGTTATGCCTCTTGGTCACGATAGACATTCGGTTGCCAGATTTGCATTAATATCTCTGGATTTTCTACTGGTCTAAAACCGAATTGAGCATAGAGCCCGTGAGCATCCCTAGTAGCCAAAACCATCCTACGGAGTCCTTTTACATCAGCGTGTTCGACTATCGTTTGCACTAACAACTTGCTCAGACCTTTCCCTCTATGACGATCGTCAATAAACACATCCGCAAGGTAAGCGAATGTAGCTCTATCTGTTATGAGTCGAGCAAAGCCAACTTGATCGCCAGTGTCAGTAAAAACACCAAAACAAAAAGAGTTTGATATCGCCTTTTTCAAAGTTTCTCTTGGAATCTCAGAAGCCCAATAACTACGTGAAATAAATTTATAGATAAACTCAAAGTCGAGGCCTTCATTGTTTGTGCTTACTTTGTATTCTTGCATTGCTCTCCATCCTTGAGACATAACGCTAGCTTAAACCGCAGACAACGCAAGCCGCTGCACTGCGCCCTAAACACGAAACTCACCGCAAACTAAAAATGCCACGCGTTGTTTGTCGGTTTGAAGCTTTTGTTAGCTGTTTTGCCACTCGTTACTTCTAATTTTTCTACGAATTTCTCTTTCGACAGTGCCAAGAGCATATCTCTTATTTCCTTTCAACGAACACCTTGTCGTATCACAGCGTTCACACAAGAAATCTGTTTTTGGCTCTAAACCGTCATGTCTATAGTCATACCTGTTTGGTACGAATTCAGAAAATACAAGTTCATTCTTACAGGACGGACACAAACACCATAGATTTTTAATTTCACCATTTAAGTAGTACCAATCCCAATCAGCCCCGAATAGATAATCTGACTTATATAGTTCTTCCACTCCTGGTTCTTTTTTTCTTGCCATTAAGGAAGCCAACTTAATTAACGTTGGAAATGACAGCGCAATTAATAGTGCGAATATCCATCCGTAGGTTTCGTGTGTAGATGAAAACCATACCCAAATAGAAGTCAGCAGTCCCCAGCACCATAGTGCAGCCTTGACCAAGAGATCTCTAAACGGAGACCAAAAAGATAGAATGATTCCGCCAACTACTGACGTAATTACACCATTACGGATTGGATGCGATTCCTTATTATTACTCAATATTAACTCCTATTTACAGCTAACATTTTAATATCGTGCAGGCACGAATTTATACTTTCAGCGCATCCCAAACCCATGGCTTAACCAACTGAAAAATAAGAATATAATGCGGTGTAAATCCGATTTTTCAGGTGCAAACCCGTGTTATCTCATTATTAAATCCCCTCCTAGCCTCCCCTTAGTTTGCATCTTAGAACCATTGTAATTCGTGGAAAGGGGAGGAACTGAATACCGATCGTGACATGTGCAGCTGTAAATTCAGGGCCAAAGAAGGTTCTCCCCCTCGGTCGCAGATCTAAAGGGATTGATGAACTTAATTTGAGGGGGAGTTAGAGGGGGAGGATGTTCTAAATTAGACCGAACGCACGCGATATCAATGCTCTCAACTTCGACAAGTATTAGACTCCACACAAACAAAAATGGAACGCCTGAGCGTTCCATTTTCTTTAACCGATATGTCTTAAACCTGCTCGCTTGGGTCTCCCCACATGAAGTAATGAACGCGATTCTTGTTCAGTCCTCAACCAAAATTCAGAAAGATCTTCAAACAAGTCATCGTTGTCTAAGATACTTAAGTGATTTTCGTCGTACCCAAAAATTTGGTCGGCGTTTAATTGAGCTGGGCGCGAAAGCTGGCTTGATAGGTCAATTACGCCATCATTACTGTTGGTATTAAATAACTCCCCCGAATTGTATCCAAACGCTAAAAAGTGCGGGGTATGGTTTTTATTCTTACTACCAAATAACTCGGAGATAAATTTTCCGTCTGGATTTAAATCTACCCAGGCTGGCATCACGATAGGGGAGTATTCAACTCCTTGTTTGGCGGACTCAACGCCGCCGAACGGGGAAGATACGGTTGTGACACTACTGACAAAATTGCACAGCTGTCCGATTTGGCACTGACGAACACTGTTTGTCACGATCAGCCCACCCATGCTGTGTGCCACCACGTGTAATTGTTGGATCTTATATTCCGTCACTATGGTATGCAGCAGGTTATTCAAGCCTTTTGAACTTAAAACCAGAGATAAGCCAGAAGGGTAGTTGAACACCCATATTTGGTATTTAGATTGATCGACCTTTTCGATTAATGGAGCAAAATCTAAAGCGGTTGCGTTGATACCATGTACAAATAATATCGGGATTTTAGTTGGATCGTATTCCGACAAAAAGTAGAGCCCAGCATTGCCTTCAAAAAAGAATGTTACCGGCTGCCACATGCCGAGCTTAGCGTTTTTTCGCTTAAAGGGCGGATCCGTTAAACTCACAACGGTGCCTATATCGACAAGGTCCAATTCTACTTTCAGTAAAGAGGACAAGGAGCGATTAACAAAGGCTCTAGGCGCTTTATTTTCGTCAATGGCGAGTGCAACTTTTACTGTGGAATTGTCTTGATGATCATGTAGGTTAACGACACTGAATGGTTCGTCAGCTTGCAGTGTTAAATCTTGGTTTTTATCATCAAAGATAAGTAAGTAGTGTATTTTTCGAGATAGCTGCAATTGAATGCTATCGCTATCTATTATGCCGTCGTAGCCATCAACTTCACTTTTATTGATATCTTTAATCTGTTGAATAACGACGGCTGAGCCTGATGCTGGTTCGCTCAAAATGAGTTGGTACTGGTTGGTATAGGCATCAATTGCGTCTATCTCGTTAGATAGATTTCTAAAATTACCACACCCCGACAGGACTGAACTGAATAACAGTACGGAAAATAGTCGTCCAGTAATGAATTGTCTCATTCCAATTTCATCCATAAATCAAAAGCTTGTGTTAATAATAGCATATCACCGTGTTTAGCCTTACTCAGAGATGAAGCACTGCTGATTAGGGTTACAGAATCCGCCTTGAGCATCAATCGTTTCATCGGCAATCGTTGGGTCAATCTCTCCAATCTCAGTGATCAAGTTATCTTCGATGAGGATTGATACATTCTCGATAAAGTTGTTATCAACACCGTTAAATACGTTCGCATTAGTGATTATATTTTTCATAGTCTGCACTTTTTGGAAATGAGTGTGTGTCGCTGAATGAGTCCATTGGCTTATAAAATAAACTTCGAATTGACAATATCTTATAAATTGTAAACTTAGTGTCAGTATTTGGGGGCTCTGACATTGGTCTGAAATTTAAGTTCGTTCTATGAGGCAACATCCTAATACCAAGAAAAATATATGGTTAAGGATTAACTCATGAACAAACTTAATATCTCAGCGGTGGCACTTCTGGCATTGATTATCTCCGGTTGTGGAGGAGAAAGTTCATCTAGGGGAAGCACCTCTACTTCTGATAACGCTACTCCCCCAGGAACTTCAAACAACCCAAGTTCCCCAAACAATCCTAGTACTACAGGCAACACCGATTCTCCGTCGACAGTAACGTCTCAGCAGCCTGACATTAAAGCTCTTAGCAACAATATGATTTTTGCTATCGAAGGCTTTATCGAAAAAACGGATCCAATCAGAAATTATTCATCGATTACTGTTAAAAACGAACTGCCTGCATTCAAAGGTGGAGATACTCAGAAGGTTGATGTGACTATCGCTGTACCAACAATCGTTATCGATAATGGCAGCAACTTTGTTAACGATTGGCACTGTTACGAAACTGCAGGGTTAAGTGCGCAAAGGAAGAATCATCAGTTAATCGTAGACGGTACAATTTCTGAGTATCGATACGATATGCAAAGCAACTCTTGCTCAAGTGAGCTCTTGGGATCGTATGTATTTAACGATGCGGTGTTCGACAGTGCTTTGGAATTTAAAAATGTTGGCAGTGTCATTTCCAAAGATGGGAGCGGAGTGGAGTCTAATTTGCCCACTTATGATTTTATCGCTCAAGCTTATGGACAGCAGTCAAAAGAGCGTTTTGGTGATTCTTGGGAATTATTGCAGCGAGACAAAATTAATGCAGCAGCAAAGGAGGTAGGGGCCTCGATCTTTGAGTTGAACCCTTCATCTGGAAAGATCGATTTGGAGCTCGGCCAGCTCAATAGCGACACTCTTATCGATTTCTCATCATTAGATATAAATCAACTGCTGAATGGTGCGATTTGGGGGATGCCCGGTCAAGGCGTTGCCGATGAAAAATGGTGCCGAATTGTGAATATTCCAGAAGATCTAAGCCAGAACACTATTAAGTATCAATCTGTTATTTCGACAAACTGCGCGAGGTCGACACAGCGCTATTGTGATGCATTTGGCTCTTCGTTTGCGAGTGGCAATTACCCGCCAGTTGCGCCTATCGCTTGGGACAACACCACGGCTAACAATGCTCAGTTGAACTCAGATGAGCAACATCGGAGAGATGCCCAAGGTCACTTCGTTGTAAACAGTTCAGGTCAGAATGCGTTTGTGCTTTCATCGAAGTCGGTTGTGATCCCTATCTTTGGTTACACCAGTCCGAGAAGTGATGGCAAAGTGAATAATGCCGGTCTCAATAGCTGGGCTGGCCACGAAGGTCACTGCCAAAACGTAATGAACAGCCGTCACACAAAGATGGGTATTGGATATAAAGCCAGCAAGTCAGACGCATCGAAGATGTCGTATTGGACGCAAGATTTCAACTAACTCGCTCAAAGGTTACCCCCTAAGGTGTACCGAGCAATCACGACTTACATCATCTTGGTGGGTTCAAAAATCGTGATGGTATTTACGATTCTGATTGCTGAAGGGATTGTGTCGAAGATCTACTTTGCACTTGATGATAAATAAGCATCTTTTTGAAAAAAGACGGCTTAAATATACGTAAAATTGAACATAGGGGAGTTCGCAATAGACACTTCAATAAAAAGGGTTGGCATATTTGCCAACCCTTTTTTTTGCTTAAGCATCCCATTCGTTTGAGTGGGTAATTAAATCAGTTTATGTAGACCGATTAATTAGTACTTAACTTGGTAATTCAAAGTGTAAGTACGGCCGCGGCCTTTGTAGTCATACGCCGCTGAGTCGTAATGAGACGAGTAAAGGATTTGAGCACGTTGACCCCAAACTGTGGTGTAGTCTTTGTTCAGTAAGTTTTGAATGCCGAAACCTAGGCTACCGACAGGAAGCTGGTAGGTGCTTACTAGATCAAACACGGTGTAGCCATCAAGTTTGTTTTTGTCGTCTTCGTAATCAAACATAGTTTGGCTTTGTACTTTTACAGATAGGTCTGTGTCATACCAACCTGCCCAAGCACTTGCTTTAGAAGTACTTGCACTTCCTGCAGATACATCTTTCCAACCGTCATTACCCTTCACTTCAGAGGTGACGTAGTGACCAGAAGCGCCCAGTTGAATATTGTCATGTACCCAGTAAGAAGCCATCGCCTCTAGTCCGTACACTCGCTTTTTGTCATTGATGTTTTCAATCAGCAATGTCTTTTTGTTGTACTTCACTGATTTGTCAGATTGTGAGTAGTAAGCCGCGGTTTGCAGGCTTAGCTCACCAGTATCAAGGCGGTAACCTAACTCAAAACTGTTGGTTTTAATGCCAGACATTTTTGAGTCATTAACGTTGATGCTGTCGTTGAGTTTCCAGTGATCGCCAACGAGCTTGTAGCTACCTTGTCCGTAGTATTTCGCTGGGTCTGCAAGGTCGAAACCCTGCGAGAAGTTTGCCCAAACTTGAGACTCGTTATTAAGGTGGTAGATCGTACCTAGGTTAAATAAGCCAACACCGTAATCGGTTTCACCACCGGGTACTGCGTCTGCTGTTTTCCCTTTACCTGCAGCAATTTTCTTCTGTTGGCTGTAGCCGACAAAATCATCAATCTTGTTAGAGATGTATTGGTAGCGGAATCCACCTTCCACCGTCCAATCTTCGGTGATTGCATAATCAGATTGTACAAAGCCCGCGATAGAGCTGACTTTAACTCCAGCATAACGACCGACTTGTGCGTAGGTTTTGTTGATTAAATTACCTGAATTATTCGCAATGGTAGGATCGTAAAGCGCTTGATTACTTTCAAGTTGATCTTGATACGCGTCGATTCCATAAACAACATTGAACTTATTGAAGCTCTTAGCCAGTGTGGTTTTTAATGAAATAACATCGGTAATTTGTTGACCAGAAGATTGGAAATAAGGCGTGTAAGTTTGGTCTTCTTTACGGTACGAAGCTTCAGCAATTAACTGATGCCCAAGGAATTGATCATCGACGTAAGAGGCGCTAAGCATGATGCGCTCAGTTCCGTGTTCGCGATCGGAGTAAAAGCCTTTGCGTACGTCAACAAAATCGCGCCCGGTGATGTATAGGCCGTAAGGAGAGTTCTGCTGGCTATCGTAATATTGAGCAAGGAAGTTGAGCTTTTTTGTCTCAGACAGGTTCACGCCAACAGTTGTCAGGAAATCTACCGTCTTGTTGAATTGCAGTGAGCCTTGTGAAATGTCAGGAGTCACAATATCGCCATCTGCATCGAATACACCCTGTGTCTCGGTGTAAACCACAGAAGAGCGAGCTTGAACTTTGTCGTTACCGCCAGAGATAGATTGACCGACTTTGTAATCGAAATCTTCACCTGAATTAAAGCCCGACGATCCCCCGACATAAGATTCGAATTCTAACTCTTCACCTTGTACTTTTTTGGTGATGATGTTGATGACACCACCAGAAGCACCGGCACCGTAGATAGACGTTGCACCCGATAACACTTCGATGCGATCAATGTTAAATGGGTCGATTGAATCTAAGTGGCGGCTGATTTGGCGAGAGGATTGTAGTGATACGCCATCAATCATAACGAGCATCTTACGGCCACGTAGATTCTGACCATAGTTAGTACGAGCGCCGCTGCTTACATCTAAAGAGGGAATGCTCGCCGATAGAATTTCACCTAATGATTTACCACCACGGTATTCCTGTTCGATTTTATCGGTGTCGATGTACCAAACTGTTCCCGGGATATCGCTGATCGCTTTAGGCGTTCGGCTAGAGACAACCACCATGTTTTCTTCGGTTGTGTATTCTTGTGCTTGGGCTGTAAACACTGTGCTTGCTGCGACAATCGCTAGCGCAACGGTGGAAAGCTTGAAACTTCCTTTTTCGGTTTTCATTTTGTTCTCAATCTTGATCAATAAAAGGCTGCACAAAGACTCATATTTGTGCGATGACTTTGTTTTTTATAAGTAAACAAGCGTTCATCTTTACTGGTTAGTAATAAATGAAGCCTCCTAAATTAGAAAAGAGGTTAACAGTGGTCACTTACTTATGGCCCCAAACATACTCATCTCGATATCTTTCAAGCTTGTATACGTTCGCATTCGCGCCACCTAAGCGGTTACTACTTCCATAGTTAAAGTACGAAGTATTATCGTTAAGTTTATCAATTCTAAATAAGAATCATTATTATTGTGTTTTTGTTGCGAAAATACAATATGAAAATGCAATTTTCTTTTATGGATTTGGAATCACTCGTTTGGCGGGGTTGTTTGTCACCGGAGAAAACAGGGCTAGTACCTTGTTCCGCAGTGCTTAAGCGGATGTTCAGCCTATAATTCAACCGATATGAAAGTGCTGGTACGATCGTGACATGACACAGAATTAAGAATTAAGAATTAAGAATTAAGACTTAGAAACTAAGAACTAAAAAGTACGAAGAGTATTTTGGATGGTAGAGGGAAACGATAAAGGGCAGCCATGATTTGACTGCCCTGATGGTTAACTGTTTTTTGCCATGATGCTGCTGATTAAACTTTCTCGCTGCTCCATAGAGACCGTCATTACATCGTTGTAGGTGCGTTTCATGACTCGAATATCATTTTCCAGTAGCTGAGCTAATTTTGTCGAAGCTGTTTGGTTGTCACCTTCTAGCACCAATTCGATGATCTCTAGCCGACGCTGACACGATTTAGTGACTGAAGATTGAATGTGCATCGAGACGAGATCGGTCGCTTTACGTAGGCGATTATGTTGTTGCATGGTGCTCAATAAGAAGCGATTTCCTGAACATGCGGCAAGTTGCTCGTGAAACTCGGCACTGAGGCTAAAGAGTTGGCTGGCGTTGACAGATTCTGGGGTCTTAATCGCTTGAGCATGGCGATCTCGGCAGCTTTCAATCGCACTGCTATCAAGTGTCCATGTTGGTTCGAGTAGGCCAGCAGGCTCGAAAATGAGTCGACAGCGATAACTTTCGGTGTGTCTTTCTAGGGTGTTCAACACACCATCAAGCTGCCATTTGTATCCTGGACTGCGACGAAAAATACCATCGCTTTCTAACAGGCGCAGTACGCTTTGCATCTCACCACGGTTGGCATCATAACGTTGTTGCAGGTCTTTCTCGGAAAACGACTGACCTAACTCACTAAAGAATAAATCCATGAGTACGCGCAGGTATAATTGTTCTTGGCGAGGTTGTTGGTCGTTGTCTTGGCCTGAAATTTCGATATCTGCCGCATCGGTTTGTAATACAGACCCTTTATAAGGGACGACTTTAGTGATGCCTTGCGCTGACAAGTGCTTTAATACCGCTCGAATAGGGCTTCTTGATACTTCGAATTGCTGCGCCAAAGATGATTCGTTTAGGCTGCTTCCCGCTTTAGCGTTGTCGGCTTTTAGCCTCGCGATGACCTTGAATAACAAATTTTGTTGGAGCTTTGTAATTGTCGTTATGTCCATGACGCTCAGAGTATGTGTTTAATCTTGATTCCATGGTAAACACAAAAAGGCTTAAATACCATAAATTGTGTTTTTGTAACCAAAAGACAATGTTAATCGACCTGTTGCAATGGATAGGTTGGCTGGGAGTTGAACGTTTTGTCTGTAATTGAATAGTCTGTAGCTCATTGATAGCTTTGTTGGCAAGTGTGTTAATGAGTCAGTAAGAAGAGAGCCCGCTTAAAGCCTCGACTTCAAATAAAGGCTTCAAACGGGGCTTTAAACGGAGAAAGTGACTTCTCGTATGTGCTTATTTTCTCATTAGATAGAGGAAGTAGCCGCCACCAATCAGAGAGGCTAATAGACCTGCAGGGAACTGCCAAGGGAACCATAGCGTACGACCAATCCAGTCGGCAGCAACCATGATGATAGCGCCTAATAATGCTGCAGTGAGCATTTGAGGAATCGCGCGATATTGGTGAAGCGAACGCGCCATGTGCGGCGCCAATAATCCAATGAAACTTAATGGCCCAATGACGATGGTGCACAGAGTTGTTAGTGCCGCGACTAGCAAAAGCAAAGCCAATCGAACAGCGGTTGTGTTCATACCTAGGCTGCTTGTGGTGACGTCGCCTAAGTTAATCAGCTCTATCCAGCGATTCAAAGACAGCGCCACTGCACTGATGATGGTAACCCCAACGGCGAGCAAAATGACATCTTGATTCGCGACTAAATAAGTCGATCCTGAAAGCCAAGTGAGGAGCGCGGTTGCATTCTCATTGCCCGAGCTCATTGTGATGCGCAGTAGAGCGTCGAGCCCTGCACTTAGCGCGATGCCTGTTAACAAGGTTTGCGTTGGGGCGAAATTGTGTTTTCTTCCCATTAGCCAAACCACGGCAGTCACTGAAGTTGCGCCGAGTGTACCAAGCAGCATTTGCTCATTTCGGCCGACTGCTGTGCCAAATAGTGTACCGAGCACTAACGCCAGAGCGGCCCCTGAGCTGATCCCCAAGACTTCGGGGCTAGCCATTGGGTTGTTTGAGATTCGTTGAATAATCGTGCCTGCAAACGCAAGCCCGATCCCTGCCAATAGCGCGACTAATACACGCGGTAGACGTAGATCGAATAGCGATGGGTTGAGTTCAACATTCCAACCGAACTGGTTTTTACCTACTGTAAGGGCAAGAACACACATTGCCATCAATAGTACTGACATCGCGGCCAGTACTTTACGCGTACTGACGAATTTGTAGTGCTCAATGGTTTCACTGCGGTTTTTTAGGTCGGATTGTAGTTTAGTGCGTTGCAGTAACCACAATAAGAAGGGCGCACCCAGTAGCGCCGTCATTGCGCCCGTAGGAAGCAGTTCGCCACCAAAGCCAGAGAAGGGCTGAATCACTAAATCCACAATCAATAGAATGAAGCTGCCTACCAACCCACTGACCAGAATCTGTTTCGCGAGTGCTCTTACACCGAGAAGCCGAGCGATAGCAGGAGCCACAATGCCAACGAATCCGATTAAGCCTACTTCACTGATTACGGCTGCAGTAATAAAGATCGCCAACGATAAGCAAAGCAATTTGATTTGTTTGATGTTTACACCAAGTGAAGTGGCGACATTATCGCCAAATTGCAGTGCTGATAACGGGCGCTGTAAAACCAGCAATAACAAAGTCGGGATCGAGACTAAAGGTATGAGAACCTGCACGCTCGACCAATCATTCTGATTCAGTACACCGGCACCCCAAACAAAAATACTGGTAAGCCGTTGTTCATGCAGCATGAGCAACATGGTGTTGAGTGAGCCTAAAAAGAGGCTGACAACCATACCGGCTAACACCATGTGTAATGGTGAAAAGCCTCGCGCAGAACTTAAGGTAAAAACTAAGCCTGTTGCAAGGCAGCCCCCGATGAAAGCGGGAATAAACCCAGGGATAGCTAGGTTAGCAGGAATTAAAAGGATCCCTAATACCATGCCGAGTTCTGCGCCTGCAGCAACACCCAACGTGGTAGGTGAGGCTATAGGGTTACGCAGTACAAATTGCATTACACACCCAGCGACTGCCAGTGCAAAACCACAAATGAGAGCGACGGTAAGCCTAGGTAAATAGGTGAGGTGAGTAATCAGATGCTGATAATTTGAAGAATCAAAGTGAAACAGCGTATCCCAAATCAAGCCAATCCCTTGCGAGTAAGGAGCGGTAATTTGCAGTAGCGAGCTGATCAACAAAACAGCAGCGAGAGGTAGTGCCGTTGCCTTGATATTGAATCGCCCTGTGACGGTTTTTTCGATATTTACGGTAGCCATTATTTTTGGGTAAGCAATTCGGTAATGTGGTCACTAAACCTTTGAGCGGCGATTAGCCCACCGAAAGTCCAGATGGTAGGAAGTTCGTAAACGGAGTCTGTACGCGTAAAAGCCATCGCTTGCCAAAGAGGGGATTGAGTCAGTTTCTTATGCTCTTCTTCCGTTAGCGGGCCAAAGATCATCACATTCGCCTGTTGGTGTTCAGCCAATCTTTCAGTACCTGTAGTGGTAAAACCCCAGAGGTTTGTCTGCTCTTGCCAGTCGTTTTTAAGGCCCATGCTACTTATGGTGGCTTGCGCTAATGAACCTTGGCTATGAATGCGTAAGGTTTTGTCGTTGATAAAGCGTGCAAAAATCAGTGGTTTGTCTGAGTTGTCTGCGGCACGTATTTTTGCACCGTTATCGCTTAATCTCTTGTTTGTCTCATCAATCACCTGTTGGGCGCGTTGTGCTTTGTTAAATAGCTTGCCTAAAGAGAGGGTAACCGAAGTTGCGGATTCAAGTGGTTGTTTCTTTTTACTGTAGACACTGTAAACCAAGACAGGTGCGATTTCATTGAGCTGGTGGTAGGCCGCCGCCATATGCTCACTGATTAAAATGACGTCAGGTTTGAGTTCTGTTAGTAGCTCTAGGTTTGGTTCTCTTCGAGAGCCCACATCTGTCACGTCTGCATTTAACGCAGGTTTTACCACCCATTGCTGATAACCTTGTGCGTCTGCCACGCCTTGCAACTCAACGCCTAGGCTTAATACGGTTTCGGTGAGTGCCCAATCTAAAGCCACCACTTTTTTAGGTGTAGCATCGAAAGAGGCACTGCCCATTTCGTGTTTGATTTCTAGTGCGTGAGCGCTCTCTAGAGCAAGGGCATTGAAAGCTAATACGGTGAACAGCATGGTGATGAACTTTTTCACAACAGGTTCCTTTTGATTTAAGGGATGTAGCTGATAGGTTGCCCTGTCTCAGGGTGCTTAAAGAGCGCAAGCTCCATTCCGTAGATTTGCATCAGTGTTTCTGGCGTCATCAAATCTTTAGGCGCACCGGAAGCAATCACTTTTCCAGAATGAAGCGCAATCAAATGGTCACTGAATTTGGCGGCCATGTTGACATCATGAAGCACCATGATCACAGTTAAGCCGAGTGACTGATTAAGCTCTCTGATTAAAGCGAGCAATTCATGCTGGTGCGCGACATCGAGTGCTGAGGTTGGTTCATCAAGTAAAATACATTGGCTTTGCTGAGCAAGCAGCATTGCGACCCAAGCTCTTTGTCTTTCTCCGCCTGAAAGTGTTGCGACAAATCGGTCAGAAAAGGCGTTAAGGCCAACTTTCTCAATCGCTTCGTCTACGATGGCATAATCATCTTTGCTGTAACGTCCAAATGCGCCTTTCCATGGATAACGGCCAAAGCAAACCAGCTCACGAACGGTCACGCCATCAGTAATCGGTGGGTGCTGCGGCAGGTAGGCGACTTGGTGTGCAAATTCAAGGTTACTGTAGGAGGCGAGTGGTTGCTCATTGAAGAAAACGTCACCTTCTGTTGGCGTGTTTTGTCGACTTAACAGTTTAATGAGTGTCGATTTGCCACATCCATTATGACCAAGCAAGGTGGTGATCTTCTTTGGCTCAAAGGTCAAAGTCGTTGGCGAAAGGATTTTCTTACCGTCGATTTCGAACGAGGCATTGGTAAGTGTGTACATAATGCAATATGAAGTTGAGTTATGGGCTGCTAGCCGCTAATGTAACACAGTGAAATCAAAATGATAATTATTCGCTAAATCAATCTGTTTATCATTGTAATATGCTCGTGCCCACTACGAACCTACCAACCTTATCTAGCGCCTTCGATATTATGTCTGTGATACAAAATAAAAAATTTCAACTATTGGCTATTGGTCTTGTTTCGGCTCTTATGGGAATTGGGCAAAACGGCTTACTCGTTTCACTGCCTTTTCTTGTAGAGCAGTCTGCATTCAGCTTACCTACGTGGTCGATTCTTATCGCGGTAGGAAGCATATTATTTCTGCCATCTGCGCCGTTTTGGGGAAGGCAGAGCGACAAATATGGTCCTAAAAAAGTCGTCATTCAGGCACTGATAGGTATGGCTATCAGCTTTGCGTTGTTGTGTTTTTTCGCCATGTTCAGCAAACAGGGGCAGGCATTCGTGTTTTGTTTGATTGGGCTGGTGGTCGCGCGAATTATTTATGGTTGTACGGTGTCTGGAATGGTGCCTGCGAGTCAGCATTGGGCGATATTATTGTGTGGTGAAAAGAACCGTTTACAGGCCATTACATCAGTGAGTCTTGGCCTAAGTGTTGGTCGATTGATTGGGCCTTTGGTCTCCATTTTAGTGTTAAAGTTATCGCCTTTTGCCCCCCTGATCGTGATGATCTTTTTACCGTGTGTTGCTTTACTTGTCACGATGTTGTTACCAACCCCTAAAGAAGAAACTCGGAAGGCTGAAGGAATAGGGCAATCATCTTGGTTACCAAATAAAACAATACTGCCTTTTTTATCTAGCGGGTTGTTGTTGTGTGCCGCAGTCGCATTGTTGCAATACAGTTTCTCGCCACTGATCTATTCGATCACTCATTGGCCAACAGAACAATTGAGTGAGACGATCGGGATTCTTTTGACTGTCAGTGCTGCCTGTACTTTTGCTACTCAACTTTTGGTTATCAAAAAGGAAAAACTGACACCGTTTTTTATGTACCGTTGGGGCGCATTGGGTCTGCTTGTCGGTTTTGGAATGTTCTTGATCCCAAGCATGTGGGCGTTAGCTGTGGCGATGGTACTGACCGCGATTGGCGCTGCGCTAATTGTTCCTGCCTACACGTTATTCGCCACCGAAAAGCAAAGTGATGCTCCGGGCGCAGCCGCAGGGTATATCGCTATGTCTCATACTCTAGGTTATGGCGTTGCTTCATTACTTGCGTTTACTTCAATCTTGAACCCGATGTATCCCATCTACTTATGTGTACTGTGTTCAGCACTGATCTTTGTAACGAGCTACATTGTTAAAAGAGAGGGAAATATTAAAGTCGCTGAGCAAGCTTGACCTTGATATTTCCCTGATTCTTTTTAGCGAGCCAACGGATAGCATATTAACTAGTAGCAAACGGCTTTGTGTCGAACATTGGTTTGCTAATTTATGTCTTTGAAATCAGCGTCTTCGAAAACCACATCTCCTCGCAACACTGTCATCAACACCTGAGTCTTGGCTATTTGCCTTGCCGATACAGTGGTGATGTCTCGGTCGAGAATGGCGAAGTCCGCTGATTTTCCAACCTCAATAGAACCTGTTACGTCTTCGATACCAAGGCTCTTTGCTGCATTGAGCGTGTAAGCGTCGATAGCTGTGTAGATATCAGTTAGGCCTGTTTTTCCCATGATTAGGCTATTCGCGATGCCGACTAAAGGATTGATGTCGTGTACGTTCCAGTCACTGCTTAAGGTGATATTGGCATTGGTTTTGAGTATTGCGTCTAGGTTCATCATGGCTTTGGCACGGCGAGCACCAAGGAAAGCTTCGGCCCATTGGTGTTGATGTTTGGCTACGTAATCGGAACCGACTTGGAAATCCGCCGAGACATTGAGTTGTTTGAAGCGGGGAACGTCTTCATCATTGATTAACTCTATGTGAGTTAGGGTGTAAGGCTTTTGCGAACCTTGTTTACGCACGCTTTCAATCGCATCAAGCGATTCACGAACGGCACCATCACCAATCGCATGAATATGAGCGCTAAAGCCGATTTTATCGAGCGCGGTTAGCCACTCTTTCATCTGTGCTGATGGAATATAGTTTAGGCCATTGGGAGACTGTGGCAGATAGGTATCTAAATAGGGCGCGAGTGTTTTTGCTGTACCGTTAATGAAGATGCCATCGCTGTACATTTTTACCTGATCGACGAGCAACAGATGGCTTTTATCATCTGAATACATCTTCTCGAAGACTTCTAATTGCGAGGGTATCGCCATTGATGGGTAAACCCAAGGGCGTAATGACACGCGAGCCGTCAGATCTTGGTTTTGCTCCGCTTTTAGCCAAACGTCGTACCAGCCTCGTTTCCAATACATCCGGCCGTCACCAATGGTGGTAATGCCGTGCGCAGCGGCTTCTTCAAGACCGAACATTAACCCTTGGTAGCTTTGTTCAAAGAGCTCGCTTTGGCTGTTCCACGCCATCTCCATAATTTGGTCGCCAGCGTTGTCTAATAAGATGCCATTGAGCTTGCCGCTGTCTTGGTCTTTTAAATACGCGCCACCTTGTGGGTCCAGAGATTGTTGGCTAATTCGCGCTATTTTCAGTGCCTTTGAGTTAACCCACATTGAGTGTGAAGTTTGCTCCATGATCACCACGGGGCGATCAGGGAAGATGTTGTCGATAATCTCAAGTGGTGTGTATTCAGAGTCGCTGTCGAGTGTCGACTCAAGAGAAAAGCCATAACCCATCAGCCAGCCTCGACCATTGGTTTCGGCATTGATTTTACACGCTTCTAAGTAAGGGATTTGCTCTTCGCGTGTAGCTTCAGAATCCAGTTCGCAATTGCCACCCAGCTCTGAGGCGGCTTCAAACACATGGTTGTGATTATCAATGAACCCCGGTAAGACAAAAGCATTCTCCAAGTCGATGACCTCGGTACACTGCCCTTCAAAAGTTTGCGTCTGTTCGCGGTCACCGATGAAAATGATCTTGCCTTTGTGAGTAACGATCGAGTCTGACTCGCGATGCCCATATATGTCGGCATTGGTAAAGATCTGGTCTGCGGTTAGGCTTTGAGAAAAAGCCGATGGCACAGAGACTAGGCTAGCGAATAATGCAATCCATGCTGTGCGTGGCAAAGTGAGCTTGTTGTTCATTATTATATTTTCCATGTTCCACTGTTTAGTCAGTATAGAAAGCGAGTGGTAAGAATCATATCGCGAATTTTTAATAATAAAGTGTCCGTAGTTGCTCTCCTGATTAAGTTAACTTGCCGTATATTTTGTGGTGACTTCCACTCAGCACTGAACATCAATGAAACACTATTGAGTCATTCACCGACTAAACGATTCCCATAAGCTTCTGAATAATTTACTGTTATATGAACCATATAAAAGGATTTAACGTATTACCAAGGATGTAAGTTTATGTTTTCACAAGGCTTACTCGCATTACTAATAAAAACAAGCCGAGGTTAGGATGAAAAAAATATTATTGCTGCTTAGTGTGATTCTATTGGGTGGTTGCGTGGGCATGCCTGAAACAGTAAAGCCCGTTCAGCAGTTTGAATTGGATCGATACTTAGGGAAATGGTACGAAGTGGCTCGTTTAGACCACTCGTTTGAGCGTGGCTTAGATAACATCAGCGCCGAATACAGCCTGCGTGATGATGGTGGCGTTAAGGTGATTAACCGCGGCTATTCGGCGGAAGATGACGAATGGAACGAAGCGGAAGGTAAGGCGTACTTTGTCGAAGGCAGCGATCAGGGTTATCTAAAAGTGTCGTTCTTTGGCCCCTTCTACGGCGCTTATGTGGTGTTTGAGTTGGACAAAGAGAATTACCAATACGCGTTTGTTTCGGGCCCAGATACTGACTACTTGTGGTTACTTTCAAGAACACCAGAGGTTGCGCCAGAAGTGATGGAGAAGTTCAAAGCGATGTCTAAAGAGCGTGGCTTCAATACTGATGAATTGATTTACGTTGAGCACAGTAAATAAGCTGAGCGCGCTAGGTTAACGACAGTTGATTGAGAAAAAGGAACAGATGATGAGTGCATCTGTTCCTTTTTTATTGGTTTGGTTTTGTATGAACTAGCCTTGTCGACGAACCTGCAACACGCTGAGCACCGATAGTGAAAGGAAGAACGCAGGGTCACTCCAACCAAAGCCAACAAAGATACCGGTGAAAGCCGCATACAGTGTGATGACGGCGCCTAGCATGTTGGTCACCACTAAACCTTGGATGAGTTTTTTCGCGGATACGCCGGGTTCAATGTCTCTAAGCAACCAGCTTATTGCAGCGACACCACCAAGAAATATACTGGTATGTTGAGAGAGAAAGTAAGCGTACTTATCATTAATTTCCACGCCATACATTGGCCACATTACCGTTGGTAGAAAAAACAGTGCGATGGCAAACCCTGCGTAAATAATGCCGTGTAGGCTAAGAAAAGTTTTATTGTTCATTACGTATCTCTCTATTTATGACTTAGCGACTTAGCTATTCAGTATCTTTGTTGTCATTCAGCGAATGAACAAGTTTGATTAACCGTTGATTGGGCCTTTATTCATGGTAGTTAATGGCTGATTGACGTCAAAAATCACACCACGCACTTCTTCAACACCCATCTCTTTTAAGCGAGCGCTATGCATCGCTAGGTAAGTCTCTGCACTGAGCTGGTCTTCAAAAAGGTAGACACCACCGCCCAGTTTTTCAGCTTCGTTTTCTGTCCAGATTTTCCAGATCATGCCCGGTTCGTTGTTAATAGACTTTGCTAGGTCAACGAGTGCGTTCGACATCTCTTCACCAAATGGGCCGCTAAATTCAAAATCGACTTGTAATAATTTCATGGTTATTTCTCCAAACAGTTACTTGGTATTGCGCTGAGACTCATGGTCATTTCGCAAAACATAGGAGGCTTGATTGCCTGTTGAAATAGATAATACCTGTAAAAAACAGACAGAAAAGTTCATAATATGACCATTAACTGTCAGGATTTTAGACCGATGAGATTGAAAACCACCCTAGAACAATGGCAAACGCTTTACGAGATTGACCGCGCTGGCAGTATTCAAGCTGCGGCACTCCAGTTAAACAAGAGCCATACAACGCTGATTTATGCCTTGAGAAAATTGGAGGATCAATTAGGCGTGACTTTAGTGCAGGTTGAAGGTCGTAGGGCGGTGTTATCGGAGGATGGGAAATCACTGTTGCGCCGTGCAAGCAGTATGTTGGAACAAGCTCGCGAGCTAGAGTTGATCAGTGAACAGCTAGCGAAAGGTGTTGAGTCTGAAATTGTGGTTGCTGTTGATCACTTGTGCTGCCTTGAACGTCTTTATCAACCGATGGCTACATTTTTGGCGGAGAACAACACCACATCGATACAAGTGATTGAAACGTCTTTGTCTAAAACAACGGAAATGGTGACTCAAGAACTGGCTGATGTCGCTATCATCAACTTGCCTATCACTAATTACTCAGCCGAAGCCTTTGGTTTTACGATGATGGAGCCAGTAGTTGCTAGCTCACATCCGTTAGCAAGTGCCGTTTCAGTGTCGTTGAATCAACTGTCGTCTTTGCCGCAAATTGTGGTGCGAGACTTAGGTGCTCAAGCTAGTCAAGGCAGTAAAAAGCTAGCTGAGAAAAAGGATGTGGGTTGGTTGAAGTCGAGTCAGCGTATTACGGTCGATAATTTCGATCATGCGTTTGGCGCGGTAGAGCAGGGAGTTGGGTATTGTCGACTACCAAAGCACATTGTGGAAAGTCGAGGAAGTGACAAGCTAATGGTGTTGAATGTCGAAAATGGCAGTGGGTATCACGTTCCGCTGCACCTGACTTTACCAAAAGGAGCCAAGACAGGCCCTGCTGCTAAACGTTTCTATGAGTTACTTCTTGAGTCAGCTTCAAAGGCGAGTTAACGGCGACATGAACCTTGAACGATTAACGAGGCTGATTGCCGTTCAAGAATAGCGCGACACATTCCCGAGTGTAGTTAAGTCTTTCTTCTTCAGATTCTCCGCTATCGTGTCCGAAGAATGCCCAATAAGCCGACTTTCCGTGAAACATCAGCAACAGTTGGCGTGCTGCAATGACTGGTGAGCTTGATGTCGACAGTGTGAGATCACCAGAGTCTATTTTCGACTGCAAATAATCAGCAAGTAATTTGGTGGTTTTCTGAGGCCCAGTTTCTAAATAGATAGAGGCGATCTCTGGATGCGTACTCGCTTGGCTAATGGCATTTTGAAAGGTTTGTCTAGATTGCTCATCAAGTAATAAATCCTGAAACTTCACACCAAACTTCACCAACTCATCACCCACCGCAGCATCCATATCAAAGGCAGCAGGACTGAGTTCTCGCTCCGCACACTTGGTTTGCATGCAGGTTTCGAAAAGTTCGTCTTTGTTTTTAAAGTGAGAGTAGACCGTTTGCTTGGAAACGTTCGCTGCTTTGGCTATCTGATCCATATTGATCTTGAAGCCATGTTCAGAGAAAAGTTGGCTGGCTGCGGTTAAGATCTGCGATCTTTTCTGTTCACTCTTGATGATTTTGGTCACGTGCTGTTTCTCGTTGCTTGGTACTTGGTGTTGCTCAGTTCAATGCATTTCGTTCTGCGCTAAGCATTATGCTTTTTGTGATGGTTTTATCAATCATTAACGATGAAACTTATTTTTAACACAATCAAACTAGACAGTCTAGTTTGGTTTAGTTAGTCTAAAAAAAGAATAGGATTGAGTACCGCATAGGAACAGTGAGTATGTATAAATTGATGAAGGGAAGTGCGGTGGCGTTATCTCTATCGGCTTTTCTTGTTGGATGTGGCGAAAAGGAACAAGCCCAAGAGTCGGCTGATTCAACCACTGAAACGGCATCGAGCGTCCAAACCATTTTAACCGTGGAAACGATGGCCTTGGTGCTCTCTTCCTCTTATGCAGTTCAGCGTGAATATGTCGGTGTGGTTAAGGCGGGTCAGCAGGCCAATTTGGGTTTCGAACTTGCGGGCAAAGTAAACGAGATTCTGGTGGATGTCGGTGACACAGTCACAACGGGTCAGCCGTTGATCAGACTGGATACCCAACTTTTGGAAACCGAGTCTAGCCAACTGAAAGCGCAGGCTGAAGAAGTCAAAGCACAACTGAGCCTTGTGGCGGCAAACTTGAAGCGTCAACGTTCACTGAAAGCAAAGGGCTTCAGTGCCGAAGCTGAGATTGACTCGCTGACTAGTGAGCAACGTGTATTGCAGGCGAACTTGCTACGCATTGATGCTTCAGTAAAAGGCAATCAATTGAAGCTGGTGAAATCGACAATTCTTGCGCCATATTCTGGCACCATCGCAACACGTTTTGTCTCTTTAGGTGATGTTGTAAATGTGGGCAATCCGACCCTGACACTGCTTGCCTCTGAAGGTAAAGAGGCGTTCATTGGTATTCCTGCCCATCAAATGCAAAAAGTGACCTCGGTTTCCTCGCCAAGTATTCGTGTCGGGCGAGACGATTTCGCTGTGAGCCTGCTTAATCCGGGGGCGATGGTGGATACTCAATCTCGAAGTGTCGGCTTACGTTATCTTTTCCCTGAGCAAGCGTCTGTTTTAGAAGGTCAACTTGCTTATCTGAAATTTGACGATCAGATTGACGACCAAGGCTACTGGGTGCCATTAACGGGTTTGATTGATGGATTGCGCGGTGTGTGGAACATCTTTGTGATTGGTGAAGACAACAAAGTTGAGCGCCGAAGTGTTCAAGTGTTGTTTGCTAACAATCAACAAGCGTACGTGAGTGGGGCGATTGAAGACGGTGAACAAGTGATTGCCAGTGGTTTACATCGTTTAGTTCCGGGACAAACCGTGAAGCCAGCAAGCGTTACTGCTGAATAGGAAATAGCATGAAAATCATAGAGACTATTTCCAACACTCGACTGCTTATCTTAATGACCGCACTGCTGATGGTGAGTGGTATTTCTGCGTTCATGACGTTGCCGCGTGCAGAAGATCCGGTGATCATCAACCGTTACGCGAACATTACTACCAGTTTCCCCGGCGCCAGTGCCGAGCGTGTTGAAACCTTGGTAACAGAAGTTATCGAGAACAAGCTGCGTGAGCTGAGTGAAGTTAAACTCGTGAGCTCGACGTCAAGGCCGGGCGTGTCTATTGTCACCTTAGAATTGAATGACACCATCACCGAGCCTGAGCCGGTTTGGTCTCAAGCTCGCGACAAGCTATCTGACATCGAATCCATTTTGCCTGCGGGCTCTCATTCTCCCGATCTCGATAGCGACCATACTTATGCTTTCACAACCATCGCATCTCTAACCTGGTCTGGTGCAGGTGAACCTGACAGGTTAACGCTGGGTCGTTATGCCAAAGAACTCGCTAAGCGACTAAGAACTTTGTCGGGTACTGAATTCGTTGATGAATACGGGATGCCACAAGAAGAGATTCAAATCAGTTTACGTACCGCAGATGCAGCCGCGCTTGGTCGTTCAAGTGCCAATATCGCAGAATCTTTGGAAGGAGCAGATGCGAAAAACTCTGCCGGTGAATTGGTCAGTGCTTATTCTCGCTTTGGCTTAGAAATTAAATCTGAACTCGATTCTATTGAACGTATTAAGCAAGTGCCAATAGCCACTGATAGCAAAGGTCACATCATCCGTATGGAAGACATTGCTTCTGTGAGGCGTGGTGAGAAAACCCCGCAAGACCAGATTGCCATTATTGATGGTGAGCCGGGTGTGATTGTCGCGGCAAGAATGCATCCTGATCTGCGAGTTGATAATTGGACGTCGCGAGCTAATGCTCTGATTGGTAAATTTGAGCAAGAGTTACCAAGTAACGTTAAGGTGACAGTGCTGTTTAATCAGCAAGGTTATACCGAGACTCGCTTAGACGATTTAGGCAAAAGCTTGATGATCGGTTTCGGTCTGATTTTGATTGTGCTGTTTGTCACTTTAGGCGTACGTGCCGCGATCTTAGTCGCCATTTCTCTGCCGTTAACCTCATTATTGACCTTGTCGATCATGAAAATAACCGGTGTGCCGATTAACCAAATGTCGGTGACAGGCCTAATTGTGGCGCTCGGGATCATGGTTGATAACGCGGTGGTGATGGTCGATACCATTCAAGCGTATCGCTTGAAAGGGCAACAGCGCGCTGAAGCGACCATGAATGCATTGAAGCATTTATGGGTGCCGTTATTAGGCTCAACCTTAACTACCGTGTTGGCGTTTGCTCCGATTATCTTGATGCCGGGTGCATCGGGTGAATTTGTCGGTGGTATTGCGATTACCGTTTCTTTCTCATTGATCGGCTCTTACATCATCTCGCACACCTTAATCGCAGGATTGGCGACCAAGCTACTGCCGAAACAACTCAGTGATGTCGACAAGAAAGGGCAGCACCATTGGTACATGACGGGTTTGAGAATCCCGGCTTTGACGCGTTGGTTTTCGTCTTCTGTTCGCTTTGGCGTCACGCATCCAATCATCACGATTGCTTTGGTGTTATTGGTACCGTTTACCGGTTACTGGAGTATGTCTCAGCTGACAGAGCAATTCTTCCCGCCATCAGACCGAGATATGTTTGAGATTCAGGCGTATATGCCACCTCAAGCGAGCATTTACGCCACCAAAAACACTTCTGAAAAAATAGACGACATCATTCATCGTTACCCTGAAGTGGAACGCATTGATTGGCTAGTGGGCGCAAACTTCCCATCCTTCTATTACAACCTACAAGCAAGGCAAAATAACGCGCCATACTTCTCGCAAGCCATGGTGAAAACAGAGAACTTTGACCAAGCCAATGCGCTAATTCCACAGTTGCAAAAGGTGTTGGATGAAGAGGTGCCGGAAGCACAAATCTTGGTACGTAAGCTTAACCAAGGGCCTCCATTTACCGCGCCCGTTGAACTGCGAGTGTATGGTGAAAACCTCGATACGTTGAAAGCGATTGGTGAGGATGTGCGATTGATTTTGGCGGGTGTTCCTCATGTGACGCACACAAGGGAAACGCTACAACCGGGTACGCCGAAGGTGTGGTTGAAGGTCGATGAAGATACCGCGAAACTCAACGGTATTTCATTGAACCAGTTCGCAGGTATGCTGCAAACTACTCTGACAGGTCGTGAAAGTGGATCTGTGATTGAAGGCAGTGAGTCGGTACCAATCCGTGTTCGTGTTGCGGATGATGCGCGTGAGAACTTAGCGCATTTAAGCAATATCCGTTTACCAATCAGTTCAGATGTCTACTCGACAGGTATTAACGTATCGACACTGGCCGAACTTGAATTGACGACCAGTCGCGGCGCGATAACCCGCCGAAATGGGCAACGTGTGAATACCATTGAGGGCTACATTGAAGCGGGTGTCTTACCTCAAACTGTGCTCAATGAATTCCAAAAACGCCTAGAAAACTATCAGATGCCATCAGGCTACACGATTGGTTTTGGTGGTGAATCTGCTGAACGAGATAATTCAGTCAATAGCCTGATCTCGAATGTCGCCGTTGTGGTGGTATTGATGGTGTTAGTGGTGGTGATGTCGTTCAACTCGTTCCGAATGAGTAGCATCATCTTCATGGTAGCAGGATTGGCTGGTGGGTTAGGGCTGTTGTCGGTGTGGATCTTCGGTTATCCGTTTGGCTTTACGGTGATCATCGCTATGCTCGGGATTGCGGGCTTAGCGATTAACGCGGCCATTGTGATTCTGACCGAACTGAAGCTAGACAAGGAGGCTTCCTCTGGGAATGTGGATGCGGTAGTTGAGGCGGTGATGTCGTGTACTCGACATATCAGTTCGACCACGATTACAACCGTTGGTGGCTTTATGCCGTTGATCATCGCGGGCGGTGGTTTTTGGCCTCCGTTCGCGGTCGCGATTGTTGGCGGCACAGTATTAACCACGCTTATCTCGTTCTACTTTGTGCCTGTGGTTTATCATTTGATGACTAAAAATCAGCGCAAAACCATCGCGACTCAAGCCGTATAAGTTATCTTTAACTAAGCCTCTTCAATTTAACGTCACTTCAATTGCCCATAATCGAGCCGTATCTGGTTCGATTATGGCGTTGTTCTCTCACTAAATTCATTCCAACTACCCTTCAAAAATATCACTGAACCAATCTTCAAGCTGCTCTCGTTTATCTTGCGGGCCGTTGATGATCACTAAGCCGTTTAGTGTTGCGTGATCCCAAGATATGGTGCCGGTTGCTAGCGCATCGAAAACATCTAGTTCTGTAATCAGTAAAAGATCTTTATCAGTAGGCAAAGTATCTCTACCTGTTACATCGACGCCCTTATTAAGTTTCACTTGGCTGTAATGACCTTTGATTGCTTCAAATAAGTTGAACTCAATTTTGCTGGGGTGGGGTTTCGAAAGCGCAGCCTTGATGGCAAAGAGTCGAAAGTGATCTGGCTTATTGAGGTTGTTGAATTCATCGTCTTGTCTGGCTGTGATGACGTTGCCAAATACCTCGAGTGAACCGGGCTCTGTCACCAAACTAAATCCGGTATCTTGGTGAAGACCACAGGCAAACGTGAGTGAAGAGGTGAGCGAAAGAAACAGAGCAAATCGTTTTAGCATCTAGAAACCTTAAGTCGACGTATATATTTCGCATCACTCCAATAGCATAAAGTTGATGTGAGCGGAGGAGTTTGAAGCATACATAATAAGCAAAAGATAAAGGGACCGCGAAGGGTCCCTATGTTTATCCGCTTGCTATCCTAGCGAGCTCTTAACTAACGTGTGTCAATTAACGAACGATGAGCATGATCTCTTCTGGAGTCATTGGCTTATCGAAGTAGCTCATGAATTGACCGAAGCCTTTGATGTCGCCATTCGAGAACTTGAATGCACCAGACTGTAGGTTGGTACCTATCACTTGTTGAGCGTTTGGACCCGCAATCAAGATTTGGTTCAATACGGCACGAGTGGTGTCGATCTGAACGTCTGCGCCTTTCACTGCTTCTTCGTGCAATTGAGCAATACCGTTACGGATTTCGATAGTGAATGCTTCGTTCGTATCCGAGAAGTTGTACGTTAGCATCATGTTCACGTCTAACGAGTTTTCTGCGATAAGCGTTGAAGTCATCATGTCGAAGATCTGCTTGTTTGGTAGCGCAGTAAGAACGTCAACAGAAGCGAAGCTGATCATGTTAGAGAAATCACGCTTGTTCTCTAGTTCAGCGGCCGCGTTAAGCGCCCAGTTACGCCAGTTGATGTTCACTTGGTCTGCAGCCCATGCTTTGTAAGCTTGTGCTTTCATCTCACGAGCTTCCATATCTTGCTTGTTTACCGTGATTGGGTAAGAAAGAATTTCTGCTGCAAACGTGTAGTTCTCTGCCTTAATTGCGGCTTGTGCAGTCGTAAGGATGTTGTCACGACCGCCCATGATCTCTACGAATGCTTTGGCGCGTTGCTCGTAAGCCATTGGTTCTAGCTGCCATGGATCCGCTTCGAAGAAACCGTTGTAACCTACGTAAATCTGACGCACGGCGTGTGCAACAGTGCCGTAGTGCTCACCTAACCAAGGGTGCTCTGCAAGGTGCTTAGGAAGTTTAACCACTTCAACTAGCTCGTCTGGCGTCATACCTTTGTTCATGTAACGGATTGTTTGGTCATGCGTGTATTGAATCGCATCGCGGTAAGCCGTTAGTACGTCAGCTACCGCTTCTTTACCTTCAACAGGGCGACCGTGAGAGTTAATCATGATCTCAGTGTCGAACTTACGCATTACGTCGATGCCCTTGAACCACATTGATGGGTCACGGAATTTGGTACCACGGATGGTGTGAAGGTTAGGGAAGTTCTCACCTTGAAGTACTTCAGCTGCGTGCAGAATTTTCTGGTCTGGGAAGTAAACCACTAGCTCATCTTTAGTTTCAGATGGCACGTTCTCTATGTGCATTTTCACGCCAGCAATTTCGATTTCGATGTGGCTTTGGCTTGGTACAAGCAGGTTTGGTTCGATGAACGAAATTGCACCTTGCATGAAGCGTGGGCCTAGACCGTCATTTACTGTTCCGTGCTCACCTTCTTCTACGTGCTTAGCGCCGGTGTAAGAAGTACGGTGACCAAATAGAGTGCCTAGGTTTGAAGACCAGTTAGCCACTGCAGCGGTTAGGCCTTCTTCAGCGATGATTTTTACTTCACCTGATGCGACTTCTTCGTCTGTTACCCATGCTCGCACACCAGAAATGTGGTCGATGTGGTTATGAGAATAGATGATAGCTTTAACTGGCTTATCCGTGATTTGACGGAATTGCTCTTTAACCGATTGAGCCATTTCTACCGACTCGCCTGGATCAACAATGATGATGCCGTCAGTACCTTCAATCATGACTGGGGTGTCTAGACCAAAACCGTAACCAAGATAAATGTTGTCATCCACTTTAATGATTGCTTGGTCCATTTTACGACCATGCTTGGTTAGGATTGGATGAACGTGGTCAGATTCTTCAGTGTAAGCCAATGAGTCGCCCGTTTTTGATACAACTTGGATGCGTTCGCCTTTGCCCCAGAATAGGTTTGATTTGTGTTCGAATAGAACTTCGCTCTTGTAGCGAGCATCAAGATCAATGTTTTGGTATTGCGCAGCATTTGCTGTCTGAAGTTCTTGGCCTACTGTTGATGTCGCTTCTACAGTTGCAGTTGCAGATGCAAAACCAGAAGCAAGTAGAGCGCTCGCGATAGCAACAGGAAGTGCCATTTTTTTGAATATATTAGTCATGGTAGTGACCTTATGTTTGGATACAGGAATTGGATTTCTTGAGCCAAATGATAGAGGTGGGTGAGGTCGTTATCTACGCGCTAATAGGATATCGATATATCGTTTTTACGATGATTTATTCATCCAGTGATTGTATTGTCGATTTGTTTTGATCTAAATCAATTAGTAAGTCGAGCTTGTAACAGATACACAAATGCCCCGAAATTCGGGGCATTTAATTTGGAACTAATAGCTGTTATATAAGTTTTTACCGAGAACCTCAGTACTTACCAAGCACCTAAGTATGACTTGTAAGATTGTAGGCGAACCGTTGCTGCGCCGATTACATCGATGAAGCCCCAGAACGGATGTGGCTTCTCAGCCGAGATCCAAGCCGCGCCAGTTGAACCAATAGGGATGTTGTAACCTTCTGGTTCGATGATCTCAAGTACGATAGTACGGCCTAAACCATTACCGTTTCTTACCACGTGTTGACCGACGCTTTGTGGCCCCTGAAGTGGAGAAATACTCGACTCACCGGTACCTGCATTAAAGCTGTGTACTTTTGCTCGGAACACGTGACCTGGGTATGCATCAACAAAGAACTCAGCGAAGTCTCCTACTTGAACATAACCGTAAGTTTGGTCTGAAATACGCATCTCAAGGAACTTTTTGCTGGTGTTGTAGAGGTGCATGTTACCCATTACAGAACCTTCAGCGATATTCACTATCGATACCTGACCGTCAAACTCAGCTTTAACGGTTTTCTTTTCTTGTGCCCAGTTTACTTTTTGCAGATCGGCTTTCAGCGACACAAGTTCAGCGTGCAGCACACGAAGATCGGAGTCGTACTTTTCTACGTCACGCATATTGAAGATTTCAGGTGACGTTTCAGCGCGCTCTAAGTCGCGAGTCATTTGCTTGATCTGCTCTTCTTTTTTAACGATTGAAGATTCGATCTTTGCTTTGTCTGCGGCAGAATCGATGTCGACGAGTGTGTAAATTACGTCGCCTTCTTTAACCATCTGGTTGTGCTCAACAAGCACTTGGTCGATCTGCTGGCCAAAGATAGGTGACATCACCGCGTGCGGTGCTTTCACTGTGGTTGAGTTGGTTAAATCAACGGGCGCCCACAAGCGAGAGATCACCGCTAATACCGCAAGAATCATTACGCCGCCAATAGCAGCCCACGTGTAGTTCTTGAAGTTTTTCTTAAGTGCGCCTGTCGCAAATAGTGACCATACAATTAGGATGTATGGAATCATCATCTCTTTCATTATGCGACCTCTTTATCTGTAGGGGATGGTTTTGTTGGAGCCTGTTCTTCTGAAGCCTGTTCTACTGGAGACTGTTGTGTTTGAGGTGACTCTGCAGTTGTTTTTTCTGGTGATACACGGGCTACGGTAGTCTCTGTATTGGTGGCGTCTTGTTTAGGCTGTACACCACGGCGAATCACATCACTTAGTGATTGACCAATATGCTTCCAATTCGCCAACGCGATAACCAAGGCGATAACCCAGAATGTTTTGCTGATAAAGAGCCCGCAAAGTGACAGTGCAAACACGATTTGTACGTGAGCGCTTTTGTGCTCTTTTGCTTTATGCACCCCCAGTTCATGCAACTGCCACATGCCGTAAACACCGGCTAATACCACAGCAATTGTCACCGAGAACAAGTAACCAGAGAAGGACTCCATCTGGAAGAAGTTCATCATCATTTCATTGGGATGGTTGTTGAATTGAGACATGTCGATGTCTTTAGAATGGATAGTGCCCAATGGTGCGAGAGCCCATGCACCAGCAAACATCACCGCCATAAACAGGCAGAATTTAATCAAGACCATAGCAACGGCCCAGATCTTCTGGAAAACGATTTTTATAAAGTTCATATCTCAACCTACATCAATAAGAAGAGAGAATTTGCAGCCTAGAAGTCACCTTTAATGACATCTTAAAAAGTAGATGTTTATTATGTGGGTAGATTGGTGCTCATAATAAACAAAAGTAATAGATGACATTTAAAGTGATATTGCTCAGTCCAGACAACCGATTCTCGGTATCAAGAAGCGAATATGCTCCTCTACAAATCAATCTCTATTATTTGTCAGCAGACGTAAATTAGATGGCTATGAGGCGTTCGAATTAATATTCGTGCGGCTTTTCAGCGACTGTCTTTATTACGTGTATTACCTCGGCAATCGAGGGGCTCTTCCATGACAATTGACATACCAAAGTAAAACATTTGTCAGTTTTCTGTTTGGGCTGATAATTGATTTGTTAGCAGGATAATAGGAAGAGTTTTGACCAGTATCTACCCAGAATTACGATTTGATAATATCGTAATTACGATTAGTAGTTATAACTCTAAATCGGTAGGTCGATTTATTTGAAAAGGCTCATATAGACATAGAAAACATTGTTCATTAACTTGGTTTGGATCAAGGAAATGATTAATAAAATCATCAGTAAGTAATTTATTGAAATTGATATTTTTACACATTTTTTACACTAGAAAGAGTGATGGATATGAATGATGAAATATATATGACTGATAATAAGTTTGGTCCGTAAAGGGAGTTATTCACTGAGTATTTGCAAGCTATATTAATGATATGCCCAATGTATGAGTATAGTTGTTAGAAAAGAAGTCTTTGTTGAATGTTGAATTAAAAATATTGTAGCTATTATTGGTCAAATGTATATCCCAATGCGTTGAACAAAGTGTCATGAAAAGCGAGACAATTGTATGTTCTATCGTTTTTACGATAGCATAGTACTTATGGTCGCCTAACGAATAATGATATATGAGTAATGACATCCCCAACTTCAATCTACTTGCCGTGTTTTCTGCGGTGATGGAGCAGGGCAGTTTAAGCAAAGCTGCGGATCAACTCAGTACCAACCAATCGACCATCAGTACCGCGTTAGCCCGCCTAAAAAAAGAGATTGGCCAAGAGCTTTTTGTTCGTAAAGGAAGAGGTGTTGCGCCTACGTCTTATGCCCAAAGCTTGTATGAACAGATCAAAGCGCCGATCAATGAACTCAATGGCGTGTTTCAGTCGATGACCAATTTTGATGAGCAATCTTCTGAACGTAAGTTTGTGATTTCTGCGCCTGAGCACTTACAGTGGGTACTGCTCAATAGTTTTGCGGCGCTTCCTAATCAAAACTTGTCATTAGAAGTCTTTGATCAACCAGACAGTGATGAGCGAATTTACGAAGATCTTTTGACTCAAGAGTTCGATGCCATGATCGATATCGTGGTGCCTGAGCACCCAAGTATCGTCAGTGAAACACTTTATGAAGGCGAGTTTGTGATCGTGTGTCGAGCTGATCACCCGCGAATCCAAGGTGAAATCAGTGAAGACCAGTTCCTGAGTGAAAAGCATGCCGTATTAGACAGAACACGACGTAAAGTTCGCAGTTTGAATCATTACACTTCTTTGGATCTGTCCCAACGTAAAATTGTGTTTCATGGGCGTTCACTGTTCAGTAATATCTTGCTGTGTAGCCAATCCGATTACATCACGGTAGTGCCTTTATCTATGGCCGTGCAATTCCAAGAAAAATTAAGTTTGCAGCTGTTTAAGCCACCCTTTGAATACCAGCCGATGTCCCACTATCTGATTTGGCTGAAGAAGCAGAACAGCGACCCCGCTCATAAATGGTTTAGAGAACAAGTCATCAGTACATCAGACTCAATGTCGAATGCGCTTAAAGATAGGCGTTTACGGTTTTAATTGAGAGTCTAACTCGAAGGGAAGCATTGGCTTCCCTTTTTTGTGTCATTGAGTTCGTGCTAGTCATAAAGTTCATAACAAAAAATTATCACATTGAGAATTTTTGATAATTTCCTTAATTCCTCGCTGAATCGTATTATTTCACTCAGAGATTAGTGGATAACCTCCACTCAAAATAATAACGGCGCCATACTTGTGGTGCTAATAAGGGTGAAATATGAAATTCCTACACACAATGATCCGAGTTGCTGATTTAGACAAGTCTATCGAGTTCTACACCAAGGTATTGGGAATGAAGGAACTTGAACGCCACGAAAACAAAGACTACCGCTATACATTGGTTTTTGTTGGCTACGAACAAGGTGGCACGACTATCGAGCTAACGTACAACTGGGATACTAATGAGTACGAGATGGGCAGCGCGTTTGGTCATCTGGCATTGGGTGTAGACGATATTTACGCAGCATGCGACAAGATCAAATCGCTAGGTGGCAACGTCACTCGCGAAGCGGGTCCAGTGAAAGGTGGTTCAACTCATATCGCTTTTATTACTGACCCAGACGGCTACCAAATCGAACTGATTCAACTAGGTTAATCGAGGATATAACAATGACCAACGCACTATTTCAACCAATTCAACTTGGTAATATCGAGCTTAAAAACCGTATTGTTATGCCACCGATGACGCGTTCTCGCGCAACGCAACCTGGTAATTCAGCAAACGACATGATGGCGGCTTACTACGCTCAGCGCGCTTCTGCGGGTTTGATTGTGGCAGAAGGCACACAAATTTCACCTATGGGTCAAGGTTACGCTTGGACTCCGGGTATCTACTCTGATGAGCAGATTGCGGGTTGGAAAAAAGTCACCGATGCAGTACATGAAAAAGAGGGCGTTATCTTCGCTCAACTTTGGCATGTAGGCCGTGTAACACACCCAGACAACATTGGTGGTGAACAACCAATTTCGTCTTCTGCACTTAAAGCAGAAAACGTAAAAGTATTCATCGATAATGGCACTGATGAACCGGGTTTTGTGGATGTGGTTGAACCTCGTGAGATGACGAAAGAAGACATCAAAAATGTGGTTGGTCAATACCGCCAAGCGGCTTTGAACGCGATTGAAGCGGGCTTTGATGGTATCGAACTTCACGCCGCGAATGGTTACTTGATTAACCAATTCATCGACTCTGAAGCAAACAACCGCACTGACGAATACGGTGGCTCAATTGAAAACCGTTTACGTTTCCTAGGTGAAGTGGTTGAAGCTATGGTCGAAGCGATTGGTGCTGACCGTGTAGGTGTTCGCCTTGCTCCGTTCACATCGTTGAATGGTACGGTTGACGCTACGCCAGTAGAGACTTACACGGCGGCGGCGGTGCTACTTAACTTATACAACATTGTTTATCTACACGTTGCAGAAGTCGATTGGGACGACGCACCTGAAACGCCAAAAGCGTTTAAAGCAGCGGTTCGTAAAGCTTACAATGGTGCGCTGATTTACGCAGGTAAATACGACAGCGAGCGCGGCGAAAAAGCGGTTGCTGAAGGCGTAACTGATATGGTTGGTTTCGGTCGTCCATTCGTAGCAAACCCAGATCTACCCGCTCGTATTCAAAATGGTTACCCATTAGCAGCGCACGATCCAAACACATTGTTTGGTGGTGCTGAAAAAGGTTTAACGGATTACCCTGAATACGCAGGCTAAAAACTGCTGCCTGAAACAGAGTATTGAGATAGTATCTTGACCCTGTTGAATGTTTATAAAAAGCAACCTTGCAGAGTCGGGTTGCTTTTTTTGTTATTGGACCAAGTAAGATGATGAAAGCGATGCGCGGAGAGCTTTATCTCCTATTTGCTACCCTGTTAGCTGGGATTGGATGGATTGCATCTAAGCTGGTGGTGTTAGAAATGCCTGGGCCAGTGTTCATTGGTGTGCGATTCTTCGTCGCGAGTTTGATTCTTTTGCCATTTTGTATTCATCACATTCGTAAGCTTTCGCTTAAGCAGATACTTTCTCTTTGCGGCGTTGGCTTGTTGCTGTCTGCTTCATTGCAAATATGGGTATTTGCGGTATCGATGACGGAAAGTTTGTCGGAAGGAGCGTTTATCATGAGCTTAGCTATGATCATCGCGCCGTTTGTCTCTTGGATTATATTTCGAGTTAAGCCTAATCGTGCCTTCTGGATGTCATTTCCAATTGCGATTATCGGTATGTTGCTACTGACCCTAACTAACGGCTGGCACGTTGAGCAGAGTCAGATCTATTTCCTATTAGCATCGATGTTGTTGTCCGTTCACTTTGTGATGAACAAACGTGTAATTACCAATATCAAACCTATCGCATCAATCTGTGTGCAGTTGTTTGTGGTGGGGGCGAGTGGCTTAGCCTTTGCGTCTATGACCGCTCAACCAGAGTTCGAAATAACCCAAACCTTAGTCTTCTGGTTTATCGTGTCTGCGGTGATCGCGACGTCTATCCGTTACTTATTGCAAACCGTTGGTCAGCATTCCGTGAACATGGAAGTGGCGGCATTAATCATGATTCTTGAGCCAGTATGGACACTGTTACTCAGTGTGAGCATGCTAGGTGAAACGGTTGAGATGCAAAAGCTACTAGGCGGAGCGGTAATTATTGGTTCGCTATTTTGTTACATCAAATGGTCGCGAAAAAAATAACCCTCGTCTAGAGCGAGGGTTTCATTCTACTACTTAGTCTTTGATAGTGACTTTAGTAATCACGATGTCTTCACACGGCACATCTTCGTGTCCCCAGCGAGTAGTGGTTGGTGCAAGCGCAATCTTGTTGACCACGTCCATGCCTGCCGATACTTTGCCAAACACTGCGTAACCCCAACCTGCGTTGCTGGTCGCGGTGTGATCTAGGAAATCATTGTCGTCAAGGTTGATAAAGAACTGCGCCGTTGCAGAATGTGGAGCATCAGTACGAGCCATTGCCACTGAACCAATCACGTTCTTTAGTCCACGATTTGCTTCATTGACGATAGGTGCGTGTGTTGGCTTCTCTGTCATGTCGATAGTGTGTCCACCACCTTGAATCATGAAACCCTCAATCACACGGTGAAATGTGGTGCCTTCATAGAAGCCTTCTTGGCAGTATTTAAGGAAGTTTTTTGAACTTACTGGCGCTTTCTCAAGGTTAAGTTCAATTTCGATGTCGCCAAAGTTAGTGGTCAGAATAATCATAAAGGTGCCCAATGTTCGAGTACTAATATTTTGAGTACTACAGAGTAGTGGATGACGTAATAGGGTGCAGTATATGAGAAATAACGACGGATGCCAGAATAATACTTCCCAAGCGGTTTACTGGGCTGATGGGTGGCTAGGGGACTTTATATAAGAAAGGCTGCGATGGAATCATTGGCTTTGAGATGTCTAACACGCCCTAGAGAGTCAGCAGGAAATTGACTCGTTGGTTGTACTCTTCGTCGCATTTGATGTTATCTGGCTTAACGGTGTATTTGTTGTTAATCAGCATTGCTGGCACTAATTTACATCAATCCGCGAATTGTTAATTAGGGAGTTGCACCTGAATCGCTTTGCAATGAACTGCGGGTGTCATAGAATCGAAAACGTATTCGAATTTTATTGATATCAACGGAAGAGAATAAACAATCAATGAGTAGTATTTTAGAGTGTATTCGTACAGTTGGACGAGGGGAAAGAGGGCGTAAGCCTTTGTCGTTCGAACAAGCCTACCGCATCATGGATGAGTATTTAAGCGGAGAGGTCGGTGACGACCAAATGGCTATGCTACTGATGTTGATTCGTGTGCAGAATGAAACCAATGAAGAGATCGCAGGTTTTGTAAAAGCGTTTCAATCTCGAGTGCCAGATTTAGGCGCCGATATTGATTGGCCGTGTTATGCCGGTAAGCGTAACGATAACGCCAGTGGAAAACCTTGGAACCTGTTGGCAGCAAAAATTCTAGCTGACAACGGCTATAAAGTACTAATGCATGGTTACATGGACAAACCAAGTGGCCGTACACATGTTGAGACGCATTTAGAATGTGTCGGCGTTCGCAGCGCAAAAGATCCACAAGACGCAAAGCAGATCCTTGAATCAGATGGCATCGCTTACTTGCCTTTGGCGAACTTCGCCCCACAAGCTCAAACCATGATTGGTTGGAAACACCGTTACGGACTGAGAACACCGATTAATACTGTTGTTCGTGCATTAAACCCTGGTGGTGCACGTTTCGGCTTGCGTGGTAGTTTTCACCCTGGATTTCCTCAATTACACGCTGAAGTTGAGCATGTCATTGGTAATAAATCCCACTCGGTGATTTCATTCAAAGGCATGAATGGCGAAGCAGAATACAACCCTAAGGTGAGTCAAACCGTTTGGATGAGTTCTCCTGAGAAAGTGGAATCTTTCTACTGGGAAGGCTCGATGAATGCGGAACTGCCTTTGCCTTCTGAATGTGTACTGGGTACACCACAAGGAGAAATGGAACTGATGGCGAACAGTGTTGTGGACAGTATGACGGCGATTCTATTTGCAGAAACGCACGATAAGGCTGAAGCTTATTCAAAGGCTGTGTGTCTGTGGGAAGCGTATTGTACTCGTTAGTAGTTATTAGCTAGTCTTTAAGAATTAAGAATTAAGAATTAAGAATTAAGAATTGAGAATTGAGAATTGAGAGTTAAGAGTTAGCAAATAACGTATAGCGATTTAAATCGTGAATGGAAGAAGGTCAGCGAATGCTGGCCTTTTTTGTGCGTGTTTTTTGGGCATCTATCGTGGTTGGTATTCGCTGTTGAATAAAATAGGCGATCATTGTCAAGGTGATCGCCTGCTCATAACCTGTTACTACAACAGTGTTTGTGCCATTGATCATGTTGCTTGAACTTGTCGATCAAGACATGCGTTATGACTGCGCTATTTTAGGAATAGGCCGAAGTCGATCTCTTGTTCTCTTTCGTATTTAACCAGTTTTACTTTCAAGTTGTGCTCTACGGCAAGATCAATCGCTAAGTTTGACATGCGTTTTATCTCATTAAAACAGTTTGAGATAAGGGGCTTTTCTTGGTTGTCGATAGTTGCGATAAGTGTGTTCTCTGTACCTTCATTGTCTGCATAAACATACGCGTACATGTTGTTGTCGTGTTGCATAAATCACCTAAGTTGAGCTTTTTATTATTAGTGTGATGAAGGTTACAGTATTTATGTATTCAGGCCAGTTTACGTGAAGAATCAAAGGTAAGAGTTTGTAAGTGATGTTTAATTTTTTTGCTTCATAGATAGGCTTGCACGCCTTCTGTGACGTCGATTTTTGCTTTGGTAGGTTTTACCTATTAATAAAATTGTTGAAATCCATTTAGTAAAATCAAGATTTTAGACAACAATTAAGGTAACACGATAGAAAAATCGATAACAAAACGTATTTTAGGGAGAGCGCAATGCATTCAATTAAAGTGAAAGATTACATGACGCCACAGGTTGTGACATTCACTCCTGACATGCCGTTAAGTCTCGCGTTAGACAGAGTAATGCGCAGCCATCATATGGGTGGTCCAGTCATTGATGATAATGAGCAAGTGATTGGTTTCCTTTCTGAACAAGATTTACTCGAGAAGTTAGTGAAGGTGAGTTATTTCTGCCAAGACACGCATATTGTGGGTGATTGTATGTACCAAGAAGTTCTCTCGGTATCGCCAGAATTATCCATTATTGAATTGGCCGATATGATGCAAGTTGGAAAACCCAAAGCCTACCCTGTGCTCGATAACAAAAAGCTAGTGGGTATGATCACTCGAACCGATGTTTTGAGAGCAATAGGCAAGAACTTAGATGAATGCTTCAAACATCAGGTATAGCTTCAAACATCATGTATAGTTTCAAACATCATGTATAGTGGCGTGTTAAGAACGATTATTTTTCTCAATACCCTCAATTGAAAAGGCGCACTAGCGCCTTTTTTCTTTGTAGAGCTTTTCTTGGTGGATCTTTTTGTAGATCCCTAGCTTGTGGCTGACTAGCTTATAGAGTTTTATCTTGTGGTGTTCCAACATTTGGAGGTTTCATGTCAAATCAAACTGCGAAGTTTGTAGAAGGTTCAACGATGCGCCACATACTGGTGATGTCGGGGGCTGGCTCTGTCGGTTTGATGGCATTATTCGTTGTCGATTTACTCGATATGTTATTCATCAGTATGTTGGGACAAGTCGAGTTGGCGGCGGCTGTGGGTTTTGCAGGTACGCTGACATTTTTCTCTACCTCCGTTTCGATTGGTGCTTCCATTGCCATGGGCGCATTAGTGTCTAAAGCTATTGGCTCCAAGAATCAAGAACACGCTCGAAACCTCGCAACCAGTATTATGCTGACTGCTTTTGTCATCAGTTCGACTATTACTGTGGTGATGTTCGCCTATATCCCAGAGCTGTTAGCCGCGATAGGGGCGAAAGGGGTTGCTGCCGAGCGAGCTCAAGCTTACCTACAAATATTATTACCAAGTGGCCCTTTCTTAGCATTGGCAATGGCGGCCGGTGCTGGCTTGAGAGCGGCGGGTGACGCTAAACGTTCGATGTGGGCGACCTTGTCGGGCGGTATCGTTAACGCGATTCTCGACCCTCTGTTTATTTTTGGTTGTGGTTGGAACATCGAAGGGGCGGCTATCGCTTCTGTTTTTGCTCGTTTTTCGGTGCTCTTTTTCTCGCTTTACCCTTTGATTCGCAGTCACCAGCTGGTGGCTCCGCCTTCTTTGACACAATGGCGCATTAATATTCGCCCGATTTTAGCAATAGCAATCCCTGCCATTATCACTAATACCGCAACGCCTATCGGTAATGCGATTGTGACAACCGGTATCGCACAATATGGTGAGGATTTTGTCGCAGGCTTTGCAGTGATAGGTCGCCTGACGCCGGTTTGTTTTGCGGTTATCTTTGCTTTGTCTGGCGCTGTAGGCCCCATCATTGGGCAAAACTTTGGTGCCGAGCGAATGGACAGAGTAAAAGAAACACTCAACAACTCATTACTGGTTACTACGGCATACACCATCGCCGTTTGTATTCTCTTATACTTTGTCCAAGACTATGTGATTCAAGGCTTTAGCCTGCAAGGTGATGCGGCAATTATTGTTGCTGCATTCTGTACTTATGTCGCGTTGACTTTCACCTTCAACGGCGCACTGTTTGTTGCCAACACGTCTTTTAATAACCTAGGTAAACCGCTTTACTCGACAGCGCTGAATCTTGGTAAAGCCACTCTCGGTACATTGCCGTTCGTTTATTTGGGCTCGCAATGGTATGGCGCATTGGGTGTATTGTATGGGCAAGCCTTGGGTAATGTTTTGTTCGGAATACTCGGTACTCTAGTGCTTCGCTATCATATTGCCGAGCTGATGCAAGGTTCTCAAGTTGATCCTGTAGAAGACGATGTGTCGATAGTCAGCTTGAATACACAACCATTCTGTTCTCACGATGCGGTTCTTATTGATGATGTATCGGCAAACAGAGAGGAGTGTAAAGAGCTCAAGTCGCAATAACAGCGACACTCCAATATAAGGTTGGTGGTTTGTAAATTTCTTCTTGGACTTGGACAATTTGTTCTTGACCTTGGAGTAGTCTCCAAGGTTTATACTTTTGATGAACTTAAGGTTTTGTTGCTGTGATTAGTCAGCAACAACCTCAAGGCTTTTGAGTATTAAGGAGATACATTATGTGCGCAAAACACGCAGCGTGCCGCTCAACAAAAGTGGACGTTCAACCGCAAGAGACTGGGGCGACCTGTTCTAGTCTCAAAATTACCAGTATTACAGCCGCAGGCACTTCATCATCATGCTGCAGTTCTACGACGGCTTCTGCATCAGCAGATGATTTTTGTGGTTCAGACAGTGGAGAAGAAGACCGGCTGCCCTTAACTGAGTCTCTTAACACCCAATTTTCCAAAAGTTGGCTGGTCGCCGGAATGGACTGCCCAGCTTGTGCAAAAAAAATAGAAAACGCGATCAGTAATATTGACGGTGTTATTCAAGCGAAGGTTCTCTTTGCTACCGAAAAACTGGTTGTGAAATTCGACAATGAAAGTCTTGCCGACACCATTGAACAGGTCTCTATCAAAACGGGTTTTCCTCTTTCGGAAGTCGGTTCTAAAAAAGAAAAACAACAACCTGAGACTTTTTGGCAAGCGTATATCCAACCCAACTTTCAGATCATCGCGATTGCAGCCGCAATGCTTTTCGCTGCGCTTTTGAAAAGTACTTCTCCTCAATTAAGCGAAGTCTTGTTTACTGTAACTTGTTTGCTTGGTTTATATCCGGTGGCCAAGAAAGCAGTTCAGTTGGCACGTTCAGGTACGCCGTTTGCAATCGAAACCTTAATGAGTGTTGCCGCGCTCGGTGCTTTATACCTTGGCGAAACCGCTGAAGCGGCGATGGTTCTGTTGCTGTTTTTGATTGGTGAGCGTTTAGAAGCGTTTGCTTCATCAAGAGCAAGAAGTGGCGTTCAAGCGCTCATGGCATTGGTGCCAGAAAATGCCACCAAGATTATCAACGGCGAACGTGTTGAAGTTGCAGTAAGTGAACTTGTTCCTGGTGACGTGATTGAAGTGGCGGCGGGCTCTCGTTTACCTGCTGATGGTCAACTGATTACCGACGCTGCAAGCTTTGATGAAAGTGCGCTAACGGGTGAGTCTGTTCCTGTCGAGCATATCGAAGGCAACAGCATCATGGCGGGCGCTGTGGTGGTCGATAAAATTGTACGTATTACTATCACCTCTAAGCAAGGTGAAAATGCGATTGACCGTATTCTTCACCTGATTGAAGAGGCGGAATCTCGTAAAGCACCACTGGAACGCTTCCTTGATAAGTTCAGCCGTTGGTACACACCGTTAATGATGTTGGTTGCATTGTTAGTGATTATTACGCCCCCATTGTTGTTCGCACAGCCTTGGGAAACATGGGTCTATCGTGGTTTAGCGCTATTGTTGATTGCTTGTCCGTGTGCGTTGGTTATCTCGACTCCAGCCGCGATTACGTCTGGTTTGGCAGCAGCCGCGAAACGTGGTGCGCTAATTAAAGGCGGCGCAGCACTGGAGCAGCTTGGTAAAATTCAAACGATTGCCTTCGATAAGACAGGTACGCTGACTGAAGGTAAGCCTCAAGTTACGGATGTTCAGCCTCTATCGGGTTGGCAACAAGATGCGATGCTTCGTGTGGTTGGAGCTATTGAAGTGGGTTCTACGCACCCATTGGCGCAGTCGCTGGTGGCGAAAGTCAAAGAGCTGAATATTGAGATTCCTGAATCACATAACAAGAAAGCGCTCATTGGTAGCGGTGTTGAAGGTGATGTCGATGGTGTTAGGTATCAGGTTTTATCACCGTCTAAAGTCATGTTTGATCTTGATGCCGATGTGGTTTCTCAAGTAGAAGTATTAGAAGGCGAGGGCAAGACGGTTGTCGTTGCTTTTGAGCTTAAAGATCAAGAAGAATCAACAGAGCAAGCTGCGACTGTGATTGGTTTGATTGCTTGGCAAGATACGTTACGTAGTGACGCTAAGCTTGCGATTGAACGACTTAATGATTTGGGTATTCAATCTATCATGCTTACTGGGGATAACCCACGAAGCGCAGCAGCGATCAGCAGTAAGATTGGTATGCAGTACAAGGCAAGCTTATTGCCAAGCGACAAGGTGTCTTACGTTGAAAAGCTATCTCAACAATCGCACGTGGCGATGGTCGGTGATGGCATCAACGATGCGCCAGCGATGAAAACGGCGAATGTAGGTATAGCTATGGGTGGCGGTACGGATGTTGCTCTTGAAACGGCAGATTCAGCACTGACCCACAACCGTTTAACTGAGCTGCCTGCGATGATTGAACTGTCGCAAGCGACTATGAATAACATTCGTCAAAACGTCGCACTCGCGCTCGGTTTGAAAGGTGTGTTCTTGGTGACCAGTTTGCTTGGTATCACTGGTTTGTGGGTTGCCGTTCTTGCTGATAGTGGCGCGACAGCACTGGTGACACTCAACGCACTGCGTCTGCTTCGATTCAAGTCTAAAGCGGATTAAGTTCAGCTCTCAGACATAGACGCTCTTAATTTTAAAAACGTCTTATATAAACTGCACTTCACATAAAAGCGCCTTTAGCGGTAATACGTTAAAGGCGCTTTTTGTCTCATTAGTATGCAACGCCGCTGTTCGGATTGCTTATTTTTGTGATGCCAATCGGTTTTTCGTGAAACCTGAAATGTTGTTGCGATCATTGGTGTGATGCTCGTCACTTCATTTCATTATGAGCTTGGTTAGAGTGTGTTCGTACCCCACGAATTTACTATGAGCTTAAATAAGGGTAAAAAGCCCAATAAGCCAAAAGGAGCGAACTATGTCTCAAGCTGTTTTCCATTTAGGTGTTACTGAAGCAGATCTTAACGGTGCTACTCTTGCGATCATTCCTGGTGATCCTGCTCGTGTGCAAAAAATTGCAGAAGAGATGGAGAATCCTGTATTTCTAGCGAGTCACCGTGAATACACGCTTTACCGCGCAGAGCTAGACGGTAAGCCAGTTGTTGTATGTTCAACAGGTATCGGTGGCCCATCTACTTCTATCGCAGTTGAAGAGCTTGCTCAGCTTGGCGTTCGCACTTTCCTGCGTGTTGGTACTACTGGTGCTATCCAACCTCACGTAAATGTGGGTGACATGATTGTTTCTACGGGTTCTGTTCGTCTAGACGGTGCTAGCCTGCACTTCGCTCCTATGGAGTTCCCAGCCGTTGCTGACTTCGAAGTTGCTACAGCAATGAAAGCAGCAGTTGAAGAATCAGGCGCAGCAGTTCACATGGGCGTAACTGCTTCAAGTGATACTTTCTACCCAGGTCAAGAGCGCTACGACACGTTCTCTGGTCGCGTGGTTAAGCGTTTCCAAGGTTCTATGCAAGAATGGCAAGACATGGGTGTTCTTAACTTCGAAATGGAATCTGCAACGCTACTAACAATGTGTGCAAGTTCTGGTTTGAAAGCAGGTTGTGTTGCTGGTGTGATCATCAACCGTACTCAAAAAGAGATACCTGATCACGAAACACTAAAAGTAACGGAAGCGCGCTCAATCAAAGTGGTTGTAGAAGCTGCTCGTAAAATGCTTTAAGTCGTAACAGTACTTTTAGTTTTAAAGTGCTTTAAGTTTTAAAGTGCTTTAAGTTTTCAAGTGCATTTAGTTTTCAAGTGCACTAAGTCTTAAATCGACTTCAAATTTTGAAAATGGCCGCATCGAATGATGCGGCCATTTTTTATGGAGCAAAGAAATTAAAGGCATAGATAGTTGAAGATGAAAGATGAAAGATGAAAGATGACAATGGAGCGAAGCAGATAAATGGCTGGAGAACAAAAAAGGCGAGTGACTTAATAGTCATTCGCCTTTTTATATTTACTTAACAGCGTTTAGCCCTTAAGAGTCTATTTGTTTTTAGCACTCTAAGTCTTCATCACCACCGGCGGCGGTAAACCATGCCGCGAGATGTGTTTTAAGATCTTTTAATTCGTCAGGGCCAATCAATGCAAGGCCAAGATCTTCGGCTCGTGTGATGTCGTTATGACGAAGAGGGCGGAAGCTCACTAACATGGCACGTGCTTGTAGGCCACCCAGAAGGTCTCTAAGCGATTCCAGCTTGTACAAGGTATCATCGCCATCATCACGCATACCTTTGGTCTTACACTCGATGATGTGCAGCTTATTGTTCACTACAGAGGCAACATCAAGCTCATTACGAACCTCGCGCTCACCGAGTTGACGATAAACCTGAACATTCAAAGAGCGATCTTGAATGGTCGGCATGTCATCTTGGATCTGCTTAACGGTGCTATGAACCAATGTTTCAAGCCATTCGCCGTTTGAGAAGCGTCGCGCGTCTTCATTGGCAAACGTCAAAATACCATTGTCATAAGTGGCAATCTTAGCTTCGACTAAATCGCTCAATAGCATGTTCAGCTCGCGATAACCTTGTTGCTTCTCAGACAAGCCTACATCAAGCCTTTGTTCTTTACGGCAGGTGGTTGCAAGGTAGTTCAATGTAGCAAGGCCTGGGCCTAATTCTAATGCATTACTTGCCCAGCGTTCACCCAGTTCATAAAGCTTTTGGTCGAGCTGTGGAGACAGCTGTACATCGCTGAATTCACCACGAGCACCGAATACCGTTAGATAGTCATCGATAGTGATGCGATCTTGAACTTGTGCATCTTCTTTACCATTCGGGTAAAGCCAGCACAGCTTGTCACTGTTAGGTTCAACAACAAAGATTGGCCAGTGGTAAGTACGGAACACTTCGTAGACAGAAAGTAAGCGGTGACGAAGGCCACAACTTGCGTTGAGTTTTACTTCTTGACCTCGAGCCTTGAGGTCTTCGGCAAGGGTTTGGATAGATTCTTTAATTACAGACGTGTTTACGATAGTTGGAATCTCGAAAAATTCACTCGTAATATCACGCTTTTTCAAAACGCTGTCTAAGCGTTGATAGATACTGACTTGATTTTTGTCACCGATAAACACGATATGAGTGCTGATCGTTCGGTTGTCGAGTAGTGGGGTGATCAAGCGAATGGGATCTTGATCGATAATGCCAACATGAACAGCCATATAAATTCCTTAATAGCGGCTCGCTCATAAAGGTGAAAGAAAAAACGGGAAGCAGCAAGCCTTAATAATCATATAATGACAAAGATCATAAAAAACAAGGGCAACCCTTGATAAAAGTTGCCCTTGTTCAATTAGTTATCACTATTGGGTGAGATATCCCAACATTTTAGGTGAATATCTATTGGTTCTTCGTTTACTTATAGTTTGAATTGATGAACTAAATCGCCTTGCTGGTTTGCCAGGATTGTTAGGTTTTGGCTTGCCTCTGCAATAGATGACATCGCTTGATAACTCTTATCAGCAATCTGGTTGATGTCTTCAATGTTACGCGCGATATCACCCGAAGTTTCACTCTGCTCAGCCGCGGCTTGAGAAATGTGCGTACTCATACGACTGATTTCTAGAATCAATGCCTGAATTTCTTCCATAGCACTATTAGCACTTGAAGCTTGTTGAACCGACATATCCATATCGCTCATGCAGCTTTCAATCACATTGCTTGCTGTTTTAGAGCTTGATTGTAGGTTACTGATCATGGTCTCGATTTCAGATGTTGATTGAGTTGTCTTTTGTGCCAGTACTCGAACTTCATCAGCGACGACAGCAAATCCACGGCCTTGTTCACCTGCACGCGCGGCTTCGATTGCTGCGTTGAGTGCAAGTAGGTTGGTTTGATCAGCAATACCACGAATAACATCGAGGATAGAGCCAATCTGGCTGCTCATCTGTTGTAGCTCGCCTACAGCACCCACGGATTCAGTCAGACGCACCTCGAGTTGATTAATGGTACTGATGTTGGTGTTCATGACCTGACGACCTGATTCAGAAGCCGATTCTACTTGTTGAACCATAGTTAATGAGCTTTGTGCGCTGTTTGCTACTTCTTGTACCGAATGAGACATTTGTGTCATTGCCGTTGCGACCGTTGCCGTTTGTTCACGCTGGTTGTTCAATTGAGCCTGTGTCTCAGAAGAGGTTTTTTGGTTTACGCTTGCAGTATTGGTTAGGTCATCCGAAGCGTCGTTCAGTTTCACCAGAATATTGTGCAGGTTGTCGGCTAAGGTATTGATGTGACGGCTTACTCGGCTAAATTCGTTGTCGTATCGAATATCGATACGCTGAGTCATATCGCCTTCAGTCAGGCCTTCTAATGTACCGAGGATGCGCGTGAGTGGCTCCCTTACACTATGTGCAATGTGGTAACCAATCGCTGCAGCGAATACGGTGACAACAATGCCAATTGCGATCGCTTTGAATAGACCGTTGTCGTAGATGCTGCTCGCATCTGCTAATGATGAGTTGAGTTGCTCTTCCGCTGTGACGTTGAAAGAATCCAGCACCGCCATTGCTTGGTCGACCTCAACGGCTAGGTTAGCAATGTTGATGTACAAAGCTTCTTTCGCTTTCAGATAGTTATTATGTTTATCTAAAACACCGCCTTTTTGTCCCACGTCTTTGGTGAAGTTTTTAACCGATTCATCGAAAACATTTTTAATCGCAGGCAATTGTGTCGCTAAGCCACGGTACGCGTAGTTTAGGTGGGTAACGGCCTTTTTGTTTTGGTTAACGGCTTTTTGTACGAAGGCAACATCAGAACTTGCTAGCGCGTCAGAAGTGATCACCTCGGCGTCTTGTAGTTTAATGAAGTAGCTCTTTGCCATCACTTTGACAGAGATGCTTTTTTGGTCGGCAACGTACTCTTTCATGCCAACGGTCAATTCTGAATGTAAACGTTGGAAATCACGTGATGCTTTTTGTACTTGTTCTTGCGCCTCAAACATGGCGATGTAATTGTTCATCGCTTCATCTGCTTCGGTGAAGTAACGTTCTTCCATTGCTCTTAATTGCGAGATGCGCTCAGTGAGCGAGGTATTGTTTTGACTTGCTGCTTCTAGGCTACCTAGCACTTCAGAAAAAGCGTTTTGTGATGCTGCAAACTCTGTTCGCATTGCAGACATACGCTCAGAATTTTGTGTGGTTAAGAAGTCTTTAAATGACTTGTCAGCGGAAAGTAATTGGACACTTGTTTGGTTTGAAAGCGCAACCAGCGGCAATGAGACTTTTGAGACGCTCTCAAAATTGCTATGTATCTGATTCATGCTGCTCATCATGATGGTTATCGTGACTGCGAACATGATGATGATCAGTGCGAAACCAGCGTACATACGCTTGATCACAGATCCCTTCATGACTTTCTCCCTAAATAAATGTGGACCTAATACCAGGTCAAAACAAAACTAACAAAATTATCAGGATTCTATTGAGCTCGGCTTACGCATTTTATGACGCACACGTCAAAAATAGTCCTTTGTCCTAGCCAATATGCCGTTCTTGAGAGGTAAGGCGTGTTTTTTTTGATTTGAACGGTGTTTTTTATTATGCTTTAAAGCAGGTTTATTGTGGTTTGATGCGGCATAGCGCATACTCAAAGCATTAAAAAATAAATGTTTTATCGGAGAGACACATGGCTGAAGAAACCATTTTTAGTAAGATCATCAATAAAGAAATCCCAGCAGATCTACTATACCAAGACGATTTAGTAACCGCATTTCGCGATATTAACCCTCGTGCTCCTAGTCATATTCTCATTATTCCTAACAAGCTGATTCCAACAACGAATGATGTTGAAGCGGAAGATGAAGCAATGATGGGACGTATGTTTACTGTTGCTCGTAAGTTAGCAAAAGAAGAAGGCATTGCAGAAGATGGCTATCGTCTTATTGTGAATTGCAATTCTCACGGTGGCCAAGAGGTTTACCATATTCACATGCATTTGGTTGGTGGCCGCCCGCTTGGCCCGCTTTTAATGAGTTAATTAAAAGGCTAATAAGCTAACGAAACAGTTAATGATCTCATTAATACAAGTTAATGGTTAATTAACATAAACAGCGAGTTGGAAAATTTGTTGTTTGTATGCCAACTTTTAGTTTTATCTGTTGTCTGAATATCGGCTTCGCTCAGGCAGAGCTAATTAAGCAAGGGATTACCTTGCTTAAGATCCTTTTTACAACGTGTTTCGTTTTGATAATGAGACCTATAGAGTGGGCATTTTAAACATGCACGGAGACGATAAGTGAAGCACCAGTTTAGATTCGCTTCCATTGCCCTGTTATCGGCGTTGACAGCGGGTTGTGCGAATATGTCGGCAGGGAGCCTGTTCAGTCATTACAGCGCACAAAACAATGATATTTACCAAGCAGTCAAGTCTGGGGATTATTCAACGGCTCAACAAGAGTTACCAGATTACGTAGCAGGTGACATTCTTGATAACTTTGAAAAAGGTAGAATTAATCTACTTGATCAAAAATATCCGGAGAGTAAGTCGTCGCTCGAATTGGCCGATCAGGCAGTAAAAGATCAGCAAAGTAAAGCGGTGATTTCTGTGTCAGACAGTGCAGCCAGTGTCGGCGCGTTAGCTGTGAATGACAATATTACTGAGTATGTGCCTGCTGACTATGAGTTGGGTTTTCTGCATTTATATCTTGGTTTGAATTATTTGAAGAAAAACGACTTAGAAGGTGCGGTGATCGAAATGCGTCGCGCCAACCAAGTTCAGGAACAAGCAAAGAAACAACGTGAAGCTGAGTTAGAAAGTGCTGCTAGCGACGCAAAATCTCAAGGGTTGTCTGCGAACGTGGGTAGTATTCTTGCGAATTACCCTGATGCGGGTAAAAAGCTGCAATCTGTGCAAAATGCGTATCTGATGTTTTTGTCTGGCCTGCTTTACGAAGCATCTAACGACCTGAACAGTGCTTATGTGGACTATCGACGTGCTTTGGCCATCATGCCTGACAACCAAGAAATCATCGATAGAACTATGGCAACAGCTGCTCGCTTAGGGATGCGACAAGATTTAGCAACACTGAAAAAACGCTACAAACAGTCATCTAAGTTAGGGGCAAGCGAAGGGCGAGTGATTGTGCTTCAAGAACAAAGTGCAGTTCAAGCAATGGACAGTTGGCGATTAGATTTACCTATTTATGACAGTCGCGATCAGGGTGCAATATACTCTCTGGCGCTGCCATATTACCCGCGCCAAAACGTAGAACGTTTTTCTGCGCTACGAATCAACGGGCAACCGTTGTCTGAGCATTTGATTACGGATGTGAATGCGATGGCGCAGAATGATTTATCTGAACGTATGACGAGCATTGTTATTCGCCAAGCGTTACGTGTGGTCGCGAAAGACCGCATCCGTAAAGAAGCAACTCAAGGTAACGATGTCGGTAACATTTTGTTCAACGTCTGGAATGCATTCACGGAACAACCAGACACTCGAAGCTGGCAATCTTTGCCTGCGGAAATAAAGACCAGCACGTTTGTAGCAAACAGTGGTCAATATACGTTAGAAGCGGGTGCTAAAACGTATGACTTTGATATTCGAGAAGGGCAGACCACTTTGGTGTGGATTTCTCGACAAGGAAACAATGCAACAATGTGGCATAAACAGCTAGGGAGGCTGTAATGAAAAAGTGGTTAGTGAGCTTAGCAGCGGTTATGGCTCTGGCTGGTTGTGCTGATAATACAGCTGGCGTAAGGGTAGATAGTCAAACTCAGAACGTTTTCTTTGGTGATAAGGTATTGGGTAGCCGCTTACAGGTTGAAGATATCCGTACTGACCTCGTCGACGGTCATACGCGAGGAATCGTGCGTTTAAACAGTAACTATAAAGGCGATCAACATATCCTTTATCGCTTTTACTGGTACGACGATGCTGGTCTTGAGGTCAACCTAAAACAAGGTCCTTGGAAGCAAGCGATTGTTCGTGGCTTTGAAAGTATTTCGTTGTCGGAAGTGTCGGTAAATCCGAAAGCGACTCAGTTCAGAGTTCAGTTCAGAGAGCAGTAAACTTTCGTTTGGAACCGCTCATATTTAGAGTGGTTCCAAGCTTTATAGCAAAGATGAGATTGAACGGGTCTAAGGATTCGAAAATACAAAAATTTAAGAGTGTGGGTAACCCCGCTTAGTGATTAGTTAAGGAAACAAAATGAAAAAGAGTGTCATTGCGCTACTAGGTTTAGCGGTTATTTTAGGCGGTTGTTCAAACAAGGTAAGCTACGGTGATGCACAATCAGTAGAAACCACGACAATCGATTTCGGTTCAACTGACCTTCAAACGATTGCGGGCGAAATGGTCGATAGCATGATGGCGTCTGGTTCTGTGTCTTACATTACTCGTGAGCAACGTCCAATCGTGTTCGTAGAGCGAATCAAGAACAAAACAAGTGAGCACATCGATACTGAGTCAATCACTGATACCATCAGTACTAAAATGCTGAACTCTGGTAAGTTCCGTTTCGTTGATATGGACCGTGTAGAGTCTGTTCGTGAGCAATTGAACTTCCAAAACAATGATGAGCTTGTAAATCAAAGCTCAGCAATTCAATTTGGTAAAATGGTTGGTGCTCAGTACATGTTGTATGGCAACCTATCAAGCATCGTTAAGAAAGCGGGCAGCGACGAAGACGTATACTACAAAATGACTATGCGCCTAATGGATCTTGAGTCTGGCTTGATTGAATGGGCTGACGAGACTGAAATCCGTAAGCAACAATCTAAGAGCTTACTGGGCTTTTAATCGAGTTTACTTGGCTTCTAATTAGCTTACTGAGTTTTTAATTTAGCTTATTGAGCTTCTTAAATAGCTTAGTGTGCTATTAACTTGGCTAAGTCATGCCTCAACGCAGTACATGTTATTTGCTGTGATTGGTATTAATGAAAAGGCACTGGCTTTTGGTCAGTGCCTTTTTTGTAGGGAAATTAAGACGTTTATAGGGCAGTTAAGACGTTTATAGGGAGTAAGTATGGCGATTTTTTCTTGGTCTGAAGCAAAGCTTCTTGATACCAGTTTGAGTTCTCTTGATGGCTACTTTTCTGAGCCTCCAATCAGAGCACAGACACTGACAGGTGGGTTGACTAATCGATGTTGGAAATTGGTTTTAGCCGATGGCACCGCGTATGTTTGGCGTCCAATTACCCCCATCACCAAAGCGTTCTTCATCTCTCGCCATGAAGAGTATCAAGTACTGTCTGCTATTGAGCGCCTAGATATCGGCCCAAGTCCGATAGTGGTCAATGAGCAAGGCTTACTGGTTGAATGGATCGCGGGTGAGACGTTGTACGAAGGACTCGAGCAGGATGATTTACTGAAGACGCTGATCTCAGTGCATTTGGTTAATACTGCGCGACTGCCGCTCCAACCGTTCAGTTATACGGCTCGAGTTGACCACTACTGGCTTCAGCTTGATGCGGTTCATAAGACTGAAACCTGCACTAAGATTTATCAAGAGTGGCGCGTGGCTCCAAGTATCCCAAGTGTAGGCCTGTCTTTGTGTCATTTTGATCTCGGTGGCTATAACCTTGTGAAGAATCAAGATGGGATTAAGATCATTGACTGGGAATACGCAGCGCTAGCAGACCCAAGGCTTGATCTTACGCTGACTATTGCTGTTGCCCGATTACCAGTTACAGAAGCTGTTAATAAGTACTGTCAGCTAAGAGGTATCCATGATCCCCAATCGTGGCTTGACGGAGTAGAAGCCTGGTTACCAAGAAGCCAAATGATGGCAATGCTGTGGTATTTACTTGCTCATCAGCTATGGGGCGATGACAGTTATTTGGGTGAAGCAGAGGCTCTTAGTCACACTTTATGTAGCTATGATCACGTTTAGGAAGTGAAAAATATAATTTCAGAGGTCTTCCCTTTAAAACCTTGTTTTTCGTGTTAGATTGATCAAAACGTACCAATATTCAATGGGGGAGGTACAATGATTATCTATCTACACGGCTTCGACTCAACAAGCCCGGGCAATCACGAAAAAATACTGCAGTTGCAATTCATTGATGATGACGTTCGTTTCATCAACTACAGTACTTTGCATCCAAAACACGATATGCAGCATTTGCTAAAAGAAGTGCATAAAGTGATAGAGCAATCCGATGATCCACATCCAATCATTTGTGGTGTAGGTTTAGGTGGTTTTTGGTCTGAGCGTATTGGTTTCTTATGCGGTATCAAGCAGGTGGTGTTCAACCCGAATTTGCACCCTGAGAACAACATGGTAGGTCGAATTGATCGCCCAGAAGAGTACGAAGACATCGCGACTAAGTGTGTTGCTCAGTATCGTATGAAGAACAAAGGACGCTGTTTAGTGGTGCTTTCTCGTGAAGATGAAATTCACGACAATACGAAAACAGCTTCCGCTCTAGAAGATTACTACGAAATTGTCTGGGACGAAAAAGAGAATCATAAGTTCAAAAAGATCTCTCAACACTTACAGGCAATGAAAGCGTTTAAAAACGCTTAATCATTACAGCCATTTCATAAAGCAGCACTCAATTGAGTGCTGCTTTTTTTATCTAAATTTGCAAGTGTTGCTTTAGACATATAGATTTTATCGATGAGTTTGCGCAAACGTTAACTAATCAGTCACGAATCCTCATTGTGGGTAAGGATTTTTGTTGCGGTCATCTTTTTGCTATATATAATGTTCTAAAGCAAAATATTTTGATAAATGTCAAAAAAAATTGAGAGCGAGTGATAAAACTTGCCCATAATTTGTGCTCTGCCTCTCAGGTAGACACCTTTTTCATCCTCGTGAGCAAAGTGACAAACCAATGTTTGTTGCTTGTAATCCCTCTAACTACTCAGTGAGCTGTTGTTACTTATTATCACAGGCATCAAATGAGCCGCAGCCTTTGGAATTAAGGTCGAGTAGATACATAGAATTTATCGGTTGGAGTAATCGAGCCGAACCCCATTTATTCATTTTGTAGAGGATTGTCATTGTGACAAAAATTATCGTAGTAGGCGGTGGTGCTGGTGGTTTAGAACTAGCAACTAAGCTAGGCCGCACTTTAGGTCGTAAGAAACGTGCCCAGATTACTCTGGTAGACCGTAAAGCAAGCCACCTATGGAAACCATTACTTCATGAAGTAGCCACTGGCTCACTGGATGAAGGTGTTGATGCGCTAAGCTACCGCGCACACGCAAAAAACCATTGCTTTGATTTCCAAATGGGCAGCCTGAACGATATCGATCGTGAACGTAAAGTGATTGCGTTGAGCGAGTTGACTGATGAGCACGGTGAGTTGCTGATGCCAAGCCGTGAACTTGAATACGACATTCTTGTAATGGCGTTAGGTTCAACGTCAAACGACTTCAATACTCCAGGCGTTCGTGACAACTGTATTTTCCTAGATAGCCCAGAGCAAGCACACCGTTTCCGTACAGAAATGAACAATCAGTTCTTAAAGCTTCATGCTAAGAACGGCCAAGGTACCGTAGACATTGCGATTGTTGGCGCTGGCGCGACCGGTGTTGAGCTTTCTGCAGAACTGCACAACGCGGTTAAAGAGCTTCGTACTTACGGCTTTGGTGATCTAGATTCAAGCAAGCTGAACGTTAACCTTGTTGAAGCGGGTGAGCGTATTCTTCCAGCTCTACCTCCTCGTATTTCTAGCGCGGCACATTCTGAGCTAACAAAGCTTGGCGTAAACGTGCGTACAACGACAATGGTTACACAAGCTGATGCTGACGGTCTAACGACCAAAGATGGTGAGAAGATCCCAGCACAGATCATGGTATGGGCTGCTGGTATTAAAGCGCCAGATTTCATGAAAGATATCGGTGGTCTTGAGACGAACCGTATCAACCAGTTGGTTGTCAAAAACACGCTGCAAACTACGCTTGATGACAACATCTTTGCTATCGGTGATTTGGCGCAATGTACACAAGCGGATGGTTCGTTTGTTCCACCACGTGCGCAAGCGGCTCACCAAATGGCAAGCTGCGCATTTAGCAACATCATCGCTAAGCTGAACGGCCGTGACCTGAAAGACTACATCTACAAAGATAAAGGCTCACTGGTTTCACTAAGCCGTTTCTCTACAGTAGGTAGCTTGATGGGTAACCTGACTAAAGGTTCGATGATGGTTGAGGGACGTATTGCTCGTGTGGTTTACATCTCTTTGTACCGAATGCACCAGATGGCACTTCACGGCTTAATCAAAACATCACTGATGATGTTGGTGGGTCGTATTAACCGTGTCCTTCGTCCAAACCTAAAGCTTCACTAATCAGGTAAGCCTTCTAAGGTCATTACGCTGATAATAAAAAAGAGCTCTTCGGAGCTCTTTTTCGATCGTGTCGAGTACGTGTTATTTCGGATTGTTACTCTATTAAGCGATTAAGATAATGGAGGTAACACAGAATAAACCACGCCGTCTTTCGGTTTACCGTTAAAGATAAAGCGATTCTTTGCAATGGCTTCACGTTCAGCGCCACATTTCTCGATCAGCTTTTGGCTGGGTAGGTTCTCTGTATCGCAGACAATCTCCAAACGCGTCAACTTGAGCATTGCGAAGCAAAATTCAAATAGGGCAAGCATTGCTTCTTTCGCTATCCCTTTTCTCTGAAATTGATCACCCACCCAATAACCTAAACTTGCCATATTAAAGGTGTGGTAAAGCTCATTTATGGCCACCATGCCGACTAACTTTTCGCTTTCTCGTTCGAAGATACCAAAGCCAAACGCATCAGCTTTAACCCAGTTTAAGCGAGTCGCAAGAATGAATCTCTCGGCCTCGACGGTCGAAAACTCGTCGTGGCACCAGTCGAGCCATGGCAATAAACTCGGGGAGGATTTAACCAGCTGCGAAAACTCTTGAGCGTCTGAGGCTTCAATGATTTTTAGGTTGAGGTGTTGAGTATTTATCTGAAAGTCAGGGCTCATAAGAAATACCGAATTACATGTAAGTACTGAACAAAGGATTCAGTGCAGAATAAAGATAGATAGCACTTAATAAAACGCCCTCACTAGGAGGGCGGATTGAATTATTTATATAATTATAGCCGAATCGGCAAGTAACTTACTGCGCCACGCGTCGAACTTGAATAACCATTCCAAGAAGTGGGTGGTCAAGGTAGTGAGTTTCTGTACTGCGCATACGACGTTTTTGGTCCATGCGGTAGCTCTTAAGAAACTCTTGGACTTCAACCGTCGGAGAAATCTCCGTTAGATTACCCACTTGCACGTTACTTTCTGCACCACTTACAGGTGAATCTAGTTCGATTTGTTGCTCTTGTAGAGTCACTTCACGAACGCTCGGCGCTTTTAAATCCAATGTCGTTTCAGCGTATAGATAGTGCTGAACGTAGATTTGCAGCTTGCCGTCTAACTCGTAAAGCGGCTTATCAATAGTCTCTTCTTGAAAACCATTCGGATTTGATGCAGTTACTGCACCTTTCTCAGAACCGTCGGCATTAAACTGTTTAGAGAAGTCTTTACCGGCCTGAATATGGAAAACCGGAGCCGAGCTTTTGCCTTGGTCGCCTTGACGCCAAGCGGTATGCATCAGAACTTCAAAGCCTGCGTGTTTGCGTAGCTTATCTTTCTGAGGTGTTAACTTGTATTCCGAGTAAGGCAGCATCTGCACGCCTTTCTTCGCTCGGTATTGGGTATCTTGAAATGAACCTACGCGCTCAAGTGAAATCTGAGGCTGTGTGTTTGGCCAAGATTCATTCACTTTTTCTGCATCAACAGCACGCTTAAAAATGATCACTTCTATATCAAATTGTCTCTGCGCCAAACTTGGCAGTGAGACGAACAATAGTAGCAGTGGGATCAGTCTTTTCATTTTTACTCCGTCTTCCAGCCGAACTACCGGCTGGATAATTTATATGTGCAAGTGGATTGGGTCTTATGCCGAAGGCAGCAAGTTCTGTCTGAATTCGCCCAATAAATCACTAACAAATTGAATTCGTTTCCGTCTGTCGACCAATGGTATCGTAAACTTGAACTTTGTTGGTCCTTCCATTGAAAACTTTTGCGGTTGAGATTGCAACAGTTTAACAAGGTAGGCCGGGTTTATGTCAGCATCCGGGTAGAATTCTAAGAATCCACCCTTATCGTGAGCCTCAATTTTCTTCGCTTTGATAGACGCCGCGGCTAATTTTAGCTCTGAAACTGACAATAAGTTCTTGGTAGCATCCGGCAGAAGGCCGAAGCGATCAATTAACTCGACTTTCAACTCGGCTAATTCGTCGGTGTCACTCACACTCGCTATACGTTTGTACGTTGATAAGCGTGTGTTGATGTCTGGGATGTAGTCATCTGGCAATAGTGCAGGCAGACGCATCTCAATTTCAGTTTGTTCACGCAATAGATCATCAAGCGATGGCTCTCTACCTTCTTTCAATGCTTCAACTGCCTGTTCAAGCATCTCCATGTAAAGCGTAAAGCCGACCGACTGAATCTGACCGCTCTGTTCATCACCCAACAGCTCACCTGCACCACGAATCTCTAAGTCATGGGTTGCTAGCGTAAAGCCTGCACCTAAGTCTTCAAGTGAAGCAATGGCGTCTAATCGCTTGACGGCATCTTTGGTCATTGCTTTCGGGGGAGGTGTTAGCAAGTAGGCATAAGCTTGGTGGTGAGATCGACCCACACGCCCACGCAATTGGTGCAGTTGCGCTAAACCAAGGTTATCGGCTCTGTCCATTAAGATGGTATTGGCTGTTGGTACGTCGATACCGGTTTCGATGATGGTTGTACACACTAGCAAGTTAAAACGCTGGTGGTAGAAGTCATTCATGATGCGTTCTAGTTCGCGCTCTCGCATCTGGCCATGAGCCACGGTGACACGCGCTTCTGGAATCAGTTTCTGTAGTGACTCAGCCGTCTTTTCAATCGTGTCGACTTGGTTGTGTAAGAAGTAAACTTGACCACCACGCATGATTTCACGAAGTACCGCTTCTCTGACGATCGCGTCATCACTCTCACGGACAAAGGTCTTTATTGCTAAGCGTCGTGCTGGTGGTGTTGCGATGATTGACAAGTCACGCATGCCGCTCATTGCCATGTTCAATGTACGTGGAATTGGCGTCGCGGTGAGCGTTAGGATATCGACATCCGCACGCATTGCTTTCACTTTTTCTTTCTGACGCACACCAAAGCGGTGTTCTTCATCGACAACCAACAGGCCAAGGTCTTTAAACTGAAGGTCACTTGAAAGTAACTTGTGAGTACCCACCAAGATATCGACCTTACCGTCGGCGACATCTTGCATGATCGATTTCTGTTCTTTGGCTGATTTGAATCGAGACAGAACTTCGACACGAATAGGCAAGTTGGCGAAACGGTCGCGGAAGTTTTCAAAGTGTTGCTGAGCAAGCAGGGTAGTAGGAACTAACACTGCCACTTGCTTACTGTTATCGGTACACACGAACGCAGCACGCATAGCGACTTCAGTTTTACCAAAACCAACATCACCACACACCAAGCGGTCCATGGCTTTTGCTTGGCACATATCAGACATTACCGCATTAATTGCCATCGCTTGGTCATCGGTTTCTTCAAACGGGAAGCCAGATTTGAAGGTTGCGTACTGACCACGATCGAGCACAAATTTGTAACCCGGCTTAAGCTCACGCTTGGCGTAAACATCGAGCAGTTCGGCTGCGACGTCACGGACTTTCTCTGCGGCGCGCTTACGAGCTTTCTGCCATGCTTCACCGCCAAGTTTGTGTAGCGGTGCGGAATCTTCAGCGCCACCAGAGTAGCGGCCAATTAAGTTCAGAGATGCAACTGGTACGTAGAGCTTGGCATCGTTTTGATACTCAAGTGTTACGTATTCGGTTTTCATACCACCCGCTTCTAGGGTTTGCAGGCCGATGTAGCGACCAATACCGTGGTCAATGTGAACAACGGGTTGACCCGGTTTAAGTTCCGCAAGGTGACGGATTACGGTGTCGCTGTTTACGCTTTTCTTATCTTTTTTACGACGCTGAACAACGCGATCACCTAACAGGTCGCTTTCACAGACAAGGGCGATGTTTTGCTCTTTGTGGATAAAACCATGCTCAGCAGAACCTAGGATCAGGGTGAACTTATCTTTACCTTTAATCGCCGCGTCGAGGTTTTCAACTTCGCTTGGACGAACTTTGATGCCTCGAAGCAATTCACTCAGTGCTTCACGGCGGCCTTCAGATTCAACCGAAAAGACTACTTTGCCGTCAAAGGCTTCAGTGAACTTTCTTAGGTTAGACAAAGGTTCTTTATTCTGATGTTGAACGCTGAGATCAGGCAGAGACACAACCGGAAGGTTGGTACGGCCGGCTTTTTCTTCAATTGAATCTAAGCTCAGATTGACCTGTGGCTTTTGTTTGAAATGTGCGAACAGTTCGTCTTTTTGTAGCCAAAGTTGTTCTGGTTTCAGCAGTGGTCGTAACGGGTCAACACCGCGTTGTTCGTATCGATGAGAAACGTCTGTTAGGAATGAATCTACCGCGGTCTCTACATCACCTAGAACGAGGATTTGCGCTTCATCGGCAACATAATCAAACAAGGTTTCAGTATGGTCGAAGAACAGCGGCTGCCAGTATTCAATACCTGCGGGCCAAGTGCCTTTTGAAACCTGCATATAAACCGATTCTGGTTCACGGCGCGCATCAAACTGTTGGCGCCAGCGAATGCGGAAATCTTCAATAGCACTTTCAGAGGTTGGGAACTCGTGAGCTGGCAGCAAACGGATCTCAGAGATGTCTTCAATAGAGCGCTGATTTTCAGGATCGAAAGTACGAATGGTGTCGATCTCGTCATCGAAGAAGTCGATACGATACGGGTCTTTGCTGCCCATTGGGAACAAGTCGAGAATTGAACCTCGGCTCGCATACTCACCCGGGCCAAACACTTGGTCTACGTAACGATAGCCAGACTTTTCAAGTTGAAGACGCAGCTTCTCTAACGAGTACAGATCGCCCGTTTTCACCATTAAGGTGTGCTGCAACAAGAAGTCACGTGGCGACTGACGTTGTAGTAGCGTGCTGATCGGTACGATCGTGATGCCATCTTTTAACGTTGGTAGTGCATAAAGGCGAGCGATACGGTCAGAAATGATCTCTTGGTGCGGTGAGAAGCTGTCGTATGGCAGAGTCTCCCAATCAGGGAATAGTGCCACTTCATGTGACGTAAACTGTTCAATTTCTGATTGAAGCTTGAGTGCGATTTGAGGATCGGGCACTGCAAGTAAAGTATGGCTGTTATGCTGCTCCGCAAGTCTAGCGATAGCAAGCGCGAGAGATGAACCAACTAGGTTACCGATGTGTTTTTTATCACCGGCGCCTTTGAGCTTAGGTAGTGTAAAAATGGATTGTTTTGTCATGTCTATTTACTTGTTATCTCGTTCTAGAGAGCGTTGACGTAAGAGCTTTTGTTGTTGATGAAGTGCAGCCTTGATCAGCAAGTCTTGGTCAGTATCACGAAGATGAGCGTATTTGAATTTGATTTCGAAGCCTGAATCTTTTGGTTCGCTAGCGAAGACTTCTGCGTAGCAATAAATAGCGGCGGCTGGGTGCTCGATAAAGAGCTTAGCTTTAACTAAGCGACCCGCTTCGATATCTGTTTTGGAAAAACAAGAGAACTGACTCGCGCCAAATGAATACGTGTGGGTACGAAATTGTTCATCATCTTGTTGCGATAACATAAAGCTCAACAAGAGGTTTAATTTAGAGTTCTGTGCATCCAATAAACTGATGACATTCTTCAAGTCGCTGTTTTTCAGTTCGTTGCGAGCACTGTCAGCTAATAGATCCAATTGGCTAAATTCACTTGCCACGACAAACGGGGCAGGGATCTCAGATTCGAACTGAATCTGAGAAGGTAAAGTGAAGCCGCTGTCCATTGGCTCAATATTCGCGGTGAGGCTGTGGTGAACGGTGAAAAACTCTTGTTCTGTCATGCGTTAGTTCCTTGAAGTGATCTATTGATTATCGCTATGTGGCCGCAGTAATCAAGGTCAGTTAATTGAAAGTCTCAAATAGTTGTTTGAAAGTTAGCTATTAGACAAGGTTCTGTTTTTCAAGCCTAACTAATTGAGTTAATTCACTCTATATTTTCAATTAACCCCTACACAGTAACGGCAATACCCGTTACATTAACCCGCATCTCCTTTAGATGGTTCAAAGTATGTTTCATCCTATTTCATTGTTTGTTGGCCTGCGTTATTTGAAAGGCCGTTCAGGTGATCGCTTTAGCCGTTTTGTTTCTTATATGTCGACAGCCGGAATTACCATTGGTGTGCTGTCTCTGGTTACTGTTTTGTCGGTAATGAATGGATTCGAAGCGCAGTTAAAAGACCGAATTCTTGGTGTCCTTCCTCAAGCCGTCGTTTACGAGCAAGGAGGCACAACGTCACTTTCTGCTCAAGCACCTAGCTTTGCGGAGCAAATGTCGCTCAATGGCCACGTAGAACCTATTGTTCGCAGTGAAGCGGTGATCCAAAGTCCTGCTCAGTTATCTGCAGGTCTGTTGATCGGCATTGAACCTAATTCAGATGACCCTCTTCAGAATCATTTAATTGCTGGCAGACTGTCTTCACTCAAAGCTGGTCAGTATCAGCTTTTCCTTGGTCATACCTTGGCAAGAAACTTGAAAGTGTCTATGGGCGACAAAGTTCGCTTAATGGTCACCAGTGCCAGCCAATACACACCGTTAGGGCGCATACCTAGCCAACGAAATTTTACCGTAGCTGGCATTTTTAACACGGGTTCGGATATCGATGCTCAATTGATGGTGACAGATATCAACGATGCTGGGCGTTTGATGCGCTATAAATCAGACACCATTTCAGGCTGGCGACTGTTTTTTGATGACCCATTTGAAGTGGCAGAACTATCAAACCAACCGCTACCGGAAGGTTGGGTGTGGAGCGATTGGCGAGACCAACGTGGCGAGCTATTCCAAGCCGTTCGAATGGAAAAAAACATGATGGGTTTGATGCTTGGGCTGATCATTGGTGTTGCTGCGTTTAACATTATTTCTGCGCTTATTATGGTGGTGATGGAGAAACAGTCCGAAGTCGCCATCTTAAAAACTCAAGGCATGCGTGATGGACAAGTCATGGGAATCTTCATGGTTCAAGGTGCAAGTAGCGGTGTGATCGGTGCATTATCTGGTGGCATTCTTGGTGTGATTCTAGCATCGAATCTCAATACTATTTTAGAGGCGATGGGTGTTGCTCTGTTCTCGTTTGGTGGACAACTGCCAATATTGATTAACCCAATCCAAATCGCCGTTGTTGTGGTTCTGGCTATTGCACTTAGCTTGATTGCCACTGTCTTCCCTTCTTATCGTGCATCGTCTGTGAAACCTGCTGAGGCCCTTCGTTATGAGTAATTTTCTTCAATGTAATGATATCCGTAAAACGTACCGTGAAGGCTCGTTAGATACTGAGGTCCTAAAAGGTGTCAGCTTCAAAATAGAAAAGGGTGAGCTAGTAGCAATCATTGGTACATCCGGTTCAGGTAAAAGTACGCTATTGCATATTTTAGGGGCGTTGGATGATGCTTCTGATGGCAGCGTAAGCTTTCTCGGACAAGACTTAGCGTCTTTGAGTTCGAATAAGCAGGCCAAGCTTCGCAACCAGCATCTTGGCTTTGTGTATCAATTCCATCATCTTCTTTCTGATTTCTCAGCGTTAGAAAACGTAGCGATGCCATTACTTATTGGTGGTGAAAAACCAGCGAAAGCGAAAGAAGAAGCACAACGTTTGTTAGATAAAGTCGGATTGAGTCATCGTGTTGATCACCGACCTTCAGAGCTTTCTGGCGGTGAGAGGCAACGAGTGGCAATTGCTCGTGCATTGGTGAACAAGCCAGCGCTAGTGTTGGCGGATGAGCCGACTGGTAACCTAGACCACAACACAGCACTTTCTATTTACGACTTAATGCGCGAACTGAACCGTGAGTACGATACTGCCTTTTTGGTTGTGACTCACGATGGTGAACTTGCCGGTAAGATGGATCGCCAACTTCACATGCAAGATGGTTTACTGGTCAACGTAGAAAAAGAGGAGAGCTAAGTGTTTTCTTCTTTATCTCTATTGATAGGCGGCCGATTTAGCCGGGCGAAACAACGAGACAAAATGGTGTCGTTCATCTCCTTGTCTTCGACGATTGGTATCGCTGTTGGTGTGGCGGTGATCATTATCGGCTTATCTGCAATGAATGGTTTTGAGCGAGAGCTTCAATCACGAGTACTTTCTGTCATTCCTCACGGTGAGTTTGAGGGCGTGAATAAACCAGTAACTCGCTGGGAGCATGTGATTGAGGAGTCGGTAAAGCACGATAAAGTCGTTGCTGCTGCGCCTTATGTGAAAATTACCGCGCTTGCCGAAAAAGGCAAAGAGTTGAAAGCAATTGAAGTTCGCGGCGTTGACCCACAACTTGAGCAACAAGTATCGAGCCTATCGAGTTTTATCGATAAGCAAGCTTGGAGCGATTTTAAGGCAGGGCAACAACAAATCATTTTGGGCTCTGGCGTGGCCAATGTACTTGGCGCGAAAGTCGGTGATTACCTGACTCTGATGATCCCGACGGTGAATGGGTCGGTTAAGGTTCAAGCACCTAAACGTGTTCGAGTCAAAGTGGTTGGCTTGCTGACGCTTAATGGCCAAATTGACCACAGCTTAGCTTTGATCCCGATCGGCGATGCGCAAATTTACGCAAACCTAGACGAGGCAGTGACAGGGGTTTCTTTAAAAGTGACCGATGTTCTGAACGCGAACTCTATTGTGCGTGAGGTGGGTAACCAGCTTGATGTGTATGTGTATCTACGAAGCTGGCAACAGAAGTTTGGCTTCTTGTATCGAGATATTCAGTTGGTTCGCACCATTATGTATCTGGTGATGGTACTGGTTATTGGTGTGGCTTGTTTCAATATTGTCTCGACGCTAATGATGGCAGTAAAAGATAGAGCATCGGAGATCGCAATCTTAAGAACCATGGGTGCATCGGACGGCCTTGTGAAACGCATTTTCGTTTGGCAGGGCGTATTCTCCGGTGTGTTAGGTAGTTTGGTGGGCAGTGTAATAGGCGTGTTAGTGGCGCTTAATCTCACGACACTTATCAAAGGGCTTGAAAGGCTAGTTGATCACCAGTTCTTGTCCGGTGACATCTATTTTGTCGACTTCTTGCCATCACAACTCGATATGACGGATGTTGTTGTGGTTTCAGGTACAGCGATTGTGCTGAGCTTACTGGCTACATGGTATCCGGCTTCACGAGCGGCCAAGTTAAATCCAGCCTCGGTGCTTAGTTCGAAGTAATGCGCTGAGTAATACGTCATGTAGCGTGATAGATAAATGGCATACACAAAAAAGGATCCCTGATGGGATCCTTTTTTTGAATTCAATCTGCATTCTTTACGACTTTGGCTACATACCAATATTGCAGAGTTCTGTGGTTCATCTGACTTTAACTTGTGTGCCGTTTAAGTGAAGCGCATACAAGGATAGATTGAACGACAAGGAAAAGTTGTCAGTACCTTGCTTGACGCTTCTTCCAACTTCTTACTACTGAGTAACGCCATAACCCGCGAATACCAAAGTAGCCAATCATTGCTGAAACCACGCCACAAATCAGGCAACCCAGTAAGAAAGGAGGTCCGATCGTATTCATTTGCGCCAAGATGAAGTCCCAAGACAATTCGAAATGGAAGGCTTGAGGTGGTACATGCATAACAAACGCCCCAACTTTATAAGCAAAGTAGAAGAGAACGGGCATAGTGACCGGGTTACTGATCCAAACAAGTGCGACAGCCAAAGGTAGGTTAACGCCACATGCGACAGCAAGGCCTGCAGACATAATCATTTGGCTTGGTAGAGGGACAAACGCCATGAATAACCCAACAGCGAATGCGCCAGCCGCAGAGCGACGATTAAGGCACCATAAGTTGGGGTTGTACAAAACATTGCCAAAAACTTTCAATGCTTTCTGACGCTTGATTAGCTCATGGTCAGGCATAAATCGTTTGATAAACTTTCTTGGCATAGGAGGAAGCTACTCTCTTGTTTAACACTTGGTTCTTGATTTCATTTGCTGCGACAGTTGTGTCTGCCAGCTTCTGGCCTGTGATGCCTCATTGGGTTTGGGCACCATTGATGCTGTTGTTACTACTAGCATCAACAAAGTATAGCGTTTTCCGGAGTGCAAGAGGTCTAGCAACAGCCTTGATACTAGTTATCTGCCTAGGGAATGTAATTGAAATACAAACGAGTCGCTTATTTCAATCAGGGCAGAATACTACCATAAATGCTTCGGTTGTTAGCCTTTTTAGTGAAAATAGCCACGGTTTTGAAAGCGTAATAGTAGCTAGATCAATTGGCGGCGAAAAATTAATCTTTCCTCAATTGATAGAATTACGTTTGTTTACTCCTTTTAAGTTAACACTCGGAGATGATGTCAATTTATCTGTGTATATAAAGCCTGTATGGGGCAAGCTCAATGAAGCTGGCTTTGATTTAGAAAAGTATCTGTTTAGTGCAGGTGTGGTTGCCAATGCAATTTACAAATCTGATACCAAGTATCGCATTCATACCAATAGCAACTTACGGTCCTATTGGTTTGAAAACAGTCTTGAAAGGTTAAGTCAACTGGCAAATCAAGACCTCATTATGGCTTTGAGTTTTGGTTATCGAGACCTTATTCATCCTCAGCGTTGGGATTTGCTTAAAAGCAGTGGTTTGATTCACTTGATGGCTATCTCGGGGCTACATATTGGGATTGCCTTTGGTATCGGCTATCAAGTAGGAAAGGTATTCAGGTTACTATCATCTTCACTTCTTTGGTTGCCCACAATATTCGGAGTCGGCTTAGCCTATTTCTACAGTTGGTTTGCTGGGTTCACGCTGCCCACCTTGAGAGCCTTGGTGATGTGTATTATCGCCAGCTATTTTTTGTGGCGTGGGCAAAATATCAGTTTGTTTCGGTATGTCGCCTTAAGTCTGTGCTTGGTTCTGCTAATTTGGCCATTTTCAGCATTGTCGAGTAGCTTCTGGTTGTCTTTTGGTGCGTTAGGTGCCGTTCTTTACATTGCGTTAAATAGTCAGTCATCCGATTCAAACTCAACATTTATCGACCGAGCACTGCAGCTCTTCAAGATTCAGTTAATGCTGACATTCCTGATTGCTCCCTTTTCGATGCTGTTCTTTAATGGGGTCAGCTTAGTCTCTGTTTTCTACAACTTGCTCCTTTTACCTTGGGTGTCGATGGTGGTTATCCCACTATTGTTCCTGGCAATGTTCTTTAGCTTAATATTGGCGCCAGTATCAGGTGTCGTTGGCTTAACTACATTCAACGATGGTTTGTCTGAACAATTATGGATGTTGGTCGACTTATCGCTTGAGCCTCTCGTATTTAGTCTTCCTTTCTCTGAACGATTTTGGTTTCAAGTGGATAATCACACGATTGAGTTGTCTGTATTCCTCATCTTGTTTTTCGGTTTCGTCAGTCGATACTTCAAGCGAGCGCTATCTATATTGATTATTACCGTGTTTGTACTGTGGTGGGAGTTCGGCAAGCCTCAACAAGACAAACTAACTATCGATATCTTGGATGTTGGTCACGGGTTGTCTTTGCTCTTAGAAAAGAACAATCAGATTGTTGTTTACGATCTTGGTAACGCATGGCCGGGAGGTTCCATTGTCGAATCCTTACTTATTCCTACTTTGAATCAGAGGGGAATTCATGAGTTGGAGGGTGTGATTGTGAGTCATTTCGATTCTGACCACGCTGGTGGCTATCCGGCGTTACTTGAAAATTACAACCCTAAGTGGGTAAGAGCTAGTCAGAATATCAGTCAACAAGGACAATCTACGATTCAAGAGTCGTCTAATATTCAAGCATGTATTTTAGGAGAAGTATGGACCTGGCAAGGGGTTGCTTTTGAGGTCTTGTGGCCTCCCAAACAAGTTAAGAGGGCGTATAATCCACATTCGTGCGTGGTCAGGCTTTTTGACCCCGATTTAGATTTCTCGATGTTACTTACTGGTGATATTGAATTGGTCAGTGAGTGGTTACTTGCACGCGAAGGCGAACGGCTTCGGAGTGACGTTATGCTTGTTCCGCATCATGGCAGTAATACGTCTTCGATCGCGCGTTTTATTGAAACCGTTTCACCTCAGTTAGCGATCGCTTCTTTGGCCAAAGGCAATCAATGGGGGATGCCGAGTGAATCCGTTATTGAGCGTTATCACGACGCAGGGAGTGCTTGGCTTGATACTGGAGAAAGCGGCCAAATAACCATCAGTATTGGTCAAGAAGGTTGGCAATATCATGAGATTAGAGAACAACAAGGCAGACAGTGGTATAGGCAGATGCTTCGTAAGGGAGTAGAATAGGAAGATTATTGTGAGAAAATTAAGCGATTCTATGTCAACACAAACAGATGAAACTACCTGGGTCACATTTAAAAGACTTTGGACTTATATTCGACTATATAAGGCCGGCCTTGGTGTTGCGGTTATTGCGCTTATTATAAATGCTGTCACTGATACCTATATGATTTCCTTACTAAAGCCGTTACTCGATGAAGGCTTTGGTAATGCAGAATCTGACTTTTTACGTACGCTCCCTCTCATTATCTTTGTCATGATGTTCGTTCGTGGCATCAGTGGCTTTGTTTCAACTTATTGTTTGAGCTGGGTTTCAGGCAATGTGGTCATGGAAATTCGACGTAAAATATTCAGCCATTTTATGCATATGCCAGTTTCTTTTTTTGATAAAGAACAGACTGGTGCGCTGCTATCTCGAATTACTTACGATTCAGAGCAAGTCTCTGCGGCAACCAGTAAAGCACTAGTCAGTATTGTCCGTGAAGGCGCAAGTATTATTGGCCTGTTGACGCTGATGTTCTGGAATAGCTGGCAGTTGTCTTTGGTGTTGTTCGCTGTCGCCCCTCTTGTCGCGTGGGCAATCAGTATCGTATCGAAGCGATTCAGAAAGATCTCTAAGAACATGCAAACCAGTATGGGTCACGTCGCTTCTTCTGCAGAACAAATGCTGAAAGGACATAAAGTCGTTCTAACGTATGGCGGACAAGATCTAGAAAAACACCGCTTTGACCAAGTTAGTAACCAAATGCGCCAACAAAGCATGAAGCTAATCACTGCTCAAGCGGCCGCTAACCCAATTATTCAGATGATTGCATCACTTGCAATCGTAGTTGTTCTATTCCTTGCTAGTGTTGATTCAATTAAAGCAGAGCTTACTCCTGGTACGTTCACTGTTGTGTTCTCGGCGATGTTTGGTTTACTACGCCCACTAAAAGCACTGACTAACGTAACGTCTGAATTCCAACGTGGTATGGCAGCGAGTACGACCCTATTTGGTCTGATGGATTTAGATACTGAGCAAAACAAGGGTACCTTGAAGCCTGAAACCGTAACGGGTGAAGTTGCCGTAAAAGATGTGACATTTACTTACCAAGGTGCAGAGAAAGCAGCGCTTGATAAGGTCAGTTTTAATATACCGAAAGGCAAGACAGTCGCACTTGTCGGCCGTTCAGGTTCGGGTAAGAGTACCATTGCAAACCTGTTTACTCGTTTTTATGACGTAGACTCTGGCTCTATCGAACTTGATGGTCACGACATTCGTGATTATGAATTAAGAAATCTACGTGAGCACTTCGCTCTTGTTTCCCAGAATGTGCACCTATTTAACGATACGGTTGCGAACAATATCGCTTACGCAGCTGAAGAACAGTATTCACGTGAACAGATCGAACACGCGGCTAAACTTGCGCATGCAAGCGAGTTTATCGAAGGCATGGAAAATGGCATCGATACGGTTGTTGGCGAAAATGGCGCGAGTCTTTCTGGCGGTCAAAGACAGCGTATCGCGATTGCACGTGCTCTATTGAGAGATGCACCTGTTCTGATCCTTGATGAGGCGACATCTGCACTGGATACCGAGTCAGAAAGAGCGATTCAATCTGCGTTAGAGGAGCTGCAGAAAGACAAAACGGTATTGGTTATTGCACACCGACTTTCTACTATCGAACAAGCTGATGAGATTCTTGTGGTCGACGATGGCCATATTATTGAAAGAGGTGCACACGCCGAGCTTATCGCCCTTGATGGCGCTTATGCACAACTACACCGAATTCAGTTCAGCGGATAAGATTAGGTCTTGTTGTGATCGAAAAAATTTGGTTTAACAATCACCCATTAAAATACTTTCTCTGGCCGCTATTGTGGCCATTGAGTCTGTTGTTCAAAATGATCAGCGGTCAACGTCGTGACGCTTATCTATCGGGGAAAAAAGAGACCTATCGCCCGCCTTTACCCGTGATTGTTGTGGGTAATATCACCGCTGGCGGCAATGGCAAAACACCGGTTGTGATTTGGTTGGTAGAGATGCTTCAGGCTCACGGTTTTAAGCCAGGTGTTGTTTCTCGAGGTTATGGGGCGAAAGCACCAAACTATCCGTTAGTGTTGGATGAAAACACGCCAGCAGAGCACTCTGGTGATGAGCCTCGTTTGATTCGTAAGCGAACTGGTGCGCCTGTAGCGGTTGACCCTGTGCGCGCAAATGCAGTAAAGGCTTTGCTGAGCGAAGGGGTTAATGTCATCATCACTGACGACGGCCTTCAGCATTATGCACTTGAACGCGATATTGAATTTGCTGTTATCGACGGTGCGAGACGCTTTGGTAGTGAGTGCCTAATTCCTTTGGGCCCATTAAGAGAGCCTATATCTCGTTTAGATGACGTAGACTTTTTGGTTAATAATGGCGGTAAAGCGCACGGGCGAGAGTTCTCGATGTCTTTGCTTCCAAGCCAAGCGGTTAACCTGAAGACGGGTCAGAAAACATCGGTAGCAGAATTACAGAAGCTGGTGGCTTTTGCTGGTATCGGCCACCCGCCACGCTTTTTTAAAACATTGGAAGATCTTGATGGTGATGTGGTCTACACGCAAGGCTTCGCCGACCATCAAGATTTTGATAAAGATGAACTTCATGCCTTAGCAAAAAAAGGTATGAATATGATTATGACAGAAAAAGACGCTGTAAAATGCGAAGAGTATGCTCAAGACAACTGGTGGTATCTTCCAGTTTCTGCGCAGTTCAATGAAGATTCGCAACAGCAAATTTTAAAAAGAATAAAAGAGGTTATGGAATACTATGGATCACCGTCTGCTTGAGATCGTTGCTTGCCCTGTATGTAAAGGTAAACTAACTTTTGACAAAGATAAGCAAGAGCTTGTTTGTAAAATTGATCGCCTTGCTTACCCAATCAAAGAGGGTATTCCTGTTCTTTTGGAACCTGAAGCTCGTACCGTTTCAATGGATGAGGGTAAGTAATGTCTTATACGGTTGTTATACCTGCAAGATACCAATCGAGCCGTTTACCAGGGAAGCCACTGGCTGACATTGGTGGAAAGCCGATGATTCAATGGGTATACGAACAGTCAATGAAGGCGGGTGCCGATAACGTTATTATCGCTACCGACGACGCTCGAGTTGAAAAAGCGGCCAAAGAATTTGGCGCGACCGTTTGTATGACATCACCTAATCATGAATCAGGCACTGAGCGCCTCGCTGAAGTGATTGAAGTTATGAAGATTCCAGATGATCATATTATCGTGAATGTTCAAGGTGATGAGCCACTGATTCCACCTGCGATCATTAATCAGGTTGCGAATAACCTTGCGAACAGTACAGCGCCGATGGCAACACTCGGTGTGGAAATTACTCATGCTGACGAAGTGTTTAATCCTAACGCCGTAAAAGTTGTGACCGACAAAGATGGGTATGCCCTGTACTTTAGCCGAGCTACTATTCCTTGGGATCGTGATGCTTACGCGAACAATGGTACAGCTGCTGAATCTCCACTGCTTCGTCATATTGGCATCTATGCTTACCGTGCGGGTTTTATCAATACTTACATCAATTGGGAACCAAGTACCCTTGAGCGTATTGAGTGCCTAGAGCAGTTACGTGTACTTTGGTATGGTGAAAAGATTCATGTGGCAGTTGCAGAAGAGGCGCCTGCTGCTGGTGTTGATACGCCTGAAGATCTAGAAGCGGTTCGAGCTATTATTGGCTAAGCTTCTTTTAGCGACTACTTCTTTGCTCTATAAAAATGAAAAATCATGAGCCTTGCTTATCGCGAGGCTTTTTTATGCCTAAAGAGAAGCGAGTGACAGCCTTATTTATCTAAGTTAACGGATATTGAGTTGGTTGCATGGGTTTCTGTAGCATCCCCCCGGAATTATCTGAGATTTACCTCGCTCGACTTGCAAATTTTCTCTATAATATGCCGCCTATAAAGTAGTGGCGAATCGCTAGTACAGAATAAAACTTACGACAAAACGTGGAGTAAAAGATGCCTTCTCAAAGCCCAGTGATTACGGTTGATGGACCAAGTGGTGCAGGTAAAGGTACCCTGTGTATGTTACTAGCAGATAAGCTAGGCTTTCATCTTCTAGACTCAGGCGCGATCTATCGCGTATTGGCTTTAGCGGCAATTCACCATGGCGTGGATACTGAATCAGAAGATGCTTTAGTACCGCTTGCAACTCACTTAGATGTTCAGTTTATCGCTGAGGGTGAGCTAGTGAAGGTTATCTTAGAAGGCGAAGATGTGTCTGGTGAACTTCGTAAAGAAGAGACGGGCATGGCGGCTTCAAAAGTCGCTGCTTTACCTCGCGTTCGTGAAGCACTGTTACGTCGTCAACGTGCTTTTAGCGCAGCTCCTGGTTTAGTTGCAGACGGTCGTGACATGGGAACGGTTGTGTTTCCTGAAGCGGAAGCGAAAATATTTTTAGATGCAAGTGCCGAAGAGCGCGCGAGTCGCCGCCTTAAACAGTTGCAACAGAAGGGGTTAGATGTTAAATTTGACGACCTTTTGAGCGAGATCCAAGAGCGAGACGATCGAGATCGTAATCGCCCAGTGGCGCCACTTCGCCCTGCAGAGGATGCTCTAGTGCTTGATTCCACCTCAATGAATATTGAGCAGGTAGTCGAAAAAGCACTACACTATATTGAATCGAAACTGGCTGGGTAATTTCGCCGAGCTAGTACGAACGTTGGTCGCAAGGATGATGACCGGCGAATTTATCAACCCCATGCGGTAGGATACCCATGGACGTTTAATTATTGAAGATTAAATAATGACTGAATCTTTTGCTCAACTCTTTGAAGAGTTTCTATCTGAAACTGAATTCCAACAAGGCAGCATCGTTAAAGGTACTGTAGTAGCTATCGAGAACGGTTACGTTCTTGTAGACGCTGGTCTTAAGTCTGAATCTGCTATCCCTGCTGAACAATTCAAGAACGCTGCTGGCGAACTTGAAGTTGAAGTTGGTGCTGAAGTAGACGTAGCTCTAGACGCTGTTGAAGATGGTTTCGGTGAAACTCAACTTTCTCGTGAGAAAGCTAAGCGTCACGAAGCTTGGATCGTACTTGAGAAAGCTTGTGAAGAAGCTGAAACTGTTGTTGGTATCATCAACGGTAAAGTTAAAGGCGGTTTCACTGTTGAACTTAACGGTATCCGTGCTTTCCTTCCAGGTTCTCTAGTAGACGTACGTCCTATCCGTGACACTGCTCACCTAGAAAACAAAGAGCTAGAGTTCAAAGTAATCAAGCTAGACCAGAAGCGTAACAACGTTGTTGTTTCTCGTCGTGCTGTTATCGAATCTGAAAACAGTGTTGAGCGTGACGAACTTCTTGAAACTCTACAAGAAGGTACTGAAGTTAAAGGTATCGTTAAGAACCTTACTGACTACGGTGCATTCGTTGATCTTGGCGGTGTTGACGGTCTTCTACATATCACAGATATGGCTTGGAAGCGTGTTAAGCACCCATCAGAGATCGTTAACGTTGGTGACGAAATCCTAGTTAAAGTTCTTAAGTTCGATCGTGAGCGCACTCGTGTTTCACTAGGTCTTAAGCAATTAGGCGAAGATCCATGGGTAGCAATCGCTAAGCGTTACCCAGAAGGTCACAAGCTTTCTGGTCGTGTTACAAACCTAACTGACTACGGCTGCTTCGTTGAAATCGAAGAAGGCGTTGAAGGTCTAGTACACGTTTCTGAAATGGATTGGACTAACAAGAACATCCACCCTTCTAAAGTTGTTAATGTTGGCGACGAAGTTGAGGTTATGGTTCTTGATATCGACGAAGAACGTCGTCGTATCTCTCTAGGTCTGAAACAGTGTAAAGCTAACCCATGGCAGTCATTTGCAGAAATGCAAGCTAAGGGCGACAAAGTTACTGGTAAGATCAAGTCTATCACTGACTTTGGTATCTTCATCGGTCTAGAAGGCGGTATCGACGGTCTTGTACACCTATCTGACATTTCTTGGAACGCTGCCGGCGAAGAAGCTGTACGTGAATACAAGAAAGGCGACGAAATCTCTGCTGTTGTTCTAGCAGTAGATGCAGAGCGTGAGCGTATTTCTCTTGGCGTTAAGCAAATGGAAAACGACCCGTTCAACGCATACGTTGCTGACAACAAGAAAGGTGTTCTTGTAAACGGTACTGTAACTGCAGTTGACGCTAAAGGCGCTACTATCGAGCTAATCGAAGGCGTTGAAGGCTACCTACGTGCTTCTGAAGTTTCTCGTGACCGTATCGAAGATGCATCTCTAATCCTAAGCGTTGGCGACAGCGTTGAAGCGAAGTTCACTGGTGTAGACCGTAAGAACCGCGTAATCAACCTATCTATCAAAGCTAAAGATGAAGCTGATGAGCAAGAAGCAATGGCTTCACTGAACAAGTCTGATGAAGGCGCGTTCGGTAACGCAATGGCAGACGCATTCAAAGCTGCTAAAGGCGAATAATAGCTTCTCATTAAGAGAATTATAGCTATCTAGCCAAGAAAGGAGCCGTAAGGCTCCTTTTTTTTTGCTTATTTTTCCGATAGGTCTATAATTTCTAAAAAGAAAACCAACGAGGGTAACTATGACTAAGTCTGAATTGATTGAAAGACTGTGCGCTGAGCAAACGCATCTTTCTGCAAAAGAAATTGAAGACGCTGTAAAAGACATTTTAGAGCACATGGCTTCAACACTAGAAAGTGGTGATCGAATCGAAATTCGCGGCTTTGGCAGCTTTTCTCTGCATTACCGTGAACCTCGTGTTGGACGTAATCCTAAAACTGGTGACAAGGTTGAGTTGGAAGGTAAATACGTTCCTCACTTCAAACCAGGTAAAGAGCTACGCGAGCGAGTAAACTCAGGGTTGTAGACTACTTATCGGAATTAAGAAAAGCGGCATACTATAATGTATGCCGCTTTTTTATGACCATAATATGGTGGTCTGATTAGTAATTTTCCTGCATAATCGTACAGCTAACTAATCAATGAGTGATGAACTATGAAAATTATAAAAATAGTCGCTGTTATCGCACTTTTCCTAATGGCACTGGCTTTAGGCTCTCAAAACCAAACAATTGTGAATTTCAATTATTTGCTAGCGCAAGGTGACTTCCACCTCTCAAGCTTGCTAGGTGTTGTATTCGTTTCAGGTTTTGCTCTTGCTTGGTTAGTCTTTGGAAATATGCACATGCGATCTCAACTAAAAATTCATCGCTTGAAGAAGCAACTCAATAAGCAATCAAAGCAGGTCGCTGCTGAAACTAAAGCTTAAAGGCCATATTTGATGTTAGAGTTACTGTTCTTACTTTTGCCCATCGCAGCCGCTTATGGTTGGTATATGGGTAATCGTAATGCTCAGCAAGAAAAACAAAAGCAATCACACCAGATCTCCCGCCAATACGTGACGGGTTTGAACTTATTACTGTCAGACCAATCTGACAAAGCGGTTGATCACTTCATTGAGTTACTTCAAGTAGACAATGAAACCATCGATACTCACTTGGCTTTGGGCAACTTGTTCCGCTCAAGAGGCGAAGTCGACCGCGCTATTCGTATTCACCAAAATCTTATCTCTCGGTCTGGGCTTACCCTCGATCAAAAAAACCTCGCATTGCAACAATTAGCTAAAGACTATACGGTCTCAGGCTTTCTTGACCGCGCAGAGAAAATTTTTGAACAGCTTGTAGAAGAGCCTGATCATAAAGAAGGCGCTTTACAGCAGTTGGTTGCCATTTATCAGCAAACGCGTGAGTGGAATAAAGCGATTCATTACGGGAATATCTTAGTTAAGCTGAGCAAGAAGAAAATGAAGACGCGTGCGATGGTTGCACACTTCTGGTGTGAACTTGCGATGCAAGAACAAGCCGACGGCAACCGCCCTAAAGCGCTTCAGCACTTCAAGAAGGCCCTTTCAGAAGACCCTAAATGTGTTCGAGCCAGTATTGCTTTAGGAAAATTCCATTTAGCCAATGAAGATTATCACAAGACAATTACTTATTTAGAGTCAGTTCTCGATCAAGATATCGACTTCATTAGCGAAGTCCTGCCAACGCTTGCTGAGTGTTACCACAAACTTGGACAAGAAGCGCAGTTGGTCGAGTTCCTTAAAGCGTGTATTCAGAAGAAAGCCGGTGTTTCCGCTGAGTTGATGCTGGCTCAACTCGTTGCCGACCATGAAGATGTTGGCTCTGCTCAAGAGCTACTGACAAAGCAGCTTGTTAAAAACCCAACCATGAAAGGTTTTTATCGATTAATTGATTATCACCTAGAGGAAGCGGAAGAAGGTAGAGCCAAAGACAGTTTAACAACGCTTCAATCTATGGTTGGTGAACAACTCAAGGTTAAGCCTCATTACCGATGCCGTCAGTGTGGTTTCTCAACTCACTCAATGTATTGGCACTGCCCTTCATGTAAGGGGTGGGGAACGATCAAGCCTATTCGTGGGCTTGATGGTGAATAGATTTGTGGTCATTTTAAGACCAAATTATTAATTGCAGCTTTCGGGCTGCATTTTTATGACTGTTATTTATGGCCTGATTGGTATAAATATTTTGTAGAAAGTTAACTGCGTTAGGAGATGAAATGAACGACCAAAAAATCATTGTAGCATTGGATTATGATAACCAAGCGGATGCGTTAGCCTTTGTCGATCGTATTGACCCAGCATCTTGCCGCCTAAAAGTTGGCAAAGAGATGTTTACTCTATTTGGCCCTGAATTTGTTCGTGAATTACATAAACGTGGTTTCTCTGTGTTTTTGGACCTTAAGTTCCACGATATCCCGAACACATGTTCAAAAGCGGTACGTGCTGCCGCTGAGATGGGCGTGTGGATGGTGAACGTACACGCGAGCGGTGGCGAGCGTATGATGACGGCTTCTCGTGAAATTTTGGAACCATATGGTAAAGATCGTCCATTGTTAATCGGTGTGACGGTACTAACCAGTATGGAGCAATCTGACTTAGCGGGTATCGGTCTGGATCTAGAGCCACAGCAACAAGTGATGCGCTTAGCGTCTTTGACTAAAAACTCAGGCCTAGACGGTGTTGTATGTTCTGCACAAGAGGCTTCATTGTTAAAAGGTGAGTTGGGTGGAGAGTTCAAGCTTGTTACCCCTGGTATTCGCCCTGTAGGCGCTGACGTAGGTGACCAGAAGCGTATCATGACCCCTTCTAAGGCGATTCAAGCCGGCTCAGACTACTTAGTTATCGGTCGTCCAATTACTCAAGCAGCGGACCCTGCAGCAGTACTTGCTGAAATCAACGGCACGCTAGCTTAAGCTTATCATTAAGTCGTAATTCCAATAAAGAAGGCCAGCAATTTGCTGGCCTTCTTATAGGTGTACTAAATATAGAATTGGTCTGGAGTAGACTTGTTCTAAACGGCTTAAACCGGAGCGCCACTATGAAACTTAAAGTCGCTGTCTTCTGAAGTGATAAGTTCTGCTTCAACTTGCGCAAAATGAGCAATACGCTCAGAGATATCTTTCCCTGCGATTTGTTCCGCGAGTTCAAGATAGTCTTGATAGTGACGAGCTTCTGAACGAAGTAGAGATACGTAAAACTTTTCCATGTCTTCTTCTAAGAAAGGAGCCAGTTTAGCAAAGCGTTCACAAGAGCGAGCTTCAATAAATGCACCAATAATAAGCTTATCAACCAGAGCATCAGGTTCGTAAGTTTTAACTTGCTTGATTAAACCCTTAGCGTAGCGGCCCGCCTCGATCGGTTGATAAGTCACGCCTTTTTTTACCATCAATTCCATCACTTGGTAGAAGTGATGCAGCTCTTCTTTGATCAGCAATACCATTTTATCGATCAAGTCAGCACCGTAATTACAGCCTTCTTTCGCTGTAATTTGCTTTGATACATTGCTTTTACCACGTAGAGACTCCAAGTCTCCAATACGGCGGTAAGCAAATTGCTCGTAGGGCAAAATCCACTCATTCAGTTGCTTCGCGCTTTCTTTATCTACCGCATATTTACGGATAAGGAACAAAGCACTTTGAGCTGCTTTAAGTTCACAAAGCATGTGATCGCGTAGAATGATATGAAGGTTTTCAGGCTTCTTGGCTTCATCTATCCATGAATCTGGCGTTTCAGCTTTAAGAAAAGAGTGTATAGGGGCTAATAATTCTTGATACATGGTAAGGGCAAGTTTGTTGATAATGCGGGATTTTATCACAGCTTAAGAGATCCCCCTATACGGAGAAAGGAAATTCCACAGGTACAAAAAAGGCCGCTTATTTAATGCAAATAGAGCGGCCTTTAAATGTTGAGTTAGAGCGTTACCATTTTTTCTTCTGACCGAATAGAGCATCCATGTCATCTTCACGCTCTTTCGATTCCATCTGCTGTAAATCTTCTGCGTTTTTATTTAGGCGCTTCTGATCAAGATCGTCAAGCATCTGTTGTAGCTTGTCTTTCGCTTGATTGGAGTATGCATCGTTTTTAGTTGAGAGTGCGTCTATGCCTTTACGCAACAGTTGAATCGCTGTGCCAGGCTGTCCACGAGATATCGAGTCATTTGCACGTTTGATAACATTCTCGATGTTGATGCGAATTTGGATTGTTTCTAAGCGAGCGTTTTCAACCACAAAAGCTTGAGTATTAAAACGTCCTTTATTGTGCTCGTTACGAACCGTGTCACGCAAGCGTTTAACTAGCTTAAGCATCATGATTGCTTGTTTGTCACTACTAGGCATGCGAAAAGCGGTGCTTTCGCCCCCTTGGTGATTCTCTTTAAGCTGAGTTATTTGTTGCTTTACGCTTTCGATGCGTTGGGCAAGCTGCTTATTTTTAGGATCGAGTTCATACATATTAACTAATGCATCAAGAATTCGATTGTTTAAGCATATAAGAAGATCTTGGCTAAACGGCATGTGGTGAGCATTGCCAATTAACTCTTCTGTTCCGTCTATAATGGTTAGATAACGAGAAGCTTCCTGTTTCTTCGTTGTTTCTACCTTAACTTTGTATTGAAGCATGATGTTGTAGCCTAAAACCAACACCAAAAGCACGGCTACCAAGGCGATTATTAAACCAATATTCATATATTTGTGTCTGCTTATTGTTTTCTATAGCTAACGAGAGAGGATACACGATTCCATTGTGTATAGGCACTTGTAAATTACAATTTTTGATTATCTCTTGTTGAGCGCAATCGGCAATCAAAATTTACTAACTAATGTGTGAGAATGAGGAGTGGCTTACAAAGCGTCAGTGATATTTTTATTTGTTACGCTTTAAAAGCTCGATATTTCTGTCATTTTAGTTCTCGAAGCGTTATAACTATTAATTATATTAGACGAGACTATAACGCTCTATTTGCAAATAAGTTAGCGCAGAAATGAGTAAAGGATTACGAGGTTAGATATGAAGTTACAGCAACTGAAGTACATTGTTGAGGTTCTAAACCATAACCTAAATGTTTCAGCGACAGCAGAGAGTTTGTACACATCTCAGCCCGGCATAAGTAAACAGGTTAGATTACTTGAAGACGAGCTAGGCATTCAAATATTTGAGCGTAGCGGTAAGCATTTAACTCAGGTTACACAAGCCGGTGAGGATATTATTCGTATCTCTCAAGAGATTTTGGCTCGTGTTGAGAGTATTAAAGCGGTTGCGGGTGAGCACACTCATCCTGAGATGGGCACATTGAATATTTCAACCACTCATACTCAAGCTCGTTATGCACTCCCTGATGTGATTAAAGGTTTCACGGCGCGTTATCCAAAAGTGTCGCTTCACATGCATCAAGGCACGCCAAGCCAGATGTCAGAAGCGGTAGCTAAGGGTACAGCGAACTTTGCGATTGCAACGGAAGCGCTACACCTTTATCAAGATGCAATTATGCTGCCTTGTTATCATTGGAACCGTTCGATCGTGGTAACGAAAGATCACCCTCTTGCACAGAAACGAAATATCTCGATTGAAGATCTTGCTGCTTATTCTCTCGTGACTTATGTATTTGGTTTTACTGGCCGTTCCGAGCTTGATACAGCATTTAACAAAGTAGGCTTAACACCGCGTGTTGTGTTTACCGCGACGGATGCCGATGTCATCAAAACTTATGTTCGGATGGGGATCGGGGTGGGTGTAATCGCAAGCATGGCGATTGACCACGAGCAAGATACAGACTTGGTTGCTATTGACGCGAGCCATCTATTTGGTGCTAGCACCACAAGCATTGGCTTTAGAAAAGGCACTTTCCTGCGTTCTTACATGTTTGACTTTATGGAGCGTTTTGCACCGCACTTAACTCGCCCAGTAGTTGAGCAAGCTATTTCTTTGAAATCGAATGAAGAGATCGAAGAGATGTTTAAAGACATCGACTTACCCGTTCGTTAAGGGTGATGTCTTACCTAGATACCCAATTCGGCCTGTTTACAGGCCGTTTTCATTTAAGCTCATTTGTGGTTGGCTTGCTGGTAGGTTGCCTTTATATAACCTCAGTTTGTAACGTTCCTTTCTATTTTGGCCTCTTACCCCTACAATCCTCGCATCATAGGGGGAAGCATGCATTCACAATTCAAAATACTCGATTCATTTTTGCTAGAGCACCAGATTTACTGGCGTTCAGAGCCTTTTCACCTATGCCAAACTCACGATCAGCCATGGACAGACGTGAACCTTCCACTTGTCGATTGGTTAGATGGCTTGAGTATTGAACGCATTCAAACGTTAAAAGAACTGCCTCAAGTTCTGATTTCGGAACTTATGCGTTTTCTCCCAGAGTTAGAGAATGCCAATCAACACATCCAGTTTGATAATTCGGCTTTAGTTGGGCTTGATCTTCCGCGCGGTACTGCCGATGGTATTCCCGGCAGAAAGCTGCAACAAATTGTCGCGATGGGAGAAGCTTCATTAAAAGAGCATCATGGTAAAGAGTGGCTTGAATGGTGTTCTGGCAAAGGCTTTCTCGGTCGAATCTTATCTCAGCAATCAGATCAAAAGGTCACTAGCTTTGAGTGGCAACAATCGTTGTGTGAAAGCGGACAAAAGATTGCAGATGACCAGAAACTAGAGATGGATTTTGTTCAAGGTGACGCGTTTTCAAAAGATGCAGATCGGGTGTTTAACTCAAACCAACATGCTGTTGCTCTTCATGCTTGTGGTGACCTTCATGTCGAATTAGTGAAAAAATCTGTTTCACATGGGCTTCCTGCAGTGACCATTTCTCCATGTTGCTACCACCTTATTCGCGATGAAAGCTACCAAGCGATGTCATCCGTTGCGAAAAGCTCAGCATTAACGTTGAGCAAGAGCGACTTAAGAATCCCGCTTCAAGAAACCGTCACTGGTGGTGAAAGAGTAAAAAGACACCGTCAGTTAGAAATGAGTTACCGATTAGGCTTTAGCCAACTACTTAAGGGTGAGCTTGGTGTCGACGAGTACATTCCTGTACCAAGCATCAAGAAATCGGAGCTATCCGAAGGCTTTGAATCATTTTGTTGCTGGGCATCTGAAGTGAAAGATATATCGCTGGGTTTAGATATTGATTTTGACTCTTATTTAATTCAAGGCCAAGCGCTTTTCTGGGAAATGGAAAAGCTGAGTTTAGTTCAACAAGTCTTTAGAAGACCTTTAGAGGTATGGTTGGCCTTGGATCGTGCCATTTATCTGCAAGAACAAGGTTATCAAGCTTCGATTGAAGAGTTCTGCGAACGCAGTGTAACGCCAAGAAACCTATTGATTCATGGGGTTAAGATCGAGCGCTAGCGGTAAACAGCACTGGTACGTGTTTTTACGATCTAAAATCATGAATGCAAAATAAAGTTATAAATACAAAAAAATGATAAATAAAAAAAAGCCAGCGCGACATAATGTCGTACTGGCTTTTTGTTTAATGTGTCTGAATTAACTGAACGCTTCAACGAGAAGGTTATTGCGTTCAGTTAGTCATTACATCATTAGTTAAACATTGCGATTGCTTCTGCAGGCGCTACGTATTCTAGGTCAAAGCTCTCTGCAACTTCTTTACAAGTCACTTTACCGTGGATTACGTTTAGACCTTCTAGGAAACCTTCATCAGATAGAAGTGCTTCGCGGTAGCCTTTGTTCGCTAGCTTAACAATGTAAGGAAGTGTTGCATTGTTTAGTGCGTAAGTAGAAGTACGAGCAACGGCACCTGGCATGTTAGCAACACAGTAGTGAACTACGTCATCAACGATGTAAGTTGGATCGGCGTGCGTTGTTGCATGTGAAGTTTCAAAACAACCACCTTGGTCGATTGCAACATCAACAACCGCTGAACCTGGCTTCATCTTAGCGATGTGATCTTTTGTAACAAGTTTAGGGGCGGCTGCGCCTGGGATTAGCACTGCACCAATCACTAGGTCAGCTTCTAGAACATGCTTCTCAATAGCGTCTTCAGTAGAATAAACCACTTTTGCGCGACCTTGGAATTCTTCATCAAGACGACGAAGAGTATCTACGTTGCGATCAAGAATGGTTACATCAGCGCGAAGGCCAACAGCCATACGTGCTGCGTTAGCACCAACAACACCACCGCCAACAACAACAACTTTTGCTGGCTCAACACCAGGAACGCCGCCAAGAAGAAGACCACAACCACCGTTAGATTTCTCTAGTGTTTGTGCACCTGCTTGAATAGACATGCGACCAGCGACTTCAGACATTGGTGCTAATAGTGGCAAGCGACCCATATTATCTGTTACAGTCTCATAGGCTACGCAGACAGCTTTGCTCTTGATCAGCTCTTCCGTTTGTGGAAAATCTGGTGCAAGGTGTAAATAGGTAAATAATATTTGCCCTTCGCGAAGCATAGCTCGCTCGACAGCTTGAGGTTCTTTAACCTTTACAATCATTTCTGCTTTCGCGAAAACGTCAGCAGCAGTAGGAAGAATGGATGCGCCTACAGCGATGTAATCATCGTCTGAAAAACCGATACCATTACCGGCATTGGTTTCTACAAAAACTTGGTGGCCGTGTGAGATTAGTTCTCTCACGCTAGCTGGGGTCATACCAACGCGGTATTCGTGGTTCTTGATTTCCTTAGGTACGCCAATGATCATCCTGACTCCTCATTTTATTTTGGTTGTTTTATCTATGTGTAGGGTAATTCTGTCGAATTAATATCTAGTATAGATATGTTTAAGTAAAATTTGATACTGAATATTAAAAAGTTGTAGTATATTTTTTTGCAAGGAAGTAATAAGGTGGAATAAAAAATGGCAGACAATTATAAGAAGCCGTCCAAGGAACTAGATCGTATTGACCGCAACATTCTTAATGAGTTGCAAAAAGACGGTCGTATCTCAAACGTTGAACTCTCAAAACGAGTAGGACTTTCTCCAACTCCATGTCTTGAGCGTGTTCGTCGTTTAGAGCGTCAGGGTTACATTACTGGGTACACAGCATTGCTGAACCCACAGTACCTTGATGCTTCACTTTTAGTGTTTGTTGAAATTACGTTGAACCGTGGTGCGCCAGATGTGTTCGAACAATTCAACACCGCTGTGCAGAAACTGGATGACATCCAAGAGTGTCATTTAGTGTCGGGTGATTTTGACTATCTTCTAAAAACACGTGTATCTGATATGGGTGCTTACCGTAAGCTACTGGGTGATACGTTACTTCGTCTACCAGGCGTAAACGACACTCGAACTTACGTTGTAATGGAAGAAGTGAAACAAACCAATCAACTTGTGATTAAAACTCGTTAATCACAATTGGTGAAATGAAAGAAAGCGGACATTTGTTCCGCTTTCTTGCTTTCTGGAATTGGGTTTTTCTGTTTGATATGGTTAAATCAACAGTAGTTTCATTGAAACGAGCGGCTATTGCCGCTCGAGATGTTTTTATCCCGTTTAATTATTAAGTTGGTTTATGTTCAAGCAGAGCAGTAATAAAGTAGAAACAATCATTAAAACGAGTGAAGAGCCTCAGTCTCCTCGTTTAAGTGGTTCTCAACGTTTAAAAGAGTGCAGCCTAATTCTAGGTGTTCTCTTCTCTATTCTACTTGCCGTTGCGTTATTAACTTTTAGTCCTGCTGACCCATCATGGTCGCAAACGGCTTGGGGTGGTGATATTAAAAATGCAGGAGGCTACGTAGGTGCATGGTTGGCGGATACGCTTTTCTTTGTGTTTGGTTCTTTAGCTTATCCTTTACCTATTTTGGTGACGGTTGCTGCTTGGGTATTATTCCGTAAACGTAATGAAGATGAGCAGATCGATTTCATGCTGTGGGGTACTCGTTTACTTGGACTGACTGTCCTCATTCTTACTAGTTGTGGTTTAGCGGATATCAACTTCGATGATATTTGGTACTTTTCATCTGGTGGTGTAGTCGGTGACGTATTAACAAGTCTTGCACTTCCAACGCTGAACGTTCTGGGCAGTACACTAGTTCTTCTTTTCTTATGGGGTGCTGGTTTTACTCTATTAACGGGTATCTCTTGGCTGAGTATCGTTGAATGGTTGGGTGAATGTGCGATTAAGCTGTTTACCTCTGCTGTTAATAAAGCGCGTGGTGAAGACCAAGAGTTGCTTGAACCACAACTAAGAGAGTCGGCAGACCGAAATTTAATCGAAGAACGTCATCAGCAGCATCAAGAGCCTACTTACCGCGATGTCCCTGCTACCGAAGACAACAAAGAATCAACAGAACATGATCCACTAGATCCTGCACTGAGCTTCTCTGCGACCAATGACTCTTCTGATACTGCGAATGTATTAGACAATACTGCATCGCCGAAGCGTCATTACAATATTCACATGCCAGTCGATGCGCCGGCTAAGCAAGAAGCTCCCGTCCAAGAACAACCTCAGATTCAGCCTCAACAAGTTGAGCAAGACCCGATTCCTGCAGCACCGGTTTACCAAGCGCCAGAAGAACCTTTAGAAGACGGTATTGAGCGCTCGAAGCAGTTGAATGCAACGATAGAGCAACTAGAAAACGCGGCAATGTATGAAGATGATCTTGCTGAGCAGGAGCAGGTTGACGCGCATGAATCTCAGATCGCGTATCAGCAATACATGCAGGATGAGCAACCAGCAGTTAATCCGACTGAAACGGTTGTTGAAAGTGTAGAACCAGCAATGGATAGCTCACCAGAAGTAAATGACGAGTTCGATGCTGAAGATGTGCAACCAGAATCTCTATACGCTTCGCCAATGGGTGAAATAGAAGAAACACCACAAGAATTTTCAAAGCCTTTCGATACAACCGAAGATCAAAGCTTTGAACCTAATTCAGAGCTAGACGCTGAACCTATTGATATTGATGAAGAACCACTTGCTCCGTCATCTTATGAACAAGAGCTGACGCAAACGACTGAACAGAACCAAGCACCAACTGTTGAGCTTCCATGGGAAGAGGTAATAGAAGAAGAGCCTCTGCACCAAGATCAAGATGTAGCGGCATTCCAAAGTCTGGTCTCTGAAGCACAAGCGAACATGGCGGCGACACAAAACCCATTCTTGGTACAGAAAGATGTCAACTTGCCTAAACCTGCCGAGCCGTTACCGACGCTTGAGCTGCTGTTCCACCCTGAAAAACGTGAAACCTTTATTGACCGCGACGCGTTAGAGGCGATTGCTCGCCTTGTTGAATCGAAGCTAGCCGATTACAAGATCAAAGCTGATGTGGTTGATATTTTCCCGGGTCCTGTCATCACTCGATTTGAACTCGATCTGGCACCGGGCGTGAAAGTAAGCCGTATTTCGGGCCTTTCTATGGACTTAGCTCGTTCGCTTTCTGCATTGGCAGTGCGTGTAGTCGAGGTAATACCGGGTAAACCTTATGTTGGTTTAGAATTGCCGAACATGAGTCGTCAAACCGTTTTCTTCTCTGATGTGGTAGGTAGTCCTCAGTTCCAAGAAGCGACGTCACCAACGACTGTTGTTTTAGGACAAGACATCGCTGGTGAAGCGGTTATTGCTGATTTATCGAAGATGCCACACGTTTTGGTCGCAGGTACAACCGGTTCTGGTAAGTCGGTCGGCGTGAACGTGATGATCTTGAGTATGCTTTACAAGGCATCACCAGAAGACGTTCGCTTCATCATGATCGACCCGAAAATGTTGGAATTATCTATCTATGAAGGTATTCCACATCTGTTGTCTGAAGTCGTAACTGACATGAAAGATGCGTCTAACGCCCTTCGTTGGTGTGTAGGTGAAATGGAACGTCGTTACAAACTGATGTCGGCTCTAGGTGTCCGTAATATTAAAGGCTACAACGATAAATTGAAGATGGCGTCGGAAGCGGGTCACCCGATTCACGACCCATTGTGGAAGCCTGGCGACAGCATGGACCCTGAAGCGCCACTGTTGGAAAAACTGCCGTATATTGTGGTTGTCGTTGATGAATTTGCCGACTTAATTATGGTAGTCGGTAAGAAAGTTGAAGAGTTGATTGCACGCTTGGCGCAGAAAGCGCGTGCGGCTGGCGTCCACTTGATCTTAGCGACTCAACGACCTTCGGTGGATGTTATTACTGGTCTTATTAAAGCAAACATCCCGACACGTGTTGCCTTTACCGTATCGACCAAAACGGATTCAAGAACCATTCTTGACCAAGGCGGTGCAGAATCACTACTTGGCATGGGTGATATGTTGTACTTGCCACCGGGTTCAAGCCACACAACTCGTGTACACGGTGCGTTTGCGTCTGATGATGATGTACACGCGGTCGTGAACAACTGGAAAGCACGTGGTAAGCCAAACTACATAGATGAGATCACTAACGGCGATCAAACCCCAGAAACACTATTGCCGGGTGAGAAGATGGAAGGTGACGAAGAAGTTGATCCTCTGTTTGATCAAGTCGTTGAACACGTGGTTCATTCACGCCGTGGTTCAGTTTCTGGTGTGCAACGTCGATTCAAGATTGGCTACAACCGTGCCGCTCGAATTGTCGAGCAATTAGAGGCTCAAGGTATTGTCAGTGCTCCAGGACATAACGGTAACCGTGAAGTCTTAGCGCCAGCGCCACCAAAAGATTAGTTCCACTAGGAACTCACTCCCACTAAGTCGGTCAAATCAAAAATACGACCGACTTATGTTCTAACAGGATTATTGATGAAAAAAGTATTCGCACTTTTATTTATGAGCTTCTCAGTATTTGCTTCTCCGAAAGAAGAGTTGAGTAGCCGCTTGTCGCTAAATGCAGGTTTTAGCGCCGACTTTAAGCAAGTCGTAACCAGCCCTGACGGTGATGTTGTGATGGAAGGCGAGGGTACGGTAGAGATTGCTCGCCCTAGCTTATTCCGATGGGAAACCACTTTCCCTGATGAAAACCTATTGGTATCTGACGGTCAAAGCTTGTGGTACTACAGCCCATTCATTGAACAAGTGAGCATTTACTGGCAAGAACAAGCCACATCGCAAACGCCTTTTGTATTGCTTACTCGTAACCAAGAAAGCGATTGGGACAACTACAATGTCGCGCAAACGGGTAACCAATTTACGCTAACGCCGACAGCTGTGGATTCTAATCAGGGCGACTTCCAGATTAAGATCACTGAAAAGGGCATTGTTCAGGGCTTTAACGTGATTGAACAAGACGGTCAGAAAGGTGAGTTTACCTTTAGCAATGTTGACTTAGGTAAACCTGCAGCAGACCGCTTTACTTTTGTGGCACCGGAAGGTGTCGAGGTCGACGACCAAAGAAACTGATCTAATGAAGCAGATCATTTGGTAGTACGTCGATAGGCACAGATGTCATCAACGAATCAAGAGATTGCAATTGAGTAATTACAGCTTAGATTTTGCAGGGGACGAAGATTTTCGTCCCCTTGCTGCTCGTATGAGACCTGAAACTGTCGAACAGTACATCGGTCAGCAGCATATATTAGGCCCAGGTAAACCACTTCGTAGAGCATTGGAAGCGGGCCATATTCATTCGATGATTTTATGGGGGCCTCCTGGCACCGGTAAAACCACGCTGGCGGAAGTGGCAGCAAACTATGCGAATGCTGAAGTTGAGCGCGTATCAGCGGTAACTTCGGGTGTTAAAGACATTCGTATCGCGATTGAAAAAGCGCGTGAAAACAAGCAATCAGGGCGTAGAACGATTCTATTTGTGGACGAAGTCCATCGCTTTAACAAAAGCCAGCAAGATGCCTTTCTACCCCATATCGAAGATGGCACCGTGACCTTTATTGGCGCGACCACAGAAAACCCATCCTTTGAACTGAACAACGCTTTGTTGTCACGTGCGCGTGTTTACAAGCTGACTTCGCTTCATACCGATGATATTTCTCTCGTTATTCGCCAAGCTATTGAAGATAAACAGCGCGGTCTGGGTGATGTGACGGCTGATTTTGCTGATAACGTCTTAGATCGCCTCGCTGAACTGGTCAACGGTGATGCACGTATGTCGCTCAACTATCTTGAGTTGCTGTATGACATGGCAGAAGACAACGACAAAGGCGAGAAAGCGATAACGTTACAGTTGCTGGCTGAGGTAGCAGGGGAGAAAGTCGCTCGCTTTGATAATAAGGGCGATATTTGGTACGACTTGATCTCCGCTGTTCACAAATCGATTCGTGGATCTAACCCTGATGCAGCTCTGTATTGGTCGGCGCGAATGATTGCAGCGGGTTGTGACCCTTTGTATATCGTAAGACGCTTATTAGCGATTGCTTCTGAAGATATTGGAAACGCTGATCCTCGAGCCATGCAAGTCGCGATGTCGGCGTGGGACTGCTTCACGCGTATTGGTCCTGCTGAAGGCGAGCGTGCGATTGCACAAGCCGTTGTCTATTTAGCGTGTGCGCCAAAAAGTAATGCAGTTTACAACGCTTGGAAGCAAGCCTTAACGGATGCTCATAATCTTCCTGAATATGAAGTGCCTCATCATTTGCGAAATGCACCCACAACTTTGATGAAGGACATGGGCTATGGGCAAGAATACCGTTATGCTCATGACGAACCAGGTGCCTACGCGGCTGGCGAAAAGTACTTGCCTCCTGAAATGGGAGAAAGACAATACTATTTCCCAACAAAACGAGGCTTAGAGACTAAAATTGGCGAGAAGCTAGATTATCTGGCGGATTTGGACGCAAAAAGCCCACAAAAACGCTATGAAAAGTAGTCTTTTTTGGATATCGTTACCTAGTCATAAAAATTCAATTAAATCGTTTGAAATTGGTCGAAATAGCACCAGTTTTAGGGGTTTAGCAGTGATTCAGTAGCAATCTACTGAATATTCAAATAACTAAAGCATAGGATTAGCAATGCTGGATTCTAAATTACTTCGAGCTGAGCTGGATGAAACAGCGGCAAAATTAGCACGTCGAGGCTTCACCCTTGATGTAGAGACAATTCGTGAACTTGAAGAAAAACGTAAGTCCCTTCAGATGAAAACTGAAGAGCTGCAAGCGTTACGTAACTCTCGATCGAAGTCCATTGGTCAAGCGAAAGCAAAAGGCGACCATGAAGAAGCTGAGCGTATCCTTGCTGAAGTAGGCAACTTAGGCGCAGAACTAGACCAAGCTAAAGTAACATTGGCTGAGCTTCAATCTGAGCTAGAAACGATCACCATGTCAATTCCTAACTTACCTGATGCAGAAGTGCCAGACGGTAAAGATGAAGACGACAACGTAGAAGTTTCTCGTTGGGGTCAACCTAAGACTTACGACTTCGAAGTGAAAGATCACGTAGATCTTGGCGAAATGTCTGGCGGTCTTGATTTTGCTAGCGCAGTTAAAATCTCGGGTTCTCGTTTCATCGTGATGAAAGGCAAATTTGCACGTCTACACCGTGCTATTGCTCAGTTCATGCTGGATCTTCACACTGATGAGCACGGCTACACAGAAATGTACGTACCGTACCTAGTGAACCACGATAGCCTATACGGTACTGGTCAACTTCCTAAGTTCGGCGAAGACTTGTTCCACACAAGCCCGCTAACTGAACAAGTAAGTGACGTACCTCTTAAGACTCTATCGCTTATCCCTACGGCAGAAGTACCGGTAACGAACATGGTTCGTGACACGATTACTGATGAAGCTGAACTGCCACTTAAGATGACAGCTCACACGCCATGTTTCCGCTCTGAAGCGGGTTCTTACGGTCGTGACACTCGTGGTCTTATCCGTATGCACCAATTCGACAAAGTTGAGCTAGTACAAATCACTAAGCCAGAAGACTCAATGGCAGCGCTTGAAGAGCTAACAGGTCATGCTGAGAAAGTACTTCAACTTCTAGAGCTTCCTTACCGTAAAGTGATTCTATGTACAGGTGACATGGGCTTCGGTTCTGCGAAAACTTACGACTTAGAAGTATGGGTTCCAGCACAAGAGACTTACCGTGAAATCTCTTCTTGTTCAAACATGTGGGATTTCCAAGCGCGTCGTATGCAAGCTCGTTTCCGTCGTAAAGGCGAGAAGAAACCTGAACTTGTACACACTCTAAACGGTTCTGGTCTTGCTGTTGGTCGTACTATGGTTGCTATTCTTGAGAACAACCAAGAAGCAGATGGCCGTATTGCTATCCCAACAGTACTTCAACCATACATGGGCGGCGTAACGCACATTGGTTAATGTCAATTTAGGTTAATCGAATTTAGATTAATCTAACTCATTAGAATAGTTAAAAGGCTTTGCTGTTATGGCAAAGCCTTTTTTGTATGCGAGAGTTGCTCAAATAGAAGCTACATATATGAGAAGGCAGTCTCGGAAGCGTTGTTTGCTTGTTTCCATGCCAAATCAGCTTGCTTACATGCCAGAAGCGCCTTTCGGTAATAGTTTTGATAGTTGTTTTGTGTCAGCTCATCAATCGTATAAAGCTGTGTGATCACTTCGTCACATTGCTTGATGATGGTTATCACCTGTTTTGCACCCATTGAGTCAGGCCAAATCACAGAGAGCAGTTTGATCGTGTTCATACATACGTTCTTGATCATCGGACATCGTTTATGAATATCTAAGTAAGCCACAAGCACCTGTTTGTAGTCTGACTTTGCTCGTTTTATGCCGATATTCTTCTCTTTGAGCCAGTTCATTTTTGCTATGTTGCGATGTTTCATCTCACTGCACATCGTTATCTGACTTGAAACCACTGTCTCGTTCGCTGTTTTCACTATCAACATGCTGCAACGGTTTTCAGCGATTTTAAACTCGTTTTCACAACTCATCCTATCCAATAACCATGCATGGTGATAAATCACTGGAAATGCGTCAAAGTCATTCTTGTCGTGCAATGCGGTTAGTATAGTGACCGCTTTTTGATATTGGTGAGCTTCCATCGCGATGTGAGCTGCGATAAGTGCTAAGTCAGTTTGAAGCCTTGATCTTGCCTCGGTAGGGATCTTCGAAATTAGGAAATTGACGTGACCCAAATTCGCTTGCTTATCGATACCATCTGAGGCGCAATAGAGTAAAAATCGTATATGATTTAGCTTCATATACAGGTTGTCTCGAAAGGTATCCTTATTGATTTGCACATAGTTTTGGTAGTGGAATAGCGCTGTTTTAGTATCGTTTACCGATAAGCATAGATTTGCGATTGCCAGTTCTCTCTCAGAATTACCTGGTGTTAGTTTGCTCGCTAATCTGAAGTGAGCAATGGCTGCCGGAACCTTATTGCTGATCAGGTTTACTTGAGCTGCTTGGTCTCGATACAGAGTGCAGGTTGGCGCAGAATTGATCAAACTTTCAATCATCGACTGTGCTTCGTTAAGCTGCCCTAAATTAGCAAGGCTGTTTGCTAATCCTGCTTGAGCCCAATCAAAGCTGCCTTCATCTATCGCTTTCTGATAGACATTCTTGGCTTCCTCGTAGAGCTTTAGTTTTGATAAAAAACTCCCTCGAAATTGCTGGATTGTTGCGAAGTATTCGGGATGAAACGCGGCAAGCCCTTCGCAATGCTCTAGGCCCGCTTGATAGTTATTCTCTCTCTCAGCCTTATAAATGTCTTGTAAAGTCAGCTTCTTCCTTAAGGAACTGGTGATGCGCTGTTTTAGAGTTTCGCGGTTAAACGGTTTTAACAAATAGTTATCAGGTCGTAGTTCAAGGATAGGGCGTATCGATAGAGCTGAATTTTCACCTGTAACAAGAATAAATATTCCGTCATCTTTTAACCTGTTGGCTTGCTTCAATTCTTCAAATAGCTGTTTGCCGTTGATCGTGTTACCAAAGTTATAATCACAAATGATGACATCAAAAGTTGTGTCATTCGTGATGGTCATTGCAACACGAGGCGATTTCGCAATGGCAATCAAACGTTCTGAAAAACCGATATGAACCAGCATATTACGAATGGTTGATAACACTATCGTTGAGTCATCAATGATAAGTGCATTTAGTTGGGTTAATTTCATGCTTACTTTAAATTATTTACTGACGTGAATTACGTAGCTATTGCGGATTGTCTTGATGTCTTGCACGACCGACAAAACAAGAAGCGTTAGGTTTCTACGAGGTTGATATAAGACTTCGCTAGAATTGGATTCTTTGTTTGCGAATATTTTTATCTAATAGGAGTTAAAAATATTGGCTAATTTGATTCTGAGATGAACTCGAATAAGGAAGGTCATTCATTATATTCAGTACCAAAATGGCGCGTATTTTATGACGGCTTTTTAGCCGATAGGTAACACTCTTTTGCTAATTATTTTTCTGGAAAGGATTAAATTTATTTGTGGGGATTTTAGAGATCAAATCAAATATAAAACAATGGCTTGGGAGGTGTTGGTTGGTTGTTTGGTTTTTCGCGTGAAGAGTAAGCCGCCGTTGGAATTTATGGGCGGCTTATAGATGTTTGGTATCTCTTAATGGTGTTTGTTAAATCAATTTGGCTTGAAAAAAGCAGATTGTCGGAGTGCTTTATCGATGGCTGCAACGAGCTGCTCGATATGTTCTGGCTGGCTGATGAAAGGAGGCATCATATAAATCAATTTACCAAATGGACGTATCCAAACACCTTGCTCAACAAAATGCGCTTGGATGGTTTCCATGTCGACAGGTGTGTGTGTTTCAACGACGCCAATCGCGCCCAACCAACGAACGTCTTTAACCAGTTCATGCTCTCGCAACGGTGGTAGCAACTCAGAAAAGAGTTTTTCAATCTGTTGAGTCTGATTTTGCCAGTCGCCTTTTTCAATTATGGACAAACTTGCTGCACCCACAGCACAAGCTAAAGGGTTGCCCATAAAGGTTGGCCCGTGCATAAAGCAACCCGCTTCACCGCCACATACCGTGTCGGCGACTTCTTTGCTCGCAAGCGTCGCTGACAGCGTCATGTAACCGCCAGTTAACGCCTTGCCTACGCATAAAATGTCCGCTTGAACATCGGCATGCTCACAGGCGAACAGTTTCCCTGTGCGGCCAAATCCGGTCGCAATCTCATCTAAGATCAGTAAGACGTTGAATTCATCACATAGTAAGCGAACTTGTTTTAAGAACTCGGGGTGGTAGATGCGCATACCGCCAGCGCCTTGAACGATGGGTTCTAAAATCACCGCTGCGACTTCTTTGTGGTGCGCTGTTAGCTTCTCTCGAAAGCTATCGATGTCACTTGAGTTCCAGTCATCCCAAAAGCCCGTTTTGGGCGAATCTGCAAAAATGTGTTCAGGCAAAAAACCTTTGTAGAGGCTATGCATCGAGTTATCCGGATCTGTTACCGACATTGCCGCGAAGGTATCGCCGTGGTAGCCATCTCTCAGTGTGAGGAATTTTGAACGAGGTTGCCCTTTAGCATGCCAGTATTGCAGCGCCATCTTGAGGCTAACCTCTACCGCGACTGAACCTGAATCAGCCAGGAATACATGTTCTAGATTACTTGGCGCTAGGTTCAAAAGCTTCTTACATAAATCGATAGCTGGCTGGTGGGTGATACCACCGAACATAACGTGCGAAACCTTATCGATTTGGCTGTGAGCTGCAGCATTGAGATCTGGGTGATTGTAACCGTGGATGGTTGACCACCAAGACGACATGCCATCAATAATTCGTTTTCCGCCTTCTAATTCTAGGTAAACACCGTCTGCGTTGGTGACTGGGTAGCAGGTCAGAGGTGTCAACGTTGATGTATAAGGATGCCAGATATGCTGGCGGTCAAAGGCGAGATCCATAGTAACTTCCATTCTTTTTGTGGTCAAAAAATAATCAGATGTAAACTTTTGATATTATCAATGTGTTGACAGTCTAAAGCTTGTCGGTAGACTATCCAAGCATAAATACAATCTCTATTGATAGAGATGTAACATCAAATAATAAAAAAGGATCGACACGTGGAAGTTCGTCATGACTGGACAGTTGCTGAAGTAAGAGCACTGCTTGAAAAACCGTTTATGGATTTAATGTTTGAAGCTCAAGTGGTTCATAGACAGTACCAAGAGCACAACCACGTGCAGGTGAGTACGCTGTTATCGATTAAGACAGGTGCTTGTCCTGAAGATTGTAAGTACTGCCCTCAAAGTGCTCACTACCGAACGGATGTCGACAAAGAGCGCTTGATGGAAGTAGAGCGTGTTTTGGATGCTGCACAAAAAGCCAAGAACGCGGGTTCAACTCGTTTCTGTATGGGGGCGGCATGGAAAAACCCGAAAGAGCGCGATATGCCTCACCTGACTGACATGATCAAAGGTGTGAAAGGCATGGGTCTAGAAACATGTATGACACTAGGCATGTTAACGCCTGATCAAGCAGGTGAGCTAGCGGATGCGGGTTTGGATTACTACAATCACAACCTTGATACGTCCCCTGAGTTTTACGGCAGTATCATTACTACTCGTACTTACCAAGATCGCTTAGATACCCTATCTCACGTACGTGATGCTGGTATGAAAATCTGTTCTGGCGGCATTATTGGTATGGGTGAAAGCACCAATGACCGTGCTGGTCTGCTTGTTGAACTGGCTAATCTTCCTGTACACCCTGAAAGTGTTCCAATCAACATGCTCGTAAAAGTGAAAGGCACACCGATGGAAAACGTCGATGATGTTGAGTCTTTCGACTTCGTCAAACTGATTGCGATTGCTCGCATCATGATGCCAATGTCTGCGGTTCGTCTATCTGCAGGCCGTGAGAATATGAATGAGCAGATGCAGGCGATGTGTTTCATGGCTGGCGCGAACTCTATCTTCTACGGCTGTAAGCTACTGACTACACCAAACCCAGATGAAGACACTGATATGCAGCTGTTTAAGAAGTTAGGTATCAACAGCCAACAAGTGGCTCAGAAGCCGGATGAAATTCAAGAAAACGAACTGTTAGATCAAGTGGTGGAGCGCGTTGCCGCTCGTCCAACGAAAGATGACATGTTCTACGATGCCACTGTTTAAATCTCGCATCAAAAGTGCCCTTGCTCATCGCTGTGAGCAAGGGCTAACTCGTCAACTTAAGGTGTTAGAAAATAGTAATGGTCCTTTGCTTATGAGCGAAGGTTCTAGCTTCATTAATTTTTCGAGTAATGACTATTTAGGCTTGGCAAACGATCCTGATCTGGTGAATGCGTGGCAAACTGGACTTTCTCAGTATGGCGCTGGCAGTGCGGCATCGCCATTGGTCACTGGTTTTAGTCCTGCTCATCGAAATTTAGAGGCTCAGCTGTGCGAATGGCTTGGCTTTGAACGTGCCATTCTCTTTAGTTCTGGTTTCAGTGCCAATCAAGCTTTGTTGTTTTCTCTGCTCGAGAAAGACGACTCTCTATTGCAAGATAAGCTCAACCACGCCTCTTTGATGGAAGCGGGGATGCTTTCACCTGCAACCATGAAACGCTTTAAGCACAACGATACGCAGCACCTAGAGTCTTTACTAAGCCGCTCTCCACAATCCTTGGTTGTGACTGAAGGTGTGTTCAGCATGGATGGCGATCAAGCGCCTCTCAGCCAGGTATTTAACTTGACTAACCAATACGACAGTTGGTTGGTGGTTGATGATGCCCACGGTATCGGTGTATTAGGTGATAAAGGGGCTGGGAGTTGCAGTGCGGCACAAGTCTCACCTGATATTTTGGTGGTGACCTTTGGCAAAGCATTTGGCCTTTCTGGTGCTGCGATTCTTTGTTCGTCAGAAGTGGGTGATTACTTAACTCAGTTCGCCCGTCATCATGTCTACTCGACGGCAATGCCACCTTCACAAGCGGTGGCTTTGTCTCATGCGTGTCAGATGATTCAAACGCAAGAGTGGCGTCGTGAGAAACTCACGGAGTTAGGCGCTCTCTATGCCGAGCAGATGAATGGTGTGAAAGGTTTTATTGATACTCAGACGCCGATCAAACCATTTTTAATCGGCGAAGCCCAAGCTGCACTATCTATTGCTGAAGAGTTAAAGCGCAACCTAGTTTGGGTAACGGCAATAAGGCCACCAACGGTACCTATTGGGACTGCTCGTCTGCGAATTACCTTAACGGCCAACCACAGTCAGAAGCAGGTTCTTCAGTTAACAGACTCGTTGCTTCAAGCAATAGAGCGAAGCAACGAGTCTGTAAGCAAACCAAGCATAGAATCAAGCTTTGAATTAAAGAAAGAGGCTCAGTAAATGTCACAAGAAGCAGTAGTGGATAATTACGCAGGCCAAGACAAGAGTGCGATTGCCGAAGCCTTCGGCAAAGCAGCAACAACCTATGACAGACACGCTGAATTCCAGCGCGATGTTGGTCACCGACTGCTGGATAAGTTACCGAATGACCTCTCTGGATTAAAGGTGCTCGATTTAGGTTGTGGTACTGGTTATTTCTCACAGCAATTGGTGGAACGAGGCGCTGAAGTGGTATGCGCAGACCTTTCTGTTGGAATGTTGCAAAAAGCCGAACAGCGCTGTGGCGCAATGGTCTCTTTATATCGACAAGCTGATGCCGAGCTATTGCCATTCGAAGATGGGGCTTTTGATATTGTTTTCTCTAGTCTTGCGTTGCAATGGTGTGACGATTTATCGTCGCCTCTGAGGGAGATGAGGCGTGTCACCTCGCTTGGAGGGCGTGTTGTTTTCTCAACTTTGCTTGATGGGTCACTGTTTGAACTGAAAAAGTCATGGTCAAAAATTGACACACATCAACACGTTAACCATTTTATTACAATCAATCAGGTAAAAATTGCGTTAGCGCAATCTAGCTGTACTGCTCATCAACTAGACTTGCCCACCATCACCGTTTGGTACGACACTGCGTTTGAACTGATGCGCGACCTTAAAGGTATCGGCGCTAATCACGTAAGTGGTCGCTCACAAGGTTTAACAAGTCGCCGAATGTTGCAGCTTGTTGAGCGGGAATATCGAGAGTTTAAAAACCATCAAGGTTTCTTACCAGCAACATATCAAGTTTGTTTAGGGGTTATTCAATTATGATTGATGCATTATTCATTGCAGGTACGGATACCGAAGTGGGAAAAACTGTGGTTTCAAAAGCGATTCTTCAAGCTTTAGCCGCACAAGAGTTATCAACAATTGGCTACAAGCCAGTTGCAGCAGGGTGTGAACAACTCCCTGAAGGGTTACGTAATAGTGATGCGTTGCATCTTCAAGAAGCGGCAACGCAAGACATTGCTTACGAAGACGTTAATCCATATGCGTTGTTGCTGCCTTCATCACCACACATTGCAGCAAAGCATGATGGTGTCGTGATTGATGAAACCGTATTATCAGCTAAGCTGGCAGAGCATAAGCAAAACTCTGACATCGTGTTAGTTGAAGGTGCTGGTGGTTGGCGTGTACCGGTTTCTGATGAAGAATATTTGTCTAGCTGGGTCAAAAAAGAGCAGCTGCCTGTGGTATTGACGGTTGGTATTAAGCTTGGCTGTTTGAGTCATGCACTACTAACCGCAGAAGTGATTCGTGCTGATGGACTGAACCTAGTGGGTTGGGTTGCAAACCGCATTAACCCAGGTACTGAACATTACGCCGAAATTATAGCGATGCTTGAAGACAAGCTAGGTGCACCGAAGTTAGGTGAAATCCCGTATGTGCCAAGAGCAAAGTCTAAGAACATTGGTAAGTACATTAATGTACAGCCATTGCTTGATCTTTAAACTTCGAGTTATACGTTAAACAAGAAAAGGGCTGCGATTGCAGCCCTTTTGCTTTGTTAAGCCTTTGACCATTAGCTTATAAACAGCTGGTCTTTTATATCAGCAAACTCGGGATTAATGTTCTTTGGTAAGTCCCATTAGTGCTTGCTGTGTTTCTGTGATTTTTGCCTGCGCCGCTTGTGGAGTTAGGACCCCAATCTGCTTTTTTGCTTCTTCTTCAGTAATCCCTAGGTGACAGCACAGTAAATCGATAGCCATTTGAGTGTTAGTACCTTCAACCATGATTCTTCCCTTTTTGTTCATGGACTAGCCAATAAATCATCTGAAGCCACTCTAAACGGATTGTTATGCCGACACCATACGACTTAGGTCTAATAGACTAGGGGTAAGCCGAATAGGGTCTCGTAATCAAATGTTGCAATTTAATGCTTAACCTTGTTTTCTTAATCTAAGACTATATGTATAAGTAAGGATAAGTCTTCAAGGTTGGAATAAATTGCTGTCTGCCTTGTCTATAATAATAAGTTTTATAAAAACAGCTTTCATGCGGAGATAAGTAATGAAGCGAGTAATGTTGTTCCTTGCAACCAACCTAGCGGTTGTAATGGTACTAAGTGTTGTTCTTAATATTGTATACGCAGTTACAGGTATGCAACCTGGTAGCCTATCAGGCTTATTGGTGATGGCTGCAGTCTTTGGTTTTGGCGGCTCATTCATTTCGTTGATGATGTCAAAGAAAATGGCGCTACGTTCGGTAGGCGGCATGGTCATTGAAAGTCCACGAAATGAAACAGAACATTGGTTGATGGAGACGGTAAGCCGTCAATCTCAACAAGTTGGTATTGGTATGCCAACAGTGGCGATCTACGACTCGCCAGACATCAACGCATTCGCGACGGGCGCTAAGCGTAATGATTCATTAGTCGCAGTCTCTACGGGTTTGTTGCACAACATGACGCGTGATGAAGCTGAAGCGGTACTAGCGCATGAAGTGAGCCACATCGCGAACGGTGACATGGTGACCATGACGCTAATGCAGGGTGTTGTGAACACGTTCGTTATTTTCCTATCTCGTTTCATCGCCAACATTGTTGCGTCGAATGACAACGAAGAAGAGGGTGGCAGCAACATGATGGTGTACTTCGGTGTGTCTATGGTGTTGGAATTGGTATTTGGTTTCTTAGCAAGCTTCATTACGATGTGGTACAGCCGTCATCGTGAATTCCATGCCGATGCAGGTGCAGCGAATCTAGTAGGCAAAGAGAAGATGATTGCAGCGCTAGAGCGCCTAAAGGTGAGCCATGAGCCACAACTAGAAGGCTCTATGATGGCATTTGGTATCAATGGTAAGAAGTCTCTTACAGAGCTTTTAATGAGCCACCCACCGCTAGATAAGCGTATTGCGTCTTTACGTAACATGTAATTTCTAATACAAGCTACTTTCGTTAAGCGGCAATATGTATTCTAAAGGCTTTCTTCGGGAGGCCTTTTTTGATCTTGGCATTCAAGAGAGTAAGTCTCTGGGAGTTATGTGTCCGGGGGATATGTGTCCAAGAGATATGTGTCTGGTGATAGAGGGTTGTTGGTGATGAAGCGTTACGATGTCTATTGGTTGATATCGCACGGACTTATATGAGCAGGGCAATTAGGCGGGATGGCTTTGTGTCTTTTACTGACGGCTCTTGAGCCAACACACTTGGTTCCGCTCAACAAAAAGGCTTCCACATGGGAAGCCTTAGTCTATTCTGTGATTCGAATTTTACAGCTTGTCAGTTAGCTCGATTGCTTGACCGATGTAGTTCGCTGGAGTCATCTCTTTTAAACGAACTTTTTCGTCTTCAGGGATCTCAAGACCATCGATAAATGCACGCATGCCTTCGCCATCTACACGTTTACCACGAGTTAGCTCTTTCAGCTTCTCGTATGGCTTCTCGATGCCGTAACGACGCATTACTGTTTGTACTGGTTCAGCCAATACTTCCCAGTTTTTGTCTAGCTCAGCAAGTAGCGCAGCGCGGTTAACTTCTAGCTTGCTAATACCTTTCAGAGTCGAAGTGTATGCAATGATAGCGTAGCCAACACCAACACCTAGGTTACGAAGAACCGTAGAGTCAGTAAGGTCACGCTGCCAGCGAGAAACTGGAAGTTTTTGTGCTAGGTGGCTAAATACTGCGTTCGCTAGACCAAGGTTGCCTTCAGAGTTTTCGAAGTCAATTGGGTTAACTTTGTGCGGCATTGTAGAAGAACCGATTTCGCCAGCAATAGTCTTCTGCTTGAAGTGACCAAGAGCGATGTAGCCCCAAACGTCACGGTCGAAGTCTAGAAGGATTGTGTTGAAACGAGCAATAGCATCGAATAGCTCAGCGATGTAATCGTGAGGTTCGATTTGAGTTGTGTACGGGTTCCAAGTTACGCCAAGAGATTCAGTGATGAACTCTTCGCTGAACTGGTGCCATTCAACTTCTGGGTATGCAGAAAGGTGTGCGTTGTAGTTACCTACAGCACCGTTGATTTTCGCTAGGATCTCAACGTTTTCGATTTGCTTGTATTGACGTTCCATACGGTACGCAACGTTAGCCATCTCTTTACCCATTGTAGAAGGAGAAGCTGGCTGACCGTGTGTGCGAGACAGTAATGGAATATCACGGTACTCGTTCGCAAGTGCTTTGATAGCATCAATTACGTTACGGATTTCTGGAAGAATCACGGTATCACGAGCTTCTTTAAGCATAAGCGCGTGAGAGGTGTTGTTGATGTCTTCAGAAGTACATGCAAAGTGAATAAATTCGTTTACAGCGTGAAGTTCAGGAACGCCAGCAACTTTCTCTTTCAAGAAGTACTCAACCGCTTTAACGTCGTGGTTAGTCGTGCGCTCGATTTCTTTGATACGTAGAGCATCTTCTTCACTGAAGTTAGCTGCTAGTTCATCAAGAAACTGGTTAGCTTCTGCACTGAACGCTGGTACTTCTTTGATTGCATCTGTAGCTGCAAGCTTTTGTAACCAACGAACTTCAACGATAGAGCGGTACTTTAGTAGGCCAAACTCACTAAAGATGCTGCGTAATGCAACAGTCTTGCTTCCGTAACGGCCGTCTACTGGTGAAACAGCAGTCAATGCTGACAGTTCCATGGTGTTCTCCTGAATTGAGTTTTCTAAATTTTGAGAGGTTTATACCAGTAACAATCTCAATTGTCACGCATATTGCGCAATCGTTTGCGTGAGAGTTGTGTTGATACAAAAAACAAGCTCGCGACCAGGCGCGAGCTAATAAATTACATGCGAGCTAGCAGGATTTGAGCCTGCTCGATCATCTTCTTGCGACCGAAGATAAGGTGGCGACGTTTACCGCCAACTTGACGCCATAACACAGCGCTTCGAATTCCAGATAGAAGGAGTGCGCGGACCTTATGTTGGCTCGACGTCTGTTGAAGTACAGCTGGCGTACCAGAAACCTGAATACGCGGGCCGATAGGGCTCACCACATCAAGGTAGATGCTCGCTAGGTTGCTGATCATTTGCTCGTCAAACAGATCAAAGTGTTCAGTTTGACGTTCTGCAGTTTGAATGCGATCGCCAAGCTGAGACATCGAGTCGTTACGAGAAGATAGCTTACGCTCAAGTGCCATCAAGCTGATAATGTAACGAGTAATATCGCTACCAGCTGGAGTACTATCGATACCTTTTACTAAGCACTCAAGGCCAAGCTTTAGGTTCGCTTCACGCCCAAATACGCCCACGGTGTTCGCTGGGTTGGTATTTAAAATGGCACTGAGTGAAGCTTCGAAGGCATCTTTATCACAATGGCCGTCTTTCGCTACTTGTTGAACCAAAGCCACAGCTTGGCAAATTCCAGCGAAAGCAATAGTACGGTCATAAAGTGTATTAGCCACGTAGTAACTCCTAAATTGTCTTCTATTGTTTGTGGTTCGTTTTATTGGTTAGATGCGCTTTTCAATGATACCACCACCAAGACATACGTTGTCTAGGTAGAACACTGCTGATTGACCTGGGGTCACTGCAATTTGTGGTTCGTCAAAAATAACCTTAATGTTTTCATCATCAATTGGGATGATTGTACAAGGAATATCGGTCTGACGGTAACGTGTTTTTACCGTGCACGTCATAACTTCAGTAATTGGTGTGCGATTTACCCAATGAAGCTGAGAAGCGATCAAACCTTCTGATTTTAGAAGAGGGTGGTCTTTACCTTGTACCGCTATCAGGACATTACGCTTAAGATCTTTTTCACCAACAAACCATGGTTCTTCATTACCGCCGCCACCTTTAGTGCCGCCGATATGTAGACCTTTACGCTGACCTAGCGTGTGGTACATCAAACCTTGGTGTTGACCAATCACTTGGCCTTCTGGTGTCTCGATGTTACCCGGTTGAGCGGGTAGGTATTTGCCTAGGAACTCAGTGAACTTACGCTCACCAATGAAGCAGATACCTGTTGAATCTTTTTTCTTCGCAGTGATCAAGTCTTGCTCTTCAGCAATGCGTCGCACTTCTGGCTTCTCTAATTCACCCACAGGGAATAGGCTGCGTGCCACTTGATCTGAGCTTAGCGTATAAAGGAAATAGCTTTGGTCTTTATTGCCGTCTAGGCCACGTAGCATTTCTGGTTTTACGCCAGCATCAAGCTCTTCTTGAGTTGGGAAAGTACGACGAACGTAGTGACCCATCGCAATGTAGTCTGCGTCTAGGACTTCATCCGCAAACTCTAAGAATGCTTTGAATTTGATTTCTTTGTTACAAAGAATATCTGGGTTCGGAGTACGACCTGCTTTATATTCAGCAAGGAAGTATTCAAATACATTGTCCCAGTATTCTGCAGCAAAGTTGATAGTGTGAAGGTGGATACCTAGTTTGTCACATACCGCTTGAGCATCAGCAAGATCTTCAGCAGCCGTGCAGTATTCTTCGTTATCGTCTTCTTCCCAGTTTTTCATGAAAAGGCCTTCTACCTGATAGCCTTGTTGCTGAAGAAGATACGCCGATACTGACGAATCTACACCGCCGGACATACCGACAATTACTTTCTTTTCGCTGTTTCCAGAGCTGATATCTGACATGTCTAAACACCGTTACTATTACTTGGTCGCAGATTCTAACAGAAAGAGAAACGCCGTGACAGATCCGAGACTGGAATCACAGTTTCATTTGCACAAATAGTGCGCTGACTTCGTTAGAGAATCGCATGAACGCGAGGAGACTCGCTAGGATGTCAGATCTATATGTGGCATAGTCGCTCAAAACCCAAGACCTGAGATGAAAAATGTCTGAACAAAATGAGTTTATGCAAGAAGAGCAGTTGATCGAGATTATCGAAAACCAACTTGAAGACGGCCAACCCGTGAAAGTGAAAGAGACGTTGATGCGTTTAATGATGACAGGTACTCCTCGTGAAGAGGCGATTGCGGCTATGGCATGTGCACTGGCTATTGAAGTATTTGATGTAATGAAAAACGGTGCAGAGTTTAATCAAAAACGTTACGCCGAGCATTTAGGCATGCTGCCTGATCTAAGCTTTATGGAAGGCGAATAAAAAAATAACGTAGCAAACGTTTGCTATAGTTTGAAAGATTGCCGCGTTAAATATAGCGCGGTAGAATCCGCCACCTATTTCCCCTTGACTTAGACTAGCCCTATGAAATTCCCTGGACAACGTAAATCAAAGCACTATTTTCCGGTTCACGCTCGTGACCCTTTAGTAAGCCAAGCTCAAACGAGCAAAAGAATGTCACGTACCCATATTATCGGTATTGACCAAACTTTGGTGGATATTGAAGCAAAGGTGAGTTCTGAGCTAATCGAAAAATATGGCTTAAGTAAGGGACACTCTTTGGTTATTGGTGATGAAGCTGCTGAATCTTTGTATCAAGAATTAAAAGAACAGTGCCTGATCACTAATGAATACGCAGGTGGCACAATTGGTAATACATTACACAACTACTCAGTATTGGCGGATGACCGTTCAACACTATTGGGTGTAATGAGCCAAGATATTAAAATTGGTAGCTACGGTTACCGCTATTTATGTAATACATCAAGCAGAATGGATCTGAACCATTTACAAGGGGTAGATGGCGCAATTGGTCGCTGCTTTGCATTAATTACAGAAGATGGTGAACGTACTTTCGCAATTAGCGAAGGACAAATGAACCAATTAAAACCAGAAAGCATTCCTGAGAAAATTTTCAAAAGTGCTTCTGCTTTAGTATTAACGGCGTATTTAGTTCGTTGTAAACCAGGTGACCCTATGCCTGAAGCAACAATGAAAGCTATTGAGTACGCGAAGAAATACGATGTACCTGTTGTTTTAACGCTTGGTACTAAATTCGTTATTCAAGATGATCCAGAGTTTTGGAAAGATTTCCTTGAACAACATGTAACCGTTGTTGCAATGAACGAAGACGAAGCTGAAGCATTAACTGGTGAAAGCGATCCTCTAGCTGCTTCAGACAAAGCACTAGATTGGGTAGACTTAGTTCTATGTACAGCAGGCCCTGTGGGCTTGTTTATGGCGGGTTACACAGAAGATGCAGTGAAGCGTGAAACATCATTACCGTTGTTACCAGGCTCGATTGCTGAATTTAACCGTTATGAGTTTAGTCGTCCCGCACATAAAGATTTATGTGAAAATCCAACGAAAATCTATTCGCATATCGCACCTTACATGGGCGGCCCAGAAAAGATTAAGAATACTAATGGTGCCGGTGATGCTGCGTTGTCTGCTCTATTACATGATATGGCCGCTAATAAGTACCATAAAGAAAATGTGCCTAACTCAAGTAAGCATCAGCATTCATTCTTGACGTATTCTTCTTTCTCACAAGTTTGTAAATATTCAAACCGCGCAAGTTATGAAGTATTAGTTCAGCACTCGCCACGATTATCTCGAGGCCTTCCTGAAAGAGAAGATAGTCTAGAAGAAGCGTACTGGGAAAGATAAGGCATTTTTTTGATTTATATTTCACTATTAGAAATATAAAAAAGGCTCCGAAAGGAGCCTTTTTTGTTTCTGAATATATTGAAGCCGTAAATAATACTTTAGTCGACTTAAATATTAATTCTATTGCTTAGTGGGTTATTGATTATTCACTTAGCAAACTCGATGCCTTAAAGAGCAAACTCTTCTAGAGATTTACCAGCATCTAGTTGTTCTTGGATAGCTGAAGGCGTACGGCCTTGACCTGTCCAAGTTTTTTCGTCGCCATTCGCGTCTACGTATTTGTATTTCGCAGGGCGAGGAGCACGTTTAGATTTTGTTGTTTTAGATTTTGCTTCACCAGAAAGTGCAGCAATAAGATCGGCAACATCGATTCCGTCTTTTGCAATTTGTTCTGCGATAGCAGAAAGCTTAGCTTCTTGCTCTGCTTTTGCTGCGCGTTCTTCAGCTTCAGACTCTTGACGTTCTTGTACAACAATAGTCAGCTTGTCTAGCGCTTCTTCAAGTTGCTCAAGAGTTAATTCACGTGAGAACGCACGAAGGCTACGGATATTTAATAGAGTTTTTGTTAATTCAGACATGATATTTCCCATCAAGGTAAACTAAATAATCCTCCTAATAATAAACAGAGCCTAAGAATAAAACAAATAGTATTTCTTCTATTAGTTATTTAAATAAGAAAATGAGACGAGTGTTTTAAGATGAAAAGATAGACTTCTAATGAACTTATAATAACTATTAAGAATATCTTAAAAAAAACAGGTGATATCTGATATGTGTTAAGTGGAGTAATCCGTAAAAGTTGACTATTCTTCTATTGATTACTTCATTAACAAAAAGCTTATTTTTCTCGGAATGATATGTTGCATTGTTGCTCTTGATGGGTACAATTGCGGCCACCTGATGCGGTGCTTTGGTTAATCTGTTGTTAAACTCTGGTTTACACGGTTAATAATGTTACCGCACGTAGAGGTGCAATTATAAAGAGTAGTTTTCGTTGGGGTGATGCCAATGAACGGGAATGAAAGGTGTAATTGCCGAAGTAAATTGTATATCTAAGCAATTTGCTGGGGTTGTGCTTAATAGGTACAACACTGCCATAGTCTTAATTTTAAACTATGGAGCGCTACTGTAGGGTTGGGTGAAGTGTTCACTTCCCTTTCGCTTAGTTCAACATGAGCTTGATAAGCCGTATCAAGTTTATCTGCAGTAGATCTCTAGCCAAATAAAAAACTGGTTTTTGAAGATCATGAATTTAATAGATTTTGCAACATCGCCTTTATCGCTGCTTCCTCCCTTGGTTGCCTTGACTCTTGCTATTGTTACCCGCCGTGTATTAGTTTCCTTGGGTGTCGGTATTGTTATGGGTGCGATTCTACTTGCTGACTACTCAGTAGGTAACGCAGCTAGCTACGTCTTTACTAAAGTATCTGGTGTTTTCATCGAAGATGGTGGCATTAACACTTGGAACATGAGCATTGTCGCTTTCCTAATTATTCTTGGAATGACAACGGCATTATTAACACTATCTGGCGGTACTCGCGCATTCGCTGAGTGGGCACAGTCTCGTGTTAAGAGCAAACGTGGTTCTAAACTACTTGCTGCATTCTTAGGTGTATTCATCTTTGTGGATGATTACTTCAACAGCTTAGCGGTAGGTGCTATCTCTCGCCCTGTAACTGACCGCTTCTACGTATCTCGCGCTAAGCTAGCTTATATCCTAGACTCAACTGCTGCTCCTATGTGTGTGATCATGCCTGCTTCTAGCTGGGGTGCTTACATTATTACTATCATTGGTGGCATCTTAGTGACACACGGTGTGACAGAGTATTCTGCACTGGGTGCTTACGTTCGCCTTATCCCAATGAACTTCTACGCTGTGTTCGCGCTATTAATGGTGTTTGCTGTTGCGTGGTTTGGTTTAGATGTTGGTAAAATGCGCGAGCATGAGATTGAAGCTTCTCAAGGCCGTGGCTTTGAAGGCGACAATGATCAAAAGCAAGCGCACGATCTAAACGAAGAGCTGGATATTCAAGAGAGCGAAAACGGTTCTGTTTCTGATCTCGTAATGCCAATCGTAGCGTTAATCGTAGCGACGGTTGCTGCAATGCTTTACACGGGTGGCCAAGCGCTTACTGCTGATGGTCAAGCATTCAACTTACTTGGCGCATTTGAAAATACGGATGTAGGTAAGTCTCTGGTTTACGGTGGTGTGATTGGTTTACTCGTTGCGCTAGCAACGGTATTCAAACAGAAACTACCTTTGGTTGATATCACAAGAACAATGTGGATTGGTGCAAGCTCAATGTTTGGCGCTATCCTTATCCTTGTATTTGCATGGACGATTGGTTCTGTTATTGGTGACATGAAAACAGGTTCGTACCTATCCTCTCTAGCAACAGGTAACATCGATTACCACTGGCTACCGGTTATCTTGTTCCTTCTTGCTGGCCTAATGGCGTTCTCGACAGGTACATCTTGGGGTACGTTCGGTATCATGTTACCGATTGCGGGTGACATGGCTGCAGCCTCTGACATCGCGCTAATCCTTCCTATGCTAAGTGCGGTTCTTGCGGGTTCTGTATTTGGTGATCACTGTTCTCCAATCTCGGATACAACGATTCTGTCTTCTACAGGTGCGCGTTGTAACCACATTGATCACGTATCGACTCAGCTCCCTTATGCGCTGTCTGTGGCGTTCGTATCGTGTATTGGTTTCATCACCCTAGGAATGACATCATCAACTGGCATTGCATTTGGCGCAGCGTCTCTAACGTTTGTTGCGGTATGTTTTGCATTGGCTTATTTCTCACGTTGTAAGATGGCAACGTGTAAAAGCTAATCATCATTTGATTGAATAATGAGAAGGGAGGCGTTTGCCTCCCTTTTTTTGTGTTCGTTAATTTAATTTTAAATTTCGTGAAAAAAGTTCGAATAAATGGTTGAAAAAGGGTGTCAGCTTAGTTAGTGTGGAGACAAGACAGCAAACAACCTAAGAGCTGATAAGTATGCGTAAATTAGTAATGAACATTCATCACCATCATCACCCTATCTAGTCTTTCGGGGAGATTTACGTATACCCGGGAGCAAGAATTCTCCCGGAGGTTAAGTCAAAGAATTTAGATTTAAACCCTCGGGACGACAAAGTCTTCCGAGGGTTTTTTAGTTTTAGCACTTTAAATAATCAATAAATTCAAATATTTGCACAGGGATATAGCAATGCAGACACAACGCCTAAGAATCGCAATTCAAAAGAAAGGTCGCTTAAGTAAAGAGTGCCAAGATCTACTTAAAAAATGTGGTGTGAAATTTAACATCATGGGTGAGCGCTTAGTTGTTCATTCACTAAATATGCCAATCGACTTGTTACTCGTTCGTGATGACGACATCCCAGGCCTTATCATGGATGGTGTGGTTGACCTTGGTTTTATCGGTGAGAATGAACTAGAAGAAGTTCGCCTAGACCGCGTTGCTTTAAAAGAGCCATCAGAGTTTCGTACACTACGTCGTTTAGACTTCGGTGGTTGCCGCCTTTCTATCGCAATCAACAAAGATGAAGAATACAACGGCCCACAAGACCTAGCGGGCAAACGTATTGCGACAACTTACCCACAATTACTAAAAGCCTACATGGACGAGCAGGGTGTTGAATTCAGCGCTTGTATGCTAACTGGCTCAGTTGAAGTTGCGCCACGTGCTGGTCTAGCAGACGCTATCGCCGATTTAGTTTCTACAGGTGCAACGCTAGAAGCAAACGGTCTAAAGGAAGCAGAGGCTATCTTCCAATCTAAAGCAACACTGATTCAACGTGTTGGTGATTTCGATGCAGACAAAACGGCATTAATTGAAAAACTACTGACTCGTATGCAGGGTGTTCAACAAGCGAAAGAGTCGAAGTACATCATGCTTCACGCACCAACGTCTCAGCTAGAGCAAATCAAAGCACTACTGCCTGGTGCTGAAGATCCAACGGTTCTCCCTTTATCAACAGACAAAGACAAAGTTGCCGTTCACCTAGTAAGTACAGAGAACTTGTTCTGGGAAACTATGGAACAGCTGAAAGAGTTGGGTGCAAGCTCGATTCTAGTATTACCAATCGAAAAAATGATGGGGTAGTGACGATGAGAACCGTTGTTTGGCAATCTTTAAGTGAATCACAGCAAGACTCGGTATTAGAGCGTCCAGCTATTACTGAAGGTGCAAACATCACAGCGACTGTTTCTGATGTTATTGCAAAAGTACGAAATGAAGGCGATGCCGCACTTAAGGAACTGACTGAAAAGTTCGATCGTGTGACTCCAGAATCCATTCGAGTCAACTCGACTGAGATTGAAGAGGCATGTGCTCGTTTAACACCAGAAATGAAGCAAGCGTTAGAGCAAGCTTATAGCAATATTGCTAAGTTTCACGAAGCTCAGAAGCCGCAGCCAATTAAGGTTGAAACACAGCCTGGTGTTGTGTGTGAGCAGGTGACGCGCGCGATTAATACTGTTGGACTTTATATTCCGGGTGGTAGCGCGCCACTTCCGTCAACGGTTCTTATGTTAGGTGTACCTGCTCAAATTGCGGGTTGTCGTAAGGTTGTGCTTTGCTCACCTCCGCCAATTGCTGATGAAAATCTTGTATGTCGCTAATCTTTGTAAAATCGATGAGGTTTACAATGTTGGTGGTGGTCAAGCCGTTGCTGCCATGGCTTATGGTACAGAGAGTGTTGCTAAGGTCGATAAGATTTTCGGTCCAGGTAACGCTTACGTAACGGAAGCGAAACGCCAAGTAAGTAACGATTTCCGTGGCGCTGCGATTGATATGCCGGCAGGCCCATCTGAAGTGTTAGTGATTGCAGACGAAACTGCGGATGCTGACTTCATTGCTGCAGATCTACTGAGCCAAGCGGAACACGGACCAGATTCACAAGTTGTGTTAGTCACACCATCGCCAGTTGTTGCCGACCAAGTAACCGATGCGGTTCAGAAGCAACTGAAAGAACTGTCTCGTGCGAACATCGCTCAGCAAGCATTGGCTTCAAGCCTAATCATCATTGCTGAATCGATCACTCAAGCGATTGCGATTTCGAACTTCTACGGTCCGGAGCACTTGATTGTTCAGACTAAGAACCCACGTGAATTGCTGCCGTTGCTAGACAATGCAGGGTCAATCTTCCTTGGTGACTGGTCTCCAGAGTCTGCAGGTGATTATGCATCAGGTACAAACCACGTTCTTCCGACTTACGGCTATACCAAAACCTATTCAAGTTTAGGTTTGGCTGATTTCTCTAAGCGTATGACAGTACAAGAGTTAACAGCCGATGGCTTAAAAGGCCTAGCCCCAACGGTAGTAACCATGGCGGAAGCCGAAGGCTTGGATGCACACAAACGTGCTGTGACTATCCGAGTTGAAAAAATTAAATCGAGTTGAAACGTTAAATAAAGCGAAATAAGGGTAGAGCATGGAAAAGTTAGCAAGAAAGCAAATTCAGGCTCTGACACCTTATTTGTCTGCAAGACGCATTGGCGGTAGCGGAGATGTATGGTTGAACGCCAATGAATCTCCGTTTGATAACGAGTACAGCCTAAATCTGACTCGACTTAACCGCTACAGCGAGTGCCAGCCTAAAGAGCTGATCGATGCTTATGCTCAATACGCTGGCGTGACATCAGAGCAAACGCTGACAACGCGCGGTGCTGACGAAGGTATCGAGCTTTTGATTCGTGCGTTCTGTGAGCCAAACGAAGATGCAATTCTTTACTGTCCACCGACTTACGGTATGTATGCGATCAGTGCCGAAACCATTGGTGTCGAACGTAAAGTGGTGCCTCTAACTTCTGAATGGCAATTGGATCTTCCTGCTATTGAAGCTCAACTCGACAACGTAAAAGTTGTCTTTGTTTGCAGCCCAAATAACCCAACAGGTAACTTAGTTAACCGTAAAGACATCATTAAACTGCTTGAGATGACTCAAGACAAAGCGATTGTGGTGATGGATGAAGCGTATATCGACTTCTGCCCTGAAGCGTCAACGGTCGATTTGCTTGCTCAATATCCGAACTTAGCGATTTTGCGTACTCTTTCCAAAGCTTTTGCATTAGCGGGACTACGCTGTGGCTTTACGCTAGCGAATAAAGCGCTTATCGATGTACTGTTGAAAGTGATTGCTCCTTATCCAGTGCCAATTCCTGTTGCTGACATAGCTGTTCAAGCACTTTCAGATCAAGGACTAGCGCGCGCTAAGTTCCAAGTTCTGGATTTAAGTGCTAACCGAGCGTATTTGCAAGCGGGTCTATTAGGCATGCCTCAAGTAACGGTATTTGATGGTTGGGGTAAACTACCTACTGGTGAAATTCCCGAACGGCGATGAGTTATTTAAAGCAGCTTGGGATACGGGCATCATTTTGCGTAATTCGCCAATTGAAGATTGTGTTCGTATTAGTATTGGTAACCGCGAAGAGTGCGAAAAGACACTTGGATTCATTCGTAAACTTTTTTCAGTAACGAAGGCTTACCAGTAATCACATTGGCCAGTTGTGTTTAATCAACATAACTGGCAATGAATCAGACATTTGGGTTAGCGGTTGATTTTAGCTAGGCCACCAGATTTAAAATTAAAAGGAAGTTCAAGTAGAATAAAAGATACAAGAGTTCAATGATAAAAAAGAAATTTTAGGGACAAAAGGCCAGTCGACTTTCAAGTAGACGTTTTAGATAAGCTAATTCGAACCGCTAGTGATTCCTAGCCTGCTTGCTTTGAAGATGCTGGCTACCGCTTAGTGATGGTGACTAACCAAGATGGTTTAGTACGGATAGCTACCCACAGAAGAATTCGATGCTCCGCATAATATGATGATGGAGTTCTTCGAATCTCAAGGCGTTAAGTTTGACGATGTGCTTTATTTGTCCTCACTTTGACGAAGACAACTGCTCTTGCCGTAAGCCTAAACTGGGTATGGTTAAAGAATACCTACAAGGCGGCAAAGTCGACTTCCAACACTCTGTTGTGATTGGCGACCGAATGACGGATCTTCAACTTGCTGAGAACATGGCAATTCGTGGTATCCAATACGGACCAGATGCGCAAACTGAGGGCACACTTAACTGGCCACAGATCGTTAAAGATCTAACGGTTAACGCTCGTGTGGCTGAAGTGGTTCGTACCACTAAAGAAACCGATATAAAGGTTGCAGTAAACCTTGATGAAACCGGTGGTAACAAGATCGATACAGGCATGGGTTTCTTCGACCACATGCTTGATCAAATCGCGACACACGGCGGTTTCCAAATGAACCTGACTGTGAAAGGCGATCTACACATTGATGACCACCACACAATCGAAGACACCGCGCTTGCGTTAGGCCAAGCTCTGAAAGATGCGCTAGGTGACAAACGTGGCATCGGTCGCTTTGGTTTCAGCCTGCCGATGGATGAGTGCTTGGCTCAGTGTGCGCTAGACCTTTCTGGTCGCCCATACCTTAAATTCGATGCTCAATTCAGCCGTGAACAAGTGTGGGTGATCTTTTCAACCGAGATGGTGGTTCACTTCTTCCGTTCTTTTAACCGATACACTGGCTTGTACACTACACCTTTCTTCTGCTGGCATAATGATCACCACATTATTGAGAGTCTGTTCAAAGCGTTTTGGCCGTACTCTCCGCCAAGCAATCAAAGTTGAAGGTAACGAGTTACCAAGCAGCAAAGGCGTTCTGTAAGGCTAACGTTAGCAAGGAAAAACAATGAAAGATCAAAAAGTCGTTATTATTGATACTGGTTGTGCCAACGTTTCCTCAGTGAAGTTTTGCTATTGCACGCCTGGGCTATGCCCGTTGAAAATTTCAAAAGAACCAAAAGTTGTTCTTGCTGCGGACAAGCTGTTCCTACCCGGTGTAGGTACAGCAAGTGAGGCAATGAAGAACTTGCAAGAGCGTGACCTTGTTAGCCTTGTGAAACAAGTAGAAGAAGCCCTCTGCTGGGTATCTGTTTTAGGTATGCAACTGTTAGGGCAAACTGTCTCAAGAGAAAGGCCAAAAAGCTGACGAGTTTAGTTGAATGCCTAGGATTTGTGTGATGGCGAAGTTCGTTTACTTGAAACGGGTGATTTACCATTACCACACATGGGTTGGAACACAGTAACCGCGACACCTAACCACCCTCTATTCAAAGATATTGAAGAGGGCGAGTACTTCTACTTTGTACACAGCTTCGCAATGCCAGTGGGTGACTACACAATCGCACAATTGTGATTACGGCAATCCGTTCACTGCCGCAGTGCAAAGTGGCAAACTATTATGGTGTTCAGTTCCCACCCAGAACGTTCGTCAAAAGCTGGCTCTAAGCTGATTCAGAACTTCTTGGAATTGTAATAAGGATTTAGGCAGCGGCTAACGTTGCCATATAAGGAATGTAAATGATTATTCCCGCGTTAGATTTAATTGAAGGCCAAGTAGTTCGCTTATTTCAAGGGGACTACGGGCAAGTAACAGAATACAAAGTCGATCCAGCAGAGCAGTTCAACCTGTATCACCAAGCTGGCGCTGGCTGGCTGGCACCTTGTTGACTTAACAGGTGCAAAAGATACTACTGCTCGCCAGTTAGATTTAATTGCTAAGCTACTGGCTAGCACACCTGCGAACATCCAGATTGGGTGGTGGCGTGCGTAACGAGCAAGATGTTGTTGATCTGCTAGAAGCTGGCGCACAGCGCGTTGTGGTTGGTTCTACAGCAGTTAAGCAACCTGAGTTAGTTAAAGGTTGGATGGAGAAGTACGGCGCGGAGAAAATCGTGCTGGCTCTGGACATCAACATTGACGAAATCGGCACACGTAAAGTGGCGATTTCAGGTTGGCAAGAAGATTCAGGCGTGACCATTGAAGCGCTAATTGAAGATTACCTCACGGTTGGCCTTAAACACGTTCTGTGTACTGATATTTCACGTGATGGCACGCTAGAAGGGTCAAACGTAGAGCTCTATGTCGATCTTTGTAAGCGGTACCCACAAGTGCAATTCCAATCATCGGGTGGCATTGGCAGCCTAGCTGATATCGAAGCACTGAAAGGCAGCGGCGTTGCGGGTGTGATTGTTGGTCGTGCACTGCTTGATGGCAAGTTCACTGCAGAGGAGGCATTTGCATGTTGGCAAAGCGAATAATCCCTTGTTTGGATGTCCGTGATGGACAAGTGGTTAAGGGCGTTCAATTCCGTAATCACGAAATTATTGGTGACATCGTTCCGCTAGCACAACCGCTACGCAGAAGAGGGCGCTGATGAATTAGTATTTTACGATATTACCGCATCAAGTGATGGCCGTGTGGTCGATAAAAGCTGGGTGAAACGCGTAGCAGAAGTGATTGATATTCCTTTCTGTGTGGCTGGTGGTATTAAGTCCGCGGAAGATGCAGCACGCATTCTTGAGTTTGGCGCCGATAAAGTATCCATCAACTCGCCTGCATTGGCTAAACCCACAGCTGATCACTGACCTAGCTGATAAGTTCGGCGTGCAGTGTATCGTTGTCGGTATCGATTCATACTTCGATAAAGAGACGGGTAAATATCAGGTTTACCAATTCACAGGCGATGAAGCGCGTTACCAAAGCAACCAAGTGGGAAACCAAAGATTTGGGTGCAGGAAGTACAGAAGCGTGGCGCCGGTGAGATCGTGTTAAACATGATGAACCAAGAATGGCGTTCGCAACGGCTATGATATCGACCAGTTAAACATGGTACGTTCAGTGTGTAATGTACCCCTGATTGCATCAGGTGGCGCAGGTGCGATGGAGCATTTTGCTGAAGCCTATAAAAAAACCAACGTGGACGGAGCACTTGCGGCTTCGGTATTCCACAAGCAAGTCATCAATATTGGTGAACTTAAACAGTATTTGAAACAACAAGATGTAGAGGTGCGACTATGAGTTTTGAACCCGTAAGCTTATCAAAAACAGAAGTAGGCGCATTGTCAGAGCGTATTGATTGGGAAAAAGTGGGTGGCTTAGTGCCAGCTATTGTTCAAGATTACCAATCTAGCCAAGTGCTGATGATGGGATACATGAACCCTGCAGCACTCGAGAAAACAGGCGAGACTGGCCAAGTGACGTTTTTCTCTCGCACCAAAGAGCTCTTTGGACGAAAGGTGAAACGTCGGGCAACGTATTGCAACTGCAAAACATTGCTTGGACTGTGACAGCGACACCTTACTGGTTAAAGTTAATCCCATTGGCCCAACATGCCACACTGGTACAACAACGTGCTGGGACGGAGACAAACAACAAGAGTCTCAGATGGTGTGGCTTCATCAGCTTGAGCAGCTACTGGCTGCCCGCAAGACGCCGATCCTGAATCTTCTATACTGCCAGCCTATATGCCCGTGGCACCAAGCGTTATTTCGCAAAAAGTGGGCGAAGAAGGCGTTGAAGTCGCGCTTGCGGCGACGTCGGGCGATAAGGCGGAGTTAGTGTGCGAATCTGCGGATTTGATTTACCACCTAATGGTTTCTTCTTCAAGACCAAGGCTTATCGATGAACGACGTGGGTAAATAAACTAAAAGAGCGCCATAAGTAAGCCCTCTTTAGATTAATAGAACCACGAAAAAGACAAACAAAAGCCCCGTAAACAAACATGTTTACGGGGCTTTTTTAATTGTTTAATTGTTTAATTGTTTAATTGTTTAATTGTTTAATTGTTTAATTGTTTAATTGTTTAATTGTTTAATTGTTTAATTGTTTAATTGTTTTAATTGTTTAATTGTTTAATTTTCAAGATTTCAAGATTCAAGATTTCAAGATTTCAAGATTTCAAGATTTCAAGATTTCGAGATTTTTTAAGTTCCTGCATCGCTTTTCTAACCTCTGACTTTACGTCATTCCGAGGAGCCTAAGCGACATCAGGAATCTCTTCTCTTAATCTGTCTACCCGCAGCACTTCTTGTATTTCTTACCACTGCCACAAATACACGGATCATTACGGCCGATTTTAAAGCTCTCAACGGTTTGATTTAAGCGTGGGTCAATTTCTGGTTGTGTAGTTTGTTCCTGCTCTGGGAAGGTACCATCAATGTAGTACCAAAGACCGTCTTCACGTATAAAGCGAGAGCGTTCTTGCATGCAGTATTGTTCATCGTCTTCATTGAAGTAAGCTTTAAATTCAACAAAGCCTTCGTTCTCATGTGAACCTGCAGCAGTACCAATGACTTCTAAACCTGCCCAATCACTATCTATGGATTCGGCTATACCTTCTCGTTGTGATTCTGCATTACAGCTAGGGTGGTAAGTAGCAACTACATAATCAACCAAACCAAGTACATGTGCAGAATAACGTGAGCGCATTAATTGTTCAGGCGTTTCAACGGCACCGTGGCTAAGTGTGCTATTTCGCAGCACTGTTGGTAATTGCTTTGCTGCATGGGCATCATAGTCAAATCCTGTAAAAATGGCCTCTATTAAGAGGCCATAAATGAATGCGTGGGAGTTTACCAAGAAACGATCGCTCACCAAAGCTGAGTTTCTATTGAAATCCTTGTGTAACGTGAGCTATTTCGAAGTAGAGCACAGCAGATCTTGAGTCCAAGAGGTTGCTTCGTCATAAGCTTGACCTAGCTCAGCTTCGTTGAGTTTGAGCAACTTACGGATGCGCGTTACTTCATCCCAGCGAGCTTGTTCATAAGCAATGACCATCGCCAAAATGGCACCTAGCACACCTTTACGTTGTATCAAGGCTTGTTTAATCTCATCATCGATCGGCACCGAGTCCAATACTTTTTCTAAAGGCAGATCGAATAGGGAGTCAAGCAGCGAAAACATGCCGGTTAAAAAGGCTTGTCCAGGCTCGACCTTAACGTTCATTTTTTTGACCAACAGCTCACATTGGCGTGCGCGTATCACGGCTAAACCATAGAGTGAGTCTGGCTTATCTTCTTTCGCGGATGCGATAGCAACCAGTGACACTAGCTTACGTAGTTTTTTGTTCACCAAGATAAACAAGCGCTTGGTGGAATGAACGAATCGGTGTTGATGAGCCACCAGCGGAGTTTACGTAAGAGAGCAGCTTATACGACATAGTCATATCAAGGGTAATCAAACGCTCTACTTCGGCAAAGTTGATAGGATCGTTGGCAATCTCTTTCAACAGTTGAACAATGGTTAAAAAAGCAGGGTTTAATGCGCGAGTTTGGATCATCTCCGGCTTACTGAAAAAGTAGCCTTGAAAATAGTTAAACCCGGCTTGGATTGCTTCTTGGTATTCTTCGTGAGTTCTACTTTCTCCGCTAGAAACTCGATATTCAAGTCTTTCAGAGTGTTCATGAACGTCGAAGCTTTAGCGATTGAGATCAAACGTATGTCGAATTTGATAATTGATACGTAAGGTAAGAAGCGTTTCCATGCTTTGCTAGGCACAAAGTCATCTAACGCGATCGTGTAACCCGCATCATAAATTGTGATGATGGCTTCTAGCAGTTCGTCTGTTGGCTCACAGTCTTCCAGTACCTCGACAACTAAGCTCTCTTTCGGAAATAGAGTCGGGACTAGGTTAACCAAGCTTGCATATGGAAAATTAACGAATCCAAGCTTATCGCCCAATGTATTATAGTGGGTAGATAAGAAGTGGTCGGAAAGCAAACGGCTAGTAGCGAGCTCCGGCTCTACTTCAGGGAAAGTGTTCTTAGGACCATCCCTAAATAGCAACTCGTAACCTATGGTCTTCTTGTCTGCATCGAGTATTGGTTGACGCGCTACGTATGAATATTTCAACTTGGTGTTGTGTTCGGTTTATTTTTGATAGACAAATAATAGCTAATTCAGGAGAAATTACCATATACAAGTGAAGAAAATCTGACCAATGATAATAATAAAAGTGAAAGTTTAAGCGTGATGCTAAAAGCGATTGCCAAACGCTCGATTCTGTAGTTCAAAACCTTGCGAGGTGAAGACCAGAACTGATCCCTGAGTATACCAATCACCAAGTACGATACGGGTTTTACTGCAATTGCTAGCACTGAATTTGTGTATGTTTGGGCGGTGAGTATGACCGTGGATCATCAAATCGACATTGTGTTGTGCCATCACATTTTCGACTTCTTGCTGTGTTACATCCATGATGTCGAGAGATTTGGTTTGCTTGTCATCTTTGATATCAGACTGAACCTTGGAGACAATTTTCTTTTTTAATAAAAAATGGAATTCTATTAAAGACCCATTGTAACCAGGGTTGATGAACTTTTTCGCGAAAGGCGAGGTACTTTACATCTTCGGTACACAGAGTATCACCATGCAATACCACCGCTTTTTGTCCGTAGACATCGATAGTTGAGACTTCATCTAGAAGTTGCACACCGGTTTGTTTCGCAAATTTTTTGCCAACTAAAAAGTCGCGGTTACCTTGTGTGAAATAACAAGGCACGCCAGTGTTAACTAAGTCTATAAACGTTTGGCGAATGGAATTCGCGAACTCACTCTTATCGTCATCACCAATCCAGAATTCGAAAAGGTCGCCTAACACGTAGAGTGCATCCGCTTCTACGGCCTCGTTCTTCATGAAGGTTAAGAAGCAGTCAGTGATGTCTTGTCGTGACGGAGCAAGATGTAGATCTGATATAAAATATGTTTTCATAGGTCTAAAAAAAGGGAGCGATTCGCTCCCTATATCCTGATTTTATCGGGTCATCAATAGTAATGATTAATACTAATCGAAAGCGATGAATTAAGCTTCGATTGTAGTGCCAGTGATGATCACTTCTTCTAGCGGTACATCTTGGTGCATACCCATAGAACCTGTGCTAACACCTTTGATCTTGTTTACGATGTCCATGCCTTCAACAACTTCTGCGAATACACAGTAGCCCCAACCGTCTAGGCTTTCGCTGCGGAAGTTTAGGAAAGAGTTGTCGTTAACGTTGATGAAGAACTGAGAGCTCGCTGAATGCGGTTCCATAGTACGAGCCATTGCTAGCGTACCCACTTTGTTCGCTAGGCCGTTGTTTGCTTCGTTCTTGATAGTCGCACGAGTTGTTTTTTCTTTAAGGCCAGAAGTCATGCCGCCGCCTTGAACCATGAAACCATCGATAACACGGTGGAATAGCGTGTTGTCGTAAAAACCGTCACGGCAATACTGTAGGAAGTTTGCGCTTGTTTCTGGTGCTTTTTCTTCGTTAAGTTGAACTTTGATGTCACCAAAATTTGGTGAAGGGATTCATTGTTTACCTTACTGTTTTTAATATGAAGTTCGAATTCTAGCGCATGTTGGCAGACTTTCAAATCACCAAATCATTAACTTAACTCGATTTGAGGTAATACCAATTGTAGTAAAATAACTGGCCATCCTAGCTTTAAAACACTTGATAACGTCGTTAGAAATTTTGAAATGTAGAATAACTACTTATCGAAACTTTTTGTCGAAAAGAGCTTCCTTGTTCTCAAGCATTTTTTTCTGCGCTATTTATGACCATCTACTTACTGTGATTGGTATAATTCCTGCTTTTGGGGATTACCTATTAAGGTATGACTTGTTATACTGCGAACTTATTTTTGATTAATCCATAAAATAGATAGAGATCATGCTGAAGATATATAACACGCTCACAAGACAGAAAGAGGAATTCAAACCAATTACAGCTGGCAAAGTCGGTATGTATGTCTGTGGGGTAACCATATACGATCTCTGTCATATTGGTCATGGCCGTACGTTCGTTTCTTTCGACGTAGTAACTCGTTACCTTCGTTACCTTGGTTATGATTTGAACTTCGTTCGTAATATCACTGATATCGATGACAAAATCATCAAACGCGCTAATGAAAACGGCGAGTCTTGCGACTCTCTGACTGAGCGCTTGATCGGTGAAATGCACGCGGACTTCGATGCATTGAACATGAAACGCCCTGATGTTGAGCCTCGTGCGACTGAATTCATCACAGAGATCATTGAGTTAGTAGAAAAGCTAATTCAACGTGGTTTTGCTTATGTTGCAAGTAACGGCGACGTGATGTTCGAAGTTAAGAAGTTCGACGAATACGGTAAGCTTTCCAAGCAAGACCTTGACCAGCTTCAAGCTGGTGCTCGTGTTGACATCGATTCAGCAAAACGTAGCCCGTTAGATTTCGTTCTTTGGAAGATGTCTAAGCCCGGTGAACCTACGTGGGAATCACCATGGGGTCCAGGTCGTCCGGGTTGGCACATTGAGTGTTCAGCAATGAACTCGTCTATTCTTGGTAATCACTTCGATATCCATGGTGGCGGTTCAGATCTACAATTCCCGCACCACGAGAACGAAATCGCACAATCTTGCTGTGCACATGGCACCCAGTATGTGAACACCTGGATGCACAGCGGCATGGTGATGGTAGACAGAGAAAAAATGTCTAAGTCACTGGGTAACTTCTTCACTATCCGTGATGTACTTCAGCATTACGATGCAGAAACAGTACGTTACTTCCTAATGTCTGGTCACTACCGTAGCCAACTGAACTACAGCGAAGATAACTTAAATCAAGCTCGCGCATCACTAGAGCGTCTCTACACATCACTTCGTGGCCTCGATGTTACTGCTGCGCCTGCTGGTGGTGAAGAGTACGTGACTCGTTTCTCTACAGCGATGAACGATGATTTCAACACACCTGAAGCTTATTCAGTGCTGTTTGAAATGGCTCGTGAAATCAACCGTATCAAGACTGAAAGCATCGAAAAAGCAAGTGCACTAGGTGCATTGATGCGTGAACTGGCAGACATCATCGGTATTCTTCATCAAGACCCAGAAGCTTTTTTGCAAGGCGATGCAGCAGGTAACGATGACGAAGTCGCTGAAATCGAAGCGTTGATCAAACTGCGCAACGATTCTCGTGCTTCGAAAGATTGGGGCAAATGCCGATCTTGCACGTGATAAGCTGAACGAGTTAGGTATTGTTCTGGAAGATGGCCCAGAAGGTACGACTTGGCGTCGTAAGTAAATCCGTGCCATTCTCTTTAGTTCTGGTTTCAGTGCCAATCAAGCTTTGTTGTTTTCTCTGCTCGAGAAAGACGACTCTCTATTGCAAGATAAGCTCAACCACGCCTCTTTGATGGAAGCGGGGATGCTTTCACCTGCAACCATGAAACGCTTTAAGCACAACGATACGCAGCACCTAGAGTCTTTACTAAGCCGCTCTCCACAATCCTTGGTTGTGACTGAAGGTGTGTTCAGCATGGATGGCGATCAAGCGCCTCTCAGCCAGGTATTTAACTTGACTAACCAATACGACAGTTGGTTGGTGGTTGATGATGCCCACGGTATCGGTGTATTAGGTGATAAAGGGGCTGGGAGTTGCAGTGCGGCACAAGTCTCACCTGATATTTTGGTGGTGACCTTTGGCAAAGCATTTGGCCTTTCTGGTGCTGCGATTCTTTGTTCGTCAGAAGTGGGTGATTACTTAACTCAGTTCGCCCGTCATCATGTCTACTCGACGGCAATGCCACCTTCACAAGCGGTGGCTTTGTCTCATGCGTGTCAGATGATTCAAACGCAAGAGTGGCGTCGTGAGAAACTCACGGAGTTAGGCGCTCTCTATGCCGAGCAGATGAATGGTGTGAAAGGTTTTATTGATACTCAGACGCCGATCAAACCATTTTTAATCGGCGAAGCCCAAGCTGCACTATCTATTGCTGAAGAGTTAAAGCGCAACCTAGTTTGGGTAACGGCAATAAGGCCACCAACGGTACCTATTGGGACTGCTCGTCTGCGAATTACCTTAACGGCCAACCACAGTCAGAAGCAGGTTCTTCAGTTAACAGACTCGTTGCTTCAAGCAATAGAGCGAAGCAACGAGTCTGTAAGCAAACCAAGCATAGAATCAAGCTTTGAATTTAAAGAAAGAGGCTCAGTAAATGTCACAAGAAGCAGTAGTGGATAATTACGCAGGCCAAGACAAGAGTGCGATTGCCGAAGCCTTCGGCAAAGCAGCAACAACCTATGACAGACACGCTGAATTCCAGCGCGATGTTGGTCACCGACTGCTGGATAAGTTACCGAATGACCTCTCTGGATTAAAGGTGCTCGATTTAGGTTGTGGTACTGGTTATTTCTCACAGCAATTGGTTGGAACGAGGCGCTGAAGTGGTATGCGCAGACCTTTCTGTTGGAATGTTGCAAAAAGCCGAACAGCGCTGTGGCGCAATGGTCTCTTTATATCGACAAGCTGATGCCGAGCTATTGCCATTCGAAGATGGGGCTTTTGATATTGTTTTCTCTAGTCTTGCGTTGCAATGGGTGTGACGATTTATCGTCGCCTCTGAGGGAGATGAGGCGTGTCACCTCGCTTGGAGGGCGTGTTGTTTTCTCAACTTTGCTTGATGGGTCACTGTTTGAACTGAAAAAGTCATGGTCAAAAATTGACACACATCAACACGTTAACCATTTTATTACAATCAATCAGGTAAAAATTGCGTTAGCGCAATCTAGCTGTACTGCTCATCAACTAGACTTGCCCACCATCACCGTTTTGGTACGACACTGCGTTTGAACTGATGCGCGACCTTAAAGGTATCGGCGCTAATCACGTAAGTGGTCGCTCACAAGGTTTAACAAGTCGCCGAATGTTGCAGCTTGTTGAGCGGGAATATCGAGAGTTTAAAAACCATCAAGGTTTCTTACCAGCAACATATCAAGTTTGTTTAGGGGTTATTCAATTATGATTGATGCATTATTCATTGCAGGTACGGATACCGAAGTGGGAAAAACTGTGGTTTCAAAAGCGATTCTTCAAGCTTTAGCCGCACAAGAGTTATCAACAATTGGCTACAAGCCAGTTGCAGCAGGGTGTGAACAACTCCCTGAAGGGTTACGTAATAGTGATGCGTTGCATCTTCAAGAAGCGGCAACGCAAGACATTGCTTACGAAGACGTTAATCCATATGCGTTGTTGCTGCCTTCATCACCACACATTGCAGCAAAGCATGATGGTGTCGTGATTGATGAAACCGTATTATCAGCTAAGCTGGCAGAGCATAAGCAAAACTCTGACATCGTGTTAGTTGAAGGTGCTGGTGGTTGGCGTGTACCGGTTTCTGATGAAGAATATTTGTCTAGCTGGGTCAAAAAAGAGCAGCTGCCTGTGGTATTGACGGTTGGTATTAAGCTTGGCTGTTTGAGTCATGCACTACTAACCGCAGAAGTGATTCGTGCTGATGGACTGAACCTAGTGGGTTGGGTTGCAAACCGCATTAACCCAGGTACTGAACATTACGCCGAAATTATAGCGATGCTTGAAGACAAGCTAGGTGCACCGAAGTTAGGTGAAATCCCGTATGTGCCAAGAGCAAAGTCTAAGAACATTGGTAAGTACATTAATGTACAGCCATTGCTTGATCTTTAAACTTCGAGTTATACGTTAAACAAGAAAAGGGCTGCGATTGCAGCCCTTTTGCTTTGTTAAGCCTTTGACCATTAGCTTATAAACAGCTGGTCTTTTATATCAGCAAACTCGGGATTAATGTTCTTTGGTAAGTCCCATTAGTGCTTGCTGTGTTTCTGTGATTTTTGCCTGCGCCGCTTGTGGAGTTAGGACCCCAATCTGCTTTTTTGCTTCTTCTTCAGTAATCCCTAGGTGACAGCACAGTAAATCGATAGCCATTTGAGTGTTAGTACCTTCAACCATGATTCTTCCCTTTTTGTTCATGGACTAGCCAATAAATCATCTGAAGCCACTCTAAACGGATTGTTATGCCGACACCATACGACTTAGGTCTAATAGACTAGGGGTAAGCCGAATAGGGTCTCGTAATCAAATGTTGCAATTTAATGCTTAACCTTGTTTTCTTAATCTAAGACTATATGTATAAGTAAGGATAAGTCTTCAAGGTTGGAATAAATTGCTGTCTGCCTTGTCTATAATAATAAGTTTTATAAAAACAGCTTTCATGCGGAGATAAGTAATGAAGCGAGTAATGTTGTTCCTTGCAACCAACCTAGCGGTTGTAATGGTACTAAGTGTTGTTCTTAATATTGTATACGCAGTTACAGGTATGCAACCTGGTAGCCTATCAGGCTTATTGGTGATGGCTGCAGTCTTTGGTTTTGGCGGCTCATTCATTTCGTTGATGATGTCAAAGAAAATGGCGCTACGTTCGGTAGGCGGCATGGTCATTGAAAGTCCACGAAATGAAACAGAACATTGGTTGATGGAGACGGTAAGCCGTCAATCTCAACAAGTTGGTATTGGTATGCCAACAGTGGCGATCTACGACTCGCCAGACATCAACGCATTCGCGACGGGCGCTAAGCGTAATGATTCATTAGTCGCAGTCTCTACGGGTTTGTTGCACAACATGACGCGTGATGAAGCTGAAGCGGTACTAGCGCATGAAGTGAGCCACATCGCGAACGGTGACATGGTGACCATGACGCTAATGCAGGGTGTTGTGAACACGTTCGTTATTTTCCTATCTCGTTTCATCGCCAACATTGTTGCGTCGAATGACAACGAAGAAGAGGGTGGCAGCAACATGATGGTGTACTTCGGTGTGTCTATGGTGTTGGAATTGGTATTTGGTTTCTTAGCAAGCTTCATTACGATGTGGTACAGCCGTCATCGTGAATTCCATGCCGATGCAGGTGCAGCGAATCTAGTAGGCAAAGAGAAGATGATTGCAGCGCTAGAGCGCCTAAAGGTGAGCCATGAGCCACAACTAGAAGGCTCTATGATGGCATTTGGTATCAATGGTAAGAAGTCTCTTACAGAGCTTTTAATGAGCCACCCACCGCTAGATAAGCGTATTGCGTCTTTACGTAACATGTAATTTCTAATACAAGCTACTTTCGTTAAGCGGCAATATGTATTCTAAAGGCTTTCTTCGGGAGGCCTTTTTTGATCTTGGCATTCAAGAGAGTAAGTCTCTGGGAGTTATGTGTCCGGGGGATATGTGTCCAAGAGATATGTGTCTGGTGATAGAGGGTTGTTGGTGATGAAGCGTTACGATGTCTATTGGTTGATATCGCACGGACTTATATGAGCAGGGCAATTAGGCGGGATGGCTTTGTGTCTTTTACTGACGGCTCTTGAGCCAACACACTTGGTTCCGCTCAACAAAAAGGCTTCCACATGGGAAGCCTTAGTCTATTCTGTGATTCGAATTTTACAGCTTGTCAGTTAGCTCGATTGCTTGACCGATGTAGTTCGCTGGAGTCATCTCTTTTAAACGAACTTTTTCGTCTTCAGGGATCTCAAGACCATCGATAAATGCACGCATGCCTTCGCCATCTACACGTTTACCACGAGTTAGCTCTTTCAGCTTCTCGTATGGCTTCTCGATGCCGTAACGACGCATTACTGTTTGTACTGGTTCAGCCAATACTTCCCAGTTTTTGTCTAGCTCAGCAAGTAGCGCAGCGCGGTTAACTTCTAGCTTGCTAATACCTTTCAGAGTCGAAGTGTATGCAATGATAGCGTAGCCAACACCAACACCTAGGTTACGAAGAACCGTAGAGTCAGTAAGGTCACGCTGCCAGCGAGAAACTGGAAGTTTTTGTGCTAGGTGGCTAAATACTGCGTTCGCTAGACCAAGGTTGCCTTCAGAGTTTTCGAAGTCAATTGGGTTAACTTTGTGCGGCATTGTAGAAGAACCGATTTCGCCAGCAATAGTCTTCTGCTTGAAGTGACCAAGAGCGATGTAGCCCCAAACGTCACGGTCGAAGTCTAGAAGGATTGTGTTGAAACGAGCAATAGCATCGAATAGCTCAGCGATGTAATCGTGAGGTTCGATTTGAGTTGTGTACGGGTTCCAAGTTACGCCAAGAGATTCAGTGATGAACTCTTCGCTGAACTGGTGCCATTCAACTTCTGGGTATGCAGAAAGGTGTGCGTTGTAGTTACCTACAGCACCGTTGATTTTCGCTAGGATCTCAACGTTTTCGATTTGCTTGTATTGACGTTCCATACGGTACGCAACGTTAGCCATCTCTTTACCCATTGTAGAAGGAGAAGCTGGCTGACCGTGTGTGCGAGACAGTAATGGAATATCACGGTACTCGTTCGCAAGTGCTTTGATAGCATCAATTACGTTACGGATTTCTGGAAGAATCACGGTATCACGAGCTTCTTTAAGCATAAGCGCGTGAGAGGTGTTGTTGATGTCTTCAGAAGTACATGCAAAGTGAATAAATTCGTTTACAGCGTGAAGTTCAGGAACGCCAGCAACTTTCTCTTTCAAGAAGTACTCAACCGCTTTAACGTCGTGGTTAGTCGTGCGCTCGATTTCTTTGATACGTAGAGCATCTTCTTCACTGAAGTTAGCTGCTAGTTCATCAAGAAACTGGTTAGCTTCTGCACTGAACGCTGGTACTTCTTTGATTGCATCTGTAGCTGCAAGCTTTTGTAACCAACGAACTTCAACGATAGAGCGGTACTTTAGTAGGCCAAACTCACTAAAGATGCTGCGTAATGCAACAGTCTTGCTTCCGTAACGGCCGTCTACTGGTGAAACAGCAGTCAATGCTGACAGTTCCATGGTGTTCTCCTGAATTGAGTTTTCTAAATTTTGAGAGGTTTATACCAGTAACAATCTCAATTGTCACGCATATTGCGCAATCGTTTGCGTGAGAGTTGTGTTGATACAAAAAACAAGCTCGCGACCAGGCGCGAGCTAATAAATTACATGCGAGCTAGCAGGATTTGAGCCTGCTCGATCATCTTCTTGCGACCGAAGATAAGGTGGCGACGTTTACCGCCAACTTGACGCCATAACACAGCGCTTCGAATTCCAGATAGAAGGAGTGCGCGGACCTTATGTTGGCTCGACGTCTGTTGAAGTACAGCTGGCGTACCAGAAACCTGAATACGCGGGCCGATAGGGCTCACCACATCAAGGTAGATGCTCGCTAGGTTGCTGATCATTTGCTCGTCAAACAGATCAAAGTGTTCAGTTTGACGTTCTGCAGTTTGAATGCGATCGCCAAGCTGAGACATCGAGTCGTTACGAGAAGATAGCTTACGCTCAAGTGCCATCAAGCTGATAATGTAACGAGTAATATCGCTACCAGCTGGAGTACTATCGATACCTTTTACTAAGCACTCAAGGCCAAGCTTTAGGTTCGCTTCACGCCCAAATACGCCCACGGTGTTCGCTGGGTTGGTATTTAAAATGGCACTGAGTGAAGCTTCGAAGGCATCTTTATCACAATGGCCGTCTTTCGCTACTTGTTGAACCAAAGCCACAGCTTGGCAAATTCCAGCGAAAGCAATAGTACGGTCATAAAGTGTATTAGCCACGTAGTAACTCCTAAATTGTCTTCTATTGTTTGTGGTTCGTTTTATTGGTTAGATGCGCTTTTCAATGATACCACCACCAAGACATACGTTGTCTAGGTAGAACACTGCTGATTGACCTGGGGTCACTGCAATTTGTGGTTCGTCAAAAATAACCTTAATGTTTTCATCATCAATTGGGATGATTGTACAAGGAATATCGGTCTGACGGTAACGTGTTTTTACCGTGCACGTCATAACTTCAGTAATTGGTGTGCGATTTACCCAATGAAGCTGAGAAGCGATCAAACCTTCTGATTTTAGAAGAGGGTGGTCTTTACCTTGTACCGCTATCAGGACATTACGCTTAAGATCTTTTTCACCAACAAACCATGGTTCTTCATTACCGCCGCCACCTTTAGTGCCGCCGATATGTAGACCTTTACGCTGACCTAGCGTGTGGTACATCAAACCTTGGTGTTGACCAATCACTTGGCCTTCTGGTGTCTCGATGTTACCCGGTTGAGCGGGTAGGTATTTGCCTAGGAACTCAGTGAACTTACGCTCACCAATGAAGCAGATACCTGTTGAATCTTTTTTCTTCGCAGTGATCAAGTCTTGCTCTTCAGCAATGCGTCGCACTTCTGGCTTCTCTAATTCACCCACAGGGAATAGGCTGCGTGCCACTTGATCTGAGCTTAGCGTATAAAGGAAATAGCTTTGGTCTTTATTGCCGTCTAGGCCACGTAGCATTTCTGGTTTTACGCCAGCATCAAGCTCTTCTTGAGTTGGGAAAGTACGACGAACGTAGTGACCCATCGCAATGTAGTCTGCGTCTAGGACTTCATCCGCAAACTCTAAGAATGCTTTGAATTTGATTTCTTTGTTACAAAGAATATCTGGGTTCGGAGTACGACCTGCTTTATATTCAGCAAGGAAGTATTCAAATACATTGTCCCAGTATTCTGCAGCAAAGTTGATAGTGTGAAGGTGGATACCTAGTTTGTCACATACCGCTTGAGCATCAGCAAGATCTTCAGCAGCCGTGCAGTATTCTTCGTTATCGTCTTCTTCCCAGTTTTTCATGAAAAGGCCTTCTACCTGATAGCCTTGTTGCTGAAGAAGATACGCCGATACTGACGAATCTACACCGCCGGACATACCGACAATTACTTTCTTTTCGCTGTTTCCAGAGCTGATATCTGACATGTCTAAACACCGTTACTATTACTTGGTCGCAGATTCTAACAGAAAGAGAAACGCCGTGACAGATCCGAGACTGGAATCACAGTTTCATTTGCACAAATAGTGCGCTGACTTCGTTAGAGAATCGCATGAACGCGAGGAGACTCGCTAGGATGTCAGATCTATATGTGGCATAGTCGCTCAAAACCCAAGACCTGAGATGAAAAATGTCTGAACAAAATGAGTTTATGCAAGAAGAGCAGTTGATCGAGATTATCGAAAACCAACTTGAAGACGGCCAACCCGTGAAAGTGAAAGAGACGTTGATGCGTTTAATGATGACAGGTACTCCTCGTGAAGAGGCGATTGCGGCTATGGCATGTGCACTGGCTATTGAAGTATTTGATGTAATGAAAAACGGTGCAGAGTTTAATCAAAAACGTTACGCCGAGCATTTAGGCATGCTGCCTGATCTAAGCTTTATGGAAGGCGAATAAAAAAATAACGTAGCAAACGTTTGCTATAGTTTGAAAGATTGCCGCGTTAAATATAGCGCGGTAGAATCCGCCACCTATTTCCCCTTGACTTAGACTAGCCCTATGAAATTCCCTGGACAACGTAAATCAAAGCACTATTTTCCGGTTCACGCTCGTGACCCTTTAGTAAGCCAAGCTCAAACGAGCAAAAGAATGTCACGTACCCATATTATCGGTATTGACCAAACTTTGGTGGATATTGAAGCAAAGGTGAGTTCTGAGCTAATCGAAAAATATGGCTTAAGTAAGGGACACTCTTTGGTTATTGGTGATGAAGCTGCTGAATCTTTGTATCAAGAATTAAAAGAACAGTGCCTGATCACTAATGAATACGCAGGTGGCACAATTGGTAATACATTACACAACTACTCAGTATTGGCGGATGACCGTTCAACACTATTGGGTGTAATGAGCCAAGATATTAAAATTGGTAGCTACGGTTACCGCTATTTATGTAATACATCAAGCAGAATGGATCTGAACCATTTACAAGGGGTAGATGGCGCAATTGGTCGCTGCTTTGCATTAATTACAGAAGATGGTGAACGTACTTTCGCAATTAGCGAAGGACAAATGAACCAATTAAAACCAGAAAGCATTCCTGAGAAAATTTTCAAAAGTGCTTCTGCTTTAGTATTAACGGCGTATTTAGTTCGTTGTAAACCAGGTGACCCTATGCCTGAAGCAACAATGAAAGCTATTGAGTACGCGAAGAAATACGATGTACCTGTTGTTTTAACGCTTGGTACTAAATTCGTTATTCAAGATGATCCAGAGTTTTGGAAAGATTTCCTTGAACAACATGTAACCGTTGTTGCAATGAACGAAGACGAAGCTGAAGCATTAACTGGTGAAAGCGATCCTCTAGCTGCTTCAGACAAAGCACTAGATTGGGTAGACTTAGTTCTATGTACAGCAGGCCCTGTGGGCTTGTTTATGGCGGGTTACACAGAAGATGCAGTGAAGCGTGAAACATCATTACCGTTGTTACCAGGCTCGATTGCTGAATTTAACCGTTATGAGTTTAGTCGTCCCGCACATAAAGATTTATGTGAAAATCCAACGAAAATCTATTCGCATATCGCACCTTACATGGGCGGCCCAGAAAAGATTAAGAATACTAATGGTGCCGGTGATGCTGCGTTGTCTGCTCTATTACATGATATGGCCGCTAATAAGTACCATAAAGAAAATGTGCCTAACTCAAGTAAGCATCAGCATTCATTCTTGACGTATTCTTCTTTCTCACAAGTTTGTAAATATTCAAACCGCGCAAGTTATGAAGTATTAGTTCAGCACTCGCCACGATTATCTCGAGGCCTTCCTGAAAGAGAAGATAGTCTAGAAGAAGCGTACTGGGAAAGATAAGGCATTTTTTTGATTTATATTTCACTATTAGAAATATAAAAAAGGCTCCGAAAGGAGCCTTTTTTGTTTCTGAATATATTGAAGCCGTAAATAATACTTTAGTCGACTTAAATATTAATTCTATTGCTTAGTGGGTTATTGATTATTCACTTAGCAAACTCGATGCCTTAAAGAGCAAACTCTTCTAGAGATTTACCAGCATCTAGTTGTTCTTGGATAGCTGAAGGCGTACGGCCTTGACCTGTCCAAGTTTTTTCGTCGCCATTCGCGTCTACGTATTTGTATTTCGCAGGGCGAGGAGCACGTTTAGATTTTGTTGTTTTAGATTTTGCTTCACCAGAAAGTGCAGCAATAAGATCGGCAACATCGATTCCGTCTTTTGCAATTTGTTCTGCGATAGCAGAAAGCTTAGCTTCTTGCTCTGCTTTTGCTGCGCGTTCTTCAGCTTCAGACTCTTGACGTTCTTGTACAACAATAGTCAGCTTGTCTAGCGCTTCTTCAAGTTGCTCAAGAGTTAATTCACGTGAGAACGCACGAAGGCTACGGATATTTAATAGAGTTTTTGTTAATTCAGACATGATATTTCCCATCAAGGTAAACTAAATAATCCTCCTAATAATAAACAGAGCCTAAGAATAAAACAAATAGTATTTCTTCTATTAGTTATTTAAATAAGAAAATGAGACGAGTGTTTTAAGATGAAAAGATAGACTTCTAATGAACTTATAATAACTATTAAGAATATCTTAAAAAAAACAGGTGATATCTGATATGTGTTAAGTGGAGTAATCCGTAAAAGTTGACTATTCTTCTATTGATTACTTCATTAACAAAAAGCTTATTTTTCTCGGAATGATATGTTGCATTGTTGCTCTTGATGGGTACAATTGCGGCCACCTGATGCGGTGCTTTGGTTAATCTGTTGTTAAACTCTGGTTTACACGGTTAATAATGTTACCGCACGTAGAGGTGCAATTATAAAGAGTAGTTTTCGTTGGGGTGATGCCAATGAACGGGAATGAAAGGTGTAATTGCCGAAGTAAATTGTATATCTAAGCAATTTGCTGGGGTTGTGCTTAATAGGTACAACACTGCCATAGTCTTAATTTTAAACTATGGAGCGCTACTGTAGGGTTGGGTGAAGTGTTCACTTCCCTTTCGCTTAGTTCAACATGAGCTTGATAAGCCGTATCAAGTTTATCTGCAGTAGATCTCTAGCCAAATAAAAAACTGGTTTTTGAAGATCATGAATTTAATAGATTTTGCAACATCGCCTTTATCGCTGCTTCCTCCCTTGGTTGCCTTGACTCTTGCTATTGTTACCCGCCGTGTATTAGTTTCCTTGGGTGTCGGTATTGTTATGGGTGCGATTCTACTTGCTGACTACTCAGTAGGTAACGCAGCTAGCTACGTCTTTACTAAAGTATCTGGTGTTTTCATCGAAGATGGTGGCATTAACACTTGGAACATGAGCATTGTCGCTTTCCTAATTATTCTTGGAATGACAACGGCATTATTAACACTATCTGGCGGTACTCGCGCATTCGCTGAGTGGGCACAGTCTCGTGTTAAGAGCAAACGTGGTTCTAAACTACTTGCTGCATTCTTAGGTGTATTCATCTTTGTGGATGATTACTTCAACAGCTTAGCGGTAGGTGCTATCTCTCGCCCTGTAACTGACCGCTTCTACGTATCTCGCGCTAAGCTAGCTTATATCCTAGACTCAACTGCTGCTCCTATGTGTGTGATCATGCCTGCTTCTAGCTGGGGTGCTTACATTATTACTATCATTGGTGGCATCTTAGTGACACACGGTGTGACAGAGTATTCTGCACTGGGTGCTTACGTTCGCCTTATCCCAATGAACTTCTACGCTGTGTTCGCGCTATTAATGGTGTTTGCTGTTGCGTGGTTTGGTTTAGATGTTGGTAAAATGCGCGAGCATGAGATTGAAGCTTCTCAAGGCCGTGGCTTTGAAGGCGACAATGATCAAAAGCAAGCGCACGATCTAAACGAAGAGCTGGATATTCAAGAGAGCGAAAACGGTTCTGTTTCTGATCTCGTAATGCCAATCGTAGCGTTAATCGTAGCGACGGTTGCTGCAATGCTTTACACGGGTGGCCAAGCGCTTACTGCTGATGGTCAAGCATTCAACTTACTTGGCGCATTTGAAAATACGGATGTAGGTAAGTCTCTGGTTTACGGTGGTGTGATTGGTTTACTCGTTGCGCTAGCAACGGTATTCAAACAGAAACTACCTTTGGTTGATATCACAAGAACAATGTGGATTGGTGCAAGCTCAATGTTTGGCGCTATCCTTATCCTTGTATTTGCATGGACGATTGGTTCTGTTATTGGTGACATGAAAACAGGTTCGTACCTATCCTCTCTAGCAACAGGTAACATCGATTACCACTGGCTACCGGTTATCTTGTTCCTTCTTGCTGGCCTAATGGCGTTCTCGACAGGTACATCTTGGGGTACGTTCGGTATCATGTTACCGATTGCGGGTGACATGGCTGCAGCCTCTGACATCGCGCTAATCCTTCCTATGCTAAGTGCGGTTCTTGCGGGTTCTGTATTTGGTGATCACTGTTCTCCAATCTCGGATACAACGATTCTGTCTTCTACAGGTGCGCGTTGTAACCACATTGATCACGTATCGACTCAGCTCCCTTATGCGCTGTCTGTGGCGTTCGTATCGTGTATTGGTTTCATCACCCTAGGAATGACATCATCAACTGGCATTGCATTTGGCGCAGCGTCTCTAACGTTTGTTGCGGTATGTTTTGCATTGGCTTATTTCTCACGTTGTAAGATGGCAACGTGTAAAAGCTAATCATCATTTGATTGAATAATGAGAAGGGAGGCGTTTGCCTCCCTTTTTTTGTGTTCGTTAATTTAATTTTAAATTTCGTGAAAAAAGTTCGAATAAATGGTTGAAAAAGGGTGTCAGCTTAGTTAGTGTGGAGACAAGACAGCAAACAACCTAAGAGCTGATAAGTATGCGTAAATTAGTAATGAACATTCATCACCATCATCACCCTATCTAGTCTTTCGGGGAGATTTACGTATACCCGGGAGCAAGAATTCTCCCGGAGGTTAAGTCAAAGAATTTAGATTTAAACCCTCGGGACGACAAAGTCTTCCGAGGGTTTTTTAGTTTTAGCACTTTAAATAATCAATAAATTCAAATATTTGCACAGGGATATAGCAATGCAGACACAACGCCTAAGAATCGCAATTCAAAAGAAAGGTCGCTTAAGTAAAGAGTGCCAAGATCTACTTAAAAAATGTGGTGTGAAATTTAACATCATGGGTGAGCGCTTAGTTGTTCATTCACTAAATATGCCAATCGACTTGTTACTCGTTCGTGATGACGACATCCCAGGCCTTATCATGGATGGTGTGGTTGACCTTGGTTTTATCGGTGAGAATGAACTAGAAGAAGTTCGCCTAGACCGCGTTGCTTTAAAAGAGCCATCAGAGTTTCGTACACTACGTCGTTTAGACTTCGGTGGTTGCCGCCTTTCTATCGCAATCAACAAAGATGAAGAATACAACGGCCCACAAGACCTAGCGGGCAAACGTATTGCGACAACTTACCCACAATTACTAAAAGCCTACATGGACGAGCAGGGTGTTGAATTCAGCGCTTGTATGCTAACTGGCTCAGTTGAAGTTGCGCCACGTGCTGGTCTAGCAGACGCTATCGCCGATTTAGTTTCTACAGGTGCAACGCTAGAAGCAAACGGTCTAAAGGAAGCAGAGGCTATCTTCCAATCTAAAGCAACACTGATTCAACGTGTTGGTGATTTCGATGCAGACAAAACGGCATTAATTGAAAAACTACTGACTCGTATGCAGGGTGTTCAACAAGCGAAAGAGTCGAAGTACATCATGCTTCACGCACCAACGTCTCAGCTAGAGCAAATCAAAGCACTACTGCCTGGTGCTGAAGATCCAACGGTTCTCCCTTTATCAACAGACAAAGACAAAGTTGCCGTTCACCTAGTAAGTACAGAGAACTTGTTCTGGGAAACTATGGAACAGCTGAAAGAGTTGGGTGCAAGCTCGATTCTAGTATTACCAATCGAAAAAATGATGGGGTAGTGACGATGAGAACCGTTGTTTGGCAATCTTTAAGTGAATCACAGCAAGACTCGGTATTAGAGCGTCCAGCTATTACTGAAGGTGCAAACATCACAGCGACTGTTTCTGATGTTATTGCAAAAGTACGAAATGAAGGCGATGCCGCACTTAAGGAACTGACTGAAAAGTTCGATCGTGTGACTCCAGAATCCATTCGAGTCAACTCGACTGAGATTGAAGAGGCATGTGCTCGTTTAACACCAGAAATGAAGCAAGCGTTAGAGCAAGCTTATAGCAATATTGCTAAGTTTCACGAAGCTCAGAAGCCGCAGCCAATTAAGGTTGAAACACAGCCTGGTGTTGTGTGTGAGCAGGTGACGCGCGCGATTAATACTGTTGGACTTTATATTCCGGGTGGTAGCGCGCCACTTCCGTCAACGGTTCTTATGTTAGGTGTACCTGCTCAAATTGCGGGTTGTCGTAAGGTTGTGCTTTGCTCACCTCCGCCAATTGCTGATGAAATCTTGTATGTCGCTAATCTTTGTAAAATCGATGAGGTTTACAATGTTGGTGGTGGTCAAGCCGTTGCTGCCATGGCTTATGGTACAGAGAGTGTTGCTAAGGTCGATAAGATTTTCGGTCCAGGTAACGCTTACGTAACGGAAGCGAAACGCCAAGTAAGTAACGATTTCCGTGGCGCTGCGATTGATATGCCGGCAGGCCCATCTGAAGTGTTAGTGATTGCAGACGAAACTGCGGATGCTGACTTCATTGCTGCAGATCTACTGAGCCAAGCGGAACACGGACCAGATTCACAAGTTGTGTTAGTCACACCATCGCCAGTTGTTGCCGACCAAGTAACCGATGCGGTTCAGAAGCAACTGAAAGAACTGTCTCGTGCGAACATCGCTCAGCAAGCATTGGCTTCAAGCCTAATCATCATTGCTGAATCGATCACTCAAGCGATTGCGATTTCGAACTTCTACGGTCCGGAGCACTTGATTGTTCAGACTAAGAACCCACGTGAATTGCTGCCGTTGCTAGACAATGCAGGGTCAATCTTCCTTGGTGACTGGTCTCCAGAGTCTGCAGGTGATTATGCATCAGGTACAAACCACGTTCTTCCGACTTACGGCTATACCAAAACCTATTCAAGTTTAGGTTTGGCTGATTTCTCTAAGCGTATGACAGTACAAGAGTTAACAGCCGATGGCTTAAAAGGCCTAGCCCCAACGGTAGTAACCATGGCGGAAGCCGAAGGCTTGGATGCACACAAACGTGCTGTGACTATCCGAGTTGAAAAATTAAATCGAGTTGAAACGTTAAATAAAGCGAAATAAGGGTAGAGCATGGAAAAGTTAGCAAGAAAGCAAATTCAGGCTCTGACACCTTATTTGTCTGCAAGACGCATTGGCGGTAGCGGAGATGTATGGTTGAACGCCAATGAATCTCCGTTTGATAACGAGTACAGCCTAAATCTGACTCGACTTAACCGCTACAGCGAGTGCCAGCCTAAAGAGCTGATCGATGCTTATGCTCAATACGCTGGCGTGACATCAGAGCAAACGCTGACAACGCGCGGTGCTGACGAAGGTATCGAGCTTTTGATTCGTGCGTTCTGTGAGCCAAACGAAGATGCAATTCTTTACTGTCCACCGACTTACGGTATGTATGCGATCAGTGCCGAAACCATTGGTGTCGAACGTAAAGTGGTGCCTCTAACTTCTGAATGGCAATTGGATCTTCCTGCTATTGAAGCTCAACTCGACAACGTAAAAGTTGTCTTTGTTTGCAGCCCAAATAACCCAACAGGTAACTTAGTTAACCGTAAAGACATCATTAAACTGCTTGAGATGACTCAAGACAAAGCGATTGTGGTGATGGATGAAGCGTATATCGACTTCTGCCCTGAAGCGTCAACGGTCGATTTGCTTGCTCAATATCCGAACTTAGCGATTTTGCGTACTCTTTCCAAAGCTTTTGCATTAGCGGGACTACGCTGTGGCTTTACGCTAGCGAATAAAGCGCTTATCGATGTACTGTTGAAAGTGATTGCTCCTTATCCAGTGCCAATTCCTGTTGCTGACATAGCTGTTCAAGCACTTTCAGATCAAGGACTAGCGCGCGCTAAGTTCCAAGTTCTGGATTTAAGTGCTAACCGAGCGTATTTGCAAGCGGGTCTATTAGGCATGCCTCAAGTAACGGTATTTGATGGTTGGGGTAACTACCTACTGGTGAAATTCCCGAACGGCGATGAGTTATTTAAAGCAGCTTGGGATACGGGCATCATTTTGCGTAATTCGCCAATTGAAGATTGTGTTCGTATTAGTATTGGTAACCGCGAAGAGTGCGAAAAGACACTTGGATTCATTCGTAACTTTTTTCAGTAACGAAGGCTTACCAGTAATCACATTGGCCAGTTGTGTTTAATCAACATAACTGGCAATGAATCAGACATTTGGGTTAGCGGTTGATTTTAGCTAGGCCACCAGATTTAAAATTAAAAGGAAGTTCAAGTGAGTAAACAACAGAAAATACTTTTTATAGACCGTGACGGCACCTTAATTGTTGAGCCGCCAGTCGACTTTCAAGTAGACCGTTTAGATAAGCTAAAATTCGAACCGCTAGTGATTCCTAGCCTGCTTGCTTTGCAAGATGCTGGCTACCGCTTAGTGATGGTGACTAACCAAGATGGTTTAGGTACGGATAGCTACCCACAAGAAGAATTCGATGCTCCGCATAATATGATGATGGAGTTCTTCGAATCTCAAGGCGTTAAGTTTGACGATGTGCTTATTTGTCCTCACTTTGACGAAGACAACTGCTCTTGCCGTAAGCCTAAACTGGGTATGGTTAAAGAATACCTACAAGGCGGCAAAGTCGACTTCCAACACTCTGTTGTGATTGGCGACCGAATGACGGATCTTCAACTTGCTGAGAACATGGCAATTCGTGGTATCCAATACGGACCAGATGCGCAAACTGAGGGCACACTTAACTGGCCACAGATCGTTAAAGATCTAACGGTTAACGCTCGTGTGGCTGAAGTGGTTCGTACCACTAAAGAAACCGATATAAAGGTTGCAGTAAACCTTGATGAAACCGGTGGTAACAAGATCGATACAGGCATGGGTTTCTTCGACCACATGCTTGATCAAATCGCGACACACGGCGGTTTCCAAATGAACCTGACTGTGAAAGGCGATCTACACATTGATGACCACCACACAATCGAAGACACCGCGCTTGCGTTAGGCCAAGCTCTGAAAGATGCGCTAGGTGACAAACGTGGCATCGGTCGCTTTGGTTTCAGCCTGCCGATGGATGAGTGCTTGGCTCAGTGTGCGCTAGACCTTTCTGGTCGCCCATACCTTAAATTCGATGCTCAATTCAGCCGTGAACAAGTGGGTGATCTTTCAACCGAGATGGTGGTTCACTTCTTCCGTTCTTTAACCGATACACTGGCTTGTACACTACACCTTTCTTCTGCTGGCAATAATGATCACCACATTATTGAGAGTCTGTTCAAAGCGTTTGGCCGTACTCTCCGCCAAGCAATCAAAGTTGAAGGTAACGAGTTACCAAGCAGCAAAGGCGTTCTGTAAGGCTAACGTTAGCAAGGAAAAACAATGAAAGATCAAAAAGTCGTTATTATTGATACTGGTTGTGCCAACGTTTCCTCAGTGAAGTTTGCTATTGCACGCCTGGGCTATGCCGTTGAAATTTCAAAAGAACCAAAAGTTGTTCTTGCTGCGGACAAGCTGTTCCTACCCGGTGTAGGTACAGCAAGTGAGGCAATGAAGAACTTGCAAGAGCGTGACCTTGTTAGCCTTGTGAAACAAGTAGAGAAGCCTCTGCTGGGTATCTGTTTAGGTATGCAACTGTTAGGCAAACTGTCTCAAGAGAAAGGCCAAAAAGCTGACGAGTTAGTTGAATGCCTAGGATTGTGTGATGGCGAAGTTCGTTTACTTGAAACGGGTGATTTACCATTACCACACATGGGTTGGAACACAGTAACCGCGACACCTAACCACCCTCTATTCAAAGATATTGAAGAGGGCGAGTACTTCTACTTTGTACACAGCTTCGCAATGCCAGTGGGTGACTACACAATCGCACAATGTGATTACGGCAATCCGTTCACTGCCGCAGTGCAAAGTGGCAACTATTATGGTGTTCAGTTCCACCCAGAACGTTCGTCAAAAGCTGGCTCTAAGCTGATTCAGAACTTCTTGGAATTGTAATAAGGATTAGGCAGCGGCTAACGTTGCCATATAAGGAATGTAAATGATTATTCCCGCGTTAGATTTAATTGAAGGCCAAGTAGTTCGCTTATTTCAAGGGGACTACGGGCAAGTAACAGAATACAAAGTCGATCCAGCAGAGCAGTTCAACCTGTATCACCAAGCTGGCGCTGGCTGGCTGCACCTTGTTGACTTAACAGGTGCAAAAGATACTACTGCTCGCCAGTTAGATTTAATTGCTAAGCTACTGGCTAGCACACCTGCGAACATCCAGATTGGTGGTGGCGTGCGTAACGAGCAAGATGTTGTTGATCTGCTAGAAGCTGGCGCACAGCGCGTTGTGGTTGGTTCTACAGCAGTTAAGCAACCTGAGTTAGTTAAAGGTTGGATGGAGAAGTACGGCGCGGAGAAAATCGTGCTGGCTCTGGACATCAACATTGACGAAATCGGCACACGTAAAGTGGCGATTTCAGGTTGGCAAGAAGATTCAGGCGTGACCATTGAAGCGCTAATTGAAGATTACCTCACGGTTGGCCTTAAACACGTTCTGTGTACTGATATTTCACGTGATGGCACGCTAGAAGGGTCAAACGTAGAGCTCTATGTCGATCTTTGTAAGCGGTACCCACAAGTGCAATTCCAATCATCGGGTGGCATTGGCAGCCTAGCTGATATCGAAGCACTGAAAGGCAGCGGCGTTGCGGGTGTGATTGTTGGTCGTGCACTGCTTGATGGCAAGTTCACTGCAGAGGAGGCATTTGCATGTTGGCAAAGCGAATAATCCCTTGTTTGGATGTCCGTGATGGACAAGTGGTTAAGGGCGTTCAATTCCGTAATCACGAAATTATTGGTGACATCGTTCCGCTAGCACAACGCTACGCAGAAGAGGGCGCTGATGAATTAGTATTTTACGATATTACCGCATCAAGTGATGGCCGTGTGGTCGATAAAAGCTGGGTGAAACGCGTAGCAGAAGTGATTGATATTCCTTTCTGTGTGGCTGGTGGTATTAAGTCCGCGGAAGATGCAGCACGCATTCTTGAGTTTGGCGCCGATAAAGTATCCATCAACTCGCCTGCATTGGCTAACCCACAGCTGATCACTGACCTAGCTGATAAGTTCGGCGTGCAGTGTATCGTTGTCGGTATCGATTCATACTTCGATAAAGAGACGGGTAAATATCAGGTTTACCAATTCACAGGCGATGAAGCGCGTACCAAAGCAACCAAGTGGGAAACCAAAGATTGGGTGCAGGAAGTACAGAAGCGTGGCGCCGGTGAGATCGTGTTAAACATGATGAACCAAGATGGCGTTCGCAACGGCTATGATATCGACCAGTTAAACATGGTACGTTCAGTGTGTAATGTACCCCTGATTGCATCAGGTGGCGCAGGTGCGATGGAGCATTTTGCTGAAGCCTATAAAAAAACCAACGTGGACGGAGCACTTGCGGCTTCGGTATTCCACAAGCAAGTCATCAATATTGGTGAACTTAAACAGTATTTGAAACAACAAGATGTAGAGGTGCGACTATGAGTTTTGAACCCGTAAGCTTATCAAAAACAGAAGTAGGCGCATTGTCAGAGCGTATTGATTGGGAAAAAGTGGGTGGCTTAGTGCCAGCTATTGTTCAAGATTACCAATCTAGCCAAGTGCTGATGATGGGATACATGAACCCTGCAGCACTCGAGAAAACAGGCGAGACTGGCCAAGTGACGTTTTTCTCTCGCACCAAAGAGCGTCTTTGGACGAAAGGTGAAACGTCGGGCAACGTATTGCAACTGCAAAACATTGCCTTGGACTGTGACAGCGACACCTTACTGGTTAAAGTTAATCCCATTGGCCCAACATGCCACACTGGTACAACAACGTGCTGGGACGGAGACAAACAACAAGAGTCTCAGATGGTGTGGCTTCATCAGCTTGAGCAGCTACTGGCTGCCCGCAAGGACGCCGATCCTGAATCTTCTTATACTGCCAGCCTATATGCCCGTGGCACCAAGCGTATTTCGCAAAAAGTGGGCGAAGAAGGCGTTGAAGTCGCGCTTGCGGCGACGTCGGGCGATAAGGCGGAGTTAGTGTGCGAATCTGCGGATTTGATTTACCACCTAATGGTTCTTCTTCAAGACCAAGGCTTATCGATGAACGACGTGGTAAATAAACTAAAAGAGCGCCATAAGTAAGCCCTCTTTAGATTAATAGAACCACGAAAAAGACAAACAAAAGCCCCGTAAACAAACATGTTTACGGGGCTTTTTAATTGTTTAATTGTTTAATTGTTTAATTGTTTAATTGTTTAATTGTTTAATTGTTTAATTGTTTAATTGTTTAATTGTTTAATTGTTTAATTGTTTAATTGTTTAATTGTTTAATTTTCAAGATTTCAAGATTTCAAGATTTCAAGATTTCAAGATTTCAAGATTTCAAGATTTCGAGATTTTTAAGTTCCTGCATCGCTTTTCTAACCTCTGACTTTACGTCATTCCGAGGAGCCTAAGCGACATCAGGAATCTCTTCTCTTAATCTGTCTACCCGCAGCACTTCTTGTATTTCTTACCACTGCCACAAATACACGGATCATTACGGCCGATTTTAAAGCTCTCAACGGTTTGATTTAAGCGTGGGTCAATTTCTGGTTGTGTAGTTTGTTCCTGCTCTGGGAAGGTACCATCAATGTAGTACCAAAGACCGTCTTCACGTATAAAGCGAGAGCGTTCTTGCATGCAGTATTGTTCATCGTCTTCATTGAAGTAAGCTTTAAATTCAACAAAGCCTTCGTTCTCATGTGAACCTGCAGCAGTACCAATGACTTCTAAACCTGCCCAATCACTATCTATGGATTCGGCTATACCTTCTCGTTGTGATTCTGCATTACAGCTAGGGTGGTAAGTAGCAACTACATAATCAACCAAACCAAGTACATGTGCAGAATAACGTGAGCGCATTAATTGTTCAGGCGTTTCAACGGCACCGTGGCTAAGGTGTGCTATTTCGCAGCACTGTTGGTAATTGCTTTTGCTACCGCATGGGCATAAAGACATAGTCAAATCCTGTAAAAATGGCCTCTATTAAGAGGCCATAAATGAATGCGTGGGAGTTTACCAAGAAACGATCGCTCACCAAAGCTGAGTTTCTATTGAAATCCTTGTGTAACGTGAGCTATTTCGAAGTAGAGCACAGCAGATCTTGAGTCCAAGAGGTTGCTTCGTCATAAGCTTGACCTAGCTCAGCTTCGTTGAGTTTGAGCAACTTACGGATGCGCGTTACTTCATCCCAGCGAGCTTGTTCATAAGCAATGACCATCGCCAAAATGGCACCTAGCACACCTTTACGTTGTATCAAGGCTTGTTTAATCTCATCATCGATCGGCACCGAGTCCAATACTTTTTCTAAAGGCAGATCGAATAGGGAGTCAAGCAGCGAAAACATGCCGGTTAAAAAGGCTTGTCCAGGCTCGACCTTAACGTTCATTTTTTTGACCAACAGCTCACATTGGCGTGCGCGTATCACGGCTAAACCATAGAGTGAGTCTGGCTTATCTTCTTTCGCGGATGCGATAGCAACCAGTGACACTAGCTTACGTAGTTTTTGTTCACCAAGATAAACAAGCGCTTGGTGGAATGAACGAATCGGTGTTGATGAGCCACCAGCGGAGTTTACGTAAGAGAGCAGCTTATACGACATAGTCATATCAAGGGTAATCAAACGCTCTACTTCGGCAAAGTTGATAGGATCGTTGGCAATCTCTTTCAACAGTTGAACAATGGTTAAAAAAGCAGGGTTTAATGCGCGAGTTTGGATCATCTCCGGCTTACTGAAAAAGTAGCCTTGAAAATAGTTAAACCCGGCTTGGATTGCTTCTTGGTATTCTTCGTGAGTTTCTACTTTCTCCGCTAGAAACTCGATATTCAAGTCTTTCAGAGTGTTCATGAACGTCGAAGCTTTAGCGATTGAGATCAAACGTATGTCGAATTTGATAATTGATACGTAAGGTAAGAAGCGTTTCCATGCTTTGCTAGGCACAAAGTCATCTAACGCGATCGTGTAACCCGCATCATAAATTGTGATGATGGCTTCTAGCAGTTCGTCTGTTGGCTCACAGTCTTCCAGTACCTCGACAACTAAGCTCTCTTTCGGAAATAGAGTCGGGACTAGGTTAACCAAGCTTGCATATGGAAAATTAACGAATCCAAGCTTATCGCCCAATGTATTATAGTGGGTAGATAAGAAGTGGTCGGAAAGCAAACGGCTAGTAGCGAGCTCCGGCTCTACTTCAGGGAAAGTGTTCTTAGGACCATCCCTAAATAGCAACTCGTAACCTATGGTCTTCTTGTCTGCATCGAGTATTGGTTGACGCGCTACGTATGAATATTTCAACTTGGTGTTGTGTTCGGTTTATTTTTGATAGACAAATAATAGCTAATTCAGGAGAAATTACCATATACAAGTGAAGAAAATCTGACCAATGATAATAATAAAAGTGAAAGTTTAAGCGTGATGCTAAAAGCGATTGCCAAACGCTCGATTCTGTAGTTCAAAACCTTGCGAGGTGAAGACCAGAACTGATCCCTGAGTATACCAATCACCAAGTACGATACGGGTTTTACTGCAATTGCTAGCACTGAATTTGTGTATGTTTGGGCGGTGAGTATGACCGTGGATCATCAAATCGACATTGTGTTGTGCCATCACATTTTCGACTTCTTGCTGTGTTACATCCATGATGTCGAGAGATTTGGTTTGCTTGTCATCTTTGATATCAGACTGAACCTTGGAGACAATTTTCTTTTTAATAAAAAATGGAATTCTATTAAAGACCCATTGTAACCAGGGTTGATGAACTTTTTCGCGAAAGGCGAGGTACTTTACATCTTCGGTACACAGAGTATCACCATGCAATACCACCGCTTTTTGTCCGTAGACATCGATAGTTGAGACTTCATCTAGAAGTTGCACACCGGTTTGTTTCGCAAATTTTTTGCCAACTAAAAAGTCGCGGTTACCTTGTGTGAAATAACAAGGCACGCCAGTGTTAACTAAGTCTATAAACGTTTGGCGAATGGAATTCGCGAACTCACTCTTATCGTCATCACCAATCCAGAATTCGAAAAGGTCGCCTAACACGTAGAGTGCATCCGCTTCTACGGCCTCGTTCTTCATGAAGGTTAAGAAGCAGTCAGTGATGTCTTGTCGTGACGGAGCAAGATGTAGATCTGATATAAAATATGTTTTCATAGGTCTAAAAAAAGGGAGCGATTCGCTCCCTATATCCTGATTTTATCGGGTCATCAATAGTAATGATTAATACTAATCGAAAGCGATGAATTAAGCTTCGATTGTAGTGCCAGTGATGATCACTTCTTCTAGCGGTACATCTTGGTGCATACCCATAGAACCTGTGCTAACACCTTTGATCTTGTTTACGATGTCCATGCCTTCAACAACTTCTGCGAATACACAGTAGCCCCAACCGTCTAGGCTTTCGCTGCGGAAGTTTAGGAAAGAGTTGTCGTTAACGTTGATGAAGAACTGAGAGCTCGCTGAATGCGGTTCCATAGTACGAGCCATTGCTAGCGTACCCACTTTGTTCGCTAGGCCGTTGTTTGCTTCGTTCTTGATAGTCGCACGAGTTGTTTTTTCTTTAAGGCCAGAAGTCATGCCGCCGCCTTGAACCATGAAACCATCGATAACACGGTGGAATAGCGTGTTGTCGTAAAAACCGTCACGGCAATACTGTAGGAAGTTTGCGCTTGTTTCTGGTGCTTTTTCTTCGTTAAGTTGAACTTTGATGTCACCAAAATTTGTGTGAAGGATGATCATGATTGTTACCTTACTGTCTTTTTAATATGAAGTTCGAATTCTAGCGCATGTTGGCAGACTTTCAAATCACCAAATCATTAACTTAACTCGGATGTTTGAGGTAATACCAATTGTAGTAAATAACTGGCCATCCTAGCTTGTTAAAACACTTGATAACGTCGTTAGAAATTTTGAATGTAGAATAACTACTTATCGAAACTTTTTGTCGAAAAGAGCTTCCTTGTTCTCAAGCATTTTTTCTGCGCTATTTATGACCATCTACTTACTGTGATTGGTATAATTCCTGCTTTTGGGGATTACCTATTAAGGTATGACTTGTTATACTGCGAACTTATTTTTGATTAATCCATAAAATAGATAGAGATCATGCTGAAGATATATAACACGCTCACAAGACAGAAAGAGGAATTCAAACCAATTACAGCTGGCAAAGTCGGTATGTATGTCTGTGGGGTAACCATATACGATCTCTGTCATATTGGTCATGGCCGTACGTTCGTTTCTTTCGACGTAGTAACTCGTTACCTTCGTTACCTTGGTTATGATTTGAACTTCGTTCGTAATATCACTGATATCGATGACAAAATCATCAAACGCGCTAATGAAAACGGCGAGTCTTGCGACTCTCTGACTGAGCGCTTGATCGGTGAAATGCACGCGGACTTCGATGCATTGAACATGAAACGCCCTGATGTTGAGCCTCGTGCGACTGAATTCATCACAGAGATCATTGAGTTAGTAGAAAAGCTAATTCAACGTGGTTTTGCTTATGTTGCAAGTAACGGCGACGTGATGTTCGAAGTTAAGAAGTTCGACGAATACGGTAAGCTTTCCAAGCAAGACCTTGACCAGCTTCAAGCTGGTGCTCGTGTTGACATCGATTCAGCAAAACGTAGCCCGTTAGATTTCGTTCTTTGGAAGATGTCTAAGCCCGGTGAACCTACGTGGGAATCACCATGGGGTCCAGGTCGTCCGGGTTGGCACATTGAGTGTTCAGCAATGAACTCGTCTATTCTTGGTAATCACTTCGATATCCATGGTGGCGGTTCAGATCTACAATTCCCGCACCACGAGAACGAAATCGCACAATCTTGCTGTGCACATGGCACCCAGTATGTGAACACCTGGATGCACAGCGGCATGGTGATGGTAGACAGAGAAAAAATGTCTAAGTCACTGGGTAACTTCTTCACTATCCGTGATGTACTTCAGCATTACGATGCAGAAACAGTACGTTACTTCCTAATGTCTGGTCACTACCGTAGCCAACTGAACTACAGCGAAGATAACTTAAATCAAGCTCGCGCATCACTAGAGCGTCTCTACACATCACTTCGTGGCCTCGATGTTACTGCTGCGCCTGCTGGTGGTGAAGAGTACGTGACTCGTTTCTCTACAGCGATGAACGATGATTTCAACACACCTGAAGCTTATTCAGTGCTGTTTGAAATGGCTCGTGAAATCAACCGTATCAAGACTGAAAGCATCGAAAAAGCAAGTGCACTAGGTGCATTGATGCGTGAACTGGCAGACATCATCGGTATTCTTCATCAAGACCCAGAAGCTTTTTTGCAAGGCGATGCAGCAGGTAACGATGACGAAGTCGCTGAAATCGAAGCGTTGATCAAACTGCGCAACGATTCTCGTGCTTCGAAAGATTGGGCAAATGCCGATCTTGCACGTGATAAGCTGAACGAGTTAGGTATTGTTCTGGAAGATGGCCCAGAAGGTACGACTTGGCGTCGTAAGTAAATCTGATAAGAAGGGCTGATTTTCAGCCCTTTTTTCTAGCAAAAATTCTCAAATTTCACCTTTTTATCTTCAACTTTTAATTAACAGGAATATTTCTGTGGCTCAGATGTATTTTTATTACTCGGCAATGAACGCGGGTAAATCGACAACGCTTCTTCAATCTTCATTCAATTACCAAGAGCGTGGTATGACGCCAGTGATCTTTACGGCTGCATTAGATGATCGCTATGGCATCGGTAAAGTGAGCTCACGAATTGGTCTGCAATCTGAAGCTCAACTTTTTAAGAACGACACGGATATGTTTGACGCGATCCAAAAGCTTAATGAAGAAGAAAAGCGTCATTGTGTCTTGATCGATGAGTGTCAGTTTTTGTCGAAAGAGCAGGTTTACCAACTAACAGAAGTGGTCGATAAACTGCATATTCCTGTACTTTGCTACGGTTTACGTACCGATTTCTTGGGTGAACTGTTTGAAGGTAGCCGCTACTTGTTGTCTTGGGCTGACAAATTAGTAGAACTTAAAACAATTTGTCACTGTGGCCGTAAGGCTAATATGGTAATTCGTACCGACGAGCACGGTGTGGCGATTGCTGAAGGTGACCAAGTGGCTATTGGTGGCAATGACCAATATGTTTCTGCTTGTCGTTTGCATTATAAAGAAGCGTTAGGTAAATAAGCAGCCAATAAGTCGGTATTGCTAAAATCAACAGCGTTAAAATTAGAAAACGGTGACCTAGTGTCACCGTTTTTGTTTATTGAGCCGGTGTTTTGCTTTCTTCCAAGCCGAGCTTTTGTTTTATTCCGAGCAGAGCTTCTAGTTTATTCTTAGTCGATCTTTTGCTTTATTCGAAACCGAGACTCTTCAATACTTGATAGGCACGGTCAACGTCGTCAGGGATGGGCATTTCAATCTGAAAGCCTTTGGCTGGGTACGATTTGATCCGTTCAAAATCAGCAATTAGAGCGCCTAGCACCATGTCTAATGGTAACTCTTCATTAAAGTAATCATCCCAATTCTGCCATTGCGATGTCACTGTTATCTCGGAAGTATCGTCAGGCCATTGTTTACTGAACGTGGCGTAAGTGCGTTTCTCCATGAAGGGCTTCTGAACTAAGGTCAGTCTTTTTGGTGACAACCCTTGCTCAGTCAGTAACTCGTGGGTAAATCGTACATTTTCCCCAGTGTTTGTCGCGTGCTTCTCAATGATAATGTCTGAGTCTGGCACACCACAGTCTCTAGCGATAGAAGCGAACGTTTCTGCTTCTGAACGCTCAAAATTCCCTTCTGTAAAGCACCCTTCTGTAAAACGTCCCACACCACCAGAAAAAACGATGTAAGGCGCTATCTTTTGATGATAGAGCTCGGCTGCGTATTCAGCAACACGAGTATCATTACTGCACAACACAAAAATACAGTCTGAAGGCGTAACCTTGTGACCCATAGACATAAAGTTCCAAAGGGTGTCGACTGAGCGATGCAGTTTTATATTGGGATTTTTCTTAGCTGTAGATAGCTCAGTCATAAAGCGCGTCCAGTGTGGATTCAAATTTAAACGAGTAACCTAAGTCGAGAATCTTTTTCGAAGAGATCAGTTTGTCTGGCGTGTCGACAACAGGGGGGAGTCGCTCGCTGCTATTGGCACTTTTCAGTGCTGCTGCATAGAACTCTGCTTTGCTCACCGTATTCGGTGTGGTGACGTTGACCACTTCGTTGTGCAGTTGATTGATAGCAAAATCAATCGTGCCAATCGCATCGTTAAGATGAAGCATATTGGCAGGAGCTTGAGTACTAACCTGCTTCAATTTACTTGCAAACCTCGATGGGTGACGGTTCGGGCCAATCAATCCACTAAAGCGAAGAATGGTGTAGTCGATGCCACAATCAATCACGGACTGTTCCGCTTGCAACATGACTCGCGCATTATCGGAAAATGAAGATGCGAGCTCGTTGCCTGAGGTTGAAAGGGAGAGTGAAGCATCCAGTTCGTTCAACACGCCAGGTTTAGTTGGGTATACGGTTGTTGAACTGACCATGACGAGCTTCTTAACGTTGGCCTTTTGACACGCATTGGTGAGTTGCTGCCAGTAGTCGGCGTACTCTTGTCCTGCTCCTTTTCTAAAGCCTGGAGGGAAGCTACCAATCACTATCTCAGTGTTGTTTTCGAGTAACAACGAATAGAGTTCGCCGATAGTCTCATCTGGCTTTGATGAATCAAAACTAAACACTTCGCATGGAATTCGTTTGTTGCCAATAGCGTCTGCACCGGCTTGGGTAGTCTTCGTAACGACGACTTGGTTACCATGTTTGGCAAAATGATCCGATAAGGGCGCACCAACCCAGCCTGCACCAACAATAAATATAGAAGCCATGTGTTCCTCACAACTGCAAATGACGGATTTATGATAAGCCTAACAAAGCTCTGCCCAAAAATGAAAAAACTCCACGGCCGAAGCGAGTGGAGTTTTTACTAGAAGCGTGGGATTTTAGTTCAGTACGCGAAGTAGTTTGTCTGCGCGTTCTGCCATTTCGATACCTTCATCTGTTAGATAACCGCCGTCTGGCTGAGTGCAAAGGTTCTTTTCGAATAGGCGCTTAACAGCGTCTTGAGTTTCTTGAGCAGCCTCTTGATGAACTTTAATTCCAGTAGCTGCACTACTTACATCAAATTGAAGAAGGAGGTTTAAATCAGCAATATGTTCAGCGTTGTACTTCATAATTAACCTATATATTCATAACGTTCTCTACCTCCACCTTAGTGCGCATTCACGGCTCAGGCAATAGCAAATAAATAGAATTGATAAGTGATACCAAATTGAATGATTAATCAACGCATGGTGGGTTTATTTTAGTTATATTGCGTGATTTTAAGCCACTTAAATTCTGAGCGATGTTTATTGCGAAGTGGTTGTAATATATTGTGTGACTAGAAAGATATTGTGTGACTAGAAAGATATTGCATCCAGCTAATATTGTATAAAAAGGAAACGCTTCAGTGAGAGTGAACAAAGTAGCATTAATGAGCTGTATGCTATTTGCTATCTCAGGTTGTCAAAGTACACCCTCAGAGCAGACAGGCGCGAACCAAACCACAAATAACAATGAATCAACAGTAGAGGTCCGTTCATTTCAGTCTGTCCAAAACGTTTACTCCGAATGGGAGGCTAAGCTTGAAGACCATGCTCAATTGTCTCTCTATGCACCAGAGAATTACAATGAACTGTTAGATGCTTGGAACGATACTGAAAGTATTTATGCAGACTTACTGAAAGATGAAACACGGTTAACCAAGAGTTACTCGATTTTTTCGACACTAACTTACGCTGAAGCCTTTGATGAAAAAATTGCGTTGATTCGGTCAAATTATGACTCGATTTTAGTGTTAAAGGAGAAGGCTGACAGAGTATTGGCCGACTCAATAGTGCAAATGGATTACTTAAAGTTTCTTGGTGCAGACACTATGTTTGCATCGAGCTACAAGCGCTTGTATTCAGAATACAGCGACCTGTTTGAGTATGTACTTGTCGATGAACTTGAAGACGCTCAAGAAGCACAGGTAGAATTTCTTAATAACGCGAGCTTGTTAGAAGTTAAGGTGGCACATAAGAAATACATCGAACCTTTGAAGGACGAGTTGGAGTTCTTGGAAGATGAAGATTTTGATGATGTTGTTCCATTGACGTTTGCTAAGGCAGCATCTCAAATTGCTTTGGCAGAAAGCCAAGTTAAAGCAAGTCCCCGTGAAAAGTCGATCATTGAAGACGCGGTTCACGCTGCTAAGTTCGAATTAAACCACGTGCGCAGTGTCGCTCATGAAGTTAAAGTGCTTTCGAGTATTAAAGGTGACAGATTCGAACAATCGGTTTTGAATGCTGAGAATCAGCTATTGAGCATTTCACGAGTGGTGAATAATGAAGATCACCGCGATGTTGTATTGCGTCTTCAGTCTCAGAAAATTGTAGCGAGCGTTAAAACGTTAAAAAGCTCTGATATGACAGCGTCATTAAAGTCAGAAATTGAAACTTTGACTGAGCAACTTACTAAATTAGAAAGTGAGAATCAGAGGCAGGCGCAGAAATTGGTTGAAGCGACTAAGCACAACCAATTGTTAGATGATCAGATTACCAAGGGTGATGCTCATATAAAGAGCTTAGAAGAGTTAGTTGATAGTTTGAAAAGCTTAGGTGGTAAAGTTGCCAGCGAAAGTGACTCTGATGTGATTCTTCCTAGTATTGAATCCAGCCTAGAGGATACGCCTCTAGAGCAATCATCAGAAGAAGTGGTTGAGCCTTCGGTTTAGTAGGACTAATTTCTTTATTTGTGATTGAGTTAAAAGCGCCTAAGGGCGCTTTTTTACGTTCTGTTGATCTATGTCAAAATCTGGAAACAAAAGTGTTCACCGAGTTACTATAGCGTACGTCATCTCTTTGGTTTTAACGTAACTTGTTGATATTTATAGGTGTGTTATTTTCTATGCTGATAACTAATCATTCAGTAGGGTTTTATTTTTACTACTAAAGTCGTATGAATTTGGAATAACTTGAACTAATTCCTTTCAACAGGATTGTGAGAGGCATTGCGAGCTCAAAATAGCTCTTGAATTCAGAAATGAAAGAGAGGATTATCGCGCTCCCGACGACATGTTTCAAAATGTAAATCATCATGAATCTAAACCAATTCGACTCATTATTACCGCCACAAATGGCTGAGCGCGCTGCAGATATTGGCGTAGGTAAAGCAACCAAAGATCCAATCAAATCTTTTCTCCTAGCGATTTCTGCTGGCATACACATTGGTATCGCGTTCGTGTTCTACACAATCGTGACTACTGGCGCTGGTGATTTACCGTGGGGTATTACTCGCTTATTGGGTGGTCTAGCGTTTAGCTTAGGCTTAATCCTTGTTGTTGTTACTGGCGGTGAGCTGTTTACCAGCTCGGTGTTGACGCTTGTTGCTCGCGCAAGTGGCAAAATTACGTGGCGTACATTAGTTAAGAACTGGACCACGGTTTATGTAGGTAACTTGATTGGCGCACTGTTGTTGGTGGCGTGTATGCTTCTGACTAAACAGTACATGTTCGATCATGGGCAAGTGGGTTTGAATGCCATGGCGATTTCCCAACACAAAATGCACCATGACTTTATCCAAGCTATTGCGCTTGGCATCATGTGTAATGTATTGGTTTGTATTGCGGTGTGGATGACGTTTAGTGGACGCACACTGACTGACAAAATCGCGGTCATGATTTTACCTGTTGCGATGTTCGTATCCGCTGGTTTTGAGCACTGTATTGCGAACATGTTCCAAGTCCCTTTAGCTATCGGTATCAAAACATTTGCTCCCGCTGAATTTTGGACAATGACAGGTGCTAACCCTGCGGACTATGTTGATCTGAACATGATGGACTTTTTGATGAATAACTTGCTGCCCGTTACTATCGGTAACATCATTGGTGGCGGTATTTTTGTTGGCATGTGGTACTGGTTAATCTACCTACGCGACTAATTCGACTACTCGATTAGCCCAGTTTACGCGATTAACTTGGACGCAGTGAAAACACTGAACTGACTTATGACATTAACAAGACGGTCTGCATTGCAGGCCGTTTTTTATTTGTGGAAAACCTACAGATTCATTTTCAAAATTATCATGTGAATTCTCAATAGTGCTTATCACCATATGTGTATATGTCTTTGAAAACACCGAAAGATCAGCGGTGATGATCTTTTCCTAGGCGGGAATGGACAAAAAAGGATCTATATTGTTTTGGTTATCCACAATTTCTGTGGATAACCTGTCTCAAATTCAGTGAGTAACCAGATCTAAGTGGAGTAGGGAGGCTATTTCGAAGGCTGTATTTGCGCGAGAACTCGCCCTTCTTTGGTTAGAGAAGTTTTCAATGATAGGTGGAGTGCGAGAGCCAAAGAGCAACTCATCATTACGAAGATAGCCAACATAATCATCAACTGATACTTAATCGCGATCATCGGTGATGCACCTCCTAAGATTTGTCCTGTCATCATTCCTGGTAGTGTTACTAAGCCTGTGGTTGCCATAGAGGCCATAATCGGTGACATCGCTTTCTGTATCGCATTACGAACAAAAGGCGCAGCAGCATAGGAAGGAGAGGCGCCTAAAGCGATAGCAGCTTCGTACTCTGATTTCTGCGTTTCAAAAGCCCCAAACAAGTTCTGCAATGCCACGATATTACTGCTTAAGCTATTACCTAACAGCATCCCTGCAATAGGGATAAGGTACTGCGCGTTAAAAACCGGTGTCGGTTTAATGATGAAAAAGCAGATAAACAAGACAATAGGTACACAAGTTACAGCAAGGCTAACGGCTATAGGCGCTAAAAGTAGGTTTTTTGGGAGCCTAGATTTTTCAACAATTGAGCTTGCCCCAACGATGATCATTGCAAATAACCACAGTAAATTGACCCATAAACTATTCAAGGTGAACAAGTATTCTAGGTAAAGTCCCACTAGAAATAACTGAATAACCATACGAATTATGCTGACAGAAGCCTCTTTGCCAAGGCCGAGTTTTAACTTGTGGTTAATGGTAATGGGTAGCAAGAGAAGTGAGCTGAAAAACAATAACTGCCACCAAGATATATCAATAACGTCTTGCATAATGATTCCTTTTTAGTGGTCTCTATCATATCTGAAAGTGCCAAATGATGCATTTCAACTGTAAAGTCACCAATTCGAAAAGCGATCAATTATTTAACAAACAAAATACAAAATAGTGGTTGTTTGAGGCTTTTTTGGCTACTACTTAGTAGGTAAAAAGTTAAAGTTGGTTGTCAAGTGGTTGCGTAAATGTTGGTTTTTAACATTTACGAAATATACTTAATTCTTCACATTTGTTAATACTTTTTAATAACTTTGTTTAACTGAAAACAAGTTTGGATGACCTCAAAAAAGTATTGATTAGCAAGGGTTATAACGGGGGATTTGATTGAACCCTACTTTGTGTATGGTCTAAAATTTGTTGTTAGATACTCAAGAACTTTAGCCCCATAGAATGGGTTACTCGAAATTACTAAATACAAAATAGGCAAAATGTATGAGTGATGTTAATAAAATTGAAACTGGCGAAAAACGCTCGTTGGAGTGGAAGTCTTTCCTCTTCATCGCGGTGGTTCTCTTTCCAATATTAAGTGTGGCTTTTGTAGGCGGTTACGGCTTCCTAGTTTGGGCACTGCAAGTGTTTGTATTCGGACCTCCTGGTGCTCACGGCGGCATGTAATGCCCTCTAGTAACAACATTTTTTAAAATCAATATTTAAGAGAGCTAAAACATGAAATCATTTTTAGTTAAATTATGGCGCACAATGACTCGCCCTGCAGTACACATCAGTCTTGGTGTGTTGACCATGGGTGGCTTTATCGCCGGTGTTATTTTCTGGGGTGGTTTTAATACTGCGTTAGAAGCGACGAACACAGAAGAGTTTTGTATAAGTTGTCACACAATGCGTGACAACGTTTACGTAGAGCTACAAGAAACAGTTCACTGGAAAAACACTTCTGGTGTACGTGCTACTTGTCCTGACTGTCACGTTCCACATGAATGGACAGCAAAAATTGCTCGTAAGATGCAAGCATCTAAAGAAGTATTTGCTCAAGTATTTGGTGATCTAGATACACCTGAGAAATTTGAAGCTCGTCGTATCGAATTGGCGAAGCACGAATGGGATCGTTTCTCTTCGAACAAATCTCTAGAGTGTAAAAACTGTCACAACTACGATTCAATGGACTTCGAGAACATGCGCCCAACAGCGCGTATCCAGATGAAGAATGCAGCAGAACGTGATCAAAGCTGTGTTGACTGTCACAAAGGTATTGCTCACAACCTTCCAATGGATATGGCATCAGCAAGCGGTATTGTTGGCGAGCTAGAAAATGTAGCAAGCAGCACATCTTACGCAAATGGTTCTGACGTGATCTCTATTCGTCACCTACCAATGTACACGGATGAAACAGCAACAGTTGAAGCGGGTCTACTAAGCCCTGCAAGTAAAGTGGCTGTGATCGACGAAAAAGGCGACATGATCAAGATTCAAATCGACGGTTGGCGTAAAGCGAAAGGCTTCGGACGTGTAATCCAAGAAGACTTCGGTATGAACATCTCAACAGCAATCTTGACGAAAGAAGTATCTCAAAGTGACGTTATCACAGTTGGTGAGAAGAAAGAAGATGAGCTTACTGGCCTTCCATGGGAAGAAGTTAACCTAGCACTTTGGATGAAGAAAGAGTCTATGGTTGATAACTTCGATCCAATCTGGAACGCAGCGGGTCAAGCGTACCAATCTAACTGTTCAACGTGTCACTCACAGCCAGATGAAGCTCACTTCAGCGCTAACGGTTGGGTAGGCATGTTAGATGGTATGATTGCATTCGTTAACTTCGATACAGATACAGAAGCACTTGTTCTTAAGTATCTACAGAAGCACTCATCAGATTTTTCTGAAGGCCATCACTAATAAGACGTCAATTGGAGTAACACAATGGCAATTACAAGAAGAAGTTTTCTGAAAGGTGTCGCGACTACAAGTGCGGCATCGGTTATCGGTCCAAGCTTATTGGCGTCGGCATCAGCGTCTGCAGCAGAAACAGACGGCGCGTGGAAAGTCTCTGGTTCTCACTGGGGTGCATTCCGAGCTCGCGTTTATGCGGGTAAAGTACAAGAGATTAAACCTCTAGAAATCGATCAACACCCAACTGAGATGTTGAAAGGTATTAAAGGTATTATCTACAGCCCATCACGTGTGCGTTACCCAATGGTTCGCCTAGATTGGTTGAAGAAGCATAAATACAGCGCAGACACGCGTGGTAACAACCGTTTTATTCGTGTGACTTGGGATGAGGCACTAGACCTTGTTTACCGCGAACTAGAGCGCGTACAGAAAGATTACGGTCCATGGGCGCTTCACACAGGTCAAACTGGCTGGCGTCAAACGGGTCAATTCCACAGCTGTACTAACCACATGCAACGTGCAATGGCACTTCACGGTTACTCTGTGAAGAAAATCGGTGACTACTCAACAGGTGCTGGTCAAACGATCATGCCTTACGTGCTAGGTTCTACTGAAGTTTACGCACAAGGTACATCTTGGGAACTTATCCTAGAAAACAGTGACAACATTGTTCTTTGGGGTAACGATCCAGTTAAAAACCTGCAAGTAGGTTGGACATGTGAGACTCACGAGTCATTTGCATACTTAGAACAGCTGAAAGAAAAAGTTGCTAAGAAAGAGATCAACGTTGTTTCTGTTGACCCTGTTAAAAACAAAACAGGCCGTTACCTAGAAAACGAGCAAATGTACATCAACCCACAAACTGATGTGGCGTTCATGCTTGGTGTTGCTCACGTTCTTTACAATGAAGATCTATACGACAAGAAGTTCATCGAAACTTACTGTCTAGGTTTTGAAGACTTTATCAAGTACGTTCAAGGTGAAACGAAAGATAAAGTTGAGAAGACACCTGAGTGGGCTTCGGCTATCTGTGGTGCAAGCGCGGACTCTATCCGTGAATTCGCTAAGATGCTGGTTAACGGTCGTACGCAGATTCTTGTCGGTTGGAGTATCCAACGTCAACAACACGGTGAGCAGCCTTACTGGATGTGTGCCGTTATCGCAGCAATGGTTGGCCAAATCGGTCTACCTGGCGGTGGTATCTCTTACGGTCACCATTACTCTGGTATCGGTGTTTCTTCAACTGGCTTCGCTGCTCCGGGTTCATTCCCGTTGAACATCGACCAAGGTCAATCGCCTAAGCACACTAACACTGATTACAACGGTTACAGCCGTGTAATCCCTGTTGCTCGTTGGGTAGATAGCTTGCTAGAGCCAGGTAAGAAGATCAAAGCGAACGGTTCAACGGTAACACTACCGGATATCAAGATGATGGTATTCAGTGGTAATAACCCGTGGCACCACCACCAAGATCGTAACAAGATGCGTAAAGCGTTCAAGAGCCTACAAACTGTAGTGGCTGTTGATTTCGCTTGGACTGCAACTTGTCGTCACTCTGATATCGTGCTTCCTGCATGTACTCAGTGGGAACGTAACGATATTGATGGTTACGGCGCGTACTCTGGCCGTGGTTTGATCGCAATGCACAAACTAGTGGATCCTCTGTTCCAGTCTAAAACTGACTTCGAGATCATGTCTAGCCTAACTAAGCGTTGGGGTCGTTACGACGATTACACGCGTGGTATGGACGAAATGCAGTGGGTTAAATCTCTGTATGACGAATGTCGTGCATCAAACGAAGGCAGCTTCGAAATGCCTGAGTTTGCTGAGTTCTGGGAGAAAGGTTTCCTAGACTTCGGTAAAGGTAAGCCATGGACTCGTCACGCATCATTCCGTGAAGATCCAGAGATCAACGCACTAGGTACGCCTTCTGGTTTCATCGAAATCACAAGCCGTACTGTTGGCAACATGGGTTACGAGCATTGTCAAGAACACCCAATGTGGTTTGAGAAATCTGAACGTTCACACGGTGGTCCAGGCTCTGACAAACATCCGTACTGGCTACAATCTTGTCACCCAGACAAGCGTCTTCACTCTCAGATGTGTGAATCTGAAGAGTGGCGTGCGACTTACGCGGTACAAGGCCGTGAGCCAATCTACATCAACCCAATCGATGCTAAGAAGAAAGGCATCAAAGATGGCGACGTAGTACGTGTGTTCAATGACCGTGGTCAACTACTAGCAGGTGCTGTTCTAATGGATAGCTACGCACCTGGTGTTGTTCGTATCGAAGAAGGCGCTTGGTACGGCCCGATCAACGAGAAAGTGGGGGCGCTAGATACATACGGCGATCCAAACACACTAACTCAAGACATCGGTACGTCTGAACTTGCTCAAGCAACGTCAGCAAACACATGTTTGGTTAACTTCGAGAAGTTCCAAGGCAAACTGCCTCCAGTAACTTCATTCGGTGGTCCAATCGAAGTTGCTTAAGTCTTGAACTTAAGAGCCAAGATTAAAGCTTGAATTAAAGCCCCTGTAAGTGTTCTTACAGGGGCTTTTTGTTTTTCTAGTCCGTGTGTTGGGATTTTTAATTAATCATTGTCACAGCGCCAACAGGGGGCGTTTTTGAGACGGGCTATAACGACGTGCCGTTTAAGATAGGCTGTAGAACTATGAACTACGAAGCAGGAAGGGAATGTATAAAGAATCTGTTGTAAGGGCTTAGGCAGACGCAAACAAAAGGCCGATACAAAGTATCGACCTAATAGAAACCTATGGAATTGAATCAGCTTGAGTTAAACCTCGAACATAAACCAATAACCGTATGCACAGATTAATGCGGGGATGCCTGAATATAATGTAGCCACAAGAGCCGCTTTAGGTGCCATTGCGATAGCAGGGAATAAAGCGTCACCATCATTGGATATTGCGTTACCTACCTGAGCTGAAAGTGGCAGTGCACCTGAAAGGTAAAGGCTAGTCACCAACAATTGCGGACCACACCCCGGTAGTAAACCCATCAACACACCCGCCAAGGGGAGCATCATGCCCCAGCTTGAGAATAGCGTCGCAAAATCGACATTTGCAAGCACTGAGCCAAATTCGAAGAACAGAAAAGCGACCACCACCCATGCTGTGACAAAGTTTGTATCTTGAGCGGTTTTTTGTAGTGGGTGAGAACCTAGACATTTATCATCTTCACTTACCGCCGATTTGTAATCCTCAATTTCACGAGTAAGACCCCACAAAAACATCGAGCTGATCAGCAGAATCGTTCCCGTCCATTCCATGAACATTTCAGGCAGTGAGAGCAACTGGTTTACATCGACTTGAAAAGAACCAAGTAGAGCAACCGCAGCTCCCGGAATAATAAGCACTGACCACAGGTAACCCTGAAGATTTATCGCTTTTTTTGAGACGGGGTTTTGATCTTGAGGTTGTGAGGCACAGCTTTTTTCAGCTTCATTTTTCTCTGCCTGTTTCGGGCGTAAAAAGTCGTCTGCGTGAAACAAGTTTATGATTCGTCCTGAGGCGGTACCCACGATTACACCCATCGCCATCATGGCTAAACCTGTTTTGGGTTCGCTAGCAATTAACAGGAAGGCCGCGTCACCCATGGTTGAGACGAGCACGGCAACAACCGCACCAAATCCAAGTTTGCCTGAAATAAATTGTGTGGTGACCACAATCGCACCCCCACAGCCTGGCAATGCTCCCATTAGCGCGGCGAATACAACTTGGTTCGAACGAGATTGATGGACGAGCTTATTGAAGACGTTGTCTTTGTTGATGTATAGACTCAGCCAGTGGTAAATCGCCAAGGTTAGCGCAACGTAACATGACACTGCCCAGAAGGCGTCAGACAAGGTCGTTACTGTCAATTCTCGAGTGGCAGGCGCTGCAACTAGGGCCGCAAGTGAAATAGGTAAAAGCAGGCGCTTAAAAGACAGTGAAAACTGAGTTGTTTTCGCAGCGCTGCTGCTTGGCAAAAAAGAGATTAGTCGATCCATAAATGTCACTCAAAATTTGTGTATTAAGATAATCATATACGAATGATAATAATTATCAATTGCATTCGTTGTTTTTTTATCTTTTGTTACCAATGGCTAAACCCACGAAACATGACCAATCTAAAAAAATGAGGTAAAGTATGCCTAATAAAGAGAGACTCTAAAGGTAGAGTCATAATTGTTAGTGTAATAGGAAGAAACATGATTTTAGTTGTTGGTCACAAAAACCCTGATAGTGACAGTATTTGTAGTGCGTTAGTTGCAACTGAGCTTCTTAAAGCTCGTGGCGAGGAAGCGACACCAATTCGCCAAGGCGAGATCAACCGCGAAACTCAACACATTCTAGAAGTGGCTGGCGCTGAGTCTCCAGAGCTTCGTACTTCTGTTGCTGGTGAGAAAATCTGGCTAGTAGATTACTCAGATCTTGCACAAGCACCAGACGATGTAGCTGATGCTGAGATCGTAGGTATTGTTGATCATCACCGTCTAGGCGACGTGATGACAGTTAACCCGATGGAAGCTTGGATCTGGCCTGTTGGCTGTACAAACACAGTACTTTTCAACATGTTCAAGATTGAAGGTCACGCTATCTCTCAACAAATTGCTAAACTGATGATGTCTGCAATTCTTTCAGACACAGTGGGTTTTGCTTCTCCAACATGTACTCAAAAAGACAAAGATGCGGTTGCTGAGCTTGCTGAAATCGCTGGCGTGACTGACGTTGATGCATTCATCAAAGCACTTCTAATCGCTAAGACAAACATCGAAGGCCTATCTGCTGCACAACTAGTAGAAAAAGACCTTAAAGGCTACCCGTTCAATGGTCGTGATGTTGTTGTTGGTCAAGTTGAGCTTGCGACTCTTGAGCAAGTAGACGGCATGATCGAAGCTCTAGAAGCTGATCTTGAAGCGCGTTGTGAGAAAGATGGTCTAGCGTTCGCTGCAGTAATGCTAACAGACATCACTACTGCGCAAACTCGTCTTCTATACAAAGGTGAGTGGGCTGATAAGCTGGTTAAATTCGAGAAAGACGGTGTATTGATGATGGAAAATACATTGAGCCGTAAGAAGCAAGGTTGGCCTTGGCTTCAAGGCGAGCTTGTTTAATTAAGTCGCTTAATTATAAACGCCTGCTTATTTAGCAGGCGTTTTTCTTTGAAGTAGACTTTCTTCTTCATCGATAATGTTTGAAGTTAAAAACACTCGGCATAAAATAGCTTTAAGAACAAAGTTACTGACTAAAGTAGGAAATTGAGATGACTACACAGCTAGACGATAAAAAAATCGCTGAAATCAATAAGTATACGGGTGAGCAACGCCTGAAGTACTGTGTGAAAGAAATCGTAGCGAACCGTGAAGTATGGATCTTAACCGATGAACACGGTTGTGTAATGCTGAACACAGAAGATGAAGACTGTGTTCCTGTATGGCCAAATCAAGAGTTTGCGGAGTCTTGGGCGACGGGTGATTGGTCTGAGTGTAAAGCGGAGTCTATTTCACTAAACAAATGGCATAGCCGTTGGACTAACGGTCTAGAAGACGACGAGCTTGCCGTTGTTGTGTTCCCGAACGAACAGGAAGAAGGTGTTATCTTGTTCCCGGATGAGTTCGACTTCGAATTGAAAAAGCAGGCTGCTAAGCGCTAATGCTTTTTTGTTCAAGTAACGTAATAACGCAGTAACACAGCAACATCGTAATTCAGCGTTGCCTTTTAGGCAGCGCTACATTTCTACTACTCCCATCTAAGCTATTTACAACGCATTTTCGTTAGTACCCAATCAACTGGTACAACGGCGCTTGCTGTGCGGCTTTTGAAGCTTGTTGAAGCACACCTGTTTTACTGTACCTCTTGAGTATCTTTCGAACGACAGGTTTTACTTCAGATTTTGTCATTCCAGCTTTCAATTCTGGTTCATACAGTAGTTGCAGTAGCACCACATCTAAGGGTGATAATAAGTCTTCTGGCGTATGGTCATTAAAAATAGAAGGGTAGGCTTTGTCTGAGTCATTGGGTAACCCAAGTACCTGTGTGATTTCTTCAACAATGCAGGCGACCAGCTTACCTCGCGATCTTGCTTGATCAACGGGAATAATAACCCCGGCATAAACGATCTCACCTGTAGAATTGGTTCGATAACCCGCCGTGCAAATAGCGTTATCTAAATGCTGAGTTGATCTGAGTTTGAGTATCGATTTCGCCTCAGATACCCACTGACTCTGCTTTGTGTATATCCATTTTACGTTCGCTTCAGACTCTTTTTTTACAATTGTTATAGGGTGCTTGGTGACTTCGGACAAATGTTGGATGTGCAATTCGGTGAGCTCCTGATGCAGCTCTTCATCACCCACTCGATGATCAACCCATATCTTGATAGGCTGTTTCCATTTTGAGAGTGGCTTATTGCCTTGCGAATATTCGTGTTGAAGTGCGACGTGATAAAAGGCAGTTTCGACGAAGGTTCTATCTAGCCATGTGAGTGGTGTGCTTGCTGCATTAAAGGACAGCAGTGCCAACAAGAGGGAAAGCATTGAAGCGGTTGGTAACATATCTTTCCCCTTTGCTGAATATCGCGCGATCACAGCTTAATGGTTTGGCGCTTTATAGAAATGGCTCTCAACTAACCTTTGTGTGATTTGGTGAGTTGGGTTAGTCAGTACTTCATGTGTTTCGCCACTTTCAACCACATTGCCTTCGTGCATGACGATGATCTTATCGGTGATGTGTTTAACAATGCCGATGTGTTGGGATACATAAACGAACGAGACCCCCATCTCCTCTTGAAGTTCTAAGAACAGATTGATGATTTGCGAACGCATCGCCATATCCAAACCATTCAACGCTTCATCAGCAACAATGATGGAAGGTTGAAGTATCAGCGCACGAGCCAAACAAACCCTCTGCTTCTGGCCTGCAGCAAGCATCTGAGGATAGAAGTAAGCATGTTCTGGTAGAAGCCCTACACGTAATAATGTGTCCTTTACGCGGCGCATGCGGGCTTCTGGTGGCATGTTGGTATTTCGCTTCAATGGTCCTTCAAGGATTCGACCAATCTGGATGCGCGGGTTTAGCGAGGTGTTCGGATCTTGGAAGATCATTCGAATCAGTTTACACCGAGTTGAGTAGTCTTTGTGTTCTAGCTTTTCGCCGTTCACTCGGATCTCACCCGCTGTTGGCTCTACCATACCCGCTAACATTCTTGCCAATGTTGATTTTCCTGAACCATTCTGACCGATAAAACCAATCGTCTGCCCCGCTTCAAGAGAAAAGCTAACCGGTTTCACTGCCTGGTGAATCTTTTTACGGAAAAGACCAGAGCGAGTCGTAAAGTCTTTAGATAAATCACTGACTTCTAATAATGCACTCATGATTTCTTTTTCTTCTCCATATTCAGCGGGAAATGGCAGTTAAATTTGTGGGTCTTTATACGTTTAGTATACGGTATTTCGACACACTGTCTTTGCGCGTATGGACAACGAGGACCCAGTCGACAACCAATCGGAAGGTGTTGCAGCGGCGGAATTGACCCGGGTAAAGATTGCAATTTTTCTTTATGGGGAATCCAGTCGTTAAAGTCGGGCATCGCTTTTAACAGTGCGACAGTGTAAGGGTGCTTTGGTACATCCAATAGTTTTGCCGTATCTGCTGACTCAACCGACTGACCGCAGTACATCACCGTGATTCGTGTCGCCCATTGAGTGATGGTCGTTAAATCGTGCCCAATGAGGAGAATTGTCGTGTTATGAAGTTGATTCATTCGGCTCAATAAGCGCAATATTTGAGACTGCGTAATCGGGTCTAAATCGTTGGTTGGCTCATCGGCTATTAGTACCTTTGGCTTGGCAGCAATCGCCATGGCGATCATGACTTTTTGACACTCACCATCCGTCAGCTCATAAGAGTAACTGTCCATTAGGTGAGAGTGATTTTTGATACCCACCTTATGCAGCAATGCTATCGCTTGCTTTTTGCGCCACTTAAACCTTTGCCACCATCGGCCTTCAAATGAACGCGAAGGAATTGCCTCAATCAGTTGGCGTCCCACTTTTTCGGAAGGGTCAAGACAACTAGACGGTTCTTGGAAGATCATCGCAATATCGCGTGCAATGACACGACGTCTTTCTTTAGGTGTCAGTTGAAGTAGATCGATATTGCCTAGGCGCATTCGGTCGGCAGACACTTTCCAGTTTTCTTTACAAACGCCAACGATCGCTTTTGCAACCAAGCTCTTACCAGAGCCGGATTCACCTACTAAGCCACGAATTTCACCCTCATTGAGGGTAATACTCATTCGGTCCACGGCTTTAACCATTCCTTGAGGGGTCTCAATCTCGATGGTTAGATGTCGAATATCAAGTAACGGCATTATTCGATTCCTGCATTTAGCGCTTGGCGAACACCTTCACCGACGAGGTTAATCACGATCACTGTAAACATAATGGCTAAGCCGGGTAGGGTGACTGTCCATGGCGCAAGGTAAATTAGCTCTACAGAGTCACCCAAAATTGAGCCCCATTCTGTACTCGGTGCTTGAGCGCCAAGCCCTAAGAAACCCAATGCTGTGATATCAAGAATGGCGACTGACAATGCCAGTGTAATTTCAAGTGCCACCACGGTAAGAATATTAGGTAGGATTGAATTCCATAACAGGTAGAAGTCGTTCGCACCATCGAGGCGGGAAGCCAAAATATAGTCTTTTTCTACCTCAGCGTGCACGGCAATGTACACCGAACGAATAAAGCGCGGAATCAATGCCAAACATAAGGCAAGCAAGATATTAAACTCGCCAAACCCAAGAAACGCCACGAAGATAATCGCGAGTAGTAGCGACGGAATCGACATAACGGTATCAAGCAGGTGGTTTAGCGTACTGGATAGCAACCCACGAGTCATACCCGCAAGTACGCCAATCAGACAACCGATGACTGCTGCGATAAAGGTAATCACGACTGCGGCACCAAACGTCAGTTGAGAGCCAATAATTAGACGGGATAGAATATCTCGTCCTAAATCATCAGTACCTAGAAAATATTCAACGGTTCCAGAAGGATCCCAAGAGGGAGGCGTTAATAGGTGGCCCGTTTGCTCTTGAGCATCATGCGGTGCTAACCATGGTGAAGTGACAGTGATCAGAATGATCAATACCAAACACCACAGGCCAAACATCGCGAGATTATTGCCACGAAAGCTGCGCCAGAAACGCTCGAACTGGGTTGGAATCTGTTCTTCTTGGTAGACGTTATTTGTTAGCATACCATTCCTTCCTTACCAGAGGATTGACCATCGCGCCCAGTAGATCAGACAGTATATTCGCGGTCAAAACCAAGGTTGCTACCACAATTACGCCAGCTTGAATTGAAACGTAATCTTGATTAGATAAAGCATCTAATAACCAGCGGCCAATTCCCGGCCAGTTAAAGATAGACTCGGTGATGATCGCGAGCGTTAACATACTGGACAGTTGGACGCCGACTTTAGGAATAATCGGTGGTATCGCATTTCTTAACACGTGTTGAGTGACGATCTCTCTTGTTGAAAGGCCTTTGATTCGTGCGGCGCGGATGTAGTTTTGAGCCATCACTTCAGCTACGGATGCTCTCATGAGTCGGATAACCTGAGTTGTTGGAGCGAGCGCCAAAACAAGACAAGGTAACGCCATGTGGTCGATTACACTCTGTAGGGCGTGTGCTCGATAGTTACCTTCGGCAAAAAAGGCATCAATCATCGCGAAACCAGTGACGTGTTCAATTTCGTAAAGTAGATCGTATCGCCCCCCAACAGGGAACATCTCAAAGTGCAGTGAAAACACCATGATCATTAGCAATGCCACCCAAAATATAGGTGCTGAGTAGCCTGCCATTGAAGTAAACGATATGGTGGTATCAACAAACTTGCCTTGTCTCATACCAGCAATTGTGCCGAAAGGGATGCCGATAAACAGTGCGAGTAAAAAAGCAAAGAAGCACAGTTCTAACGTCGCTGGGAATACCACGGCCAACTCATCGATGATAGGCACGCCGTGTTTGCTCAGGCCGAAGTTCAGCGTCGACAATTCCGCAATATAGCTAAGCCAACCGGGCCAAAAATCCTGAATAGCCCAAGGTGAGGTTTGATCAAGTCGGAGCAACGAAAACCCGACGATAGTTAGGATCGCAAGCGTGATAACGAAGAGGTTGATACGTCTTAATGTATACCAAAACATCAGTGCACCTCTCTTCTTACTTGGTCAAAAGGTTGAGCATTAAAAGGACTGTGTTTAAAACCCGTTAGCGAACGATCGTGCACGCGGAATTGCACGCCATGCGCAAGAGGGATCACAGGAACTTCTTCATTGAGAATGTTTTGGGCTTGTCGATATAAGTTAACACGGTGCCTTTGTTGATTGATTTCTAATGCCAAGTCGAGAAGGAAATCAAAGTCTGAGTTGCACCACATAGAGACGTTTAATCCCGCGCGTTCCGAACTACATGAGAGAAGTGGACGCAAGAAGTTGTCTGGGTCGCCCGTACTGCCAATCCAACCTGTGAGTAACAAATCTGTTGAGGAAATTGAAGACAGCTGTGTTCGGTCAAATCGATCGTCGGTATAGAGTTTCAATTCAATACCAATATCAGCCAAGTTTGCTTGGATCAGTTCTGCCGTTTTTCTTGGACTTGGATTGTATGCGCGTGGCTCTAGTGGCACCCACATTGAAAGCTCTAACCCTGATTCTACACCGGCCTCTCTAAGGAGTGCGATCGCATAGTTTCGATCATAGCGAACTTGAACGCTGTCTTTTTGATAAGCCCAAGAAGTCGGGGGAAGTAACGTGTAGGCTTTTGTACCTGTACCGTAGTACACAGAATCAAGAATGTTCTGACGGTTAATAGCCAAGTTCAATGCTTTACGTACTCGTGCGTCACGCAATGCAGGGTGTTCTGTGTTTAGCGCGATGAAAGAGACATTGACCGCAGGCGTGGCGGAAATCATCAATTCTTCGTGTGCTTGAATAATAGGGATCTGGCTCGAAATCGGTGAGTTTAACACGTCACACTCACTGCGTAGAAGTTTGGCAAGTGTTCCTGTCCCACGTTGTGATGTGTCAAACACTACTTGGTCCATTTGTACGGCACCTTTCCAGTAACGCTTGTTCTTTTTCAAGCGCACTAGATCGTTGATTTGGTATTCATCTAAGTAGAAAGGGCCGGTGCCAACGGGCTTGGAGTCTATTTCATTTTTTTCATCTGTGGTAATCAGCTTGTTGGCATACTCTTTGGAGTGGATAACCGCATAACTGGTGGCGATATTGTTAAGAAATGAATTATCTGGGCGACTTAACTGGAACTTCACCGTTAGGTCATCGACCGCCGTGATTTCAACAATCAGGTTTTGAAAGTCGATGCCTGCGAACCATGGATATAAACCGCCGCCCACATAATGAAATGGGTTTGAACTATCAATGATACGTTCAAAACTAAAGACTACATCCTGTGCATTCATACTGCGGGTTGGGGTAAACCAATCTGTGGTTTGAAACGCAACATTAGGACGCAGCTTGAAAGTGTACTCTGTACCTGATTTATCGACAGACCAGCTTGTTGCCAAGTTCTGTTTTGGTCGGTAAGTCATAGGATCAAGCGTGAGCAGGGTATCGAAAATTTGAGGGCTCAGCGATTCTGAGGTAATGCCACTATCAACCAATTGTGGATTGAAGGTACTAGGATTACCTTGGCCGCAATAAATGAAGCCTTTTTCACGGATTTGCTCGTGAGTGACACTCTCACCACATCCAGCTAAAAAGCTCAGCGTGCAGATGCTCAGTGATAGTCTTATTAGTGCTTTCATAAAAAGAAATACTTTTCGAAACGAGGCGTTAGAGGAGCCTCAAGATCCGGACAATTTAACATTTTATTTATTCGGCTCCAAATAATAATAAAGTGTGGATAGCTATTTATCGTTTGCTTGTCCGACAATCGAGTACTTCCTCACCATTCCTCGTAATTGGTTGTAGGTTAATCCAAGTAATTCAGCGGCTTGTTTCTGGTTATACTTACTCTGTTTTAGGGCTTGATTGAGTAGCTTGATGTCTTGTTGTTCTTGCCATGCTTTGTAATCAAGCGGCAAAGAAAACGAGTGCTCTAATGAAGTATGGCTGTTAGACGGCTCATTGCCAGTTTCGTGCGCGGAATCTTGCTCTGTTTTCCATGCAGGTTTAAATGGGTTAAACACTAAAGATTCAACAGGATATGGGTTTTTTCCGTGTTGATAGATAGCACGCTCAATGACGTTTTTGAGTTCTCGCACATTTCCCGGCCAAGAATAATCCAATAGTGCTTCAACAGCAGCTGGAGCAAAACCGACAAACAGATCCAACTCTAATTCTCGACACATCTTAATCGCGTAGTATTCTGCTAGCAGCGTGATGTCTTCTTTTCGCTCGCGAAGAGGAGGTATAGTAATGACGTCAAACGCCAATCTATCTAACAAATCGGCTCTGAATTCGCCCTTTAACGCCATGTCTGGCAAGTCGGCATTAGTCGCACACACCAGTCTTACATTGGCACTTAGCGCCTTTTGTCCACCGACACGTTCATATTGCCCGTATTCAATGACACGTAACAACTTCTCTTGAACAGCAAGGGGAGTGGTCGCCAGCTCATCCAGAAATAGAGTCCCACCTTCAGCCCTTTCAAAGCGACCTTGATGACGTCCTTTCGAACCAGTAAAGGAGCCAGATTCATGACCAAACAGCTCTGAATCAATCAATCCTTCACTGAGTGTTGAGCAGTTCAGTGAGATTAAGGGTTGATCCCAGCGCCTTGAAAGGTAATGCAACCTTTGAGCGATTAGCTCTTTACCCGTACCGCGTTCACCAATGATCAGAATCGGTCTTTCGATTGGCGCGAGTTGAGACACCTTATCCAAAACAGAGAGAAAGCTAGGGGATTCACCAATGAGGTTCTGCTGCATAACGGGTCCTTGTATGGTCTGATTTCCAATGGACGTGAATTAGAGAGCTTTATTTAAATCATTTGATGTAAATAGCGTTAATCACGGTGCCGTAGTGGTGAAAAATACCAATACTTGGCTAAATTCATCATAGCATGGTTGTGGGTAATCACCATTTTATTGTAAGTGTTTGATAATAAATGACTTAAAAGTTGGCATGCTACTTGGATTACTTATGATAGGTTTAACAACAAACGTAGATTTTTGAGCAAGTGGATTGAAAAATCGAAAAACGATTTAAAACCTATTTGCCACTATTGCAATTAAGGAGTTTCTTATGGGTATTTTTTCTCGCTTTGCAGACATTGTAAATTCAAACATCAGTGCACTATTAGATAAGGCTGAAGATCCTGAAAAGATGATTCGCCTCATTATTCAAGAAATGGAAGACACGCTGGTTGAGGTTCGTACTAACTCAGCAAAAGCCATTGCAGACAAGAAAGAGCTAGCACGTAAAGTTGAAGCTATCGAAACTCAGATTCTAGATTGGCAGAATAAAGCGACATTAGCCCTGACTAAACAACGTGAAGATCTGGCTAGAGCGGCACTAATCGAAAAGCAAAAACTTGAAGATATCATCAAGGGCCTTCATACCGAGCAAACTTTGGTTCATGAAACCATCGAAAAACTAACCAATGAGATCGGTAAACTTGAAACCAAAATCGCCGAGACTCGTGCAAAACAGCAAGCACTAATGATTCGTAATAATGCAGCAAGCAATCGTCGTGATGTTCAAAAACATCTGCATTCAAGCAAAACCAACGAAGCAATGGCGAAGTTTGAGCAATTCTCACGTAAAGTGGATGAATTAGAAGCTGAAGCTGACGTTTACGCAAAAACCGGTAACGCAAAATCTTTAGACCAAGAATTTGCAGAGCTACAAGCTCAAGACGAGATTGAAAAAGAGCTGGCGAAACTGAAGCAACAAGTTGAAAACCGCGATAAATAATTTTAGGAGTTGTCTATGTCAACATTTCTAATTGCAGGTCCACTGATTGTCTTTTTGATCTTCGTGGCACCGCTATGGTTATTCTTACACTACCGCAGCAAGAAGAAATCCAGCAATGGTCTTTCAGAAACGGATCTTCAGCGTCTGCATAAGCTTTCTGAGCAAGCTGAGTCGATGCAAGACCGAGTGAAAACGTTAGAAAAAATACTGGATGCGGAGTCACCTAACTGGAGACGAAACTATGAGTAGAGAACTGTATCGCGATCCGATTAACGGTAAATTGTCTGGCGTGTGTGCCGGGTTAGCGAACTATTTTGGCCTTGAAGTTTGGTTGGTTCGTATCTTAGTGATCTCAGCCGCACTGCTAGGTGGTAGCTTTTTGGTGTTATTAGCGTATTTAGCTTTGACATTTATGCTTGAAAAACAACCACCTCAATATGTCGATCAGATGAAAGCCAAACAAGAGCACACACTCAAGCAAAAACCCTGGGAAAAAGGGCAAACAGTAGAGTCTTTGTTGGGCACTTTAGAGGGTGATTTCCAGACGTTAGAGACCAGTGTTCGCAATATGGAAGCTTATGTGACTTCGGACACATTTAAAGTCGACCGTGCATTTAAGAACATGTAGTGGTCAAGCCTCAAAAAGATTAGATAACGGTTTAGGAAAATTTATCCCAAGCCGTTATTTTTTTTAATAATTTTGTCTAAATAAATCTTACGATAACTGGTAAGTTACATGTGATTAATCTATGTTAATAAAATATTTATAGATATGGATGATCGCAATGTACAAAGCCTCCCTAGTCCTATTGGTGACCTTATCCGGGCTATCTGGGTGTGGTAAGGAGCTCCCTCCGGTTCCAGAACCCGAATCACGACCAGCCAAACTCTTCACCGTCTCGGTCGGTAACAATGCCTTCGAACGAAATTTTCCTGCGACTACTGAAGCGGGCGATAAAGCCGTATTGGCATTTCGAGTCCCCGGTTTACTAAAAACGATTGACGTCACTGCGGGGCAACAGGTCTCCAAAGGTGATGCATTGGCAACGCTTAATCCTGATGAGTATCAGTTGTTAGAAAAGCAGGCAAGAGCTAACTTCAAACTTGCCGATGTGCAATACCAACGTTCCATCAAGCTACGTAAGGATAGGGTGGTTTCTGAGCAAGATTTTGACCAAGCGAAAGCAAATCATAACTCTGCAAGAGCGGTTTTAAATCAAGCAAAAGCTAATCTTCGCTACACCACACTCGTTGCGCCATATGATGGTACTATTTCTATTATTCCTGCTGAAAACCACGAATACATCGCGGCCAAGCAAGGTGTGATGAATATTCAAACCAATCAAATTCTTAAAGTCGTATTCTTATTGCCCGACCAACTTATTACGCGCTTTTCTTCAGGGTTTGAGACAGATGCAACCATGGTTTTTGATGCGTTCCCTGAAAACTCTTACGTTTTAACCTTTCAAGAAGTGGATACAGAAGCCGACCCTACAACAGGCTCGTACAAAGTCACTATGGTAATGGAAAGACCAACTGATGTCGGTATTTTGCCTGGTATGTCTGGCACGGTTAATTTAGTTTCAGCGTTAGCCGCGGCAACCAAAATTCCAACATCAGCAATGATCACCGATGGAGATGATGTCTCTGTGTGGCGTGTGAATAACGACGGTATTGTTGAAAATGTCTCAATCGTCATCGATGAAAAACGTCATATTGTGTCTGGGTTGAACGATGGCGATCGTATTGTGACTTCTGGCGTTAATGGCCTGGAATCGGGCGTTAAAGTTCGAGAGTGGATCAAGGAAAGGGGGCTATAACATGAAAACACTTAAATTGGCTGCTGGCCTGTCGTGTTTGGCCTTACTGACGGCTTGTGAAGACAAACAAGCCATAGAAGTGAATAACACACCCTTGGTTAAAGCTATCGAGATTTCAGTCATCGACTTTAGCGACAAACTCTATTTCCCTGCGGTAGCGAACGCTGCTGAGAAAGCTCACCTCAGTTTCCGAGTGGCTGGTGAAATCTTCAAGCTAGATGTGAAAGAAGGTGAACGTGTTTCTAAAGGGGACATCATTGCAGAGCTTGATCCTACCGATTATCAATTGGATGTCGACAATGCTCAGGCGCGTTACACGGTAATCAATAGTCAATACAGACGTTCGAGTCCGCTAGTGAAGAAAGGGCTCTTAGCTAAGTCACAGTTTGATGAAATTGCTGCTCAACGCCAGATCGCTTATGCCGAGTTGGAACTCGCAAAACTGCGCTTGTCGTTCACCAAACTTCGAGCCCCTGTGGATGGGATCATTTCGCGTGTCAGTGTCGACCAATATGAAAATATTCAGGTAGGCCAGCAGGTCGTGAACATTCACAGTGTCGAGGATGTTGAAGTCGTTATCCAGTTACCTGACCAAATCTATGTGAACCAACCGAGTGAACAATTGCTTGCGAACATTGAAGCTGTGGTAAGAGTACCCAGTGGCAATGAATATACTGCAGGGATTAAAGAGTTCACTACTGAACCCGATCCAAGCACTGGCACGTTCACGGCTACGCTTGTACTACCTATGCCGAAAGATGACCTGATTTTGGACGGTATGGCTGTTGAAGTAACGTCAAATGGACGTGACATCGGATTGGAGCTAAAAGCCGGAGTTCTTATCCCAATTGAAGCGGTGTTTAATGCCGATGGGGATAAGTTAACTCGTCAAGACTCTTACGTGTGGGTGCTTAATGACGACAATACCGTATCTAAACAGCAAGTCGCGTTAGGAAAGGCGAATCAGAAAACATTGCAGATAATCAAAGGATTAGAAATGGGGCAGCATGTCGTTGTTGCAGGCGTATCGCGATTGCGAGATGGGATGACAGTGGAAGTATTGTCTCAGGAGACGAACAATGAGTGAAGTAAATAACAAGCCCCAAGATGACGATCAACAGGGTGATGATCAGATCACAGGTGTTGCTTCTTACTTTATACGTAACAAAGTCATTAGTTGGATGCTGTCCCTGATCTTTCTTATTGGTGGTGTTTCTGCATTCTTCGGTTTGGGGCGTTTAGAAGATCCTGCCTTTACCATCAAAGATGCGATGGTCGTGACCTCTTATCCAGGGGCCACACCTCAACAAGTCGAAGAAGAAGTTACTTACCCACTAGAAAAAGCGATTCAGCAACTTACCTATGTGGACGAAGTGAACTCTATTTCTAGCCGTGGTCTTTCTCAGGTTACGGTAACGATGAAGAATAATTACGGTCCTGATGATCTTCCGCAAATTTGGGATGAACTTCGTCGAAAAGTGAATGATCTGAAAGGTCAACTGCCGCCTGGAGTCAATGATCCTCAAGTCATCGACGACTTTGGTGATGTTTACGGTATTTTGCTTGCCGTAACGGGGGACGGCTATAGCTACAAAGAGTTGCTTGATTACATTGATTACCTAAGGCGAGAGCTAGAACTTGTTGATGGGGTCAGTAAAGTCTCGGTATCTGGCCAACAGCAAGAGCAAGTGTTCATTGAGATATCGATGAAACGGATCAGCTCTCTGGGTTTGTCTCCAAATACTGTATTTAACCTTTTATCCACTCAGAATATTGTTTCAAGTGCAGGTGCTGTCAGGATTGGTGACGAGTACATTCGAATCCATCCAACAGGAGAGTTCCAGAATGTTGAACAGCTCGGTGATTTGATTCTTACAGAAGGTGGCGCTCAAGGGCTTATCTATCTAAAAGATGTGGCGAATGTAACTCGTGGTTATGTTGAAGTACCAAGTAATATTATTGGTTATAACGGCGAGCTCGCACTTAACCTTGGTGTCTCTTTTGCACAAGGCGTGAACGTGGTCGCAGTGGGTGAAGCCTTTGACCGAAGACTCGCCGAGCTGAAATACCAACAGCCCGTAGGTGTTGACATATCTGAGGTTTATAACCAACCCAAAGAGGTAGATAAGTCGGTTAGTGGATTTGTAGTGAGTTTAGGACAAGCGGTTGCGATCGTAATCGTAGTGTTGCTGTTCTTCATGGGATTACGATCGGGTTTGTTGATCGGTTTGATACTGCTATTGACCGTTTTTGGTACCTTCATTTTCATGCAGTACTTCAAAATCGATCTTCAACGTATTTCATTGGGCGCGTTGGTTATCGCGCTGGGGATGCTGGTGGATAATGCCATTGTGGTGGTGGAAGGGATATTGATCGGAACTCAGAAGGGGCGAACCCGGATGCAGGCCGCCACGGATATCGTGACCCAAACCAAATGGCCACTGCTTGGTGCAACCGTGATTGCGGTCACCGCGTTTGCGCCTATTGGTTTATCTGAAGACTCGACGGGCGAATACTGTGGCACCTTGTTCACAGTTCTACTTATTTCTTTGATGCTGAGTTGGTTTACTGCCATCTCGCTCACGCCGTTCTTTGCTAACATGTTTTTTAAAGGTCAGAAGGTCGATCCAGACAGTGAAGGTAAAGACCCATACAACGGGATGGTTTTTGTTATCTACAAAAACTTCCTTGAGTTCTGTATGAAGCGTGCTTGGTTAACCATGTTTGTATTGGTTCTTGGTTTAGGCGCGAGCGTTTATGGTTTTGGCTTTGTAAAACAAGCCTTTTTCCCATCTTCAACCACGCCGATGTTCCAAGTTGATGTCTGGATGCCGGAAGGTACGGATATTCGAGCGACCAACACCAAACTGAAAGTACTGGAAAGTTGGTTAGCAGAGCAGGACGAAGTTGAACATATCACGACAACGGCGGGTAAAGGTCTGCAACGTTTCATGCTGACTTATGCGCCAGAGAAAAGTTATAGCGCATACGGTGAGATAACGGTTCGTGTGAAGAGTTATGAAGTACTTGAAGCTTTGATGTTGCGCTTTCGTGAGCATGTAAACGGCCAGTTCCCTGAAATTAATTACAAACTTAAGCAGATCGAATTAGGTCCTGGTGGCGGTGCTAAAATTGAAGCGCGAATTGTGGGTTCTGATCCAACGGTTTTACGTTCAATCGCAGCTCAAGTTATGGACATCATGCGTGCTGACAATGGGTCGTTTAACGTTCGTCACGATTGGCGTGAAAGAACTAAGGTACTGGAGCCTCAGTTCAACGAAAGCCAAGCGCGTCGTTATGGTATTACTAAATCTGACGTGGATGATTTCCTAGCGATGTCTTTCTCTGGTAAATCGATCGGTGTGTACCGTGATGGGACGACGCTGATGCCTATTGTCGCTCGTTTACCTGAAGATGAACGTGTCGATATACGTAACATCGAAGGCATGAAGATTTGGAGCCCAGCATTAAGTGAATACATCCCACTACAACAAGTAACACTAGGCTACGAATTGGAATGGGAAGACCCACTGATCATCCGTAAGAACCGTAAGCGTATGCTGACGGTAATGGCGGATCCTGACCTACTGGGTGAAGAGACAGCATCAACTTTACAGAAACGCTTACAGCCACAAATAGAAGCGATTGAGATGCCACCGGGTTATTCATTGGAATGGGGTGGTGAATACGAGTCGTCAGCTGACGCTCAAGCGTCACTGTTCACAACTATGCCGTTAGGCTACTTGTTCATGTTCTTAATCACGGTGTTCTTGTTTAATTCGGTGAAAGAGCCTCTGATTGTTTGGTTAACGGTACCACTCGCCTTGATAGGGGTAACGACAGGCTTGCTAGCCTTGAATACACCGTTCGGTTTTATGGCGCTTCTGGGCTTCTTGAGTTTGTCTGGAATGCTTCTGAAGAACGGTATCGTACTGCTTGATCAAATTGAGATTGAGATGAAGTCAGGTAAAGACCCATATATAGCGGTTGTTGATGCGGCATTGAGTCGTGTACGTCCTGTATGTATGGCGGCTATCACAACGATTCTCGGTATGATTCCATTGTTACCGGATATCTTCTTCAAGCCAATGGCGGTAACCATCATGTTTGGTTTAGGCTTCGCCACCGTACTGACGCTAATCGTGGTACCTGTGCTGTATCGTCTATTCCATAAAATTGAAGTCTCGTAAGACGAGTGAGTCTTTGAATTAATGCCCCTGTTTAGGGGCATTATCATTTCTGAGTGATTTAAAATAGGTAGCAATAACATGGAAACAAACACTGAAGGTAGAACGTGTGCATGGGCACTGAAGCACGAACTAGAGAGGGAATATCACGACGCAGAGTGGGGCGTGCCTGTTTATGATGACCAAGTTCTATTTGAGTTCATTACTTTAGAAGGTGCTCAGGCGGGTCTTAGTTGGATTACGATCCTTAAAAAGCGCGAAGGCTATCGTGCTGCCTTTGATAATTACGATCTAAACAAGTTAGCCGAATTGAATGAAGACAATGTGCCATACGTCATAGAGAACTTTGATGTGGTTAAGCACAAAGGCAAGATTGCCTCTGTGTATAACAACGCTCGAGCAACGCTTGAACTACAGAAAGAGTTTGGTTCTCTTTCAAACGCCTTATGGCAATTTGTCGATAACAAGGTGATCGAAAACCACTGGATTGAGATGACTCAAGTTCCCGCTTCTACCGAGCAATCTAAAGCGATGAGCAAGTTTTTGAAGAAGAGAGGCTTTAAGTTTGTTGGGGAAACAATCTGTTACGCGTTTATGCAGGCTACTGGGATGGTTAATGACCATTTAGAAGGTTGCCCACATAAATAAAGGTGTTATTTCTCAAGGCGAAATAATTATGTGGAAATTGAAAAGTTTACTAGTCATTGTAAAACAATCAAAACAGGCTTTATGAATCAGCTATATTTCAGCTATATCAGCAGTATCAAGTGAAGAAGATGGATTAGGCCCTTTCTATAACCGATGAGTCTTTTTACTTGTTTAACGAAAATCGTTTTCAAGTATTCCCTTAGATTTACTTCAAGGTTAAATCTTGAATCGTGAGGCCATCTATCATAGAAAAGGCAGGAATATCCTGCCTTTTTGGTCTGAATTTGTGAATGCTTGAAATTAAACCAGAGCGTTGTAACGATCTAGTCCAGCTTCTAGATCCGCAATCAGGTCATCGACGTCTTCTAAGCCGATATGAACGCGTATCAAAGTTCCTTCGAAGTTAGGGTTCGCTACCGTTCTCAAACTATTAAAGCTGCTCGGTTCGTTCGCTAGAATCAAGCTTTCAAATCCACCCCACGAGTAACCCATACTAAAGTGCGTCATACCATCAAGCAGAGCTGTTGTTGCTTTTGTGTTTGAGTTCTTCAGTACGAAAGAGAACAAACCATTACCGCCAGTGAAGTCTCGTTTGAAGAATTCATGGCCTGGGCAAGATTCAAGCGCAGGGTGACGAACGTGGTTAACCTCAGGACGGGTTTCTAGCCACTTCGCTACTTTTAAACTGCTCTCCGCGTGTTGGCGTAGACGAACATCAAGAGTGCGGATGCCGCGAAGCCCTAAGTAAGCGTCATCTGGCGAGACACATTGCCCCATCAAGTAACTCTGTTCTCTTAGTTGATCCCAACATTTCTCGTTGGCGACCGCAGTCCCTAACATCACATCAGAGTGACCCACTATGTACTTGGTTGCTGCTTGAATAGAGATATCAACGCCAAAATCGAACGGTGAGAAGTTCACACCGGCTGCCCAAGTGTTATCTAGCATAACGATGATGTCATGTTCATGAGCAATCCGCGCGAGCGTTGGAATATCTTGCACTTCCATGGTGACTGAACCCGGAGATTCGGTAAACAGCACTTTGGTGTTTGGCTTTATAAGGTCTTTAATGCCTTCGCCAATCGTTGGTTCGTAGTAAGTCGTCTCTACACCCATCTTTTTCATGATAGTGTCACAGAAATCACGAGTGGGTTCGTAACAGGTATCGACCATCAGAATATGGTCACCTGTTTCAACAAAAGAGAGAATGGCATTCGAAATGGCTGCCGTACCACAAGGGTAGAGTGCGCAGCCTGCGCCACCTTCAACTTCAACCATTGCATCTTGAAATGCGAAATGAGTCGTGGTGCCACGGCGTCCGTAGAAAAGTGTCTTGTTAGCGCGGTTAATGGTCGCTTTGCGTTTCTCTTCTACTGTATTGAACACGACAGTTGAAGCGCGTTGTACTGGTGGGTTAACGACACCATTAGTCCACTTCTTATCACGACCTGCAGTGATCAGTTTAGTGGTTTTGTTCTCGGACATGCTGCGAATTCCTTATCAATCGGTTATGTCCTATTTAAAACATGCCAAGCGCCTTTAAAGCAAGAGGAGAGCGGGGGTTTTTGTGCTTTTCTTTCGCTTTTTAACCTTCCACGTCGTTTATCGTGAAAGGTTTAAAATCCGATAGTCGGCGAGTGATGAACTGCGGTGGACGTATTGATGGGATTACAGCAGAGGGTTGAATAAGTAAAACAACCTTTCGAAGAAGCGGTTGCGTAGGTTTCTCTGCTCCCACTGCTCCAATTCAACGGGGTGTGATAATTCGATGTAAGATTGCTGAAGCTCAGATAATTGCTGAGTGAAGTGCACATCATCAACGGCTAGCGTTACTTCGAAGTTAAGCCATAGGCTGCGCATGTCGATATTGACCGTTCCGATTAAGCAAAACTCTTCATCAATCACTACCGATTTGGTGTGAAGAAGCCCGCCGTAAAACTCATATATCTTCACTCCGGCTTCAAGCAGTTCGGTATAGAAGGCGCGAGAAGCCCATTTAACCATTAATGAATCGTTGTTATGTGGAATGATTAATTCTACGCTGACACCACGTTGTGCCGTCATTTTGAGTGTTTCTAATAAGTCGGCACTCGGTACAAAGTAGGGTGTTGTAATACGAACTGAATGGTTTGCTTGATTAATCGCAATAGTAAGAACTTGCAGAATCAAATACTCCGGCATGCCCGGCCCAGATGGCACTACTTGAACTGGATGATGCGTCATTATTTCTTCAACCGGGCACTCTGGTAAATCAGGAAGAATGCGTTCACCTGTTTCCACTTCCCAATCCCAACCATGAATTGCTGACAACACGTTAACGGTTGGCCCAGTGACGCGAACCATGACATCAATCCATTGGCCGACACCTGAGCTCTGTTTGAAATGAGCTGGATCTACCATATTCATTGACCCGGTATAGGCGATGGACTCATCAATCACGATGATCTTCCGGTGCTGCCTTAGATCTAAACGGCGTAAGAAAATACGCCAAGGACTAACCTCTAATGCTTGGACAACGTGAACGCCAGCGTCTTTCATCATTGAACGCCAGTGACTTTTGAAAAAACGCGGGCTACCTGCAGAATCGAGTAAAACTTTAACATCGACACCACGTTTTGCAGCTCGAATAAGTGCGGAAGCAACGGAATCAGTTAAGCCGCCGGGGTGCCAAATATAGAAAACCATTTTGATACTAGTCTGGGCGTTTTCTATATCTTCGATAATTGCGTGTAGGATTTCATTAGGAGAAGCTTGCAGTGAAAGTGTGTTTCCGCTGAGAGCTGGAATGCCCATCCGATTGTTACAAAGCTCATCAATTTTGTGGATAGGAGAGCCGACTTTACCTGGAAGGTGGACTTGGCAATCATTTAATTGGCGGAACCAATCACCAAAAGGCGTAAACATGCGATGTGCCCGCTCAGCCCTCTTTCTACCGAGATTTAGCTCTCCGAAAAGGAAGTAACAAGCGACGCCAACAATAGGGATAATGTAGATAACCATCAACCATGCGAGAGAAACGCTGACAGAGCGTCGTTTTAGTACGACACGAAAAGTCACACCGGCGACAAGGACCCAGTATAAAGCGACAGAAGCTAAAGTTAAAAAATGGTAGAGCTTTTCCACATTGAATACTCGAAAAAAGAGACACTTAGATAGTAATGCTATTTTACGGATATGGGAATTTAAGGAATCAACTATTTACAAAATAGAGCAAAAGCTGTAAACAGGTTAAAGTTGTTAAGTTTTAGTTAACTTAAGACGAATACAATTGTTTTGTATGAAAAACCGGCATTTAACCATAAAGATTTACATTGATAACGAAATATATACGGTTCGGGCTTCCAATTGTATTCTTAAACTGGTTTACTTGCTAGACAACGAGCGTCAATCAAATCTTTTAATTGTGTAAATTATTATATACACCTTATCTTTTAATGACGCCACACAAAGCAAAATACAACATCACATAACACAAAAGTTTGGAGTAAACGTGGCTACTAGTAATACAACCACTACACCCCGCGATACCTGGGGTTCGAAATTAGGATTCGTAATGGCTGCAGCAGGTTCTGCTGTTGGCTTAGGTAACATCTGGAAATTCCCATACACAGCAGGTGAAAGTGGCGGCGGTGCATTCGTTGCAATTTATCTGTTTTTTGTAATCTTCATCGGTTTCAGTGTGATGCTGACTGAATTTGCGATTGGCCGTCATACGCAAAAATCAGCAGTAGGTGCATTTAAATCAACTGACCGTCGCTGGACGTTCGCTGGTGTTATTGGCGTAGTCAGTGGTTTACTTATCATGGGTTTCTACCCTGTAGTAGGTGGCTGGTCTATCGCATACATCGGTAAAATTGCTGGTGGTCTACTAGACGCACCTGAAGCAATTGGCGACAGCTTTGGTGGCTTTATCTCAAACCCAGTTCAGCCACTAATGTGGATGGGCCTATACTTACTACTTAACGTTGTCATCGTTATGAAGGGTATTTCTGGCGGTATTGAGAAAGCGGGTAAGATTCTGATGCCACTTCTTTTCATCATCCTTATCGTGGTATCAATCAAAGGCCTAATGCTTCCGGGCGCGATGGCTGGTCTTGAATTCCTATTCAGCCCTGACTTCTCTAAAGTAGACAGCGGTGTAATCCTAGCTGCACTGGGTCAAGCATTCTTCTCACTATCTCTTGGTATGGGTTGTATGTTGACTTACGGTTCTTACCTTAAGAAGAAAGAGAACCTAGTTCAAACTACAGCTATGGTTACGGCGATGGATACAGGCGTTGCTATCCTAGCTGGTGTTGCAATGTTCCCTGCAATGTTCGCATTCGGTATGGAACCTGCAGCAGGTCCTGGTCTAGTATTCGTTGTTGTTCCTCAGCTATTCGCTGAAATGGGCGGCGTAGTTGGTCTTCTATTTGCTCTTATGTTCTTCGTTGGTCTAAGTGTTGCGGCACTGACTTCTTCAGTATCTCTACTTGAAGTTGTTGTTTCGTACCTAATCGATGAGAAAGGCATGAAGCGTGTAACAGCTGTACTGTCTGCAAGTGTCGTAATGGCGATTCTATGTATCTTCGCTTCTCTATCTCTTGGTGGCTTTGGTCCAACGCTGTTTGGTACTGGTGCATTCGATATCTTCGACCTACTAACGGATAAGATCTTCCTAGCAGTTGGCGGTATGTTGGTATGTATCTTCGCTGGTTGGAGACTAAACCGTGCTGACCTAGAGAAAGAAATCACTAACGACGGTGAAGTATCTTTCCCTCTATTCGGTCTATGGTACACACTCGTTAAGTACATCATCCCAGTCGCTATCGCTATCGTAGCGTTCATGGGCATCTCTTCTGGCTTCGACAGCGGTAAAGGTGCAATCATGCTACTAGGTATTGGTATCATTGCCGGCTCTGCGCTTATCTCTAAGAAGCTATAATTCTTAGAAACTCTAATCGCAAACTAAAGTTAATTGATAAACGGGAGCCATTGGCTCCCGTTTTTTTATGCGACGCACTTATTGTTTTTCGAGAAATAAAAACATCGTCCCCTAAAGTTATCCGTGTGGTGGCCGATATATCTTTCGGTTAGGCTATATCGGCCTGTATTTATTTTTAGGTAGGTGTTCTGTGAAATTGTCAGTGAGAAAAAAACTATATTTGGGTTTTGGATCTATATTGGCGGTGCTTGTCACGTTGGTAGGGGTTGTATCGATAGAAGTGATTGGGGCTCACGAGAGCTCTGATGAAATTAGACTGGATGATGTTCCAGGAACGGTTACCTACCTTATATTGATCGATGAAGCTGGTGATGTTTACCGTGATGCTTTGGGCGCGGTTGTTCAGGGCGGTAATGCGCTCAATGATTATCGAGCTAACAAGACTCAATTTTCTCAAGCAATTGAAGAAGCAAAGCGTTTAGAGAGTAAAGGCTCAGAGGACCATCGTCGTGTTCAGCGAATTGAAGAGCTAATGGGGCGCTTTACTCAAGAGTTTGAATCGAAGCTCGTACCTATGCTTAATGACGAAACTGCATTGTTATCAAATATCCAGCAGCTTCGCTCTTTGTACGAGAGTAATCTGATCCCGATTGAAAACTTGCTTGATCAAGCATCTGAAAGTGAGATTGCTGATACGGAGCGAGCTCTGCTAACACTAACGGATTCGTTTATTACAATCGAACGCACGATTATGGTGTTGACTGCGGTTGCGATTGTGTTTGGCTGTGTAATTGCGTTTGCATTGTCTAGCTCTATTACTAATCGCTTAACTCGTTTAGAACAAGTTGCACGACGCGTAGCAAATGGTGATCTAACGGCTGGAGACATTGTTGATGATTCTGGTGATGAATTGGCTGATCTTGCTCAATCGATCAACCAGATGCAAAAGTCATTGGTCGATCTGCTCGGTTCTATCTCATCGGTGACTACCCAAGTTCAATCCGTTACTGGTGAGCTATCATCAATCAGCCACGACATCGTATCTGGCGCCTCTGCTCAAGCAGATAAAGCGACCTTGATAGCGACTGCGGCAGAAGAGTTAAGCTTGACCATTTCGGAAGTAGCGCAGCAAGGCACTTCTACTTATGAAGAAGCGCGCCGTTCAGAAACGTCAGCAGAAGACGGCCGTAAAGTGATTGTGGAGATGGTTGCGAGCATCCAACAAGTGTCTACTCAAATGAGCGACATGTCGTTACAAATGAACACATTGGGTTCACATGGCGAGCAGATTGGTAGTGTTATTAAGGTAATCGAAGATATCGCTGAACAAACCAACCTCTTGGCTCTGAATGCGGCTATTGAAGCGGCACGTGCTGGTGAGTTCGGTCGTGGTTTTGCGGTGGTTGCTGATGAAGTACGAGCGTTAGCGGAGAGAACGACTAAAGCAACACAAGAAGTGTCCGGTATCATCCAATCTATTCAATCAGGTACTCAAGAAGCGGTGACTTACACGCAAGATAACTGCCGCCTGGTGGAAATTGGTGTTGAGCAGAGCTCTGGTGCCGTTACAGCACTAGAAGCGATTGTTAGTGGTGCTGGCAATGTACAAAGCATGGTTAACTCTATCGCGACAGCAGCAGAAGAGCAGACAGCGGTGACAAGAGAAATCGCAGCGGATATTACGGCAATCAGTGATATCTCTGAACAGTCATTACAGTTAGCGACTCGCAGCTCTGAGAACACATCAGGTTTGAATGCTAAAGTTGCTGAGCTAGAAGGTTTAGTGGGTAAGTTCAAACTTGCTTAGAGCTTAGAGCTTAGAGCTTAGAGCTTAGAGCTGGATCATAAGTCTAGAACATAAGCTTAGAGCTAATCGATTAAAGATATACCAGTGAAAGCTGTCTATTAAAACATAAGCCCAAGGAATCAATGTTTATTGAATCCTTGGGCTTTTTCGTAGCTGGAATCTGGGTTCAGACACGGTATACTCCACGTTCTACAATGGAGCTAGCCTTTACATGTTCGACATTCTTCTGAATCACTCTGATTTTTTACTCATAAACAAACATCCAGGCGTCAGCGTCCATAAAGACGATGGCGATACCATGTTGTTGCAAGAAGTTGCTAAAGCAATCAACGAGCAGAAGCTATACCTAGTCCATCGTCTCGATAAAATGACATCAGGTATTCTACTGCTGGCAAAAAATGCTTCGGCAGCAAGTGAGCTTTCACAGTTGTTTGCAAAGCGTGAGGTCGAGAAATATTACCTTGCGATAGGCTCCAAGAAGCCAAAGAAAAAGCAGGGGCTGATCTCAGGAGATATGGAGCGTTCACGACGCTCAAGTTGGAAGCTACTGACAACCAAAGAAAACCCAGCGATTACCCAATTTTTATCTGCAACGGCTGAACCCGGTGAGCGTCTAATTTTATGTAAACCCTATACGGGGCGAACTCACCAGATCCGCGTCGCGATGAAGTCGATCGGTTCGGCTATTGTTGGTGACCCTATTTACAATCCATCGAGTGAGGCCGACAGAGGTTATCTGCATGCCTTCGCGATTCGATTTACCTATCAATCACAAGCCTACGAATATGTCTGTGATCCAAGAAGTCTCAACTCTTTGGGTGAGAAGTGGCATCAAGATATCGTGTCTAATGGTTTAGACAACTGGCTTGAACCTTGGTCATTAACTTGGCCAAAGCTAAACACTAAGTGAGTGAAATAATGGAAGCATCAGCTTTACCTCTGTTTTTTAGTCATATTGAACAGCAACTTAATGAAGTGCCGAACGAACTGCGTCGTATTTTTCACGGGCGTGGTAAGTTCTGGCCGGGCCTAGATCAACTGACATGTGATTGGGTTGATGGGCAGTTATTGGTTAACGTATTCAAAGAGGTGGATGACGAGTTCTTATCATTTCTTAAAGCAGGACTGGTTGATTTGACCAATAAAGACATCTGGCAGGCAAAGCTGGGCACAAGTATTGTGCTCCAACACCGTTATGCTGATGGCGCACCTTCTGAAGTGTTGTGGGGAGAGTTAAACGATTCACCAATCGTGGTTGAACATGGACTTAAGTACCAACTAGATATAGGCCGTAATCAGAACTTTGGCCTGTTCCTTGATATGCGTAATGGGCGTCAGTGGGTACAAGACAATGCCGAAGGTAAGAATGTTCTTAATCTGTTTGCATACACTTGTGGGTTCTCTGTAGCAGCGATTGCTGGTGGCGCTCGTCAGTGCATGAACGTAGACATGTCTCGCGGCTCACTAAATAAAGGCCGTGATAACCACCGTTTGAATGATCACGACATGCGCTCAGTGAACTTCCTTGGCTATGATATCTTTAAGTCGTGGGGAAAAATCAAGAAGGGTGGCCCTTACGAGCTCGTTATCATCGACCCGCCTTCGTTCCAAAAAGGCAGTTTTGCTCTAACCAAGGATTATAAAAAGATCTTACGTCGTTTGCCTGAGCTTCTAACTGAAGGCGGTGAAGTGATTGCTTGTGTTAACTCACCAGCAGTGTCACCAAACTTCCTGATTGAGACGATGGCAGAAGAAGCACCAAGCGTTGAGTTTATCGAGCGTTTAGACAATCCACCTGAGTTTGTCGATGTCGACCTCGATTCAAGTTTGAAAGTCCTGAGATTTAAAATTAACGTTTCTGCAGACGCTTAACTTAAGGTAAACAAATATCAACGTTTGAAAGTAAAAAAGCCACTCAATGAGTTAATGCCGTTCGGATAAGCATTACTGCTTGAATCTGAACGGATATTTGGCTGGGACAAAGAGGACTGAACGTGGAAACGTTCGGTCCTTTCTTTTATCTGGAAGAATGAAGTGACTCAAACTTTCTCTCATCCTTTTCAGTTTTACAGGTAAAGTTCCGTCTGGACTTAAAGCTAACCAACGTAATTGCGCATCAATAAGGTTAATTGCGGCGGTAAAACTGACCCTAGTCGCTCGAACCCCGGCTTCTGAAGCTATCTTAACCATCTCTAATCGCACTAAGTTATAGGCAAGTAATACGCCCCAAAGCTCTTGCTTCACACCGGCAGAAAAACGACTTCGTAAAGTGACGTGACTTTGAAGTTGAGTCTGTTTAATTTCACCATAACCCTCTTCAATCTCCCAGCGTTGCCAATAAATACGCAGCAGGCTTTCTAGCGAGTATTTGCTAGGGTCTGTAAGTGAAGTAATAAAACCTTTTATCTCACCTTTTGGCTCTTGATATAGGACTAATCTGGCTTCCCAACGTGCGGGTAGATTCGGATTCTGCCGTTGAGCTTGAGGAGAGATAGGCATTGAGATAAGCATGTCGTTCTCCGCATATTTCTCCAACACTTCATAGCGTAGTTTACGTTTTGCAGGCATTAACCAGTGGGCATTTTCAGCACTCTCTTGCCAGGACAGTAAAAGGTCTGCCGAGAAATAACAACGATCAAATAAGGTCAATGAGTGTGCGGGGATGTCATTGAATAGGCGCTTAGCTAAGGTCGTTTCACCGACATGACAACCATCAAAAGCCGCCCCCATAATCATTCGAGTTTCTGTTGACATCAAAGCGACTAAACGAAGTTGAGGGTAAGGTTTCAATTTTTTGGAGATGAACCCAAATTCTTCAGCGTTCTCTGGGGAATCTTGGCACCGAAATGTTGTTCCATCGACAGCAAGAACATTAAGTTCTAAGTCTTTGTCTTGTTGAAGGATATCTCCGTTCCAAGCCTTTACCGTTGTGTGAAACAGAGCCGCTAACGGACTCTCATCTAGACGTCGGCGTGAATCAGTTAGGACACTGGGTGCAACACGAGACCAGCTATCTTCAGGTTTAGGCTGAAGTGCAATGTCTAATGAACTGCATACCTCTTTGATAGACATGTTGCGTTGCAGCCCCATCCAAATAACTAACCAGACAGCTTGCTGAGCGGGAAGTCGGCGTCGTCTTATGCTCGCTTTATTGGTTTCAAGAAGAGCTTGTTCTATCCACTCAATCTGAATGGCGTCGACGACAGATTCATAATTGTCGGCATCTTCAATGGTCTCGTGTGCCATTGCTAATTCTTGTTCAAGCATAAAAAATCCCCATCAACGTTGTTGATGGGGATTATCTGCTAACTGCAAGATCGTTCAAGTCTTCTTAAACGATCGGCATTAACTCAATGAGTGGCTTTTTGGTCTTTAAGTTTCTAAGAAGTTTAAGCTTGTTGTTTCTCTAGCTCAGCTTCTTTCACTTCGTCTTCGATTAGAGAGTCAACGATGACTGCACATGCTGCATCACCAGTGATGTTTAGAGCCGTACGAATCATATCGAAGACACGGTCTAGAGCGAACAACAGAGGTAGACCTTCGATAGGGATACCTGCCGCTAGAAGAACCGCAACCACTAGGAAAGAAGGACCTGGAACACCAGCTTGACCAACTGCGCCTAGGGTAGACGTTACGATGATAGCAACGTAAGCGCCCATAGAAAGGTCGATGTTGAATAGCTGTGCGAAGAAGATAGCAACTAGGCCGTAGTAAATTGCGTTACCAGACATGTTGATCGTTGCGCCAAGTGGCAGAACGAATGAAGCAGTAGAATTACGAACGCCAAGTTCTTTCTCTACCGTTTCCATTGTTACTGGCAGTGTTGCCATTGAAGAGGCTGTTGATAATGCAACCGCTTGAGGCTTCTTCATTGCTACTAGGAACTTCTTCGCTGAAGTCTTAGTGAAGATTTGAATCATCAGTGGGTAAGCAATAAAGCCGAAGATTAGGATCGCAGCGATGTAAACAATAAACAGTTTGAACACAACCATAAGTGCGCCGAAACCGAAAGTACCTACTGCTTCTGCCATTAGGCCGAATACGCCAAGTGGTGCGATGATCATAACCTTGTTGATCATCCAAACCATAGCGTCAACAATCGCGTTTACGCCATTGATGATAGGGTCACGTTTTTCTTTTGCTTGTTTAGAAATCGCAATACCGAAGAATAAGCAGAAAACGAGAATTTGCAGAATGTTTGCTTCATTCAGTGATTGGAAAACGTTGGTTGGGATCATGCCAGTGATGGTTGCCCAGAACGTAGGAAGTTCGCCTTTCGCAGCGTATTCTGAAGAGAACATGCCTTCAACGCCAGAAACATCGATACCACGACCCGGTTCGAACACTTCACCCATTACAAGCGCTAGTGCTACAGCAAGTGCAGACGTTAGTGCAAAGTAACCCAGTGTAGTTACACCAACTTTACCAGCCGATGAACTATTACCTAGACCAGCAGCACCTGAAATTAGGGCAACTGCGACTAGAGGAATAACCAGCATCTTGATCAAGTTGATGAAGATAGCACCCAGTGGAGCGAACATTGTTGCGCTTTCACCCATCATCGCGCCGACTGCGGTACCGATGATCATTGCAATAACGACTTGAACGCCGATGTTGCTTAGTAAATTCTTTTCTTTTAACACTTCCATAACCTCTGTGCTACTAAATATAAAAATCCCAGAACTACCCACCAATGTACGATGTACCATTGGCGAATTATTTCGTGAAGAGTTTTACACGTATCCTTTACATTTATCAATATGAGCAGAGATGAAAGGCTACTAAAAATGAGTAATTAAACATTGTTTGGTGTTTTTTTAAGCCTAAGCAAACGTTTGCTTGTTGCGGGGATATTGTTTTTTATAAATAGCAGTGATGGATTGGTTTGGTGTTATTGTTGTGCTACAAGTTTGTTTTGAAGAGATTTTAGAACAATCGTTTAACATTAAGGAGCGTAGGAAGGGTGTTGTAGAGAGCCTCCCTCTAGGTGAAATCTGATCCTAGAAGGAGGTTTTTTGTTATTTCTGTGTTGCCGCTTTCATTGGCGTTACAAATTCAGCAAGGGCTTTAAGCATTGCTTCAGGTTGCTCTACGTTGTTTTCAATGATCTTTACAACAGCTGAGCCAGAGATCGCACCGGCAGCGCCAGCTACAATCGCTTCTTTCACTTGTTCAGGAGCCGAGATGCCGAAACCAAGCAGTGCTGGTGGCGCATCGAACTTGTTCAAGCGATCAAGCAGTGCCGTTACTGGCATATTTGCTTTTGTTTCAGCACCCGTTACACCAGAACGCGAAAGTAGGTAGGTGTAACCACCACCTAGCTCAGAAACTGATCGAAGCGTTTCATCGCTTGCAGTTGGTGGAGCAATAAAGATTGGGTGAACGCCAAACTTTTCAGCTGCAGCAACAAACTCGCCGCTTTCATTGGTTGGTACATCAGCAATTAATACTGAATCGATACCTGCGTTTGCGCAGCGTTCGTAAAAATTTTCTATACCACGTGCGTAAACCAAGTTCGCGTACATCAGTAGGCCGATTGGTAGCTCTGGGTATTTAGCACGGATTTGACCAATAAGATCGAAGCACACATCTGGCGTTACTTTAGAATCTAAAGCACGAATGTTCGCACCTTGGATTGTTGGGCCATCTGCAAGCGGATCTGAGAATGGGATACCAAGCTCAAGTGCGTCAGCACCCGCTTCAACTAGCGTTTCCATGATCTTAAGAGATTGCTCTGGGTTAGGATCACCAACCGTTACGAATGGTACAAATGCGCCCTGATTCTTTTCAGCTAAGCGAGTGAAGAGTGATTGATAGCGATCCATTATAATGCTCCTTTCTCTTTAAGAATGTCGTGTACAGAGAAAATGTCTTTGTCACCACGACCAGATAGATTAACCACTAATAGCTGTTCTTTCTCTGGGTTGTCGTGAGCCATTTTAATTGCATGAGCCACAGCATGAGATGACTCGAGCGCTGCGATAATACCTTCTTTACGTGCAATCAATTGGAACGCTTCTAGCGCTTCGTCATCGGTCACGTTGTCGTATTCAGCACGGCCAATGGCATTTAGGTGCGCGTGTTGAGGACCCACTGATGGGAAATCTAGACCCGCAGAAACAGAGTACGACTCTTCTACTTGGCCATTCTCATCTTGCATCAGCGGAGCTTTCATACCGAAGAAAATACCGGTTTTACCGTGCTTAAGTGGCGCGCCGTGTTGGTCGGTATCAATACCTTTACCAGCAGGCTCTACACCGATTAGGCGTACGGATTCTTCTTCAATGAAATCAGCGAACATACCGATAGCGTTTGAACCGCCGCCAACACAAGCGATAACCGCATCAGGAAGGCGACCTTCACGAGCTAAGATTTGGTGCTTCGTTTCTTCGCCAATCATGCGTTGGAAATCGCGAACAATCGTTGGGAATGGGTGAGGACCCGCAGCAGTACCCAGTAGGTAGTGCGCGTCTTCATAAGTTGCAGACCAGTCACGTAGCGCTTCGTTACATGCATCTTTTAGCGTTGAAGAGCCAGAATGAACAGGGATAACCTCTGCGCCCATTAGCTTCATGCGGAACACGTTCGGGCTTTGACGTTCAACGTCTTTTGCACCCATGTAAACGCGACACTTAAGGCCCAATAGAGCACACGCTAGAGCTGTTGCAACACCGTGTTGGCCCGCGCCAGTTTCAGCGATTATTTCCTGTTTACCCATACGTTTTGCTAGCAATGCTTGGCCAAGAACTTGGTTTGTCTTGTGAGCACCGCCGTGAAGTAGATCTTCACGCTTTAGGTACAGTTTGGTTTTTGTACCTTTAGTCAGGTTACGCGTTAGCGTTAGTGCCGTTGGACGACCTGCGTACTCTTGAAGAAGCGTCATGAATTCACTGCGGAACTCAGGATCTGCTTGTGCATCGATAAATGCTTGTTCTAGTTGGTCTAGTGCTGGCACTAGGATCTGCGGTACGTATTGACCACCGTATTCACCAAAGTAGGCATCGAGTTTAGCCATTGTGTTATTCCTTCAATTCTATCGGTGTGTATTCACACCAAGTCATTTAATCTTGTTTAAGCTTCGCAAAGGCAAAGCTCACTAATCTGTTTTTTGATTCTGCGCTCTAGGTTCAGCTTTCTAGCTTCTAAGCTCTGGGTTCCAGGTTCCAGGTTCCAGGTTTAAGTTCTAGAAACCGAACTAGTAATTACGAATCGCTGCAAAAGCACGTTGCAGTTTGTCTGCGTCTTTTTTACCTGGAGCCGATTCAACGCCAGAGTTTAGGTCTAGCCCTAAACAACCCAACTTAGCCGCTTGGTTAGCATTTTCTGGGTTTAGACCGCCCGCTAACATGATTGCGTTTTGGTTGTTGATTAGGCTCCAATCGAACACTTGGCCTGTACCGCCAGTTTGAGAACCTACTTTAGTATCTAGCAGGTGACGAGTCACGTTGCTTTGAAGTAATTCTGGTAGCGCGCTTTTAGCACCGGAAGCATCACCAGAAGCAACACCGTAAGCTTTCCAAATCTCAACGCTTTCAGGTAGTGACTGTTTTAACTCATCTACAAACGCTTGAGACTCATCACCGTGCAGTTGAACCGCAAACAAACCTAGCTCAGAAACCGTTTTCGCAACGTCAGTAACGCTATGGTTTTGGAACACACCTACGTAGTTCAAAGGTGCGCCGCTCATGGTTAAACGAGCAGCTTCGATGTCCACATGACGCTTAGACGCTTCAACGAAAATCAAACCACCGAATACTGCACCCGCTTGATACGCTTTCGCTGCATCGTCTGGGTGAGTTAAACCACACACCTTGTTTTCACCGAGCGTCACTTTACGCACCGCAAGCTCTAAGTTCTTTTCAGCCATCAGAGAGCTGCCGATTAGGAAGCCGTCTGCAAATGTTGAAAGGTCACGAACTTGTTGATGCGTGTAGATGCCAGACTCTGAAATCACGACTGCTTCTGGAGCAAGTTTGCGAACCAGCGGAGCTAACTCTTTGGTACGGTTCAAATCAGTCGAAAGGTCACGTAGGTTACGGTTATTAATACCGATCACTTTTGCTTTTAAAGCGACAGCGCGGTGAAGCTCTTCTTCATTGCTGACTTCGGTTAGTACACCCATGTTAAGTGAGTGAGCGACTTCAGCAAGCGCTTTGTACTCTTCATCATCTAATACCGACAGCATCAGCAAGATTGCATCAGCTGAATAGTGACGAGCTAAGTAAACTTGGTAGGTATCAACCATGAAGTCTTTACAAAGAATAGGTTGCTTAGCAATGCTGCGAACCTTTGGTAAAAACTCAAAATCACCTTGGAAGTACTTCTCGTCTGTTAGTACTGAAATCGCATTTGCGTGGTTGTTGTACACCGATGCGATGTAGTCCAAATCAAACTCGTCGCGAATCAAACCTTTTGACGGCGATGCTTTCTTACATTCCGTGATGAAAACCGCTTGTTCGCCGCTCAGAGCATCATAAAAGCTGCGGTCTGTTGCGGTTAAGGTCGCTTTAAACTCGTCCAATGGTTGAGTCTGTTTACGCGTTTCAACCCACTGGTATTTGTCACGAACGATTTTCGCTAATACTTCTGCCATTTCAGCTTCTTTCATCGAAACGTGGGTCGACAGTTTATCGGTAGTCTGTGTCATGTTCTTTATCTCTACTCGTCGTTCGTTAGGCGTGTGCAGAAAGTTTTTGCACAAGCTCGTAAGCTTTTCCAGAGTTCATCGCTTCAATAGCTTGCTGCGCGTTAGCTTTTAGATCTTCATGGCCAAATAGACGCATCAGCAGAGCAACGTTGACTGCAACTGCACCAGCTTGGGCTTCAGTACCTTTACCTGTCAGAATGTCCGTTGTGATAGCGCGGTTCTCTTCAGGATCTCCGCCTTTAATAGCTTCAAGAGGGTGAGTGTTCAAACCAAAGTCAGCAGGGCTCACTGTGTATTCATGAATCTCGCCATCTTTGATTTCAGCAACCAGTGTTTCACCATGAATTGCCACTTCGTCAAGGCCGCTACCGTGAACAACCGCGGCACGCTTCATACCCATTTGCAGCATCGTTTCCGCAATAGGGCGTACGAGTTCTTTGCTGTAAACACCCATCAGCTCGATGTTAGGGCGAGCAGGGTTAATCAATGGACCAAGGATGTTGAAGATCGTGCGTGTTTTCATTGTTTGACGAACGGGCATCGCGTGACGTACACCAACGTGATATTGCGGAGCAAATAAGAATGCTACGCCAAGTTCGTCAACGGCTTTACGTGTATCTTCAGCTGTCATCGCTAGGTTAATACCAAACGAATCTAGCAGATCAGAAGAGCCTGATTTACTTGATACGCTGCGGTTGCCGTGTTTCGCGATTTTTAAGCCACATGCGGCTGCAACAAAGGCTGAAGTTGTCGAGATATTAATGGTGTTATGACCGTCACCACCTGTACCCACGATGTCCGCAAAATCGTAATCAGGACGTGGGAACGGTTTTGCATTTGCTAGTAGTGCTTTCGCCGCGCCTGCGATCTCATCTGGCGTCTCGCCTTTGATTTTTAATGCAGTAAGCGCAGAAGCCATCAAAATAGGGTCTAGTTCACCTTTGATGATGACATCAAACAGTTGTTGGCTTTCTTCTTGAGTAAGAGACTGTTGTTCGTAAAGTTTATTAATCTGTTCCATGATCGTTTCCTAGTTAGTCTTTTTATCAAGAGTAGAGCTTTTCTCTAGATGAAGAGGTTTCTCAAGAGCCCATTCGATAGCGTTCGCTAGAAGCGTTGCACCGTAGGTCGTCATAATCGATTCTGGGTGGAATTGGAATCCACAAACCTTGTCTTGTTCTTGAACCACAGACATCACCAAATCATCGACTTCAGCGGTCACCGTTAGGCTATCTGATACGTGTGTTGCCACCAAAGAATGGTAGCGAGCGATAGCCAGTGGCGAAGGTAAGCCTTGGTAAGTCGCATGGTTTTGGTGTTCCATCATAGACACTTTACCATGAATGATTTCGCCAGCGCCTGCAACGGTGCCGCCGTAGGCTTCAACAATCGCTTGGTGGCCCAAGCAAATACCAATCATTGGCACTTTGCCTTTTAAAAGCTGAATTAGCTCTGGCATACAGCCCGCATCAGCAGGAGCGCCAGGGCCTGGTGAAAGTAGCGCAACAGGGTTGTCTAGCTCGTTGATCGCCGCTTCAACTACTTTTGCCGAGATGTTGTTACGGTAAATCTTTACGCTGTGTCCCAATGAACGAAACTGGTCTACAAGGTTGTAAGTGAACGAGTCGAAGTTATCGATGAATACAATATCAGCCATGATTACGACTCCTTCTTATTTGATGTGTTCGGATTTGCTGCAGAGTTTTTAGTGTGTGCCGCTTGAATCGCTGAAATAACTGCTTGTGCTTTGCCGCGTGTTTCATCCGCTTCGGCTTGTGGGTCTGAATCGAATACCACACCAGCACCGGCTTGTACTTGTGCTACACCATCTTCAACGTAAGCAGAACGAATTACGATACACGTATCTAAAGTGCCTTCACCGGTTAGGTAACCGACTGCACCACCGTAGCTACCACGACGTGTTTTTTCTACGTCACGGATAAGTTGCATTGCGCGGATTTTTGGTGCACCCGTTAGCGTACCCATGTTCATACAAGCTTGGTAAGCGTGTAGGGCATCTAAATCTTCACGTAGCTGACCTACAACACGAGAAACCAAGTGCATCACATGACTGTAGCGGTCAACTTTTAGCAAGTCTGCTACGTGGCGAGTGCCAGCTTCTGCAATACGCGCTACATCGTTACGAGCTAGGTCGACTAGCATCATGTGTTCAGCGTTTTCTTTCTTGTCGGTACGCAGCTCAAGTTCGATACGGCTATCTAGGTCGAAATCGATTTGACCGTCTGGGCGTTTACCGCGACGACGAGTACCCGCAATTGGGTAAATCTCAATTTGATTAGTTTCTGTTTCGTACTTCAGCGCGCTTTCTGGAGAAGCACCAAACAGAGTAAACAGCTCATCTTGCATGTAGAACATGTAAGGGCTTGGGTTACTTTGCTTGAGTTCTTTGTAAGCCGCCAGTGGAGCAGGGCAAGGCAGTGTGAAGCGACGTGAAGGTACCACTTGGAATACATCGCCTTTAACTACGTACTCTTTTAAGTCACGAACCGTTTGGCAGAAGTCTTCATCTGAAACGCTTGGTACCGCTTCAACATTGTCGAGCGGCGTAACTTCTGTGATGGCTTTCAATGACTGACATTGTGTTTGAATGTCAGCTAAGCGCTCGGTTAATTGCGCTTTGATGCTTTTATCTTGAGTAAACAAGCTCGCATGAAGTAGGCCTTCGTTCTCTTGGTGGTCGAAACGCAATAGTGTTTCAGCTACGTAGAAGACAAAGTCAGGACAATTGTTGGTTGCTTCAGCATCACCTAGCGGTTCAAAGTTCGCCACGATGTCGTAAGCGAATAAGCCCGCCATGAATAGTGCGTGTTTGTTATCTGCGTCTTGCTCAAAGCTGTGCTGAACCAAACGCAGTGCATCAAATGAAGAGGCTTCTCTTAAACGTGAGTCTTCATCTAATTCATTGCTTGGCTCGACAAAAGTCAGCGTCAAAACGTTATCAGTCAGGTCAGATTTAATTTCTGCTTTAACATTTTGAGTGAGGTGTTCGATAAGCGCTTGACCGTTTTCAGTCAACGCTTGAAAGGTTACTTCATGTCCGCGACATACGATGCGAACAGCAGAGTCGATAAGGAGTAGGCTTGTCAGGTTCTGTTTGGATTCAATCTCAGCCGATTCCAACAGTAAACTGTCTGTTTTGTTCTCACACAAAGTATGAAAAACGCTGGTTGGATCTTGCGAGTAAGGAACGGAAGAATTGATGACCTCAATGGTTCCCAGCTTTTTGATTTCAATGGCCTTGTTCACAAGACCTCCTTTATGATTCTTTAAATTTCCTGCCGTACATAGTCGCATAAAGATACCTTTCACCCAATCTAGAATATGGTCAATTCGTTGATTTGTTAGTCAGTTGAATGTGAGATGTTCGACAAATTAAAAAGCCCGCTATGAAAGCGGGCTTAGTGATAACTTTTTTATAAACAAACTGTTTAACTAGAAGTACACGTTAGCCCACCAAGAAATTGTCCAAGTGCGCCACCAATTAAGCTCTGAACTTGCTTCTACTGAAGAAAGTTCTAAAACTTTATCTTTATGGTTTTGGTTAAATTCTTGTAACATGGTGAACCTATCAAATGTGATACTTCGTATTTGTGTACTAGTTAACTAGTTTTCCACTTGCGGGTCAAGTGTATTGACACAAATATAACGATAAAAATTGAAAACAATGAAAAAGAATATATGAGAATTGATCTACATAGTCATACAACAGCCTCAGATGGCCGACTTACTCCACCTGAGCTAATTGACCGAGCGCTTGGCTTTAACATCGAAGCGCTAGCGATTACAGATCATGACACGACTGATGGGCTTGCTGAAGCACGCAGCTATATTGCTGATAACAATCTTCCTATTCAGTTGATTAACGGCATCGAGATCTCAACCGTTTGGCAAAACAAAGATATCCATATTGTTGGGTTAAACGTCGATCCTGAATCACCAGAATTGAAAGCGTTAATTGAACAACAGAAGCAACACCGTGTCGGACGTGCAGAGATGATTGCTCAACGTCTTGAGAAAGCGACTCGTGAAGGTGTGTTAGAAGAGGTTAAGTTGATTGCTGGTGATGCACCAATTACTCGAGCACACTTTGCGAAATGGTTAGTCGACAATGGCTACGCGAAAACCATGCAGCAGGTGTTTAAAAAGTTTCTTACGCGCAACAATCCAGGTTATGTGCCGCCAACATGGTGCTCAATGAGTGATGCTGTCACGGCTATTCATGCGGCTGGTGGGCAAGCCGTACTCGCTCACCCTGGGCGATATGGTCTTACCGCTAAGTGGGTTAAGCGTCTGTTAGCCGCATTTGTTGAAGCAAATGGTGACGCTATGGAAGTGGCTCAACCTCAGCAAGCGCAACAAGAAAGACGCACACTTGCGGATTATGCTATACAATACAAACTATTAGCCTCCCAAGGCAGCGACTTCCATTACCCATCCCCATGGATGGAACTTGGACGTAATCTCTGGCTACCTTCTGGGGTCGAAGAAGTATGGAAAGATTGGGAGTTTCAAACGGTTTCACCATCTGATACCGATGACAGTATTTAGGTGAGCCAGCTCCTTCTGATGATAGAGTCGAGAGATTCGATAACGAGGATCAACAATGAGCCAGTTTTTTTATGTACACCCAGATAACCCACAAGCACGCTTAATTACTCAAGCGGTTGCGATCATTCGCAATGGCGGCGTTGTGGTTTATCCAACAGATTCAGGTTATGCACTGGGTTGTCAGCTTGAGAATAAACAAGCACTCGAACGCATCTGTAAAATTCGTCGAATCGATGATAAGCACAATTTCACTTTGTTATGCCGTGACCTTTCTGAGTTGTCACTGTATGCGCGAGTAGATAATGTGGCTTTCCGTCTGCTTAAGGCGCACACGCCCGGTGCTTACACGTTTATTTTCAAAGCAACCAAAGAAGTGCCGAAGCGTTTGATGAACGCGAAACGTAAAACGATCGGTATTCGTGTACCAGACAACAAAATTGCCCTAGACCTTCTAGAAGCAATGGGCGAGCCATTGATGTCGACGTCTCTGATTCTTCCGGGTAACGAGACAACTGAATCGGATCCTGAAGAAATTCGTGACAGCTTAGAGCATGCGGTTGACGTCATTTTGAATGGCGGCTACTTAGGTGAACAACCTACTACGGTTATTGACTTCAGTGACGATGACGCCGTTGTTTTACGTCGTGGTGCCGGTGATCCAGCGCCGTTTGAATAATAGCGTTACTGATTAACAGTCTGTAACGAAACAGCAAACCTGCCAGAGTAAATAACAAGTGCTTTTTGGCAGGTTATTTGCGATAATACGCGACCGCGATTTGGTCGCGAAAAAATTCATTCGACGTCTGTGAAGACGACAATTAGGTAGAAAAGAGTAAATGAGCGAAAAATTACAGAAGGTTTTAGCGCGAGCTGGTCACGGTTCTCGTCGTGAACTAGAAGGTTTAATCAAATCTGGTCGTGTAAGTGTTAACGGTCAAGTTGCGAAATTGGGTGAGCGTCTTGAAGACGAGAACTCAGTGATCCGTATCGATGGCCACACTATTACAGGCAAAGCTTCTGAAGAAGTGGTTTGTCGTGTACTTGCTTACTACAAACCGGAAGGTGAGCTTTGTACTCGTCACGATCCTGAAGGTCGCCGTACTGTTTTCGATCGTCTACCTAAGATCCGTGGTTCTCGTTGGATTTCAGTTGGTCGTCTTGATGCAAACACATCAGGCCTACTGTTGTTCACAACCGATGGTGAACTAGCAAACCGCCTAATGCACCCAAGCCGTCAGGTTGAGCGTGAGTACCTAGTACGTGTATTTGGTGAAGTAACTGAGCAAAAAGTTAAGAACGTGACTCGTGGCGTTCAACTTGAAGATGGTATGGCTCGTTTCGAAGATGTGGTTTACGCTGGCGGTGAAGGTATGAACCATACTTTCTACGTAGCAATTAACGAAGGTCGTAACCGTGAGGTTCGTCGTCTTTGGGAATCACAAGAAACAACAGTAAGCCGTCTGAAACGTGTACGTTACGGTGATATCTACCTTGATAAGAAACTGCCTCGTGGCGGCTGGAAAGAGCTAGATCTTCAAGAAGTAAACTACTTGCGTGAGCTTGTTGAACTTCAGCCAGAAAAAGAGACTCTGTTGGATCTTGATCCTGCAAATACTTCTCGTAAGCGTGAGCGTTCTCGTAGCCAGAAAATTCGTCGTGCTGTTAAGCGTCACGAAGAGCGTGCAAATGCTCCTAAAGGCCGTAGCAACCAGACTAAGCGTAAGAAGCCTGCAACTCGCGGTACTACAACACCTGATTCAGGTCGTAGCGCTCCAGCGGCAAATGGCAAACCTCAGGCTACTAAAAAGCCTAAACTGAACAACGGACGCCCGGCTAAACCGGCTAAGCCAAGATCACGTAAGTAATTACACCAGTAGTTGCTACAGTTCTTAAGCTTAATCTAACGTTTCGAATACTAAAAAACCTGCTAACTTAGCAGGTTTTTTTTCGTCTTGAATATGGCGCAGTTCAAATCATGTGGAAGTGCTTACCAAGTAGAAACGATTAACCAGGTAGAAGTGAATAACTAGCTAGAAGCGCTCAACCAACTCGGCTGACTAGTTATTTACTACGCTAGTTATTTATTACGATTGGTTTAGGTCACTTTCAAATGATTCGAGAAGTTGTCTCCCTTTGCCATGCGGTCATACAAAATAACATTAACCGCGGCAGCAAGGTTCATGCAGCCATTAGTCGGAACGTAGATGGTTTCACGACAGAAGTCGGTGATCTCTTTTTTCAGAGTCCCATCTTCAGGGCCGAAGATATAAAAAGCACGAGGTGGGTGCTTATAATCAGGCAAAGGCTTAGCGCCTTCTATCAAATCAACCGCGATGGGCACGCAGCCAACAGGAATAATGTCTTTAAGATCTTCAACACCAATCAAAGGCAACTCAAGATGCTTTTCTTTGGTGTCGGTATGAAATTGTCGAGCGTGGTCATAACGGGTGCCAGTATAAAATACAGAGTTTGCTCCGTAGCAACCAGCCGCTCGCATTACTGAGCCAACATTTTCAGGTGTTTTGGGGTTTACTAATCCAACACAGGCATAGCCTTTGGATAGGGTATCTGTCTTTGCTTTGATCATAATTTTGTAGAGTTGCAGTTTGGTAAAGTGATGAGGCTATGAAGTCGTAAGAAAACCAGCTCAGTACTCTGAGCTGGTTTAAGAAGAGCCTAGTCGCGTTTCCACAACATGTGACAGAACTTGTGTTCAGGGTCACGGCTGATCAGCAGACGAGCGAATACGTCATCTAAGACATCATCAGCTTCATTTACAAGACCAATGCGTACTTCAGCGTAGATCTCTTTGTCGACTTCAAAGCCAACATGTTCAACCCAATCGTCACCAGTTTCGACAAGTTCTGCAGCGCCACGATCTTCAAACTGAGCCGTGAATAGGATCACGTCTGCTGGTTCAAGATTATCAGCAGCCATCTCAAGAAAGATGTCATATGCAGTGTCAATTGCGTCGTCGTAAGACATTAGGTCGTTAGCTTCGGTCATAATAAATATCTTAGCTTGCGCGGTTCATGTATTTACGTTCAGCTGTGTTCACAACAACTTTGTCGCCAGTTGCAATGTACTCAGGAACTTGAACAGTAAGGCCTGTAGACAGACGAGCTGGCTTAGTACGAGCTGAAGCAGATGCACCTTTGATTGAAGGGTCTGTTTCTTCGATTACTAGCTCAACTGAAGTTGGTAGTTCAAGAGTCGCCGCAGTACCGTCGATAAGAATCGCGTACATACCTTGCGTATCTTCGTTGATGAACAGCAGTTCGTCTTCGATCATTTCACCGTTGAAGATGAATTGTGTGTAATCTTCGTTATCCATGAAGATGTACTCGTTGCCATCAACGTAAGAGAACATCACTGCACGCTTAGTTACGTCGATAGTCTCAACGATTTCGTCAGCCTTGTGACGAACTTCTGTTTTAACGCCAGTTGCTACATCGTGACCACGGAAGCGGTAAATCTTTTGACCGCCACGGCCACCTGGTGTTGTCACTTCGATATCTTTTACTAGTACTGTTTTACCATCAACGTTGATCGCAAAACCTTTTTTAATCTCACTTGCTCTAGGCATTTTGTGTTTGTCCTTATTGGGTCTATCCGCTGATTATATCTCGTAGACGCTATAAATAGGAATAGCTTGAATCATAAAGTCACCTAAGCGATCATAGAGAGACAGTTAAATCATTATTTTATTTACCGAAACGACCTATGCAGCTACCTGTTATTGACCCAACACAGCCATTTCAACCTGAATTTCAACCTGTGGTTAACGATCTGATTACCTTTTTAAAAGGTGGTTTAGGCTCCAATCTACACAGTGTCTATGTTTATGGCAGTGTGGCACGCAAACAAGCCGTCGTCGGTCGCTCGAATCTAGATGTGGTTGTGGTTACCCATCGTCCTTTCCCAGATCAACGAACCACGCTGCTGAATACCATCAAATGGCGTTTTCAAAAGAGCTTCCCGCAGGTCACTCAAGTGGCGATTAAAACTACCTTGGTGAGCGAGATCGTTGATTTCGACAACATATTCACGTGGGGCTTTATGCTCAAGCATTTAGCTGTGTGCGTGCATGGTGAAGATTTATCGGATTGTTATGGTGATTTTGAAACAAGTTGGGAAATCGCTAAGCACTGGAATATGGATGCGGAAAACTGGTTAGCGGTGTATCGCAATAAGATCGCCCGAGCAACAACGCCAGAACAACAAGTTGCAGCACAAGTGATCATTGCTAAAAAGCTACTGCGAGCCAGTTACTCTTTGGTGATGTATCGTGACAAATATTGGTTCGATGACCCAATAGAGTGTGGTCAACAGTTCTTGAAGTATCACCCAGATAAAGACGTCGAAATCCAAAGGTTAGGTATTTTACTTTCTGGTAGACCGATTCCTAAACGTTCGGTGATAGGGATTCTTGATGGCTTTGGCGAGTGGCTGGTTAAGCAGTATCAGAAAACTGAGTTTCGAATCGGATAGGGCTTCGTAAGCTATCAAGTTCGTAAGTTATCCATTGATATGAAAAGCAGAGCAAGCTGAAGAGCACGTCTCTGCTTTTTCGTTTTAAGCTTATCTCGAGTTTTAATACATATCTCGAGTTTGAAGATCGTATCGAAAATAGAATAGGTCTAGAACAGACCTAACTGCTGCCCGCTGACTCGTTCAAAATCTAAACCGATGAAGGGCAAGATAGCCTCTGCGACCGGTTTGATTTGTTTGTCGATGTAATGCTGATAATCAATACCACTCTTCAAGTACTCCTTTGGCTCAGGGCCGCTCAGAGTAATCAGGTATTCAATACGTCCTTTATTTTGGTATTGAAGAGGGCGTCCTAGCTGAGCATTGATCTCATCGGCCATTCGAGCTGCGCGAACCTGTGGCGGAATGTTCTTTTGATATTCGTGTAATTTACGGCGTAAGCGCTTTTGATACACCAATAAATCATCATGCTTGCCAGCAGAGGTTTCATCAACAAACTGTCTGACATAGTCGGTTGGATCTTGGTCGTCAAAGACCATCTCATACAGGGTTTGTTGAAACTGCTGTGCGAGGGGGGTCCAATCGGTACGAGCACTCTCTAGTCCTTTAAAAATGATCTTCTCTTTGTCACCTTGATTGATCAAGCCTGCATAACGTTTCTTCGACCCTGTCTCAGAGCCTCTAATGGTCGGCATTAGAAACTTGCGATAGTGAGTCTCATATTCCAATTCAAGTATAGAAGTTAAGTTGTGGGTCTCTTTCAGGTGATTCGTCCACCAATCGTTGATGTAAGCCACGAGGGTGTGACCAATTTCGTCCGCTTGCTCTTGCTCAAAACTGCCATTCAGAGACACGAAGGTTGAATCGGTATCGCCATAAATCACCTGATAGCCTTTACCTTCGATCAGAAGCTTGGTTTGCTTCATGATCTCATGCCCACGCATGGTGATAGAGGATGCCAATCTAGTATCAAAGAAACGACAACCAGAAGAACCAAGCACGCCATAGAAAGAGTTCATGATGATCTTAATCGCCTGAGAGAAAGCTTTCTCATTATTTTTCTTTGCGACATCACGTGCTGCCCACAAGTTTTCAATCATTTCAGGCAAGAAGTGTTTAGAACGATGGAATTGACCACCGCGAAAGCCTTCTACTGCTTGGTCTTCTGCTGGCCCTAGTTCCAGCTTCAACCCTTCAATCAGCCCCATAGGGTCAATCAAGAAAGAGCGAATGATCGATGGGTACAGGCTCTTAAAATCGAGAACTAACACAGAGTCATAAAGGTTGGGGATTGAATCCATTACATAACCACCGGGGCTCGCAATCCAGTTCTCCGGCTCTAAATTAGGCGCGACGTAACCTGCTCGGTGTATTTGAGGCATGTATAAATTAGTAAAAGCCGCAACGGAGCCACCAACACGATCCAGCTCTACACCGGTTAATCGAGAGCGCTCAATCGCGAAGTCGAGTAGGTGAGTGTGTTCAAAGATGCGGTTTACTAGCACGCAGTCTTGAAGGTTGTACTTGGCGAGCGAAGGCTTATCGAATTTAAACATTCGGTTTATCTCATCCATGCGGTCGTGAACGTTATGGATATCTTTGCCTTCGCCGAGTAGCTCTTGAGATACCGATTCAAGAGACCAAGAGCGGAAGTGGTAGGTCGCTGTCTTGAGCATGTCGATGCCATCCAACACAACGCGACCAGGAATAGTGATAAAGCCTTGCTGGTTTTGTGCAGAACTACGGAAAAAGCTTGGTTGATTGTCTCTGCCGATATTGAGCTTCACTTCGTTCCATTCTGAACGTTTGTGCAGTAACCGAAAATCGAAGTCGATGACGTTCCAACCAATGATGATGTCAGGGTCAAACTCGGAGAACCATGTAATCATGGCTTCAAGCAGCGCTTTCTCGTTGGTAACCCATTGGATATTGGTGTCTGCTTCTTGTGGATCGCCGAGCATGATCACTCGGCTATCCATTGGGCTGTCTAGGCCGATGGAATAAAGCACACCTTTTTCTGAACATTCAATATCAAGCGATACCACAGATAAACTGGGTAAGTAATCGCCCGCTCGGCACTTTGCGTTCGAAACTCTGAGGTGCTGTTTTTTTTGAGTAATAGCGCCTGTGAATTCGATACTGCCTTTGATAAATCGTTCCATCAAGAAACGATCGGCCAGTCGTATATCGCTTTCAAAGGTTTGGATCTCTTCACCGTTAAAGGCTTGCGCTAAACCAAAGCTACTTCTCGACAGTGAGGTGTAACATGCGGCGAGAGGAGTTTGATCGAATGTAACCAGCTCTAGAGGCTTGAATTGGCAATCGATCGACTCTTTCGCTGCGATGACCTGACATGCTTCGACATCAGATTGAGCGACAAAAAATACAGGTTTTTCATTTTGAATGGTCAGTAGATTAGGGCCTTTAGGGGTACTTAACCACAAGTCGATTTGTGTGTGCCCTGAAAAGTCTCTTGCCTGTCTTGTGAGTACAAAGCCTTGCTGAATATCCAATGTAGTAACCTGTTGAAACTGGGAATCGAATACTAACATCTAGCGTTCAATTTCGCACAATAGGCTGGGTAAATAGTCACTAATTTATCGTTAACGGGGTTTAATAACGGGACTTAATAGGCAAATAAGTGAATTTGTCACGAATGGTTATTCAATGGTATTGAAAATATCTTTATCTTGTGTAATTTTATTGGGTGTTGTTTTAACTGGTTGATTTTTAGAAAAAGCTTGTTGTTTTAGTTGCCTTATTTGTTAATAAGTCCTTGCTAAAGTTCGTGTTTCAGCACATATTCAACAGAGATTTTTTTTAGCAATTAAGTTAAGATGTACTCAATGCTGCGATTCACTGTTCCTTTATTCAATTGTTTCAAATAGATGAAACGACACAGTGGTTGCAGAGCCAATTAATAGTGTGGAGATACAAGTTTGATAAATGTTTTCCTTGTAGATGATCACGAGCTGGTTCGCACAGGGATACGACGTATTATTGAAGACGTCCGTGGAATGAACGTAGCAGGGGAAGCTGAAAGCGGTGAAGATGCTGCAAAATGGTGTCGTACTAACAATACTGACGTTATTTTGATGGATATGAATATGCCTGGTATTGGTGGCTTAGAAGCAACCAAGAAAATCTTGCGTTTCAACCCTGATGTTAAAATCATCGTTTTAACTGTTCATACGGAAAATCCGTTTCCAACTAAAGTGATGCAAGCTGGAGCTGCTGGTTACCTTACTAAAGGGGCAGGTCCGGATGAAATGGTCAATGCAATTCGAGTGGTTAATAGCGGCCAACGATACATTTCACCAGAAATAGCGCAGCAGATGGCTTTGAGCCAATTTTCTCCTGCGTCTGAAAATCCATTCGCAGACTTATCTGAACGTGAACTTCAAATCATGATGATGATTACCAAAGGTCAGAAAGTGACGGATATTTCGGAACAACTCAATCTAAGTCCTAAAACAGTCAATAGTTACCGCTACCGTTTGTTCAGTAAACTGGATATCAGTGGTGATGTAGAGTTGACGCATTTAGCGATTAGACATGGAATGTTAGACACTGAGACCCTTTAACACTGAGATCGTATAGTGACCAACTTGTTTGACTCAGTCTCATTCCTCAAGACAGTAACAGAGCAGCCTGGCGTTTATCGGATGTATAACGCCGAGGCTGTTGTTATCTACGTCGGTAAAGCTAAGAACCTCAAAAAACGCCTTTCCAGTTATTTCCGTAAAAAAGTCGACAGTGAAAAAACACGCGCTTTAGTCAGCAATATTGACAAGATCGATGTCACTGTAACGCACACGGAAACCGAAGCTCTTATTCTTGAGCACAACTACATTAAGCAGTACTTGCCTAAATACAACGTACTTCTGCGTGATGATAAGTCGTACCCTTATATTTTTATTAGCGGTCACAAGCATCCTCGTTTGTCGATGCACCGTGGAGCTAAAAAGAAAAAGGGTGAATACTTTGGTCCTTATCCCGATTCCGGTGCTGTGCGTGAGACGCTACACTTAATACAAAAAATCTTTCCTGCTCGTCAGTGTGAAGACACGGTTTATGCCAACAGAACTCGCCCATGTTTGATGTATCAGATTGGTCGTTGCGCGGCGCCATGTGTCAGCTCAATCATCTCTGATGAAGAGTACAGTGAACTTATCGACTACGTTCGTTTATTCCTGCAGGGGAAAGACAAGCTAGTTCTTGAGACACTCATCGATAAAATGGACAAGGCAAGTCAAGAGCTTCGCTTTGAGCAAGCGGCTGCTTTCCGTGACCAGATCCAAGCTATTCGACGCGTGCAAGAGCAACAGTACGTATCTGACGACTCAATGGAAGATATGGACGTGTTAGGGTTTGCTCAAGAAAATGGCGTAGCTTGTATTCACATCTTGATGATTCGCCAAGGAAAGGTTTTAGGCAGTAGAAGCCATTTCCCGAAAATTCCAAACAATACGGTTCGAGAGGAAGTCTTTTCGAGCTTTTTAAGTCAATACTATCTTGCACATAATGAAGCGAGAACCATCCCAACTCGTCTCATCCTTAATGCTGATTTGATGGAAGATGTCACACCGATTCAAGAAGCCTTGTGTGAAGTCGCGGGTCGTAAGATTCACTTCAACACCAATCCTTCTGGAACCCGTGGCCGCTACCTTAAACTGTCTAACACCAATGCGTTAACTGCAATTACCACTAAAATTAATCATAAGATGACGATCAATCAGCGCTTTAAGGAGCTTCAAGAAGTGCTGTCAATGGACGCTATCAAACGCATGGAATGTTTCGATATTAGTCACACCATGGGTGAAAGTACGATTGCTTCTTGTGTGGTGTTCAATCAAGAAGGGCCAGTTAAGCCGGAATATCGTCGTTACAACATTACTGGTATTACCGGTGGTGATGACTACGCGGCAATGGCTCAGGCGCTTGAGAGACGTTATTCGAAGCAACTCGATGTCGATAAGATCCCAGACATCATCTTTATTGATGGTGGTAAAGGTCAGCTCAACCGCGCTCATGAGATAATTTCTCAGTATTGGGATGATTGGCCGTTTCGACCTCGAATGATGGGTATAGCCAAAGGGGTTACGCGTAAACCGGGTTTAGAAACCTTGGTTACTCTTGAGGGGGAGGAATTTAACTTACCGAGCGATGCACCAGCGTTACATCTTATCCAACATATTCGTGATGAAAGCCATAATCATGCGATTGCAGGGCATAGAGCAAAACGTGGTAAAACGCGTAGAACCAGTGCGCTTGAAGGAATCGAAGGGGTAGGACCGAAACGTCGTCAATCTTTGTTGAAATATATGGGTGGCTTACAAGAACTTAAGCGTGCAACTGTCGAAGAAATAGCCAAAGTGCCGGGCATTAGTCATTCTTTGGCAGAAAACATTTATCAAGCATTGAAACAATAGTAAAAATCCCGCACCATTAAAGCGCAATTAATAAGAGCCCAATAATATGCGTTTGAATATACCTAACATTTTGTCCTTACTGAGACTATTTTTAATCCCAGTATTCGTTGTTGTTTTTTACCTACCTTATCAATGGGCTCCTTTTGCTGCTGCAATGGTGTTTTGGGTAGCGGGTTTTACTGACTGGCTAGATGGCATGCTGGCTCGTAAACTCGGACAAACTTCTCGCTTTGGTGCCTTTATTGACCCTGTGGCGGATAAAGTGCTGGTTGCTACGGCTCTTATCTTAGTTACCGAGCATTATCACTCGATCTGGGTGACTATTCCTGCGGTGACCATGATTGGTCGTGAAATTATCATCTCGGCGCTTCGTGAATGGATGGCTGAAATCGGTAAACGCGCAAGTGTTGCGGTGTCTTGGGTTGGTAAAGTAAAAACCGTTTCTCAAATGTTTGCTCTTTGGGTACTTATCTGGCGCTATGACGATTGGATGGTTTGGGTAGGTTATATTGCACTCTATGTTGCCACCGTTCTTACTTATTGGTCTATGGCGCAGTACTTGATGGCCGCCAAAGACGATTTGTTAGACGAAAAACACCATTGATGAAGAAGCGAGCTTAGGCTCGCTTTTTTGATCTTTAACCTACGGTTAAGTTATCAATAGTGGATATCTAATGTGATATAGATCTCTTTTGAATAACCTACTCACAATGTGTTTTGCACATAAAGTCAGCTATTTGGCCTGTTTCGTATGAAATCTATTCAAACGAATTAAAAATACAAAAATAATATTGACTCAATCGCCTGAATCCGTAGAATGCATCCCGTACCCAAGAGGATGGCAATAAGCAATTCGATTGGAGTTACTAAGGCGCCTTGGCAGAGTGGCTATGCAGCGGATTGCAAATCCGTGGACCTCGGTTCGACTCCGGGAGGCGCCTCCATTATCTCTTTCTTATAAGGAAGAATAATGAAAATGCGATACTAGCTCAGTTGGTAGAGCGCAACCTTGCCAAGGTTGAGGTCATCGGTTCGAACCCGATGTATCGCTCCAAAATTTGTAATGTTGATTGGCGTCAGCATTAAGATGGTGTTTTACTTTTCAGTAATCGGCATCGCAATAAAGAATTGCGTGCCCTGGTGGTGGAATTGGTAGACACAAGGGATTTAAAATCCCTCGGCGTTCGCGCTGTGCCGGTTCAAGTCCGGCCCGGGGCACCATCTATTAAAGCCTACGTCTTAACGGATGTAGCAAATGCGATACTAGCTCAGTTGGTAGAGCGCAACCTTGCCAAGGTTGAGGTCATCGGTTCGAACCCGATGTATCGCTCCAAATTAAAAAGCCCGAACAGAAATGTTCGGGCTTTTTGGTTTCTGTTGTTCAGCTTTTTCTGGTCTCACATTTTTCCTATTTGATTCCCCTGGTTAGACGGTGGGTAAAATATTGAAATTCTCATACCTTTAACTTCGTTTTAAAAGCAAGACTCCCTATGAACTCGTTCCTCGTGCTAGGGAATGACGTTTGTACTCAAATGACCTCTGAGGCTTGACTCATCTTATTACTTTGTTAGCTCTTAAAGCTCGTTAACTGCGAGACTCCCTATGAACTCGCTCTTCGTACTAGGGAGTGATGAAAGGATGCTATGGTCTCAAAGCCATCACTAGCAACGTTTGTATACCCGCGTCGTCATCCTCGGGCGTGAGGAACGAGCGAACCGGGGATCTACTTATCGTCTGCTGACTAACTAGTGTTTAATCTATGGCATCAGATAGTTTCTGAATAAAGCAATACATCGACATGTTGTAAGGGACTCCCTATGAATTCATTCTTCACGCTAGGGAATGACGGAAAGGCGCCATAGCCTCAAAGCTATCACTAACACCGTCTGTACACCCACGTCGTCATCCTCGGGCATGAGGGACGAATGAACCGGGGATCTCCTTACCTAAAGATTAACTTGACGATATTTTCAGCAATTTGTCAGTTACCGCTCCTATTTATCAAGCGATTATTAAAAACTATTGATCGTTCATTTCACTTTATGTTACTTTCCCGCGCAATCTCGGAATGAACAATGTTCAAGAAGAGCAACGATTGCTTCTGGGGGATACGCGTAGTGACCATTCTTGCTGATTGGGACATTACGTAGGGTAGGTATCAGCTAGCCTTTAGCTGATAGACGGGATACTTATGGCGCAATTCGCCATGCTAATGGGAAACCCAACATTGAACACACTAATAACAACATTGCTAATCAGCTCTGCATTTCCAAAAGGGCCAGTTCTTCATAGCTGTCCGATACTGCACAAATGTCCAATTCTTCAAAACAGTAGCATTACTGAACCTTGAGCTCACGCTAACTAATTTTTGCTGTCCTAAGACGGCCTAATTTCGTATTCGTCATTTGACTTATGCGAGCGTACAGCTATATCTCATTTCTAGACAATACGCGTGTTTCACTATGAATTCTCTCTAAATCAATAGAGGGACGGTGTGCAATTGCGTCTGATGGAGGTAAGTATGAACACATTCAAGGGGATTTTTATGACTACCGCCTTTGAAGTCGATATTAATACTATCGCAAATTCATTTTCAACTATGGTTCCTATCGTTGAGGGAACTTACGACCTAACACCTGACGCTATTTTGCTTGAACAAGAGCAGCATGAATCGGATGTTCGTTCATACCCAAGACGCCTACCTATTGCTATTAAACGAGCATGTGGTGTTTTAGTTGAAGATACTCGTGGCCAACTCTTTCTCGATTGCTTAGCTGGTGCCGGTACACTTTCTTTGGGTTACAACCACCCTGAAATCAACCAAGCACTTAAAGACCAACTCGATTCAGGTTTGCCATACCAGACTCTTGATATTACGACTCAAGCAAAAGATACGTTTATCAAGCGAGTTAAAGCTTTTCTCCCTCAAGATTTTTCAACTAACTCGGTTCTTCAATTTTGTGGCCCGTCTGGCGCTGATGCTGTGGAAGCGGCTATCAAGCTAGCCAAGCAAACAACAGGTCGTAACACCATGTTTGCTTTCCGTGGTGCTTACCATGGCATGACGAACGGCACCATGGGCATGATGGGTAACCTTGGCACTAAAGAGCGTCGTAGCGGCTTAATGTCTGACGTACATTTCATGCCTTTCCCATACAATCTTCGCTGCCCGTTTGGCATTGGTGGTGAAGCAGGTGCCAACGCAAGCATTCGTTACATCGAGCGTATGTTGAATGACGACGAATCTGGCATCATGAAACCTGCAGCAATGATCGTTGAGCCTGTACAAGGTGAGGGCGGCGTGATTCCAGCCCCGGCATCTTGGCTACAAGGCTTGCGTCGTATCTGTGATGAACACGGCATTCTACTTATCTTTGATGAAATTCAGTGTGGTGTAGGTAAAACTGGTCATCGTTTTGCGTTTGAAGAATCAGGCGTTAACCCTGATATTTTGTGCTTGTCTAAAGCGATTGGCGGCGGACTGCCTATGTCGCTGCTTGTGTTCGATAAGAGCATTGATACTTGGAAAGCGGGTGAGCACACCGGTACATTCCGTGGTAACCAATTAGCAATGGTATCTGGCGCTAAAGCATTAGAAATCATCGAGCGAGATGGTTTGGTTGAGCACGCGAACATCGCAGGCCAATACTTACGTCATGGGCTTGAGAGAATTCAATCGCGTGTGAACTGTATTGCTGAAGTTCGTGGCAAAGGCTTGATGCTTGGCGCTGAGATCAAGCAACCAAACGGCGAACTCAACAAATTTGGCGAGCCGCAATCAGACGGCGAGCTGACGTTAGCGATTCAACGAGCAGCATTAGAGCGCGGCTTGATGGTTGAAAAGGGTGGTCGTGATGGTTCGGTAATTCGTTTCCTTCCTCCTATGATTATCTCTTTTGAGCAGATCGACTTTGCATTGCGCGTCATGGAAGAAGCGATCATCGCAGCGGGTGGTGGTTTACGACAAGACCAAACACAAAGCGAAGAATCAAATCAGGAATGGAACAAGCATTTCATCCAGACGGGTTTAGGCGGTAGCGACGAATTTGCTAGCGTGATGAACCAAACTACTCAAGCGATGAAAGCGGTTTTTGAACAGGTTGAAACCCCTTATTCGGGTTTAGATCCAAAAATGCTAGAAGCAGCTATCAACGCTGTCGATCTCGATAACAGCCAACACGCTTTGGTTGATGTTGTGGATAGCACGGCTGACTTAGTCGCAGCGAACTCTATCTTTGTGCAGCACCCAGACTGTATTGCACACCTTCACACGCCTCCTCTTATGGCTTCTGTTGCTGCGGAATCGATTATCGCGGCGTTGAATCAATCGATGGATTCATGGGACCAAGCATCTGCTGCGACTTATGTTGAGCAGCGCGTCGTAGATTGGATGTGTGACAAATACCAGCTTGGCGCACAAGCTGACGGTGTTTTCACCAGCGGCGGCACGCAAAGTAACCTAATGGGTTTATTGCTTGCGAGAGATTGGGTTGCCGATAAGTACAATGGCCATTCTATCCAAAAGCTTGGCTTGCCAGAATACGCGAGCAAGCTGCGTATCTTATGTTCAAAGAAATCTCACTTCACGGTTCAAAAGTCGGCCTCTTTAATGGGTTTAGGCGAAGCTGCAGTGTGTTGTGTTGACACCAATGCAAACGGCACTATCAAGCCGGACTTGCTAGACGCAGAAGTGAAAGCACTTAAAGCTCAAGGGTTGATTCCTTTTGCTGTTGTCGGTACCGCGGGTACAACCGATCACGGTGCTATCGATGACCTTGACGCGATTGCAGAAATCGCAAGCCAGCAAGATCTTTGGTTCCATGTCGACAGTGCATACGGTGGCGCACTTATTTTAAGTAGCCATAAAGCTCGTCTGAAAGGCATCGAAAAGGCGGACTCAGTGAGCGTTGATTTCCACAAGTTGTTCTTCCAAACAATCAGCTGTGGTGCTGTGCTTCTCAAAGACAAAGTAAACTTTAAGTACCTACTGCATCACGCAGACTACTTAAACCGTGAACACGATGAACTGCCGAATCTAGTCGATAAGTCTATCGCGACCACAAAGCGTTTCGATGCACTGAAAGTCTTCATGACTATGCAAAGCGTTGGGCCAAAGCAACTGGGTGATATGTACGACCATCTCTTAGAGCAGACGCTTCAAGTTGCTGACCTGATTCAGAAGCATGACGATTTCGAGTTGCTTGCTGAGCCGTCTCTTTCGACTGTGCTGTTCCGTTCGGTTCTTAGTAATGGGCAATCAGCAAACGGTGTTCTTGATTTAGACAAACTGAATCAAACGTTAAGACTGGAAGCGCTGACTCGTGGCGTTGCAGTACTTGGTGAAACGGTCGTTGATGGTAAAAGTGCGCTGAAATTCACTATCTTGAATCCGTGCTTAACGACATCAGATTTCAAATCTCTAATTAACAAAATTCAAACTTTAGCTATTGAGCTAGCAGAACAACAAGGGTAATTAAAACTATGGCTATTCTACAAATTGGTGCAGGCGGCGTCGGTTGGGTTGTTGCACATAAAGCAGCACAAAATAACGAAGTACTGGGTGATATCACGATCGCTTCTCGCACAATCGCGAAGTGTGAAAAAATCATCGAATCTATCAAGGGTAAAAACAACCTTAAAGATTCAACTAAGAAACTAGAAGCACGTTCAGTAGACGCTGACGATGTTGATGCGCTTGTTGCTTTGATTCAAGAAGTTAAGCCGGATCTAGTGATCAACGCTGGTCCTCCTTGGGTAAACATGGCGATCATGGAAGCGTGTTACCAATCTAAAGTATCTTACTTAGATACATCGGTAGCGGTTGACCTATGTTCTGAAGGTCAACAAGTACCACAAGCTTACGATTGGCAGTGGGGCTACCGTGAGAAGTTCGCTGAAGCGGGCATCACAGGTATTCTTGGTGCGGGTTTTGATCCAGGTGTGGTATCAATCTTTGCAGCGTACGCGGTTAAGCACTTGTTCGATGAGATTGACTCAATTGACGTGATGGACGTGAATGCTGGCGATCACGGCAAGAAGTTTGCGACAAACTTTGACCCAGAAACTAACATGCTTGAGATCCAAGGCGATTCTTTCTACTGGGAAAATGAAGAGTGGAAACAAGTCCCTTGTCACTCTCGTATGCTTGAGTTTGAATTCCCGAACTGTGGTTCTCACAAAGTTTACTCAATGGCACACGATGAAGTACGTTCAATGAAAGAGTTCATCCCAGCTAAGCGTATCGAATTCTGGATGGGCTTCGGCGATGCATACCTAAACTACTTCAACTGCATGCGTGATATCGGCCTTCTTAGCCCAGATCCGCTAACGCTACATGACGGCACTGTGGTTCAGCCTCTTCATGTTCTGAAAGCGCTGCTACCAGATCCAACATCTCTAGCTCCGGGTTACACAGGTTTAACGTGTATCGGTACTTGGGTTCAAGGTAAGAAAGACGGTAAAGAGCGTAGCGTATTCATCTACAATAACGCAGACCACGAAGTGGCTTACGAAGACGTAGAGCACCAAGCGATCTCTTACACAACCGGTGTTCCAGCGATTACTGCTGCACTTCAGTTCTTCCGTGGCGAATGGGCTGATAAAGGTGTGTTTAACATGGAACAGCTAAACCCAGACCCATTCCTAGCAACCATGCCTGAAATAGGTCTAGATTGGCACGTTCAAGAGTTAGAGCCTACAGCTGGTTTACCTTTGATCTACAAATTGAAGTAATACATAGTTAGGTTCTTACTTCGCTATGAATTACTGGTGGAATGACAAAGGTAATGGTTAGTTCTTCCATGAGATGACTAAGAACATCGTCATTCCCTATAGAGAGGGACGAGCGTAATAGGGAATCTCAGTTGCTGTCGATTTCTATTGAGCGACAGGTGGCTTTGGGAGATCCCCAACTCGCTCATTCTTCCCTCTTGGGGATGACGGAGAGTGTATTTACTCCGTTAGAGGATGATGAAAGGTGATTATTTTCTTTGGTATTTGACGAAGACGATATTTGCTAAATCTAACCAGTAATGCAGAAATCGTCATTCCCTAAAGCGAGGGACGAGTGTAATAGGGAATCTCTAATACACTTAAAGAACTTCCAATGTACTTACTTATATCGAGCCGATGCATTAGCGTCGGCTTTGTTCGATTATCATGTGCCTTCGTGAACTCGAGGGCCGCAAGGTATTAACATGCAAAACAACGAACTAAAAACGCCTTACTTCATGATCAACGAAGACAAGTTGATTGCGAATTTAGAGATAGCTAAGCAGCTGAAAGAGATTTCAGGTGTGAAGTTGGTATTGGCACTCAAGTGTTTCTCGACATGGGGTGTGTTTGACATCATCAAACCTTACCTCGATGGCACGACAAGCTCTGGTCCATACGAAGTGAAGCTTGGTCACGAAACCTTTGGTGGTGAAACGCACGCTTACAGTGTCGGTTACAGCGAAGACGACGTGAGAGAAGTTGCCGATATCTGCGACAAGATGATCTTCAACTCGCAAAGCCAATTCGCAGCGTACCGTCATATTGTTGAAGGCAAAGCGTCGCTGGGTTTACGTCTGAATCCGGGTGTAAGCTACGCAGGGCAAGACTTGGCAAACCCTGCGCGTCAATTCTCGCGTTTGGGTGTGCAAGCTGACCACATCAAACCAGAAATCTTCGATGAGATTAATGGTGTAATGTTCCACATGAACTGTGAGAACAAAGACGTTGATGCGTTTATCGGCCTACTTGATTCAATCTCAGAACAGTTTGGCGAGCACTTAGATAAGTTGGACTGGGTGAGCATGGGCGGTGGTGTGTTCTTCACATGGCCGGGTTATGACATAGAGAAGTTGGGCCTTGCACTTAAAGCCTTTTCTGAAAAGCACGGCGTGCAGATGTACCTTGAACCGGGTGAAGCTATCATCACTAAAACAACTGACTTGGTTGTGACAGTGGTTGATATCGTAGAGAACGTGAAGAAAACGGCGATAGTCGATTCAGCTACTGAGGCGCATCGCCTAGATACTCTTATCTACAATGAACCAGCATCGGTATTGGAAGCGTCAGAAACCGGCGGTCACGACTATGTGATTGGTTCGTGTTCATGCCTAGCGGGCGATCAGTTCTGTGAAACAAGCTTTGATGAGCCGTTGAAGATTGGTCAAAAGCTTCATCTATTGGATAGTGCAGGTTACACCATGGTGAAACTGAACTGGTTCAATGGTTTGAAAATGCCGTCTATCTATTGTGAGCGCAGCAGTGGCGAAATTCAAAAGTTGAATGAGTTTGGCTATGAAGACTTTAAACGCTCATTGTCACAATGGTCGGTTAAGTAACGGAACATTGCGTTAGAACCATATTTAGGACGGTACAGAACAATAAAAAGGGCAGCCGATGAGCTGCTCTTTTTAATTTCTGCTCTCAAACTTAAATCACTTAAACTCTTTAACTAATCGAACAAGAGGGGAAGGGGCGTTACTTGGATCGGTTATGGTTTCCAGTGCCTCTTCGAAATCGATGATCAAACCATCATAGGCTGTGTTAATTTTGTGTGCATCTGGAGTATTCGTCCAGTAAGGTTCATTGGTTGTCGTTGGGAAATGTGCAAGGTTAATGGCAGGTTTAGTACAGCTATACTCTACGATTGAACTGAGCTCTTTGATATTTGGCAAACGAAAGCCCGTTTGACCAGCAATCGTGGTCAGTTTTGTATCTTTAGTTGCATTAAGTGCATCTTGCCAGCTTTTGTACTTAAACGCTGTTCCATCACACGTATTTTTTGCAGAATTATAGCTTTCACCTAAGTTGCATTTAGACCACAGCAAATTAGTGGTTACGTCCAGTAATGTGCCATCTTTACGGTCAATTAACTGCCCATCTTTAATAGATGCTAGCTGTGTCGTTACACAGGTTTGTGCCAATGCGTTGCTGCACAGTAGGGCGGTCAGTGTCCCTAAACATATAAGTAGTTTCATTAATCTAAGCCTCCGCTCACAGCGACAATACCCGCTGAACCTAAAATATTTTTATTACAAAGCTTTAGCTCTCCAGTAGCAGTATCAATGCATCGTGCGCTACCGTTTTGTTTTACTGAGCTTGTTTTGGTGAAAATCTTGCTACCTAGGTTAGGGAAGAAGTCTATGCTACTTGATGGCTTGCTGCCCACATTGAAGTCAATGAATGAACGAGCTTCAATAGGAGAAGGCAGACGCCAATCAGTGATACCACAAATAGCATAACTGTTTAGAGCATTAATATAGCTACTGGTATTACAGTAGCGATTACCAGACTTGTCATTGGGATAAGCGCATTGAGAAGATATAGGCCCTTCGTTATATAGCAGGTTGTTAGGCGCTCCGGCATAACCGCCGTTGGTGGTTGCATTGGAGTCGTACCAAGTGTAGGTGTGTGAAGCACTTCGCCAATAGCTTGATTCAGTTCCCCAAGGGTAAGGGTTTGCGCTAGCGTTCTGCTTATGTTTTTCAACCCAATCATCAATGGCACTTGTCGTAGGTAGAGCTTTAGCTACTTGTTTGTTTTCAATATACAAACCTGTGCGTTCATCTTTCACACAACGCCAACTAGAGGCCGATGAACTGACTGGGTTACCATTCGCATCAATCTTGGTATAGCGGAAGCCATATGCACCATCAGCGTGCTCACTTCCATCTGTTTTATCTAAACCAAAATCGGCATCTTGATTAGGGTGCGAGGCTGGAGGAGTGACGCTGTCGTAAGCTGTGCCATCAAAATAGGTGACATAACCAGTATCGTTGAAGTTTTTCTGTCCAGGTATATAGAATGCAAGCGCGTTTTTACTTGAGTCAATGGCTGCATTTCCAGCTGTAGCGATGGTGTAGATTACAGATTCACCACCTTCATTGAAGCTGTCAGCAAGCGCAGAAAATTTGATGCTTGTTGATAGGGTTTCAGATGGTATCTTGATACTTGAACCTGCGATATCAACACTAAAGTCTTTATCGGTGGCGATGCCAGTTTGCACTAAGGTAAGTGTAACGTCTTTAGAGGTGTAGCCGGACAGCTCCACTTTTTGAACAACGCTATCACCCTCAACAACGGTGCTTAAGTTTTTGCTAAATTGGACCGTTGGTTGAACATCACTATCACTGATGGTGACTTCAGTTTGCTTATTGGTCAGCGTGTAATTTGCATCGTTAATGCTAATGGAAAAATGAAAGGTTTTATTCCCTTCGTATAGCTTATTATGGATCAGGTTCAGTGGAAGCGCTGCGCTGGTTGCACCTGCCGAAACTTTGACGTTTTGAGCAGAAATCGCGTCGTAGTTTTTAAATACACCCGTAGAGCGTGTCGTGACATCTTTAGTTGTCACTGCCAAGGTGAGCTCCTGAGTTAAGGCTTTGGAAAAAGAAACGGTAATTGACTCTGTCTTCGACCCTGATAGTGGTTCAGAAAATGAAACAGTATTGGGCATGCTAACGCTAATCTTGGATGATGACGAAGTAGACGTTGTTTTGCTATTATTTTCATGACCGCTTTTACAGCCACTGAATAGCGTTATGAGAAGGATTACTGAGATGGAATTGAGCTGCCATCTCGAGCTGTTTCGTTTCATGTTTTAACCTAAGCCATTAAATTGTATAAGATAATCTATGGTAACAAAAATATTATACGAATGCCTGAATTCATAGGGTTAAGTTATGTGTTTCGGGGGTTTTTATATGGTTTTTTGTAAGTTATGTAAGAGGAGGGGGCTTTGTGGAGAGGAACCTCCCAATGATGAATTTATCATCAGGAGGCTAAGCTTATTAACTCTCAATCATCACTCGAGTATCTTCACTGAGTGTTTCTAGTTCATTCACTACGTCATCAATCAAAACTTCGATTGGCAACTTCACTGCTATCTTGGAAGTAAATAGGCTTGAGCTAACGCCACCACCACCGGCGATGAAGACTCGGTGGCAGTCCATATCTAGAATGCTAATCCCTTGTCTGTCTAGTACATGTGTCACTTCGTTGACGATGCCTGCTCGGTCGTTAGAGTCGAGTCGTAAGTGATGGATTGTGTCTTGAACATTGTGTGTATGGTCTGAATCGACAAATTGCACAATGAGATCAGGGTTGGCGCTGAAAGCGTCTTTAACAATTGATTCGTTGATGGCGGGCAGTTGAATCTTTAGTACGCCTGCTACTTGATCTTCAATAAAATTAACTTTACTGATGAGCCATTTGCCGTCGTTTTCGTGAGTAACCGCAGCAAGTTGTTTGATTGTTGCTGGTGATGCTTGTCCGATAAAGTTTACGATAAATGTACTGTTCATATCAGCCCCCAAAGTCTCAATTATGTGTTGCTAATTAAATGTTTGATATCACGCGATAAAGTTCTTTAATTTCAGTGTAGAAGTTTACATCGAACAATGTTTGACCTGTGTCAATTTTTGAAACTAAGCTGTGATGCAAAAAAAGAGAATGAAGAGTAGGGCACAAAAAAAGCGGCTAGAGAGCCGCTTTTTAGAAGAGTTGTCGCTTTTATTTGGAATGCAGTAACTTAGAGTCCAGTAACACGAAAGCGCATTAGAAGGTTACTTTGAAGTTCATACCGACAAACTGAGCGTCGTATGTTGCCCCAGCATCGTAGGCGAATCGGGCTGCGTCTTTGTTATCCCACCAAGGGTTAGTGTTCAGATTAACCTCTGCGTCGCCACCCCATGCATCACTTACCCAGTAGTGGATATGGCCAACAGGGTTGAGGAAGAATAACGAAACATCACCCATGGTTTGAGAGCCCATCACTTCGCCACCTGAAGCAACGATGTCTTGCTCTGCTTCTAGCATCAATTCACCGACAACAGCCCCAAAGAATGGTGTAATGAAGATATCTTGCCATGATGGTACTTCTGCAAACGCTTCTACACCGTATTCCCAAAAGAACGTCGACATAGTCCAAGAGTATAAGAAAGATTCAAACTCATCGTAACCAGCATGTCGAGCTGCAGTGTAGTAAACACCGCCGAAGTATGGGTGCATCACGTAGTTTAGAAAATGTTCGTCTCGGTCCCATACTGGGCCTTCAGAAACGTTATCTTTCCATTTTTTACCTAGTGCGCTGATATCACGTTGGTCATCATCCCACTTAGTGATACTTTCGGGTAGCAGAGTCATTAAACCCACCGTTGCGACACTTAAGCCAAGAATGGTGTAAGTTTGACCCATAAGGTAATCCCAATCCTTACCATCACTTACGGTAAGGTAGAGCGGTTGTTTATCGATCGTAAGATCATACTGATCGCTTGTTTCGCTTAACGCATAGTTGTTACTAGGCTTATAGGTGTACAAGCTTTCATTAACACAGTAATCTTGAGCGCATTCATCCGAATAAGAAAGGTTGATTGGCTGGTCGAAGTCGTATTGGCTTGCAACCGAGTTAACTGACATTAGCATTGTAAATGCAGCAGCAACCTTCGTTAGTAACGGTGATTTGGCCACAAGGGTCTCCATGAGAAGTTAATAATTGATCCGAGTCACAATTATCTATTAAATGCTGAGTTTAGGGAACTAATAATTTATTGCTTTTCCTAAGAAAACCTTAGATTTAACATTAGTAATATTTGTGAAAAGTGAATGCCTCAAACTCAACCTTAGACCAGTTTGTAAATAATGCCGTGTCTTTTAATGACCACAAGGGATATAAATATGACGAAAATCGCAATGTTAAGCACTGGTGAAGAAGTTCTTCATGGGGACATTGTAGACACAAACGCAGCTTGGATGTCTGCTGAGTTTTATCAGCAAGGCTTTGCTCTAGCGAAACGTTCAACGGTGGGCGATCAAATGAATGCTCTGGTTGAAGAATTGCTGATGTTGAGCTTCAACTATGATGTGGTTATCGTCAATGGTGGTTTAGGACCGACAACGGATGATATGAGTGCAGCAGCAGCAGCGGCAGCCTCAGATCAAAAGCTTGTCATTTCCCCTGAGTGGCTGGCTCGTATGGAAGAGATGTTCTCTGGACGTGGTGTACCCATGCCTGACAGTAATCTTAAGCAAGCTTTATTACCCACGAGTTCAGAGATAGTTGATAACCCTGTGGGGACGGCTTGCGGCTTCAAGCTAAAAATCAATGAGGCGACGTTCTATTTTACACCGGGCGTACCGAGTGAATTCAAACGCATGGTCACGTTTGAGATTCTTCCTGATTTGTCACGTACCTATCCTCAAGTCGTTGCCTCTGAATGTAGCCGACTGTTTACATTTGGTTTGTCTGAATCGGGTATCTCGGATGTGTTAGACCAGCTTAAGCTTCCTGCTGGCTATGAACTTGGCTACCGTTCTTATCTGCCGTTCATTGAGGTCAAACTGTTTGGCCCTAAAGCGGATTTAGAAACTCGCGTTAAGCTGCTGCAAATGGTTTACAAGCTGTTAGAGAGTAATGTTGTCAGTGTTGATGAGCCTATGATTGATCATATCGGCCACATCATGGCCGAGAAAAAGAAGACCTTATCTGTGTCTGAAGTGTCCACCAAAGGTGCATTGTCGGCTTGGTTGCAATTGAATGAGCAGGTAGAAGGCTGCTTTGGGCATTCATGGGTCATGGCTGAGCCAAAAGAGAGCGAGCTTGAAAAGAGCGATCCATTAGCCGCAACCTTTGCGCTGGCTGGCGCGACAAGAGAGAAGTGCGGTACAGAACTGGCTTTGGTTACTGGTAAGTTAGAAGGCAACACATTCAGCGTCGCATTGTCGACTGAAGCGGGAGAGTGGGGACAGGTACTTGAGTTTTATCGTCAGTACTCACGCGAAGACCAACGCAACGTGATTAAGACTGTTGCCGCCGATATGCTGAGAAGGCATCTAGATAACAAACCGATGTTTGGTACTTACTCTTCGGTTAAGCGATTGAAAGACATGTTTATCCCTAAATCGGTACTATAAAGCTGAGTTAGTACAACAAACCTAAGTCAGCGTCATAAGCGAGTTGTCCGATTGAACTGAAATGAAATACAAAAAGGGCCTGATAATGAAAATTATCGGGCCCTTAAATTTTTAAGCTTTCTGTTAACTATCTGTCTGTTAACTATTCAAGATTGTACTAATTACCTAATTACCTAATTACCTAATTATCTAATTACTAAGCATTTAAGCGCTTTTTTGCTTATTTCTGTGAATAACGTTACTCAGCGATAGTTCTGTTTTTGCTTTACAGATACAAGGTAATATTTCATTGCCTTGCGTGTAAGCCATAGCAAAACCAACGTACTCGACTTCACCAGAATCCAACGTGCAGCGGCAAGCGCCACAATGGCCATCTCGGCAGTTGTATTCTGGCTCTAACCCTGCTTGTTCCATTGTTTCCAACAGAGTATTTGAAGGGTTAGATTCAATAGAAGTCAGCTTGTTGATCTTGATTGTTGGCATTACAGCTCAAATCCTTCAAAGTCGTCAGCTTTTACTTCGTTGTCGATCTGACCAACTAGGTAAGAACTGATTTCAGCTTCTTGTGGAGCAACTTGTACGTTATCTGAAGATAACCAAGCGTTGATCCATGGAATTGGGTTCGACGTTGCTTCTGGGTAAGCCGTACCTAGACCAACAGCCTGCATACGGATGTTCGTAATGTACTCAACGTATTGGCAAAGAATGTCTTTGTTTAGACCAATCATAGAGCCATCTTTGAATAGGTATTCTGCCCACTCTTTCTCTTGCTCTGCTGCTTCTTTGAATAGGTCGAAACACTCTTGCTTACACTCTTCAGCGATCTGCATGAATTCGAAGTCATCTTGACCATTACGCAGCAAGTTGATCATGTGCTGTGTACCAGTAAGGTGAAGTGCTTCATCACGAGCGATTAGCTTGATGATCTTCGCGTTACCTTCCATTAGCTCACGCTCAGCGAATGCGAATGAACATGCAAAACTTACGTAGAAACGAATCGCTTCCAGTGCGTTTACAGACATTAGACATACGTAAAGCTTCTTCTTCAGGTCGTGAAGTGAAATCTTAACGTCTTCGCCGTTGATGTTGTGGTTGCCTTCACCGTAGCGGTGGTAGTCAGCCGTGAGCTTGATCAAATCATCGTAGTAAAAAGCGATGTCTTTCGCACGTTTCAGGATCTCTTCGTTTTCAACGATGTCGTCAAATACTACGCCTGGATCATTCACGATGTTACGGATGATGTGCGTGTATGAACGAGAGTGAATCGTTTCAGAGAATGACCAAGTCTCAATCCAAGTTTCAACTTCTGGTAGTGATACCAAAGGAAGTAGGGCAACGTTAGGGCTGCGGCCTTGGATAGAATCTAGAAGCGTTTGGTACTTCAGGTTAGAGATGAAGATGTGCTTTTCATGCTCTGGAAGCTTGTTGTAATCGATACGGTCGCTAGACACATCTACTTCTTCTGGACGCCAGAAGAAAGAAAGCTGCTTTTCGATTAACTTTTCAAAGATTTCGAATTTCTGTTGGTCGTAACGTGCAACGTTTACCGACTGACCCAAGAACATTGGTTCTTTTAGTTGGTCATTTTTTTGTTGAGAAAAAGTACTGTAAGCCATAAATGCCTCAAATCCTTTAAAGACCCGCAATAAAACGGATCCTGTTAATGCTTTAAACCCAGAGAAGATAACTTCTCTGGGGTCTTAATGTTTATTGCGGTTTAGATCTTACAACCGCCGCCTTCACAATCTTCTTCCGGCACTTGAACTGCATCGCCTTGGTCGTCTTTAGCACCATCACGAGTGTTATGGTAGTAAAGCGTCTTAACACCGTACTTGTACGCCGTTAGCAAGTCTTTAAGCAGCTGCTTCATTGGTACCTTACCGCTGTCGTAAACACTTGGATCATAGTTAGTGTTTGCAGAGATAGCTTGGTCAACGAATTTTTGCATGATACCCACTAAGTGCAGGTAACCGTCGTTAGTACCAATGTTCCAAAGTAGCTCGTAGTTGTCTTTAAGATTTAGGAAATCTGGAACAACTTGCTTCAGGATGCCGTCTTTCGACGCTTTCACTGATACATAACCACGTGGTGGCTCGATACCGTTAGTCGCGTTCGAGATTTGAGACGAAGTCTCAGAAGGCATAAGCGCTGTTAGCGTAGAGTTACGCAGACCGTGCTCCATGATCTCTTCACGTAGCGTGTCCCAATCGTAGTGCAGCGGCTCTTCACATACTAAGTCGATATCTTTTTTGTAAGTATCGATTGGCAGTAGGCCTTTCGCGTAGTTGGTCTCGTGGAAAGATGGGCAACGGCCTTGCTCTTTCGCTAGTTCAACAGACGCTTTTAGCAAGTGGTATTGAATTGCTTCAAAAGTACGGTGAGTCAGGCCATTTGCGCTGCCATCAGAGTACTTAACACCATTCTTCGCTAGGTAGTATGCGTAGTTGATTACACCCACACCTAGAGTACGACGGTTCATTGTCGACTTACGTGCTGCTGGAAGCGGGTAGTCTTGGTAATCAAGTAGTGCATCTAGAGCACGAACAACCAGTTCAGAAAGTTCAGCCAGATCGTCTAGCTCGTTGATTGCACCTAGATTAAACGCCGAAAGCGTACATAGTGCAATCTCACCTTCGTCATCTTCTACGTTAGAAAGCGGCTTAGTTGGTAGCGCGATTTCTAGACATAGGTTCGATTGACGAACAGGAGCTACTTCAGAATCGAACGGGCTGTGTGTATTACAGTGGTCAACGTTCTGAATGTAGATACGACCAGTAGAAGCACGCTCTTGCATTAGCAAAGAGAATAGTTCAACCGCTTTAACGGTTTCACGCTTCACTGATGGATCGTTTTCGTACTTAACGTACAGCTCTTCAAAACGTTCTTGGTTTTCGAAGAACGCATCGTAAAGGCCAGGTACGTCAGAAGGTGAGAACAGGCTGATGTTGCCACCTTGAACTAGGCGAGAGTACATAAGCTTGTTCAGCTGTACGCCATAATCCATGTGACGAACACGGTTCTCTTCAACACCGCGGTTGTTTTTCAGTACTAATAGAGACTGAACTTCACCGTGCCATAGTGGGTAGAACACCGTTGCTGCACCGCCACGAACACCACCTTGAGAACAACATTTTACTGCTGTTTGGAAGTATTTGTAGAAAGGGATACAGCCAGTGTGGAACGCTTCACCATTACGGATTTCAGAACCAAGCGCACGAATACGACCTGCGTTGATACCAATACCGGCACGTTGAGATACGTAACGAACAATAGAGCTTGCTGTTGCGTTGATTGAATCTAGGCTGTCGCCGCATTCAATCAGTACACAAGAACTGAATTGACGAGTAGGCGTACGTACACCAGACATAATTGGTGTAGGTAGAGAAATCTTAAACGTAGACGAGGCATCGTAAAAACGTTTGATGTAATCCAGACGAGTTGATTTCGGGTATTTACCGAATAAACACGCAGCAACTAGGATGTAAAGGAACTGAGCACTCTCGTAGATTTCTTTTGTTACACGGTTCTGCACGAAGTATTTACCTTCAAGCTGTTTAACCGCCGCGTAAGAAAAGTTTAAGTCACGCTTATGGTCGATGTACGCGTCAAGCTCTTCGAATTCAGCTTTCGTGTAGTCTTCCATCAGGTGGCTATCGTATTTACCCATATCAACCAGTTTTGCAACGTGGTCATAAAGAGCAGGTGGCTCATATTCACCGTACGCTTTTTTACGTAGGTGGAATACTGACAGACGTGCTGCTAGATATTGGTAATCAGGAGTCTCTTCAGAGATTAAATCCGCCGCTGACTTGATGATAGTTTCATGAATATCAGTAGTGGTGATGCCATCGTAAAACTGAATGTGAGCTTTCAATTCTACTTGTGATACAGAAACATTGTGCAAGCCTTCAGCTGCCCATGTGATCACTCGATGGATTTTCTCTAAATCGATCGTTTCTTTGCGCCCGTTACGCTTGGTAACAGTAAGTTGTTGGTTCATTCTGCTTAATTTCCCTAACAAAACTGAACAAGGCCGTGTTTTTGTGTATTTCTGTGTAATTTTTGTAAATTACGTTTCGGCTTTGTGATCTTGGTCTACCCATATATTGTAGTTCAAACACAACATATAGGGGTCATTTGTTTGTTGGGTTACAAGATAGTGCTACAACTGATATTTTTCAAGGTAAAGAAATGGGGTTGCTTGTGGATAAGTGGTGGATTGAAAAAAAACTGTAAGTGACCACTAACTGATGACGTTAGACGAGACTTGATTGTACAAAAGTCGCCTTTTAAGGATGCTTTATTTTTGCACGCCCATAAAAAAAAATCCCTTGATCTTTGGGTAAAATAGGCAATGGATTTTGGACGATTAAATTTAAATCTAGGTGGTCAAAATGGAAGCTAGCGCACGAAATTTAGACTGAAAAAAGTCGCAAACTTATGGTAATTGCAACTCTTTTCATTCGTCTTTTTACAAAATATTTTACGGTAGGGCTACCGATATTTTTTAGCCCAAGTTTTGAGTGTGAACGATGTAGTTCACATCGACTTTTTGGCCTAAACGGTAGGTGTTCGTTAACGGGTTATAGTGCAGTCCTGTAATCCCTAGTTCTTGAAGCGGAGTGTTATCAACCATTTTGATAAGCTCAGCGGGGCGAATGAACTTTTCGTGGTCGTGAGTACCTTCTGGCACAATCTTAAGTAATTTCTCTGCACCAACAATCGCGAACAGGTAAGACTTAAAGTTACGGTTCAATGTTGAGAAGAACACATGGCCGCCCGGTTTCACTAATTTTGAACAAGCCGAGATAACTGATTGTGGGTCAGGAACGTGCTCTAGCATTTCCATACACGTCACCACATCGTAAGTGTGTGGGTTTTGCTCTGCATGGTCTTCAATGGTGCTTTGGATGTAATCGAGCTTGGTGCCGGTTTCTAATGCGTGCAGACGAGCGACTTCTAGCGGTTCTTTACCCATATCTAGTCCGGTGACTACTGCACCCTCTACAGCCATGCTTTCAGCCAGAATACCGCCGCCGCAGCCAACATCGAGAACTTTCTTACCAAAAAGGCCTTCGGTTTTCTCTAGCACGTAATTTAAGCGCAACGGATTGATTTGATGTAGTGGCTTAAACTCGCCTTCTAGATCCCACCAGCGTGACGCCATGTCTTCGAATTTTTTGATTTCTGCTGGGTCTACGTTCTGTGATTTAGTCATAATCGGCATTTCCAAGTTAAATAATGCATCCATGAAATTGCAGGCATTATAACTTGCCTTTTCCTGCTGACCAGAAGATCTACAATTTTGCTAGTTTATTGGGTGTAAAGTGACCATGTTTCAGCAAGATATGACGCTGAGGTGCAATTTCTTATCAATAGATTGGCTACAAGGGTCACAAGATGGTAAAAGGAGAGGGAAAGTGATGCCTCCGTAGGTAAATTTGTGTTATATTTTTCGGTCTTATACGTATTCAAAAATACGATCTGACTATAGAGGGAAAATGGCTCTATGAGCGATCTAGCGAAAGAGATCACGCCCGTAAATATTGAAGATGAGCTTAGAGGTTCATACCTAGACTACGCGATGTCCGTCATCGTTGGTCGTGCCCTTCCAGATGTGCGTGATGGCCTAAAACCTGTACACCGCCGCGTTTTGTTCGCGATGAATGTACTAGGTAATGATTGGAACAAAGCATATAAAAAGTCTGCTCGTGTAGTAGGCGATGTAATCGGTAAATATCACCCACACGGTGATAGTGCGGTATACGAGTCAATTGTTCGTATGGCTCAGCCGTTTTCACTACGCTATATGTTAGTCGATGGCCAAGGTAACTTTGGTTCGGTTGACGGCGATTCAGCTGCGGCAATGCGTTATACCGAAGTTCGTATGTCAAAAATAGCTGGTGAGCTATTAACGGATCTTGATAAAGATACGGTTGACTTCGTTCCTAACTATGATGGAACCGAGCAAATACCAGCAGTTTTACCAACAAAAATACCAAACCTATTGGTTAACGGTGCTTCTGGTATCGCAGTAGGTATGGCTACCAACATCCCGCCGCATAACCTTGGCGAAGTTGTTGATGGCTGTTTAGCATTTATCAATAATGAAGACATCACTATTGATGAGCTAATGGACTACATCCCGGGTCCAGACTTCCCGACAGCAGCATTAATCAGTGGCCGTAAGGGCATTGTCGATGCATATAAGACTGGCCGAGGCAAAGTCTACATGCGCTCGAGAGCTGAAATTGAAACGGAAAAGAACGGTAAAGAAACTATTATCGTTACTGAAATCCCGTATCAAGTGAACAAAGCTCGTCTGATCGAGAAGATTGCAGAACTTGTAAAAGACAAGAAAGTTGAAGGCATCAGTGCACTGCGTGACGAATCTGATAAAGATGGTATGCGTATTGTTATTGAATGTAAGCGTGATGCTGTAGGTGAAGTTGTACTAAACAATCTTTACTCACAAACTCAACTGCAAACAACTTTCGGCATCAACATGGTTGCTCTGAACAACGGCCAACCACAACTTTTCAACATTAAAGATATGTTGAAGTGTTTTGTTGATCACCGTCGTGAAGTTGTGACACGTCGTACTATCTTCGAATTGAAGAAAGCGCGCGACCGTGCACATATCTTGGAAGCTCTATCTTTAGCGCTTGCAAACATTGATGAAATCATTGAACTGATCAAGAACGCACCAACACCAGCAGAAGCTAAAGTTGGTCTAGTGTCTCGTGGTTGGGATCTTGGTAACGTTGCATCAATGCTTGAACGTGCTGGTACTGATGCAGCTCGTCCAGATTGGCTTGAAGACCAATACGGTATTCGTGATGGTCAATACTTCCTAACGGAAACTCAAGCGCAAGCTATTCTAGAACTTCGTCTTCACCGCCTAACAGGCCTTGAGCACGAGAAGATTCTAGACGAATACAAAGCACTTCTAGAAGAGATCGCTGAGCTAATGCATATTCTTGCAAGCACTGAGCGTTTGATGGAAGTGATCCGTGAAGAACTTGAAGCGGTACGTGATATCTATGGCGACGAACGTCGTACAGAAATCACAGCAGCGGTTCATGACATCGACATGGAAGAGCTAATTGCTCAAGAAGACGTTGTAGTAACGCTTTCTAACGCAGGCTACGTTAAGTACCAAATCCTAAGCGACTACGAAGCTCAGCGTCGTGGTGGTAAAGGTAAGAGTGCAACTAAGATGAAAGATGAGGATTACATTGAGCGTCTGCTTGTTGCTAATACTCATGACAACATCTTATGTTTCTCTACTCGTGGTAAAACGTACCGCCTGAAAGTTTACCAACTGCCTCAAGCAAGCCGCACCGCTCGTGGTAAGCCTATCGTTAACATTCTTCCTCTAGAAGAAGGTGAGCGTATTACGGCTATCCTGCCTGTTTCTGAATTCTCAAACGAGAAATTCATTTTCATGGCAACAGGCGACGGTACAGTTAAGAAGACATCACTGGATCAATTCGCAAACGTACGTGCTAACGGCCTAATCGCAGTTAACCTACGTGACGATGATTCACTGATTGGCGTTGATATTACTGACGGTAATAGCGACATCATGCTGTTCTCGAAATCGGGCAAAGTTGTTCGCTTTAACGAGGACAAAGTACGTCCAATGGGTCGTACTGCCTCTGGTGTTCGTGGTATGAAGCTTCCAGAAGACGATCAAGTGGTTTCACTGATTGTTCCTTCTAACGAAGGCGATATCCTAACTGTGACTCAAAACGGTTACGGTAAGCGTACTGAGTTGGCTGAGTACCCAACGAAAGGCCGTGCAACGCAAGGTGTAGTATCTATCAAAGTCTCTGATCGTAATGGCCCAGTAGTTGGTGCTGTTCAGGTTGAAGAAGGCGATGAAATGATGATGATCACCGACGCAGGTACACTTGTACGTACTCGCGTAGCGGAAGTCAGCCAAGTTGGTCGTAACACTCAAGGTGTAACACTGATTCGTACTGCTGAAGACGAGAATGTTGTAGGTCTACAACGTATCGACGAAGTAGAAGAAGCTGAGATTGTTGAAGGCGAAGAAACTGAAGAAGCAAATGCTGACGCAGTAAACGCAGAAACAGTTAACGCAGAAGGAACAGTTGTTTCTGAATCAAGTGCAGAGCAAGCATCTGATGCTTCTGACTCTGAAAGTGATAGCGAGCAAGACACTGAGTAATCTCGATTACGTTAAGTAATTAAGCTTACCAATGAAAAAACCGAGCCTAAGTGCTCGGTTTTTTATTGCCTATCGCTTTCTATTATTCCGAACATTTTGCTTAGTGCTTAGTGCTTAGTGCTTAGTGCTTAGTGCTTAGTGCTTAGTGCTTAGTGCTTAGTGCTTAGATCTTGGTTTTGGGAAACTTTGAGTACTAAATCTTGAACGCTAAACTTTGATCAATAACGAGATAACACAAAAACGATAAAGTAGCAGATAGAGCTAAACAAAAGGGAAGTGAGATGGACATGTGGTTACTTGTAGCGTTGATATTGATGAGCTTATTTCTAGTTGTGGTTGTTATTGCCGCGAGTAAAAATAGCAGTAACCTCAAAGGTAATATTCTCGTATCACTTATTACAGTGCTTCTCAGTGTTACGGTTTGGTCTCAACTAAAGCAAGAATTACCTCAACTGCCTTTAGACGATAACAATAGTTACACGGCAACAGATTTCGAAGACGAGCTGCAACAAAGCCTTAAGCAAGACCCGAATCAATCCGACTTGTGGTTTAAGCTTGGTGGTGTGTACATGCAAAAAGGGGAGTTTGATGCGGCATTCACTTGCTACGATTATGCGATTCGTTTAGACCCTCAAGCGCCTTCTGGCCTCTATGCAGCCAAAGCAACGGCACTTTATTATCTTAGCTCTCAAGCTATGAGCGATGACGTGAATGCGCTATTGGATCACTCCATGCAACTTGATCCCAATGATCGTACGGCATTGATGCTGATTGCGACCGATCACTTCATTAGTATGCGCTATCAACAAGCGATTGATGCGTGGAGTCAAATCCTCGATTCCAATCAAAAGGGCATTGATCGTGTTTCAATTATTCATTCGATCAACCAAGCCAAAGAGATGATCCGCTAGGCTTGGTCAATAAGCTGTTCTTCCTGAATAAATGTTGAAACTATTTACCTTTGAAGTAATTCGTCTCTAAAGTGATTAATTTCTAAAATCATTAGTTTCCGTATCTATTGGCTGTCTAGCATCTCAGTTAACCCACCTGCGTTATGGATTTGAGTAAACCCTTGAGCACGCAAGAACTGATAAGCTTGCCCTGAGCGATTGCCACTGCGGCAATACAAAACGATGGGTTGGTCTTTCTCGATGTTAGCAAAGTGAGTTGCCACTTCAGAAAGAGGGTAGTTGATGGCGTTGTTTAAATGCCCTTGTGCGAACTCTGCCGGTGTTCTGACATCAATGACTAATGCACCTTTCTCTATTAACTCCCAGCCTGTCTCTGCGCGCTCTGATGCGTCAACGCCTGAACTGAGTAGTGCTATGCATAATGCTGAAAGCGAAAGTAAGGTCTTCATTGTTGACTCCTTGAATTAGCAAACGGTCATTGGAAACTCGGTATTGATTTGAATGCTTCAAACCTAAAACTGAATATTTAAAACAGAAAAACCAGCCACACAACATATAGTGTGACTGGTTTTTGCTTAATGGTCTAATTGAAGAAACTAGTATTCGTAGTTGGCTTCACGCTTTTCAGCTTGCTCTTCCCATTTAGGAACAACCGTGTCTAAGAAGTGTTGTTTCTCAGCATTCATCTTATCCATGTCCATTCCAAGCGCTTTTTGAGCCGCTTCTTTGGTCGAGATATCTGGAATCTCGATTGGATCGGTGATGCCTTTCTTCGCCAGTAGACGAACAATCTTAGTTCGAGCATCCGCAGCGCGGTCTACGGCAGTGCCTAGCACTTCTAGAGCGATTTCAGGTGCATGCATATGAATGCCGTGAGACGCAATAGCGTAGTCCCAGCGCCATTGAGCGTGACGGATATCCAGTAGGATAGGTTCCATCTCTTGCTCTGTCGCACCCGCTTCCCATGCCGCGCCTGCTTCAAAGTGAGCAGCAACGATTTGTTTCTCGGCTGTCAGCTTCATGTTCAGTACTTGCGCTTTACGGCTTGAAACGATGTTACGCATGGTTTCTTTCGATTGAGTGTGACAGTTTGCACACGTATCTTCGAAGCGGTCGAATGGATTACCCACTTTATGGTCGGTATAAACGGTGCCATCTTCTTTGGTCACTTTCGGCATATGACAGTCAGCACAAACGACTTTGTTCTTGCCGTGGATGCCTTCGCGCCATGTTTCGAAACCTGGGTGCTGCGCTTTCAGCATGGGTGCTTTCGATACTTTATGCGTCCAATCTTTAAAGTTGATTGCATCATAGTAACGTTCCATGTCGCCAACGGTTGTACCTTGGTCCCAAGGGAATTTCACACCTTTGGTTGGCCCTGTGAAGTAGTATTCCACGTGGCACTGAGCACAAACAGAAGCTTGTTGGTCTAAGCGGCTTTGTTCATCAAACTTTTTACCAATCGTTTCAAATGCTCGTTCAACGTAAGGACGAGTCACCTTCAGTGCTGGCTCACCATTCTTAAAGCCTTCGCTTTGGGTATCGTGACAGTCTGAACAGCCAATAGGGTTAATGATCTCGTTGCCAAGACGCGCCCATTTACCTTCGAAATAACCATCTTCGCCACGTTCTTCAATAACACGAGCGACATCTGGGCTCTTACAACTCCAACACGCCATTGGCATTGGGCCAGAGCTTTCGTCCGTTGGGCCGCCAGTACGAAGTGTTTGTCTTACATCGTCAATGGCATAAAAGTGGCCGCGTGCTTTGTTGTAATCTTTTGCGAAGCCGTAGCCAGCCCACATGATGGCCATGTTTGGATCTTCTTTTAGTGCGTCTTCAATAACTTCGCTTTCTGAAGTCTGTCTCCATGAATGATATTGATCTGGGTGGTTTTGCTCGAACTGGTCGTTACGAGGGTCGCCAATTTCTTTTTGTTCAGACGCAGCAAAACTGGTCGCGCTTGCTAGTGATGCGCTAACCATTAATAGTGCTGTGACCGAATTACGTATCCAATGCTTTTTCACAGTGATATCTCCAATATACTGATTCTTATACCAAGCGTTGTGAGTTTGCTATTCAAATTAAGAACTGGAGAATTCCTGTTTATATTAATTCATAAACAAACACATTTTGTTACGTGTTGGATATAGCTTGTCTTAGATCAATTAACGGTAGTGACTTCAATCACGTTGAAGTTTATATACCCCTAAAGGGGTATTGGTAGTTAGTAGCATTAAAATTCAAGTGAGAATTATTATCATATATAACAATCAATTACCCAAATTGACCATGATATAAATAGGGTGATTGCGTTCACAGATTAACCCATCCAAATTTCGTATTACCTAATTAGAGGTATATTCTAACTATAGAAAGCGTTGTGGCTTATCCAAAATAAGAATTGATATCATTTAAGCGGTAATAATATCGTTTAAGGGTACTTTTGTTTAACCGGAATATTATTTAGTTGAGAGTTAAATAATGCCGGTATAAGGAAAGGATAAAATGGGCAATATTAAATTGGCCATAGTCATAATGCTTAAATCCCTTCTAGCATTCTGCCTCTATGGTTATTCCATTCATGCTGTTGCTGAGCCTGCTGTTACGCCAGTAGGAGAATCAACAAGACATGAAGTCGAATTAATCCGCGACAAAGACTACAAGTGTGTTCAATGCCATAAAGATTCAAAAGAAACGGTATTGGGTTCACATGGTGAAAGTGCACACGCTTTACTTGGCCGTGAAGTAAATTGTACCGATTGTCATAGTTCAATTAGCCCCGATCACCGTGAAGGTGCACCTGAAGTGGTGAAGTATCGTTCGGCTCAATCACAACCAGGAACCGAAAAGGTTTTCCTCGATCCTAATTTAATTTTGGATGCTAATAGCCAATGTATCGATTGTCACAAACCTGATGATCTGCGTGAAGCTAGCTGGACCCACGATGTTCACGCGCAAAACTTAACGTGTTCAAACTGCCATGATGTTCATGCGACTGAAGCAAAGGTGTTGGGCTTAGATAAAAAGCAAACCATTAAGCTGTGCGTGGATTGCCATTCAGACTTCAACCAGAAGAAAGAAGGGGAGTAATCTATGAGCTGCTCAAGAAGAAACTTTTTAGCAGGCGCTGGTGCCGTTATTTTTACCACAGGTGTCGCGGGAACTGCTGCGGTGACAAGTCGTAAAACGCTAGCTAATGTTCAAGAAGATGGCACTAAACGTTATGGAATGATTCATGACGAAACCGCGTGTATTGGTTGTACCGCCTGTACCGAAGCATGTCGTGAAGTAAACAAAGTACCTGAAGGTGTATCGCGCTTAGAAATTATTAAGAGCGAACCCCAAGGCGAATATCCAAATGTTGATTACCGTTTTACTCGTAACTCTTGCCAACATTGTGATAATGCGCCGTGTGTCATGGTTTGCCCAACAGGAGCGGCCTACAAAGATGAAAAAACGGGCATTGTTGATGTCCACAAAGAGAAGTGTGTCGGTTGTGGTTACTGTTTGTTAGCGTGTCCATATCAAGTGCGCTTTTTCCATCCAGAGAACAAGTCAGCCGATAAATGTAACTTCTGTCATGATACCAATCTAGCACAAGGGAAGTTGCCTGCTTGTGTCGAATCTTGCCCAACCAAAGCGCTGACATTCGGCGATTTGAATGACCCTAAGAGTGAGATAAACCAAGTACTTCAATCCGAGGTGGTTTACAGAGATAAAGCCTATCTAGGCACTCAACCAAAACTCTATAAAGTGCCACACCAAAAAGGGGAGATTTGATTATGAGTGCATGGGACGCAGCTTTTCAGTCTGGTACCGTGGTATGGGACTGGATTATAGCAATCTATTTATTCCTCGCGGGGATGTCGGCGGGTGCCGTAATGATCTCCATTTATCTTAAGCGCAAGGTTATTGAAGGCGATCCTGCTCATAATGGTGTGTTAAAGGCGACAGCTTTTCTTGCGCCATTTGGGATCATCTCAGGCTTGCTGATCTTGGTTTTCCACCTGACAAAACCGTTGTCATTTTGGAAGATCATGATCTTCTATAATCCAACGTCTGTGATGTCGATGGGTGTGATCTTATTCCAAGTGTATATGGTGATCTTGTTCCTTTGGATCGGCATTATATTTAGAGATCAAATTGTCGTGTTCTTGAATGACCAAACATGGTTAAAAGGACGACTCGACTTTGTCGGGAACTGGATTGGCAAATTAGAAGTGTTTGAGAATGCTCTGGAAATATTCCTAGCTGTTCTTGCTTTGATGCTTGCCGCTTATACCGGATTCTTGCTGTCAGCTTTAAATACCTTCCCACTATTGAATAACCCAGTACTGCCGATTTTATTCTTGTTCTCGAGTTTATCTTCGGGTGCGGCGGCGTGTATTTTATTCGGTGTGTTGGTCTTTAAAGAATCACCTCATAGCCCGAGTATTTCATGGATCCACGGATTTGAACGCCCGGTAGTGATGTTTGAGTTGTTTGTTCTTATCACTTTCTTTACTGGGCTGATCTTCGCTGGTGGTCAAAGTGAACAAGCAGTATGGAATGCAATTGGCAGTGGTTTCTGGGCGAGTTGGTTCTGGTATGGCGTCATCGGTGTTGGTATGGTTTTACCGTTGTTGTTGAATGCCGTCACACCAACCTCAATCCGCCATAGCTCGGTGTATATTTTCTCCGTGACTTCGCTAAGCCTAATGGGCGTATTAATGCTGCGAACTTTTGTCCTTTATGCAGGGCAGTTAACGATAGCTTAATTTCGCGCAAGTTTATTAGTGAGCAGATGTTGGATACTAGACATCTGCTTATTAATGAACATGCTTTTAGTAAACATGAGATGCGTGTTCAGATCGGCTCTGCTCTAGCGGAGCCTTATTGAGGTGATATGGTCGGTTCTTTGGGGCTGTTTAGTTTAGTGTTGGTTGCTGTACTCAGTAGCATTATTGGTGTGCATTCGTTTTATCAAATGCTAAACAAACGGACGCAAAATATAAGTTTAATCCGCAGTTTCTCTCTTTCAAGTGCATTGTTTTCTCTCACTTCTGTCGCATTGCTTGGCTATGCTTTTGTCAGTGATGACTTCTCTATCCTCTATGTCGCTGAACATTCAAATACTCAATTACCCTCATTTTTTAAGCTAGCAGCTGTATGGGCTGGCCATGAAGGTTCTTTGTTGTTTTGGGTACTGACGATCAGCGTCTGGTCTGGCGTTATTGCCTTACAAAAACACTATTCGAATGAATACCAAAGCCGCGTGTTGTGGGTAATGAATCTACTGCTCGCGATATTTGCTTGGTTCACCTTATTCGCATCAAACCCATTTGAAATGAATTCGATCTTGCCGCTAGAAGGGCGTGACCTTAACCCAATGTTGCAAGATATCGGCCTGATCTTTCACCCTCCATTACTTTACCTTGGCTATGTCGGTTTTTCTGTGGTGCTGGCATTTGCCGTTGCCGCTTTGCTGGTTGATCCTATTGAGTTTGATTGGGTTGCCCATTGTCGCAGTTGGTGTCTAGTCGCTTGGATCTTTTTAACCGCAGGGATCATTCTTGGCTCTTGGTGGGCGTATTACGAATTAGGCTGGGGCGGCTGGTGGTTCTGGGATCCTGTTGAAAATGCCAGCTTGTTGCCGTGGCTCACTTCGACAGCCTTGCTTCATTGTTTAGGTGTTGCCAAAGGCAAACAACAGCTTTTGAAGTGGTCTCTCAGCCTTGCTTTCATTACATTTTGTTTGAGTATCTTAGGCACCTTTATTGTTCGTTCTGGCGTATTAACGTCGGTGCATGCTTTTGCTGTCGACCCGACCAAAGGTATCGCGCTACTACTTATATTGATGCTGGTGCTAGTGAGCTCTTTCTCTCTTCTTATCATCAGAGGGGAATCTTTTGAATCTAATCCGATTACTAGCTTCGCCAGTAAGAGCTTTTTAAGCCTAGTTGCGGTGCTCATTTTTGTGTTAGCGACCGCTGTTGTGGTGTTTGGTACATTTTATCCAATGGTCTTTGAGCTGCTTGGGCTGGGTAACATATCGGTCGGTGCGCCATACTTTAATCTGTTGATTGCGCCTTTGGCTTTGCTTGCGTTAGCCGTCGTCGGCTTAGCCCCTTTGCTGAGTATTAAACCTCAAGCGACTAAAGGTATTATTTCATCCTTAGCTCTGGTGTCGTTGGTATTGGGTTACGCTTGTTATTTTTGGCAAGTAGAACCGGCGCAAGCACAAGTGATGGTTGTTATTACTTGGGGGCTCGCGTTCTGGGTGTTACTGACCCATGTTTATGGCTTAGTGGTGACGCGCAGCTCTAAGTTCCAACGAAAAGTCTGGGTGATGACCTTTGCCCATGTTGGTGTCGCGGTATTAGCGGTAGGTGCTGCAATGAACAGCTACCACTCGTTTGAGCGCAGCTATAAACTAAGCCCAGGAGCACAAGTAGAATTCATGGATTGGACGCTTGCTCATGAAGATACAGAGCTTTATGTCGCCTCAAACTTTACCGCAGAGAAGGCGATACTTAAGCTAGAAACTGGTGAGCAAAGTTTTTCCATTACACCTGAAAGAAGACATTACCAAGTTCGAGTGATGAACATGAGCGAGCCCGCAATGAAATGGTTCTGGCATGGCGATGTGTATATCACCATGGGTGAGAAAGTTGACGCTACCGCTTATGCATTTCGAGTTCAGTACAAAGCGTATGCTCGTTGGATATGGTTCGGTGGGCTGTTCTCAATTCTAGGTGCTGTGCTTTCACTGACCAATCGTAAAAAGAAAACCGTTAAGGCTGCACAGTATGCATACCAGCGTTCGTAATAAACTCATTGCTCTATTTTCAGTGGCTGTTGCTTTGGTCGTTGCATTTTCATATGCGCTCGACAGTAAGCAACAAACGACCAGCGTTTCAGAGCAAAAAAGGGCATTTCCAGAATTCATATCTACTGCGTTAGTGAACAGTGAAAGCGTCAGTGGTCAGCAGGAAATTACGCTCGCTGATGTCACGCAGCATCCTTACCAACTGGTCAATGTATGGGCTTCATGGTGCGGAATATGTAAAACCGAGCACGCTTTTTTGCTCGAACTACAAAAGGAAGGTATTCCAATTGTTGGTCTCAATTATCGAGATAATCCCGGTGCTGCGCTCAATGTATTAACCAACGACGGCAATCCGTACGCAACTGTGATCAGTGATCCTCAAGGGAAGCTGGCTTTAGAACTCGGTGTCATAGGGACTCCTGAGACGTATTTAGTCGATGCTGAAGGCCAAATAGTGAAGAAGTTGCTAGGTGTGATTAATGAATCGGTTTGGCGCAAAGAACTCGCTCACTATTTTAAAGGTACAAATGGATGATGAAGTTCCTGCTCAACATAGTGCTCATACTTAGCGCCGCTATTGTCGTCAACTTCCCTGTAATAGCCGAGGACTTGTTTACGGCGAGTGATAAAGATACAAGCATTCAGGTAGAGTTATTTGAGTTTGAAAGCCCTAATCAACAACAGCGTGCTATTAGTTTGGCAAAATCGCTGCGCTGCCCACAATGTCAGAATCAAAATCTGATTGAGTCGAACTCTCCCATAGCAAAAGATTTACGCCTTGTTGTATTCAATATGGTGAAAGCAGGGAAGAGTAACAATGAAATCACTCAGTACATGACAGAAAGGTTTGGTGAATTTGTGCTTTATAAGCCAGCAATGAGTGTTTCAAACTTATTACTTTGGTTATTACCGAGCCTATTATTTCTTTTGTTTGTATATTTGTCAGTAGCGAGTGTTAGGAAGGACTCATAAAAATTGTGTATTACTGTTTACCAATTGAGCTGTATTTTGTAATATTAACGGATTATAAAGGCTAAGCACTGTTATATAAGGATGTGTTTGTGGATAACGTAATCTCAAATTTAAAAAAAGAGTTCTATACTCATGTCCGTTCTGATAAATGGGCAGAAAAATACAGTGCAAAGTCGAGCATCTCTACACTGACACAAGAAGAGTTAAGTGAATTAGAAAATGCTTGGGTTCAGCTTATTATCTGGAAGCAAGCACAATTAGGCTAACTGTTCAGCAACAAAGCATCACTAAAACCTTTACTGATTGATTTTTAACCCCATGTTGGTCATCCCAACGTGGGGTTTTTTATTACCTGGGAAATTAATTGTTATAATATAACAATTTGTGTGTGGTCGACCTTGAAAAAAATTGTTAACAGCCTCATAGTGTCTATCATTAGATAGTTAGCTACAAAATATTGCCTAGACATATAATGTAGCGTTGTTAAATACATCGAATTTTCAAGTGAGTATAGCTATGGCGGAAGTGCGTGCCAGAATAGATTTCAAAGTAGGGGTAACAAGCAGTATTGATGCTGAACTTCTGTCTTTTCATGGATTGAAAACAGACAAAGAGCATGTTGCTGTAATATTTAAATCAGCAGATAAGACACAGGACATACCTCTTGTTCGCATGCACTCTGAGTGCCTGACCGGTGATGTTTTCCATTCTTCTCGCTGTGATTGTGGTGAGCAGCTAGACGAAACCATCAGAATTATGGGGGAGACGGGTGGAGTGATTCTTTACTTACGGCAAGAAGGTCGTGGTATTGGTTTGTACAACAAAATCGATGCGTACCGACTGCAAAGCGAAGGCATGAACACTTACGAAGCCAATAACTACCTAGGTTTTGGTGATGATTTGCGCGACTTTACCGAAGCGGCAGAAATGCTTCGCGCTTTAGGAACCACAAAAATTCGCTTGGTAACTAACAATCCTAAGAAGATCAATGAGCTGAAATCTTTCGGTATTGAGATTGAAGAAGTGGTGAACACATCTGCTCATATCAAGTCGGGTAATGAAAGCTACCTGAAGGCGAAAGTCTCACACGGTAAGCATAATCTGGATATCTGATAAGCTCCTTTTATTGTTAAAGCACAAAATATTGTTAAAGCATAAAAAGTATATAAAGACCTCACAAATGTGAGGTTTTTTTGTATTTGTCTTGCAATAAAATTGTAAGTTTGTATTATTCAAATCCATAGTGTAAATGATAATGGTTTGCACTATTACTACGAATAATAATTCAAAGCTCAACAAGGATGCTTCATGACCATTAAATCTTTAGTGACAAAAGCCGTAACTTCGTCACTCATTTTTGCCTCTGCTTCTTCTTTTGCAGCAGTAACTCAAGATCAAGTTGTAGAACATTACGCCGACATTGCTCATGCCGTGTTTGCCGATTCAGTAATTACAGCAAAAGCGTTGAACTCTTCTATTGATACCTTCTTAGCTTCTCCTTCTGCTGGTAACTTCGAACAAGTAAAACAAGCTTGGCTAGACTCTCGCGTACCTTACCAACAGTCGGAAGTGTTCCGCTTTGGTAACGTTGTTGTCGATGATTGGGAAGGCCAATTGAACGCATGGCCACTAGATGAAGGCCTTATTGATTACGTTTCTACTGATTACCAATACGAGCTTGGAAACGAAGGCGCTAGTGCAAACATCGTTGCTAATAAGACTTTCCAAATTGGTCAGACAACAGTAGATGCAACTAACATTACTCCAGAGTTAATTGCAGACCTAAACGAGATCGGCGGCTCTGAAGCAAACGTGGCGTCTGGTTACCACGCGATTGAATTCCTACTTTGGGGTCAAGACTTAAACGGAACAAACAGCGGTGCAGGTGAGCGTGCTTACACTGATTTCGTTGTTGGTGCTGAGTGTACTAACGGTAACTGCGACCGTCGTGGCGCATACCTTAAAGCATCGGCTGAATTGCTTATCCAAGACCTAGAGTGGATGGAAAAGCAGTGGGCTGAAGGCGAGAAAGGCAACTACCGTCAAGAACTACTTTCTGAATCTAGCGAAAATGGCTTGCGTAAAATGCTGTTCGGCATGGGCTCGCTATCTCTAGGTGAACTGGCGGGTGAGCGTATGAAAGTTGCACTAGAAGCAAACTCTACTGAAGACGAGCATGATTGTTTCTCTGATAACACGCACAACTCTCACTACTACAACGAGCAAGGTATCTACAACGTATACACTGGCTTGTACAAGCGTGAAGATGGTTCTCTACTTTCTGGTCCTAGCCTGTTTGACCTTGTTGAGCAAAAAGACGAGCAAGCGGCGAAAGAGATTCAAAAGCAGTTTGACCTAGCACGTGCACAAGTTGGTCAACTTGTTGTTTCAGCAGAGAAAAACAACCAATACTTCGATCAGCTAATTGCTGCTGACAACGCTGCAGGTAACGCACT